>DLRW01000018.1 GCA_002501205.1 Flavobacteriales bacterium UBA7878
TAAAAGCATGAGAATTCCTTTTGTTAAAGCACCATTAACTGGTAATGAAAAGAAAGTAATAGGAGAGTCTATTGATTCCGGATACCATGGCGGAGATGGTCCCTTCACTAAAAAAACTCAAAAACTAATTGAGGATACTTTTGGTATTGGCAAGTGTTTGTTAACCACTAGCTGTACAGATGCACTGGAAATGTGCGCTCTGCTTTTGGATGGCGAAAAAGGGGATGAGGTAATTCTCCCATCCTATACTTTTAGTAGTACGGCTTTGGCATTTGTTACCCATGGTTTTGTTCCGGTTTACGTTGATGTAAATGAGGCCAATAAGAATATTAGCCTGGAAAGTATCCAGGAAGCTGTAACCGACAGAACCAAAGCAATTGTTGTGGTTCATTATGCCGGTATAGTTTGCGATATGGATCCTATCATGGAATTTGCCAAAGAGAAGAATCTGGTTGTAATCGAAGATGCAGCTCAAGCGGTAAACTCCAAGTATAAAGGAAGGTATGCCGGTTCTATCGGTCATTTGGCAACCTTCAGTTTTCATGCCACCAAGAGTTATTCTTGTGGCGAGGGTGGTGCCCTGTGCATTAATGATTCGCAATACGATCGAAGAGCCCAATTTTTATGGGAAAAAGGAACCGATCGCAGCTTAGTGCTGGCGGGCGTTAAAAACAAATATTCTTGGGTAGACCTGGGAAGCTCTTTTCTTATTTCTGACCTTCTGGCATCTTTGCTATTTGACCAGTTGTCGCATTTAGAGTACCTGCAAGAGAAACGCAAAGTGTTATTCGATACATACACCAGTATCCTGGAGAAGAATAAACTGAATATTCGCTACGTTCAGGTTCCTGAGGATGTGGAAACCAATTACCACGCTTTTTGGATTGAATTACCTGCGAACCTTTCCAGAGAAAAATTCCTTGAAGCCCTGAGAGAAAAAGAAGTGTCAGCTTATATAGGCTATGTTCCATTACATACTTCCCCAATGGGCTCAAAGGCCGGCAGAAGTACCGGAACAATGCATAACACCGATGTGGCTGGCGAAAAACTAGTACGCCTTCCTTTTTATATTATGGAAGAAGATGAACTTAGCTACCTGGCTGAATCCCTAGAGAGTGTATTGAGCTCAGACACAATTCTTTAATTACTTCACACTTATCATGGATACCTTTAGCTCTTGTATAAAGGGATCCATGGAACCCATTTTTAATTGGCCTTGTGAGTAGGATGAAGATCTTACATTTAGGAACCGACGAAAAGTTTATCAATGCTGCTCGGAAGTCATATGAAATTGCCTTTCCAGATCAGAACTACTTTCTCATTTTAGGAGCAGAGGATAAGAGTTCTTTGAAGAATATATCCTTTGAGGATGGCCTTTCTACCCTATCTCAAAAGAATTGTTTTAAGGCGGACAGAAAGGAGCAAATTGAAGACTTGATTCGTGAGTCTAAGGTTTTGGTTTTCCATGGTTTGGGTCCTATGCATCGCGCTGTCTTCGAAACCTATCCGGAGATTAGCAATAAGATTTTTGTTTGGTCTGTATATGGTATCGAGGTATATGGACTGTATAAGGTGAAGAAAAGCACTTTTGCGCCTAAAACCTTCTTCAAATTTTTGTTTTGGCCTTTTTTAAAGGAAGCGGTAAATGATTTTTTAGGAAGGAATAGGGATCAAACGGCTTCGATGAAAATTTTGAAACAAGCAGACTATGTTTCAATCCTGTATCAGGAGGAAGTTGATTTGTATCGTAAATATGAATTAATTAAGAAGGAAGCTAAAAGGATCGCCTTTACGTATTATCCAGCCGATTTTATCATTGAGAGGGATGCTCCATTCGTTGATGGCAAGAATATACTATTAGGTAATTCAGCTTCGTATTCAAATAATCATCTGGATGCCTTTCATCATTTAAAGAAGCAAAACCTGGACGAAATCGGACAGGTGATATGCCCATTAAATTATGGCGACCTTCAGTATGCTAAGCTTATTGCACAGGAAGGCAAGACTGTCTTAGGTGATCAATTTGATCCTCTATTGGATTTCATGGCCTTAAAGGACTATCAAAGATTACTGCAATCCTGTAGCATCGCGCTTATGTATCATTATCGTCAACAGGCCGTAGGAAACGTCTTAAACCTAATTTACCTGGGAGCGAAAGTGTATTTAAGTAAAAAGAACAGCCTTTACTGGTTTTTAAAACGAATAGGAATTAAAGTTTTCTCTATTGAGGAAGATTTAGTCGCTAGTAATGCCTCAGCATTTGCGCCACTTTCAGAATCTGAAATGAAGGATAATCGATCTAAGATTTTAAAGGAAATTAGTCTGGATCAGGTGGTTAAAGAATTGAAAACAAACTTATCACAGCATTTGTGAAAACCATTATTGTTTTTTCCCAGACTAATATCAGTGGATTAGAATGAGTCGGGAATCATCACTGTTTAAGCAGTCTTTCTTTGCGGCAATTTGGAATGGCTCCGAAAATCTGAGCATCCAGATTTTAAATCTAGCCTTTGGAATTTTCTTCGCAAGGCTACTTAGTCCGGAAGATTTCGGATTAGTCGCCCTGGCTACTGTGATGGCGGGCTTTCTGGATCTTTTTATTGACAGTGGCTTCGGCTCTGCCTTAATTCAAGCCAAAGATCCTAGTGAGAATCAGAAATCATCTTTGTTTTGGTTGAACATCATGATTGGTGTTTTTCTGGGCTTTATTTTCTTTCTGTCTGCGGGATTTTTGGCAAACTTTTATGAGGATACGCGCCTTATTGCCATCACCCAGATTATATCCTTGAACTTTATTCTCAGCAGTACTGTACCGGTGCAGTTGGCATTGCTTCGAAAGGAGCTCAATATGAAGCTGATCTTTAAAGGAAGGATTGCAGCCCTCTTACTTTCTGGAGGAATAAGTTTGGCGCTGGCCTATTACGGTTTTGGATACTGGAGTTTGGTTGCCCGGGTTATCCTCACTTCCTTTTTTTTTGCAGCCATGCTGTGGTTGTTATCCGGTTGGTTTCCCAAATTGCATTATCAGTTTAAGGACGTTAAGTCATTTCTGAATTTTTCGCTGCCCTTATTGGGCTCCAATTTAGTGGGCTATCTATCCAGGAATTTAGACAGTCTAATTATTGGGAAAATTATAGGTAAGGTTTCCTTGGGCTTATATAATAGAGGCTTTCAGTTGGTGGTTATTCCCGGAACTCAGATTAATGGGATGCTGGCTCAAACTTTATTTAGTTCATTTTCGAAGCGGCAGGATAATAACGAATTACTGTATCGATCCTTTAAAATCGTGTTTAAGATCGTATTGCTAGTTTCGGTCTTTTCCGGGGTATATATTTTCATTAATGCCCCTCTTTTAATAGATGTGTTACTAGGAGATAAATGGACAGCGGTAACTCCAATTTTGCGAGTACTTACTTTGTATGCGGCCATTTTACCGGCCGTTAAGCTGGTAGGCATCCTCTTTAATTCAAAAGGAGCTACGCAGAAATTATTGAAAATTTCATTGGTCGTTTTCCCAATTTACCTCCTGGCGGTATTCATCGGTGCAAATTTTGGAGCAGTGGGAGTCGCTTATGGCATTTTTATATCAATGATTATTAGTGGGATTCCACAATTGAATGCCTCTCTTAAATTAATTGATAAGAATCTGCTTACCCTGATGAAGTCAGGTTGGCCATCTTATATTTTGTATATCCTCGTTTATGGAGTGCTCTTCTGGTTTGTAGGCGATATTGATACCTTTAGCAATGGGATGAAGCTGGTGGGTTTACCCCTGATCATATATGGGTCCTTAACATTCTTCTGGTATTGGATCAATAAAGAGGAAGCGCAATGGCTTATGCAGTTGATAAGAAAGAACTTAGGTAGAAATAAAAGCAATAGCTAGTCGATGAAGTGGTATATACATCTGATAATTGGTGTTGCTTGCATTCCATTGTATTTAACTTTGGGAGATGTATTTAAGGTAGCTATGGCTCCTTATGTGCTTTATCTGCTTTTTCTTAGAAGGGTGGATTATATAATTCCCCTATTGTTTCATTTCATGTTGGGGTCCACCATTTCCTTCTTTATCCTAATTGGGACTATGGTGATTACATTGATTCATTTTAGCAGTCTCTGGAAGCTCAAGTTCAATCGGATAATGCTAATTTTCTCGGGATTGCTGATCCTTTTGCATGGCTATAATGTGATGGAGCAACTTCGTATAGGTAATAATTTTGTGGAAATATTGTCTTCTCTGGCTTTTCCACTTTCTGTCTTCCCTTTCTTTTGGGGGCAACTTTTACGAGGCAATCTAGATTCGGATTTTTTCAAGAAACTCTTTATTTCCATCGCCATCTTTGTTGTGATTCAGCTAGGATTAGGAGAGGAGGCTACGGTCAGGTATTTATTCTTTTTTATCCCTTTCCTGCTCTTGTCGGGTATAATGTTTTTAAGGAACTACAATGGTCGCTTAACTTTTCTAGACCTCTTAATCTTGGTAGGTTTTTTAATGGTGGGATTTGTATTGGGCTTCGTAAAGGGGACCATTATATTTATTCTGGCTTTCGCCTTATTGCTCTTGTTTAATAAGCGAGTTAAGCTAGGAGCCCGTCTCCTAACCAAACCTAGAGTTCTTATCATTTTTGTTGCCTTATTTATTTTATCTATTAATCAGGTAGAAACAGCAGGGGTAAGCTTGAGACGGGATTGGGAAGAAACCAGTCCTTTCGAGTCTTTGGATAGCTTCCTGGATTATGCCAAGTTTAAAGCAATTGGAGATCGATCCACCCTTTGGCTGGGAGGTTTAAAATACCTTAGGGAAGATGCAAAACTTAGTCCACCTTTGGAGTATCCTGAGATTAGCTTCGACAATATTGATGGATCCGAAATTTCGGAAGTGAGTTTTGGTATCCATAACCTTCCCTTGGAATTGATTCGTTCAGGAGGCTGGATAAGCGGACTCCTGGTGACCTTTATTTTTCTTCGAATCACATTTTTGAATGGAAGAATAATCAACAAGTACCAGATGAGGAAGAATGATCGGATCAGCCAGCTGTTTCTTGCCTTGGTGGTATTGCTTTTTTCTTCAGCACTTATAGGTGGAATGGTAGGGCAGTACCTGCTGATCCCCTCCTTTAGTCTATTGTTTATGGGCTTGAGCGGAAGTTTAATTATAAGATCCTATGATCTAATTAAGCAATAATCTGCGCAAGAGATTAACGCATGTTAAACTAAATACAAAAGGCTCCCTAATACCAGAGTCAATCGAAAAAAACCATCATGAAAACTAAAGTACTTTATGTACATCATGGATTTGGAGTGGGCGGCGCTCCCATAAGTTTGATCAACCTAATTAATAGCTTAGATCAGAATACTTATGATGTTAAGGTTCTTTGTTTGCGTGATAGCGTGGTAGTCGACTTGTTTAAAAAGAACAATATTCAGGTTGAAGTTTACCCTTCCAACACGAATTGGTTTATCCACAATAAATCGGGAAGTTATTCTCCATTGTTCTTCTTTAAGTATTGGAATGTTTATAGAAGTTGGAAAAAAGTAGCCCATCAAGAGGCAAAAGAATACTTCCAAAAAAATGAGAAATTCGATATTGTTCACCTGAACTCGCATGTATTGAGCAGTTGGGCTTATGCTGCAAAAAAGCAGGCCTATAAAGTTGTTCTGCATAATCGTGAGGCGGTATATCGAGGCTATTTTGGATTCCGATACGGAATCCTAAGACGCTTGATCAATGACAACTGTGATCGAGTAATTAATATTAGTCAGGATAATATGGACCGACTGGGTCTTGATGATAAGTCGGTGGTGATTTATAATTCGATTAAGATTCCTGATTCCTCCGAACTCAATTATGAGAATTCCGGCCCTACCCTTAAAGTGTTGTATCTGGGAGGAGCCTCAAAAATTAAAGGTTACAAAATCATTTCTCAGGCATTAAAGTATCTAAAGCCTAATGTCTTAATTGAGTTTGCCGGTAACTATCCTGTATTTCAGGCAGCAGAGGGCATTAAAGGTCAATTAAAGTTCCAGCTCAAGAAGTTACTTTTCTTTGGGAAGTACCAAAGCTTTAAGGAAATCAGTAGTTCAAGAAATGCCAAATTAACGGGCTTTTCGGAAGACCCCATGAAATCACTGAAGGGATCAGACTTGTTGGTTTCCCCTTTTGTTGAGCCCCACTTTTCCCGTCCGGCCATTGAAGCATTTTCATTAGGGAAGCCAGTTGTAGCTTCTGATATAGAGGGGATGCGTGAGATTGTTGATCACAATGAAAATGGGTTTTTATACCCTTATAACAGTGCCCAAGAATTGGCCAATACTTTAAATCGAATTGCAGAGGATAAATCCATTTTAATTGAAATGGGAAAGAAGGGGAGACTAAAGGCAGAGGAGCTCTATAGTGCCGATCGAAATGCGCGTATGGTGGAGTCTGTTTATCAAGAGCTGATGGAGTCCTAAGGATTAGTATACAAAGTATTAAAAGAGAAGCCCTCCAATATTTAGTCCCGCTTTTATTAAAGAAACCGCAATAGCCTGTTCTACTACTCTTGTTTATGAAAGTAATATTAGTCCGAGATACCGCACTTTTTAAGGTGAATAGTGCCGATGCCAACCGAACCTTGGGATTAATGAAAGGCCTGAAGTCTCTAAACCTTGAGGTTGAGAGCCATTTCTTAGGCATTAATCCACAGCAATTGGATGAAGCTACCAAAGCGGAGTTTGGTACGGCCCATTATTATAGTGCACCCTTTAAGTTTCTGGCTAAGTTGGGTTTTTTAAACTCTTATTTGTTTCCATTTCTCTATTCCGGCCTTTTTGCAAAAAGACTGATCAAGAAATCGGGACAAGAGCCTGTTATCTTTTGGATTCAGGATTCCCTACTTGGGTTTAAGGTGGGGAAACGACTTAAAAAAAGCAGTCGTAAAGGTTTGGTATTCCTCGAAATGTCGGAGTTTCCGGATTTTCATCGGGAACATAATCTATCCTTTCGAGTGCGGCTATTAAAAGAATGGAAGCTTAAGGAATATTTGAAGCATACCATAGACATTTTGGATGGCATTGCTTTGATGACCAGAACCTTAGTGCAAAATTTTAAGAATCCTAATAATTTACCGGTTCTTCATTTACCGATGACGGTAGATATTGAGCGTTTTAGTCAAAAGGTAGACTCTGAGAAGCAGGAGCAGTATTTAGCTTATATCGGATTATTGGGGAATCATAAGGATGGAATTGATGTTCTGTTAAAAGCCTTTAAAGCGATATCCGAAGAATTTCCGGAGGTCAAATTGAAAATTGCAGGTCCTCGACATGAAGATTCGCCCAAACACGAAGTTTTACTCCAAAGTTTAGACTTAAAAGATCAGGTTCAATTCATTGGTGAATTGGACAAAACCCAAATACCTTCTTTCCTTTTAAAAGCCAAGGTGCTCCTTTTACCTCGCCCGGCTTCGCGTCAAGCTCAAGGCGGATTTCCTACAAAATTGGGAGAGTATTTAGCAACCGCTAAACCAGTGTGTGCAACCACAGTAGGAGAAATTCCTGATTATCTAAGCGATGGCGAAACGGTTATTTTCGCTGAACCTGGCAATGCGGAGTCTTTTGCATCGGCCATGCGACGGGCTTTGAGTAATCCCGAAGAAGCGGAAAAAATTGGAGCCAACGGAAGGAAAGTGGCTGAAAAGGAGTTTAATGCCTCAATTCAGGCTGAAAAGCTCAAGAATTATTTTGAACAATTGTTAGAAAAAAACAAGTATGATTAAGGATAAAACCCTCTTAATTACTGGTGGTACAGGCTCCTTCGGGAATGCCGTTCTTCAACGATTTTTGAATACTGATCACTTTTCGGAAATTCGAATTTTCTCGCGTGATGAAAAGAAGCAAGACGATATGCGTAATCGTCTGAAGTCTGATAAACTGCGCTTTTATATTGGGGATGTCCGCGATTTCGAAAGTGTAGAGCCTGCCACAAGGGGGGTTGATTATATTTTTCATGCTGCCGCCTTAAAGCAAGTACCATCTTGTGAGTTCTTTCCAATGCAAGCGGTTAAAACCAATGTAGAAGGAACGCATAACGTTATTCGTGCTGCGGGTATGAACTCCGTGCGAAAGGTAATTTGTTTGAGCACCGATAAAGCAGCCTATCCTATTAATGCGATGGGAATTTCCAAAGCAATGATGGAAAAAGTGGCGATTGCGGAAAGCCGAAACTTGAAGGATACAACCGTTTGCTTAACTCGCTACGGAAATGTAATGGCTTCCAGAGGCTCAGTAATTCCATTGTTTATTAATCAATTGAAATCGAATCAAGCTTTAACGGTTACGGATCCTAATATGACCCGTTTCTTGATGAGCTTGCATGATGCTGTCGATTTGGTACTGTTTGCATTTGAGCATGGGAACTCTGGAGACCTGTTTGTAAATAAAGCACCGGCTTCGACCATTGGTGATCTGGCCCAAGCCATGAAAGAACTATCGGGTCAGGATAACGAAATAAAAGTTATCGGAACCCGCCATGGAGAGAAACTCTATGAAACGCTTTGTACTCGAGAAGAAATGATCAAAGCGGAGGATATGGGTGACTTTTACCGAATTCCAGCCGATAATCGTGATTTGAATTATGCTTTGTATTTCTCGGAAGGCGAAGCCAATATTTCAGAAATCGAAGATTATCACTCCCATAACACCAATCGATTGGACGTGGAAGGCGTTAAGAGTTTGGTGAAGAAGCTGGCATATGTTCGACAAGAGCTTTTTGGAGAGGAAGTGGAAGATTTTCTTGTATAGGGAAAAAGGAGTTTAGCAATCCAGAGAGCATTGGATAAATCAGCGATGATAATAAAAGGTAATCGGCATATCGATTCGCGAGGATCTATTTCCTTTATCAATGACTTTGACATGTCGCAAGTCAAGCGTTTTTATAGCATTCAGCCCGAATTAGGAGTACGGCGAGCATGGCAAGGGCATAAACTGGAAAGCAAATGGTTCCATGTCATTAAAGGTCGTTTTCGGGTTAAGCTGAGGTCTTTGGAAACACAAGAATTGCTGGGCGATTATGAGTTAAATGACGCTCAACCAGAAGTGCTAAGCATCCCAATGGGAATGTACAATGGTTTTGAGTCATTAGAAAAGGGTAGTCTTTTACTGGTTTTTTCCGATGCTACCTTGGAGCAATCCAAGTCTGATGATTACCGAGCAGATCTCACAGATATCCCTTGGTAATAAAGTCTCAATCCAACTAATCTACTTCTAACAACAATATTTTACCATGAAAAAAATTGGAATTACCGGCCAAAATGGTTTCGTTGGTTATCACCTGAGTCAAACCCTTAGCTTAGATAAAGAGCAATTTGACTTAGTTCCATTTGATAGAGGGTATTTTGATAATCCTGAAGGAATGGATGACTTTGTGCGCAATTGTGATGTAATTGTGCATTTGGCCGCCCTAAATCGCCATAATGATCCTGAGGAGATCTATCGAATGAATACCGGCTTAACTCAAAAGCTTATCGAAGCCTTAGAGCGTACGGATAGTCGCCCTCATGTATTAATATCCTCTTCCACTCAGGAAGAGAGAGACAATATTTACGGAAAATCGAAGCGAGAAGCACGCCAGGCATTGGCTGATTGGGCAAAGCGTTCAGGAGCGCTTTTTACTGGTATGGTAATTCCCAATGTTTTTGGTCCTTTCGGCCAGCCCTTTTATAATTCGGTAGTGGCCACTTTCTGTCATCAAGTAGCGCATGATGATGTGCCTCGCATTGATGTTGATGGTAATCTAAAGCTTATTTATGTTGGGGAATTGGTATCCGAAATTGTAAAGAATATCAATGAGTCTGTAAATGAGCCTGAACTGCTCGTGAATCATAGCTCTGAGTCGAAGGTTTCTGAAATATTGGCTTTACTTCAAGGCTATCGTGAGGTATATCAGGAGGGTGGAGAAATACCACAAATCAACTCTAAATTTGAGCATAATCTCTTCAATACCTACCGCTGCTATATGCCCAAAAAGGATTATTTCCCACGGCATTTTACCAAGCATAGCGATAATCGAGGGCATTTTGTAGAATTAATGCGAGCTGGAATATCCGGTCAAACCTCTTTTTCAACCACACGCCCCGGGATTACCAGAGGCGAACATTTCCATACACGTAAGATTGAGCGATTTGCAGTAATTCAAGGTAAGGCGAGAATTCAGTTACGCAGAATTGGAACCAATGAAGTTTTGGATTTTGAATTAGATGGTGAAAATCCATCTTATGTTGATATGCCCATTTGGTATACGCACAACATTAAAAATATTGGACAAGAAGAATTAATAACAGTATTCTGGATTAATGAGCCTTATAACCCAGAGGATCCAGATACCTGGTTTGAGAAAGTTGAACTAGATTAATAATACGGTAGTTTAAAATGAAGAAGTTAAAGGTTTTAACCGTTGTAGGTACGCGTCCTGAGATCATTCGATTATCTAGAGTGATGCATGCTCTTGATGAAAGTCCTGCGATAGAACATATTACTGTACACACCGGGCAGAATTACGATTTTGAGCTTAATGAAGTATTCTATGAAGATTTAGGAGTACGGAAGCCAGATCATTTCTTGAATGCAGCTGGTGCTAATGCCACCGAAACGGTAGGTAAGATTTTAATTGCCATTGATCCAATTTTGGAGCAGGAACAGCCTGATGCATTTTTAGTCTTAGGTGATACCAATTCCTGCTTATGTGCCATTCCCGCCAAGAAGCGTAAGATTCCTATCTTCCACATGGAAGCTGGTAATCGTTGCTTTGATCAAAGGGTTCCGGAAGAAACAAACCGGAAAATTGTTGACCATATAGCGGATATTAATCTCACTTATTCTTCCATTGCCCGCGAATACTTATTACGTGAAGGATTATCTCCCGATCGTATTATTAAAACGGGATCTCCAATGTTTGAAGTCCTGGATGCCTATAAGGACAAAATTGCTGCCTCGGATATTCTTCAGAAACTGAATTTGGAGAAGAACCAATATTTCCTTGTTTCGGCACATAGGGAAGAAAATATATCCTCGGATCGAAACTTCTTCAACCTCCTGGAAACTTTAAACATTCTCGCGGAGGAGTACCAGTTACCGATCATAGTTTCAACCCATCCGCGCACTCGCAAACGTTTGGAGCAAATAAAGGAAAGTAAGCAATCGGATATTAGCTTGAATAGTCTTATTCAGTGGCAAAAACCGATGGGATTCTCAGATTATAATGCCTTACAGGTAAATGCCAAGGCAGTATTGTCAGACAGCGGTACTATTTCGGAAGAGTCTTCAATCTTAAATTTCCGTGCTCTGAATATTCGCGAGGCTCATGAACGCCCGGAGGCAATGGAGGAAGCCTCTGTTATGATGGTGGGCTTAAGCCCTGAGCGAATCTTACAGGGAATTAAGCAAGTTGAATTGCAATCTGTAGGAGAACAGCGAGACTTTAGACAAGTTGCCGATTACAGCATGCCAAACGTGTCTCAAAAAATGGTTAAGATCATTTTGAGTTATACGGATTATGTGAATAGAACGGTTTGGAAAGCTTAAAGTAAATTGAACAAGACCACGCTCAAACAGAATTTGTTTAATTCCTTCGGCAAGTCGACCAAGAAGAAGATTGTTCTTTTTGAAAGCGATGATTGGGGAATGATCCGCACGCGATCCAAGAAATCATTGGATACGCTTAGGGGCAAGGGCTATTTAGTAGACCATTGCAGTTATAATCGCTTT
>DLRW01000055.1:0-2594 GCA_002501205.1 Flavobacteriales bacterium UBA7878
AGTAATTTATGAGAACTGCTGATGTAGTTTAGGGGGTTTTTAATTTCATGCGCAATACCAGCGGTGAGCATGCCCAGGGAAGCGAGTTTTTCTTTGGCTAAGAGTTGATTTTGCGCTTCTTTAAGCTCCTTAAGTTTGGTCTGTAGTTCGCGGTTAGACTTTTGTAATTCTTCGTTGACCTGATGCAAATTGTCGGTTTTCTCGGCTACCGACTCTTCCAGATGATCTCGATGTTTTTCTAATTCGGAATAGGACTGGAGCAAGCCATTGCGGAAGTAATTTACAATGTCCAAGATGGCCAGGCTGGTTAAAGCCACAATAGTCATATTGAGTAACCAGGAAATGGGATTCGTAACATACTCATCCAAATTATAGTCAGCTATGAGTATCCCCTGAACATATAGAAATGCAAAACCGCCATACATAAACAGGCAAAGGCCCAAGGTGTAGATCGCTTTACGATAGCTAGTGGTGAGGTAGGTGAAAATGGGGACCAGAGTTATATAATAAATGGCCGCCGCTAAGAGCCCCAGTCTAAATAAACCTGCCGCTAAAACGATAAAAATGGTGGAAACCAGGGTGGTCGAAATATAGCTGCTGGGAATTTTATCATGGAAACGTCGCATGAAAAAAAGCATAGTAGCTGCAGTCAAAACAACAATCAAAGTTGTCCATTCATGAAACAAATAGGTGCGTACTGCTAATACGGCGGTAGCCAATAGAGCCAAGACAAAAAAAACGTCTAATGCCCGCTGTAATATGCGAGCCTGCAATGCTTCAATCTCCCTGTTCCTAGCCTGAGACATGCTTCCGTGTAATCATTACACTCTGTAAATGAGTGTGTAAGCAGCGCGAATGTAAGTAAATCTGCTTATAGTTTTTATGAGCAAATTAAAATCGCAACTTTTCCAAGATACAAAAGGAATACTTCGCTTTGTGAGGGCCTCACAGAATATCTGAAAGCTGTAGAAATTTTAACAAATCCTATTAAAGAGTCGTAGGGGGAATATGCACTATATTAGTAGCCTAAGGGGGAAATGTATTTTAAAAAGAGCTATGCAGCGTAATTTTAAATGGGAGGAGTATTTAACTAACCCTTGGCTAATGGGGGTAGTTTCGGTGATCTTATCTGTTTCAGTTTACGGTCTGATTTTACTGTTTGTCGACTTACAAGAGCCAATGATGGGCTTGTACATGTCTACTATTATTCCCGCTTTGGTAGCGCCACCCATCGCGATTTTAATTCGCAGAAGCGTTCGCCAGGTGAAGGAGAAGAATCGCGAGTTAGCCGAATTAAACGCCACTAATAAGAAGCTGTTCTCCTTGCTTTCACATGATTTACGCAGTCCGATTGCTTCCCTAAAGTCAGTAATGGATTTATTGATTGAGCAGCGTTTAAGTGAAGAAGAAGCGCGGGAAATGTTTAAAGACCTTTCGCATAAGACGGAGCGAGTGCTGGATTTTCTGAATGATATTTTGACCTGGTCTTTGAAGCAGAGCGAGTTAAAACCCATGCAGGCTGATTATTTTCAGGTAAAGGATTCTATTGAGTCCATTTTAGATTTATTTGAAGATCAAAGGCGGGCCAAACATATTAACCTGGACACCCAAAACCTGAATGAAGCGGTATTTGCGGATAAAGACAGCTTTGCCTTTGTTTTTCGCAATGTCTATCACAATGCCTTAAAATTTACTCCGGATGGAGGAGAGATTCAGGTATACACCGAGGTGAAAGACGGTAAGCTCCATACGGTGGTAGCCGATAGTGGGGTAGGGATGAATGATGAAACTATCGAAACGGTTTTGAATCCCGAAAAGTGGTTTAGCACCAAAGGCACCCATGATGAATCGGGTACCGGCTTTGGCATTAGCTCCTCTTTAAATTACCTCCGCGACAATCACGGAGAACTGCGCATTGAAAGTGAACCAGGCAAGGGTTCTCGTTTTATTATCGTATTGCCACAATTGGCCGAAATGGCCTAGGTATTTTCCTTCCGAATTGCATTTTTTCTGAAACCTAAAAGCAAATTGATTATGAAGCCTATCTGAGCTAAAAGCCAGATAAGTAGGGCAAATGCATTTAGGTAGAGTTTAAAATACACCTCATGCGTGGAAGGTTCTCCCTTACTGCGATTCAAAAGCATTAAAAAAACGGGAATGATGAAGCTAGCCAGCACATGAAAAATGCTGAGGCCATTGATAAGCTTCCTTTTCCGCATAAGCCAGTACATCCCACCCAGAAGTAATAAGTAAACAGAATGAAGGATAAGAATCTCCTTTTGGCTGATCACATAATACGTGTCATGCAAATTGATGGTCCATCCATCGCCTTCTAATTTGCTTAAGCTGGAGAGGGGAAAGAGGATAGCGAAGATCCAGAGGAGGAGGTAGGGGTGTCGGTTTTGATCTTTAAGCATTGGCAAAAGCTTGGAGTAAATACAATAATAAACTTTCTACTTCGAAGACCTCAATCACAATCAGATCAAACAAAAAAAGCCTCAACGATCGTTGAGGCTTTTTCTTTGCGGTGGTGCCACCAGGAATCGAACCGGGGACACAAGGATTTTCAGTCCTTTGCTCTACCAACTGAGCTA
>DLRW01000055.1:2899-31984 GCA_002501205.1 Flavobacteriales bacterium UBA7878
TTTGCTCTACCAACTGAGCTATGGCACCATGCTTTCGGGAATTTGAAGATTTCTCTTTCCCTTAGCGGGGCGCAAATGTAAAACTTTTTACATTCGTGCAAAACATTTTTTGAGCGCATTGGAAAATAATTTGGCCGCCGGAGCCCTGCATATCGTGATTGATGCCGGAAATACCCGCATCAAAGTGGCTCAATACCAGAATCAAACTTGTGAAGATCTCCACTACTTTGAGGAGCAAAAAGAATTTGAAATTTTTTTAAAAAAGTTTCCGAATGAGGCGCCTTGCATCTTTTCCAATACCGGATCCTGGGATTTAGAGGTGGCTCGACAGCAATTTGACTATTGCTTGAGCTTGAATCCTGAAAGCCCCTTGCCTTATACTATGCTCTATAGTAGTCCTAAGACCTTGGGTAATGATCGCCGGGCTTTAGCTGCAGCAGCGTATCGACTTTTTCCGGGTGAAGCCTGTTTGGTATTAGACCTGGGTACCTGCCTAACGGCCGACTTTATCGACGCTCAGGGAAATTACCACGGTGGAGCGATTAGTCCGGGTTTAAAGATGCGTTTTAAATCCCTCAAACATTTTACCGCCAATTTGCCCAAAGTAGATTGGTCGGGTATTCAATATCCAAATTTAGTAGGGGATAGTACCGAAAACTCTATTCTCAGCGGTGTGGTGCGAGGTTATGCGGCAGAAATTTCTGCGAGCATCACACAATATGAGGAAGAATTTGGCGCTATTCGAACAGTAATTACGGGAGGAGACCATTCCTTGTTGCTCCCGTGGTTGAAAAATGACATATTTGCACCTTCTAATTTTTTGCTGAACGGCCTTGATTACATCCTTGAGTACAACCTCCTTCAGAAATAGAGCTTTATACCTTAGCTTATTGCTAGGTATGGCTGGCATTGCCAATGCGCAAACCAATTCGGTTTCGCCATATTCCCGCTTTGGTTTCGGGGATTTGTACCACGGCTTAAATGCTCGCTATATGGGTATGGGAGGCGCTTCTCTGGCCAGTCCCGATTTCTTGAATATCAATTTTGGAAGTCCCGCTTCCTACACCAATTTGAAGTTAACCACCTTCGATGTGGGCTTCGAAGCGACCCGCATTAACCAAATGCAAGAATCGCCAGCGGTTAATATTGATAATTCCCGTTCCGGCATGCGAAACCTTTCGGTGGGGGTGCCTATAATGAATTGGTGGGGTTCTGCCGTTTCTATCCAACCTTATAGCTTTAAGGGCTATCAGATTAACAGTAGCCGTGTGCTTCCTTCTGATTCTAATGTGACGATCACCGATCAGTTTAATGGTCAGGGCGGACTCAACTCTGTAATTTGGGGAAATAGCTTTGAAGTGGCTAAAGGCTTAAGTCTGGGAGTGAATATGCATTATCTATTTGGTTCCTTGCGCGAAAACAACATTGTAAACTTCTACGACTATACTTTCCTGGATACTCGCAGTGATCGTGAAAGCCAGATTAGCGGGGTATTCTTTAATTATGGCGCTCAGTATCAATATTTAATGCCTAAGGATCGATTCCTATCGGCCGCTTTGCGTTTCCAGAATGCCACCAGCATTAATTCTACAGACTTAAGTTTCGATTATACTATTGACGGTAATACAGCCCGCGATACTTTAGTGGGAGGGAGCTCAAATGAAGGTAGCTATACCTTACCCTCAGAATTGGGCTTTGGCTTAAGCTATGGAAAGATGAATCTGGAGAATCGTCAGGTTTCCTGGGCGGTAAATGCGGATTTCGAGAGCTATAATGGTTCCGAGTTTAAATCTTCGATTGGCGGAAACCCCTTAGTAAATGGCTATCGATTGGAATTAGGTGGTTTTATGACCCCTCAAATGACCTTCAAATCCCTGGAGCGGGGAACAGGTTTTTTCAATAACACTGAATATCGTATAGGCGGATTCTATGAGAAAACCCCCTTAAATATCTCAGGACAAGATATATACAATTATGGCATTACTTTTGGGCTAGGATTACCGATTCGCCAAAGAAACATGGCACCCGGAGAGCAAAAAGTAAGCACCATCAATTTAGGGGTGGTAGCCGGTCAACGCGGCAGCCTCGCAAACAATTTGATCCGCGAACAGTATATAAGCTTCTACCTATCTGTCACGTTTAATGATAAGTGGTTCATAGATTATAAATACCGATAACAAAAACAACCCAAATGAAAGCAACCCTGTACACCCTGGCATTCCTGATCGGATTGGGTGGATTGCTCAAGGCCCAGGATTACGGAGAAGACAGCCTCCGTTGTAGAGAAAACCTTTACATCTATTACGAACTGGCTAAAAAAAGACAGTTCCTCGAAGCCTACGATTCCTGGCAAATCGTTTACGATATATGCCCCGGTTCCAGCAAGAACAATTTCATCTATGGTCCTTATATCGCTAAGGCTAAGATCGACCAGTCTATTGAAAATAAAGATACCGCTGCCGAGCGTAAGTTTAAAAATCTCTTGATGGAGGTTTACGATCGCCGCAACGAAATTTATCCTGGCAATGAGGCAGATGTAGCAACTCGTAAAGCTTTGGATTTCTTCAAATACAATGAGGATAAAAATAAAGAGGCTCATGATCTCTTTAAATACGCCTTAGAAATTGGAGGACCAGAACAGCCCGCTGCCTTTTACAACTACTACTTCATTACCGCAGCTCGTTTATTTAATGAAAAAGTATTCGAAGTAGAAGATGTATTCCGCGATTACAACCTGGTAAACGAAGGTATCGAGGTTAACAATAATGCCTTGAACGTTGTGATTGAAGGACTGATTCGCAAACGCGATTCTGATAATGTTGCTTTGGATACCAAAGAGTTGAAAGAGCTGGAAAAGGCAGAGCGTGAATTGGAGCGCTATACTGTAGTTGAGTCTAATATCGAGAAGATTCTTGGACCTATTGCTACCTGTGATAAATTGAACTTAATCTACAATGCTGAAACCTTTGCGGCTAATAAAAGTGATACCCTTTGGTTGAAGCGTGCCGCTAAAATGCTGCAAAAAGAGCGTAAAAATGAAGAGGGTGAGTATGAAGATTGTACCGATAACCCCATCTTCTTCAATATTTCAGAAGAGCTTTACAAATTGCAGCCTTCCGCACCTTCTGCTCGTGCGATGTTCATCATGTCCTATCGCGGTGGAGACTACGCAAAAGCTACCCAGTATATTAAGGAAGCTATTAACTTCGAATTGGACCCTATCAAGCGTTCAGCGGATTACCTGAAATTAGCTTCTATCTATATTAAGCGCGGTAGCTTGGCTCAAGCTAAATCAGCTTGTATTAATGCCGCTAATTTGGATAAGAAGAATGGCGACCCTTATGTAATGTTGGCAACCATTTACGCTGCTGCTGATGGATCATGCGGAAGCAACGTATTCGAAAAGAAAGCGGTTTACTGGGCTGCTATTGACAAATTGAACTATGCTAAGTCTATTGATGCCTCGGTAAGCAACAAAGCGAACCGTTTGATCAATGCTTACAAACAACAGCTTCCGGATAAGTCGGCCAGTTTCCAATTAGGTCACGTTGGAGGTGAGAAATATACTATTGGTTGTTGGATCAATGAAACCATTACCGTAGCCTGGTAATGCGATTCAAACTTCATAATCTTAAGAGCATCGCTACCTTGGTGGCGATGCTTTTTTTATGGACCGCCTGTGAAAATGAGGTGAAAGAGGTACAAGCCTTGGCGCGCGATGAACGCATCCCCATGGAGGTACAGCGCGATTTTGTACTTCGCTATTCCGATAGCAGTTATTATCGCATGGAATTAATGGCCCCTTTGGCAGAAAGCTATCCTCAATTAGATATTCCACAGCGCGAGTTTCGCGAAGGAATTAATGTGCGGTTTTTGGATGCCCTCGGACAGGAAACCAGTCGACTACGTGCCGAATATGCTCTACAGTTGATCGATAAGGATCTATGGGAAGCACGAGGCGATGTGGTAGTAGTCAATGAAAAGGGGGAGCAGCTGAATACCGAAAAACTCTTTTGGGATGCCCGCACCGAAAAGATTTACAGCGATGAATTTGTGAAAATTACCACCAAAGATCAGATTATCATGGGGGAGGGTTTTCAAGCGGACCAGAACTTTAGTAGCTATGAATTGGATCGGGTAACCGGCCAGCTAAATATTGAGGACGATGCTTCTTAGACTTTTAAAATTTGTTGAGTTTGTTTGGGTAGGGATGGGCTTTTTATGCGCCTACCAATTGTACATGACCTGGAATATGGATGGCAATTCCCGCTATATTTTTGGTGGAGGCCTGGTAGTATCTATCTTTATGTTCTTCTTTCGTCGTTATACTCGTCAACGTTACGAGCGAATACAGGAAGAAAAACAGGCCAAACAAGACTAAACATTGGAAGTCGCACTGATCATTATTAGTACCATTCTCGCTTCTGCCTTCTTCTCAGGAGTAGAGATTGCTTTTATTTCTTCCAACCGCTTCCACATTGAGTTGGAGCAACAAAAGGGAACCTTTGTTTACCGTATCATCGGTTATCTGGTTAAAAACCCTTCCCGCTTTATTGCTGCCATGTTGGTGGGGAATAATATCGCCCTGGTTATTTATGGTTTGTTCATGCCCTTGGTATTGGATCCCTATTTACCCTTGGAGAATGCCTATCTCTTGCTTTTGGTTCAAACAATCTTGAGTACGATTTTCATTCTCATTTTTGCCGAATTCCTACCCAAGGCCATATTTAGCACCAATGCCACTAGCTTATTGGAGTTCTTTGCTTTGCCTAGCGGCTTCTTCTATATAGTATTTGCTCCCATTGTTTGGTTAATGATGGGCATCAGCAATTTTGTGATGAAATACATTCTCGGAACCGAGGAGGAGGAAGGGCAGAAGGCCTTTAATAAGGTGGATCTCGAAAATTATATCAGCGAACGTACGGAGGCAAGTGATGAGCAAGAAGATGTGGATCACGAAATTCAGATTTTTCGTAATGCCTTAGACTTTAGTGAGCGTAAGGCTCGTGAATTTATGGTGCCTCGTACCGAAATTGTAGCCATGGATGTTGAGGAACCCATTGGGAAGCTCAGCGAGGTTTTTATTGATAGCAATTTATCTAAGATCCTTATCCATCAAGGGAATGTGGATAATATCATTGGCTATGTTCACTCTTTTGAGCTCTTTAAAAAGCCAGAGGATATTCGTTCTATTCTCCGCCCGGTGAGTTTCTTACCAGAAAGTATGCCTGCGCATGAAACTCTAAACCTATTAATGCGGGAGCGTCGCAGTATAGCGGTGGTTTTGGATGAATTTGGCGGTACTTCTGGATTGGTAACAATCGAAGATGTGGTGGAAGAGATCTTTGGAGAGATTGACGATGAGCACGATGTAGAAGAACTATTGGAGCAAAAAGTAAAGGAGGGCGAATACCTCTTTTCAGCTCGTCAAGAAATTGATTACCTCAATGATAAGTACAACCTTAAGCTTCCTGAAGATGAGGCCTACAATAGCTTGGGAGGCTTAATCATTAATCATCTGGAGTCGATTCCGGAAAAGGGTGAAGAACTCCGCATTGATGGCTTCCACTTGAAAATGGAAGAGGTGAGTCATAGTAAAATTGAGATTGTTCGTTTACGTCAAACCGATGACGATTAAAGCTTAAAAAGCCCTACGAACCTTTTTAAAGGATTTCCCTTATATTTCTCTAAACAAAGGGAAATGAGGAATTTACTAATCACTTGTGCTTTATTTTTTTCTGCGGCGCTTTCGGCTCAAAGCCTTTCCAGCCCGGAAGTTTTAAATATCCTTAAGGGACAGTACAACCCGGCGCAGTATTCTGCTAGTACTACCATTAGCGCCAGCGACCAAATTGCCTGTGAACTCCTTAATCGGGTTTCAGTTGATAGCTTATTCCTCAATTTACAAATCCTCAGCAGCTTTGCTACCCGTCATGCCTGGTCCGATACCAACAGTGCTAACTATGGAATTGGGGCTACTCGTCGTTGGATTTACAGTGAGTTTCAGAAATACAGTGGACTAAATGAAAATCGATTACGCCCGGCTTATTTCAGCTTTGATGTAGTAAATAACACCTGTGGCGATCTTTATGACACCCGAAATGTATTAGGCGTGCTGCCCGGTGCCGATACCACAGATCCCTCTATAATTTTGATAATGGCGCATATGGATTCGCGTTGTGAAGCCCGTTGTGATAGCAATTGTTTTGCACCGGGAGCAGATGATAATGGTTCAGGCACGGTACTGGTAATGGAGCTGGCTCGTGTGCTCAGTCGCTACACCTTCGACCATACTTTGGTCTTTATGCTTACGAATGGTGAGGAGCAGGGTTTATTGGGGGCCCGGGCCTTTTCAGATTTTTGCGTGAGTCAGAATATCGCTGTAAAAGCAGTGCTGAATAATGATATTGTCGGTGGAACGATTTGTGGACAAACTGCTTCGCCTCCCGGCTGCTCACCTGCCGGTGATATTGATTCGATTCGAATCCGAATGTACGCAAACCCTTTGTCAGACCGTAATCCCTATCAGGGTTACGCGCGCAGCGTAAAGATGAATTTTGATGAAAAGCTTCGACCAAACTTCCAAACCAAGCCCGAAATAGAACTGGTTAACCTGGAAGACCGCAGTGGTAGAGGAGGAGATCACATTGCTTTTAGAGAAAACGGATTTTTGAACCTTCGCTTTAGTTCTGCCCATGAGCATGGTAATGGAAACCCCTTGGGGACGCCTAATTACGAAGACCATCAGCATACGGGTTTGGATGAGATTGGGATTGATCTGGATAGCAATGGAACCATTGATAGCTTTTATGTCGACTTCCACTATCTGCAAAGAAATGCAATCATCAACGGAGCTTCAGCCGCCATGATTGCGGCTGCTCCAGAAACACCAAATTTCACCCTACACAATGAAAGCACAGGACTACGCATAGAAGTTATAGATTCTGATTTGGCTTTTGAATATCGCGTGGGAGTTAAGAATTCTGCGGGTGCCGTATATGATTCCGTATATCGCTTCCAGGGGCGAAATTTTGTGATACCATCTTTACAGGCGAATCAGCTTTATCTTATTGGATTGGCCGCTTTGGATAGTAATGGAATCATGAGTCCTTTTAGTCAGGATGAACGCGAAGTAGCGCCAGTATCAACGCCAGTTGGTCAAACTGATCCATTGCCCTACCAGTTTAATTGCATGCAGGTTTCCTTGCAGGAATGGTCGGGCAATCCTGAAGGCAATGGTCTGGAAGTTCTGCCTCCACGTCCTAATCCGTCGAAAGGCGAAAGCCAATTATGGTTCTGGGTAAAAGACAGCCAATGGGAAGGCCCGGCTCAACTAAAGGTTTATGATTATCAGGGACGCATGGTGCATCAGGAGCCCATTGTATTAGAATACGGGGCCAATAGTATTCGCTATCAGCATTCGGCCAGGAATGGTATGTTTTACTATTTCCTGGAGCAGGAAGGCCGAAGATCCACCAGTCAACGTCTACTGGTAGAGCGCTTCTAATTAAAGTCCTCTTTGATGCGCATCTACCGCAGCTCTTACGCTGCCATGCTCTTTGAGTAAGGCTTCCGCCTGAGGGGCCATTAATCCGGTGTCGTCCATTACCATGCGAGTACCACGATCTACCAGTTTGTTATTGCTGAGTTGCATGTCCACCATTTTGTTGCCACGCACTCGTCCTAATTTTACCATCACCGCGGTAGAGATCATATTGAGGACCAGCTTTTGAGCGGTACCAGCTTTCATGCGGGTTGAGCCAGTAATAAATTCCGGGCCAACCACTACTTCAATGGGGAAATCAGCTTGATCCGCCAAGGGGGAATTCTCATTGCATACTACACATACAGTGCTAATGCCTTCGGCCCGAGCCTGCTTTAAGGCGCCTACCACATAAGGAGTAGTGCCACTGGCGGCTATACCTAAAACAATGTCATTAGAATTGGGATTATAGGCTTGCAGATCTTTCCAGGCGCCCAGTTCATCATCTTCTGCAAATTCAACTGCCTTGCGGATGGCTGTATCTCCCCCGGCAATTAAACCGATAACCCAATTTGGATCGGCACCAAAAGTAGGAGGGAGCTCAGATGCGTCTACAATACCCAAGCGGCCACTGGTGCCAGCGCCTAAGTAGAACAGCCGACCACCCTTTTGCATTTGAGCGCTTATATGATCTACTGCCTTCTCAATATTGGGAATAACCCGAGAAATAGCGATGGGAACACTACGATCCTCGGTATTAATGCTTTCAAGAATTTCGCCGGTCGACATTTTATCGATGTTTTCGTACCGACTATCGGATTCTGTGGTCCTTAAGCTCACGTTTTTTCCTAATTTAAAGCCCTGATCTGCTTTTTCATGCGCAAGGTACAATGCATTTTGGGCTTCTTCCTTATTTCAGGTGCAATTTGGGGACGAGCTACCTTTGGAAATAAACTCCAGCGCTCTCTTATATTAGCATGAACTGCTTGATATTGAGATAAGGAGATCTTAATCAAAGCATCTTCCAACGCTCTGTAATGATGGATTAGACTTATATATACTTAGAAGAAAAACCCAAAAGGTCCTTAGGCTTTCTCGAGTAAAGCCATATAAAAGCCATCGCTCCATTCAGAAGGATTAATTCGCTCCTGGCGGATAAGATTAAATTCAAGGTGACTCTCTAAAAATCGTTCAACCTGTGCTTCATTTTCAGAACGTAAAATGCTACAAGTAGCATAAACCATTTTGCCGCCGCTTTTCAGCATTTTGGAATAGTCCTCCAGAATATCAGCTTGGATCTTTCGAACCCGATCTAAATG
Source organism: Flavobacteriales bacterium UBA7878 (assembly GCA_002501205.1). Classification (GTDB taxonomy): domain Bacteria; phylum Bacteroidota; class Bacteroidia; order Flavobacteriales; family Schleiferiaceae; genus Croceimicrobium. The sequence goes on from DLRW01000055.1 coordinate 11,702, forward strand.
TTCGGGTTTCAGCTTCCATTTCGTATCCGGATTGCGTTTCACCACCCCTGTTCCAGAGCAGGGAACATCTAATAGAAGGCGATCGGCAGAATCCTGCAAACGCTTGATGCTCTTCGCATTTTCAATGGGACGGGTTTCAATATTATGAACACCATTCCTGCGAGCCCGCTTTTGCAATTCCTTCAGCTTCCAGGCTTCTACGTCCATGGCAATAATCTGCCCTTTGTTTTCCATTAAGGCGGCCAGATGTAAAGCTTTACCTCCTGCGCCGGCACAAGCATCAATCACCCGCATACCTGGCTCAACCTCTAAATAGGGGGCAATCATTTGACTGCCACCATCTTGTACTTCAAAGTAACCGGACTGGAAACTTGGCAAACGAAAGGTATTCTTCCGCTTATCCAAAATGATCCCAACTTCATTGGCTTCCAAGGGTCGGGCTGGACAAGCTTCTTCCTCCAATTGTTTCAGGAGGCTATTGCGGTCAATTTTTAGGCTATTAGTACGAAGGAATACTTCAGCCGGAATATTGGAGGCTTTAGCAATAGCCGGCCAGGCATCTCCTAATTCTTCGGCTGCTACTTCAGCAAGCCAATCGGGCCAGCTTTCGCGGATATTAAGATCTGCTTCCAGCACTTTAAAACGCTGAGCAATATTGAGACCTCTTACGGTATCAAAGGCGGGCCAATCGGGTAATTCGTGACCTTGCCACTGCCACCAAACTCCAAAGAGCCGATACAAATCTTTGCGCTTTAAACTGGGTTCTTTGCCATACAGCTCCCAAAGCAAGCGCCACCAGCGTACTATTTCATAGGTACTTTCGGCAATAAAACCCCGATCCCGTGCACCCCATTTCGGATTGCGCTTAAGGATGCGTTCAATTACTTTATCGGCATAGTAGCCTTTGCCAAAAGCCGTTTCCAAGGCTTCAATTACGGCCGCTACCAGATTCTTATGTAAGCGTGGACTTTGACTCAATTAAATGGCCGGATACTGGGCGGGATTAAATTCGTGCATCATGCTGTAAACCTTGTCGAATACATCTTCGGCGCTAGGCTTGCTAAAATAGTCACCATCACTACCGTAGGCAGGGCGGTGGGCTTTGGCGCTTAAGCACTGAGGTTTGGAATCCAATACGCGGTAAGCTTCCTGTACATCAACAATCTGTTGTAGAATAAAGGCAGAAGCACCACCGGGTACATCTTCATCCACCACTAAAAGTCGATTGGTTTTGGCCACGCTTTCCCGGATGCTATGATGGATATCGAAAGGTAAGAGTGATTGTGGGTCAATAACTTCTACTTCGATACCGAATTCGGATAATTGTTCCGCTGCTTCCATTACAATGCGCAGGGTAGAACCATAGGACACGATGGTCAAATCTTTTCCTTCGCGAATGGTTTCTGGAATTCCCAGGGGAGTGCGAATCTCGGCCAGGTTATCCGGCATTTGCTCTTTTAATCGGTAGCCATTCAAACATTCTACAATCAGCGCAGGATCATCACTGTCTAACATGGTATTGTAGAAACCGGCGGCTTGAGTCATATTTCGAGGTACCAATACATGTACACCACGCACAGCATTAATAATAGCACCCATCGGAGAACCGGAGTGCCAAATACCTTCAAGACGGTGACCACGAGTACGCACAATTACCGGGGCTTTCTGACGGCCTTTGGAGCGGTAATGTACGGTAGCTAAATCATCACTCATAACCTGTAAGGCATAGAGTAAATAATCGAGGTATTGAATTTCAGCAATAGGGCGGAGGCCACGCATGGCCATACCAATACCCTGACCTAAAATGGTAGCTTCACGGATACCGGTATCGTAAACGCGGTTTTCACCATGCTTGTCTTGCAAGCCTTCCAAACCTTGGTTTACATCCCCAATTTTACCGCTGTCTTCTCCGAAGATCATTACTTCTGGACGCTCACCTATGATGCGATCGAAATTATCGCGGAGGATAATCCGGGCATCCACATTAGGACTTTCGTCAGAATATTGAGGAGCAACACCTTCGATCTTCATAGGGGAAAGGGCCGACTCACTGTAAAGATGGCTGCTATAGCGATCGTGATTGGCTTGGTTTTGTTCTTCCAACCAGGCTTTGATGCGCTCTTTTAATCCGCTTTGATCATCGCGTAAGTACCGTAAACTCTTGCGTAAAGCAGCAATACCGTCTCTGCGCAGAGGCTCAGCACTAGCTGCTAATTCCTGATCCATAGCCTTAATGGCTTCGGCTTCAGGAGCAGCTGCAATTGCTTCGGCTAAAAGAGATCGTACAGTAGCGATTTCTTCTTTTATAGGTGCGATATACTCTTTCCAGGCAGAAGCCTTGGCGTCGCGAGCGGCTTTTTTCGCTTCTTTTTCCAATGCGTCTAATTGCTCTTCATCGGCCAAACCAGCGGCTACGATAAACTCACGCATTTTTTTAATACAGTCGAAATCTCGTTCCCAGGCCAAACGCTGCTCGTTCTTATAACGTTCATGTGAGCCTGAGGTAGAGTGACCTTGGGGTTGAGTAACCTCGGTAACGTGAATCATTACCGGGATATGTTTTTTACGGGCAATCTTTTCCGCTTTCTCGTAAGTTTCAATCAAGCTGGGATAGTCATGCGCTTTAACTCGCAAGATCTCGTATCCTGATTCCTCACCATCGCGTTGGAAACCTTTGAGGATCTCAGAAATATTTTCTTTGGTAGTCTGATATTTGGAGTGCACGGAAATACCGTAATCATCATCCCAAATGGAAATTACCATAGGAATCTGCAGTACTCCAGCCGCATTAATGGCTTCGAAGAAAGGACCTTCGGAAGTAGAGGCATTGCCAATGGTTCCCCAGGCAATTTCATCGCCATTATGCGAAAACTGTTTAAAGTCTTTTAAGCCTTTATTCTGGCGGTAATGCTTACTGGCTTCGGCCAAACCTACTAAGCGTGGCATTTGACCGGCCGTAGGGGAGATATCCGCCGAACTGTTCTTTTGAGCAGCGATACTTTTCCAGTTACCATCTGCATCTAAACTCTGGGTAGCAAAGTGACCATTCATTTGCCTTCCGGCAGATGCAGGCTCATGATCATGATTGGTATCCGCATACAAGCTGGCGAAAAACTCCTGAGTACTCAAGGCACCTATAGCCATCATAAAGGTTTGATCACGGTAATAGCCCGATCGGAAATCACCGTCTTTAAAAACCTTGGCCCAGGCGATTTGGGGTAATTCTTTACCGTCGCCAAAAATTCCAAATTTGGCTTTTCCGGTAAGTACTTCCCGACGACCAATTAAACTGGCCTCGCGGCTTTCTACCGCCAAACGATAGTCGGCTAAAGTTTGGGCTTTGAAAGTTTCTTCGGGAGAGCTTTGTTTTTGCTCGCTTTGCACGCTGGTTTCACTCATGCTCATCTTGCTTTTTAAGAGGCTGCAAAGGTAAGGAAAAAGGGGGCTTTTTTGTGGAATGGGCAATTTGCTTCAATGCCAGATCCTTTCAACAAAAGCTTCATTGAAATAAAATTGGCTTGAAGAGTCATGATTAACTGTCTTCCAGATCTGTACCTGCCTTTTGAACTTTCTTTTGCCTGTTGTACCAGAATGAACTTAGTAAGAGTAGTGCTCCTACAACCATTAAGACTACAGTCTTGGATAAACTGCTCAATGAACTTAAATCCCAAAGAATCAATTTCAACAAAATCAAACCAAAGAACACCATGGCTGTAATGCGCAAATGTTTCTTGTTTTTAGACATCCCTTGAGCTATCAGGAAGAAGCTGTACAATGCCCATAATATGCTCAGCAGCAATTGATTGTAGCCATCGAAATGGGCCAGTTTAAAGATGTGCAATAATTCTGCGGAAAGCAGCCAAAGGATCGTGATGTGAATGAAAATCTCAAGACGCTTTGCATTGCGATAAGCCGAATAGCTTTTCTGACTGCTTCGCCAGCTGAAATGGAGTAAAAGGCCCAAGGCTATAAAGGCAGGGTAACGCAGGAGCATTTGACTTAAGCTGGCCTTTTGATGTAAGTCCTCCAAAGCAGTACTGAAATGATTGGCAATTTCGCTCAAGAAGTAAATTCCGGCAATTAAGAAGGCGGGAATTGCTAGCCAGTTCAGGTATTTAAGGGCATTGGCCATGAGCTTGGAATGCAATCGCCATTGATTGACAATCTGTAAAATCAGTAAAAAGAGAATGCCAAAAAGAAACTCCCAGGTCCAGCCTAAATAATCGTAATTCCGATTATAGCGTTCATAGGAATAATTGGTCATCTCTATTTCATATTCGCTTAAGAGATAGAGCTTATTCCAATAAAAATGAATTTCCTGGCGAAAGATAAACCAGGTGCTAAAAAGGCTGATTACCGCAATGATGCGATCAAATTTGACGATTGTTTCTTCGGTTTTATTCTGTGCTTTTCGGGCGCGGTACTGCATCCACAAAATGACATAGCAAAAGCTTACAGTGATGAGGCTATACAAGAAGGGCAGGTTGAAAAAGCTGGTTCTACTGCGCTTAATTTCTCGACTGATTTGAAAGTAATCTTCATTCCAATCACTCATCAAACTAAAAAAGCCGAGAAAGAATAGGGGATAGGCAAAGTATTGAAAACCCTTGAGCTCCTTTTCCAAGGCCAACCAAAAGAAGATGAGCGCTTCCAATGACCAAATCAGGGTAATGATATTCCCATCAAATTGAGCAGGAATGGCCAGACTAAAGAATAAGATAGCAAGGGCCATTTGCACCCAATATAATTTGCGGTTTTCGGGTGCCCAGCGATAAACGCTATAACATAATAAACCATTAAAGAGGGCCAGACTAAAACTGAAAAGTCCTAAATACTGATCTATTTGGCCGGCCTCCTGCAAGAGATAATAGCTTAAACCATAGTAAACCAGATTATTACTGAATAAGGCAGGGAGGTCAATTTCCTTTAGTGGAAGTTTCTTAATTAGATGATAGCCTAATCGAGCTACAACGAAAATCAAAAAGAAGAGCGCCAGGAAGAAGTGAGCACTGTTCTGACTACTGTTTTCATAATCCGTACCCGCCCATACTCCGAAAATGAGCCAGGTGAATACAAAGGCTGAATAATAGAGCGATTGCCAATTTCTTCGGATGGAAATAAATAGGATACCCAGGTTTATTATGGCCATATAGGCAAATAGCACTTCGTAATTCCCAGATTCGGTGCTTACTAAAAAAGGGATGGCATAGGCGCCAACCAATCCAAAATGGGCAATTACCGAGCGATTTAAGTGAAGCGCCGCGAATACTGCTCCTACAGTAACCACAAACATTAATACCGAGGTTAATCCTATGCTGTAAAAGGCATAGAATGAGTATGCGGCATAAGAAATGAAGTATAGAATAGCCAAGGAACCTCCCAGCAATACAGAACTAAAATTGAGGTAGTTTTTCTTGAGTTTTAAGCTGATCCCCAATAAGATAAATCCTGTTACATAGCCCAAGATAATGCGGGTGGCAGGATTAATCATCTCATGATCAATGGCATATTTAGCTCCCACTACTACGCCAATTACCGTGAGTAAGATTCCAATCTTATTAATGAGGTTTTCGCCGATGAATTTTTCTAAATCCCAGGTCAGGCTCCGATTTTTAGATTTTGGAGCGGCTTTCGCTTGACTAGCTTCACGGGCCTTTTCAGGCTTAATAGGAGCATTAGTTTCCGGTTCCTTAGTGGAAATTGGCTTAATCGACTTTTTATTATCCTTTACTGCCTCAGTCCATCGTGTTTCCAGGGCAGCAGCCTCTGTATCTTCACTCTTTAACTTGGCTATTTCGGATTGAAGTAATCGAATTTCTCGATTGTTTCTTTCGTGTTGGATTTGAAGGTTTAAGAGCCTTTCTTCCAGAGATTTAACTTTATCCGAATCGATACTCATAGAATTGGGGACAGGATTTAATCATCGAAAGCTAAGCAATTCCCTCAATTTCTAATCTACTGCCCTGAATATCGATAGTGCCCAATAATGGTGAACTGGAATAAGCAATCGGCCAAAACCTGACCCGATCCAATATTGTGTACAATCATCGGAGTGCCATCCGCCGAAAGGCGATCAACCACCAGGCCAATGTGAAGAATACCACCGCCCAGGTCCCAGCAAACAATATCTCCGGCTTTATAGTCTTTTGATGATTGGGAGAGACTCAAAGTTTGACCTTTGCGACTGAAGAATTTCATCAAATTAGGAACCCGTCTGTGGTCAATATTAGAGTCCGGGCCTTTCAATTGCCATTTCTGAGGATAGAGCTTAAAATTGGCCACCATATCTTCATGTACCAATTTTTGGAGATCGACGCCTAATTTCCGATAGGCACGAACGACCACATCGGTACAAACTCCTCTATCTGCTGGTACATCGCCATTGGGATAGGGGATCTGATAGTAAGAAGGATCGTATACCACATCGTCTTTGGTGAGTTCCAAAGCTGCTTTTGATAATTGTGAGGCCCAATTGTTTTGGGCTTGAACCTGTGGACTGCATAGGAGTAGGAGAACCAAAAATCTGTTTAGCATTTAGCTAAAACGAGAAATTCAAATTCCCATTGTCTTTAATTAAGCCTCCAGGACTTGACGCTTACTATGATAAGGGTGCCCGTAAATTTTTAACTCTTCCTCACTAAAGCTGTGTAAACGTAGTAGGTGTAATACCGGGCAGTAGGCTGCAAGGGCCGTGATCATAATAATGCCGGAAAAAATACTGATACTTAATCCTAAAGGATCACCCGAGGCACCATTAAACAGCCAAAGGCCTAAGACCAAGATTAGGAAGGAGAAAGGAAAACGGATACGACGGTCAGTGCGACCGATATTGCGATGACTTTTCATTTGTTTGGACTTAGAGCCCCCTCCAAATCCAGCACTAAATTATGAAAAATCTGACTAAAAAATGCGAATCTAAAGCCTTGTTTATGAAAGCTGAAATTTAGGTGATTAATGGAATTTAAGACCTTCAAATTTTAAGCTTGGCAAGCTTCTTTTTAAGATAGTCTTCTTCAAACTTATTAGTACAGTGTTCGATGGCGATTTTGAGCATTTTTTTGGCCTTGATAGTATTGTTTTCCATCAAATGGAACTCGGCCCAGGTGGCATAGTAGAGATAGCTTCGCTGCTCTAAGTCTTTGATTTTTATAGCCTCCAACTGAGCTTTCGCCTGATGGGCTTCTTGGATTTGAAGATAGATGATGGCTTTTGAAAGTAGGATAGAGGCCGAAGGCAGGTAGTGATACATCTCCTGATAATAGCTCAAAATTTGCTGCCAATTGGTGCTTTCAAAATTTGCGGCTCGGATGTGTTCAGAGGCAATGAGCGCTTCAAAATGATAGGCGGAGCGGTCTTGGAAATCATAGAGACTGCGGTATAAGGCATCATGCCCTAATTCAATAAGAGGAGCATACCATTTTTGGCGATCCTGCTGTTTGAGATCCAGTACTTCATCATCACTCACTTTGGCATCCAAGCGCGCAGCATTATAGCAAAGCAAAGCGAACAAGGCGTAGAGACTTCCACTACGGAAGGTTTTTCTATTGAGCAATAATTTACAAAGACGCAAGGCTTCCCCACAAAGTTCCTTGTCAACCAAACTATCAGCCTTGTTAGAGTGAAAGCCTTCATTAAAAATGAGATAGATGATTTGCATCACGGCTTGCATGCGAGACTCCATCTCATGAGGCTCAGGGAATTGCAGAGCGATACCTTCCTCTTGAATTTTTTTACGTGCCCTTTGTAAACGCTTCTTGATACTGTCTTCCTTTTGCATCAGGGCACTGGCAATTTCCTTACCGGAGAAACCCGATATCGCTTTTAGGGCAAAGGCAATTTGCTCGCTGGTGGAAAGGGCGGGATGGCAGGCCACGAAGATCATTCTTAATTGAGCATCATCTATTTCCGGATCGAGAAACTGCTCATTGATTTCGAGGGCCGATGAGGCATGAGGAAAGGCCGCTTCTCGCTTTTGCCGCGCTTGAATTTGGCGCAATAAATCCAGCACCCGGTTTTTTGCGGCTTGAGTGAGCCAGGCTTCAGGCTTATCCGGTTGTTGCTCTCGCCATTGCAGGGAGGCTTTTAAGAAGGTATCCTGAATGGCATCTTCAATTAGATCGAGATGCTGTAAGCCAAAAATGCGGGCTAAAATAGCGACCATCTTTCCGTACTGATGTCGGAAAAGATGGTCTACTATGGGTTCTGTTCTAGTGTTGTTGGTCAAAATTTACCACTTCGCGAATTTCCACTGCACCGTTTAAATCGAAGTCGGGATAATCTTGAGCAACTTCAATAGCGGCTTCATAGTTTTCAACGGCAATCTTATAATAACCACCAATTAGTTCTTTGCTTTCTACAAAAGGACCATCGCTTACAATACGTTGGGCTCCGGTCACTCTTTTGCCATGGGCATAAAGGGCATCACCACCACGGAGAATACCTTGTTTGTCCATTTTATCGCCCCAGGCAAACCATTTGCCCATGCGAGTTTGTAGTTCTTCTGGCGATAAGCCCAGTTCTTCGTAATCAGCACCTACGAAGAGTAACATAAATTCTTTCATTGTAAAAAATGTTAGTGATGAGGGTTTCTAAATGTACTAATAAAGTAAAGGGATAAGCCGCAATTATTGCGGAGAATGCAGGCCTACACGATTCCCTTCGGTATCGATAAACAGGGCGATATAACCACTTTCACCGATAGCAGTTTTAGGGAGAATGATTTGACCTCCGGCAGATTCAACTCGAGCCAAATAAGGAGAGAGATCTTCTCCACCATTGAGATAAACGGTGGTGCCTTTGGTGGAAGGTTCAATGCCTTCGCCATGGAAAATGGAACCACCAACGGCGCCTTCCATCCAGTCGGAAGGGAAAATGGCCATTTTGCTTTCCCCCATGTCCATATTGTGCATGGAGCCATCCATTAGGCTTTCGTAAAATTTCTGAGCACGGTTTAAATCCAGTACCGGAATTTCAAACCAATTGATTGCATGCTTCATTTTAAGAGCTTTTAATTAAACATTTGCCCTTAAGACGAAGCTGTTTTTTGAGAAGGGGACAAATCCCTAAAAAAATTATCCGTATTGAACGGAAGTCATGGTTAAAGCGCCTCCTACTGGCTCATCATTAAAGATGCGTAGGTTCTCCTTTTTGTCTCTTAATCCTAGGCTGTAAAGTAGAGGGATATAATGCTCGGTGCTGGGGATGGCCAAATCAAAGGCTTGACCTTGTTTACGGAAGTCGATTAAAGAACGATCATCACATTGCTCCAGGAAATTGCGCATTTTGGATTGCGCTTCTAAGGCCCAGTCGAAACCAAAATTATCATTCAATCGACGCCAATCTGTTAAACGCAGATTGTGCACCATATTACCAGAACCAATGAACAGAACTCCTTTACGACGTAATACAGACAATGCCCTGGCTAGGTCATAATGGTACTGTGGTCCCTTGCTGTAATCGATACTCAATTGTAAAACGGGAATATTGGCCTTTGGGTAGAGGTGCTTTATTACTGACCAGGCACCATGATCTAGGCCCCACTCATGGTCCAACAGGATTTCGGGCTCTTCAATTAAGTCTTTAAGTTCCTGGGCTAATTTAGGATCGCCAGGTGCTGGGTATTCTACTTCAAATAATGCTCGTGGAAAGCCACCAAAATCGTGAATGGTTTTGGGTTGGGGCATGGCGGTAATGCGTGTACCTTGAGTTTCCCAATGGGCCGATATACAGATAACAGCTCGGGGAGTTGGCAGTTGCAAGGCCGTTTTACGAAAGCCTTCCACAAATTCATTTTCTTCGATGGCGTTCATGGGATTACCATGACCCAAAAATAAAACAGGAAGTGCTTCTTGATCTGGCAAACTGCGACTATGTTGATACAGTTTCTGTAAGCTCATAAAGTTTGGACTTAAGGCTCCGAGGGCAGCTAATCGTAAAAATCTCTTGCGATCCATTGCATCAACTAAATTAATGTTTAAACACTGAATAAGCAAATATAAAACCACTGTGCTTATGCAGTGGTTTTATATTAAGGCCTTTACTGTTTAATAAGACGATTTTCTAAAAGCTCCCCTTTAAGGCTATGTACTTTAATAAAATACACTCCTTTGGGTAAATCGGCAATATCAATGCGAGCTTCCATCGCATTAATTTCTTCTTGCTTAAGCAGGGTACCGGCAGTATTCCAGATTTCCAAGCTGCTTAATTCTTCTGAAGCTTCAATAGTAAAAGCATTCTCAACTACAGTAGGATAGATGCTCCAGTCAATTTCCTGAACTTCTTTCTCCGAAAGTAATACAGCACCGGTATTTCCCACTACAATAGATTTATTAAGGCTATTGTCGAAGGCTACACTTTTAATCACCAAGTCCAAATTGGATTTCAATTCCATCAAGGCCCAACCATAGAAGTAATTAGAGCCCGATACAAAACGAATACCCATGAAGAACTCCGGATTACCAGCAATGTCTTTATTGCTGGAAGAAGCAATACGCACATTATTTGCGGCCCACTTTTTACCACTATGCACTTCCTTACCAATAAAGAGACTTTCGGTATAGCTTGGATTGGCAATTTGGTCTACTACGAATTCCAATTTTGGTCCGGTTACACTTAATACATAATTGGAAGCACCGGTACCGGATATAGCAAAAGTGATATCATCATTCATGTCCCCATCCAGGTCGAAGGAGAGGGTACCATCACTCAAGGTCATGGTGTGATCGGGGTTGAAGTTGTTGTACACAATGGTGGCCTGAGCAGAAGTGGCCCACAGCATTAATGCACTCGCTAGAATACTTATTCTTTTCATGTTTATGGGATAAGGGATTTCAAGAGAGCAAAATACTGTAATAAAAGTTCTAAGCTTGAATTTTAATGCTTGGTTTTTAACAATTTAATTCACTTGCCCACGGTATTCGTAGCGCAGCATTCAAAATGCTGAGTTTGGATCCCAATTTTTAGTTTGTCCCATTCGCCTGGATAGGGTCATTTGATTTCTGTTTTAAGCTTGAGAACTATTTAAATTCTGTGATATCTTTTTTGTCCAAAGAACCGATGGGAAATCCATATAAGTCTTGAAGCTTAATCAATTGACGATAGGTAAATCGATTTTGATAGGAGCTGTAATATTCCTGATCGGCTTTTACCTGGGCTACTAATTGATTATAATAATCCCAACGGCCCTTGGCTAAATTGAAGGTGTCTATTTCCTTGTCGTAGACTTGATAATGACCGGCTTCAAAAGGCACTATTCCTAAATTAAAATTCCGTTGCATGGCGACCCAGGTAGGACAGTACATATGCATGGTATCGCTATCCCTAATTATATCAAAGCTTACATCATTGTACACAATGGTAGTCGCAATTCGGATCGATTGGATGGAATCAATATAATAGCCCGATCGATATTTTTTAGTCAAGTCACAAGGTCCTAAATCGGTGGCACGAAAAGATTCCCGAATCTGATATTCAGAGCAAAGACGCTCGAAGCTTAAAATCCCCTGTTCATCTTTTAATTGAAATTGAATGGAAACAGTGAAAGAGGGTTGAGACCAGCATAAAAAGCTAGTTGATAGGAGGATAATAGTTAAAAATGTCTTCATCAGCTTTTAGGGGTACATGGAATTCGGTTTCAATAGGGGTGAAATTGGATTCGCTCTTATTCCAAATAGAATGGTATTGCCCGAAGAGTTTGTAATTGCCCTCTGGCAGGGAGTCAAATACTAAATTCCAACGAGGAGCTCTCAAAATGGGGATAGGGATTAATTGATTACGTCCTACATCGTAAATGGAATCTATGGATAAGTATTCCTTCCCATTAATATAACCGGATTGAAAATCAAATATATAAGCTTCATGAATTGAGTCATAATAAAAATGATTGGAAATAATTGATTTAAGCTCAGTGGTACAAATGCTTATGTTTTTCATGATTTCCTGAGTAATGCCGTATTGCCAGATAAGTGCTTCCCTTTTAAGGTAGACTTGATCAGTGCTTGATAAATTGGCAGGGAGAAGGCTGTCAATGAAAAATTTCTTTTCAAATACATTACATTTAATTTGGAACTCCAGCCAATCTTGAGCATTAATCGTATCTAAAGCTCTAAAATCCTCTACATGCTTGCGAATTTCACTAATGAATTCACTGTATTTGAATTTGCTAAATTTTTGAGGGGAACTGGATTCAAATTCTTTCATGGTCACATAAAGATAAGTGCAGTGATAATCAACCGCTTCTTTAAAAAGTTCCTCTATTTTACCTATTTGCTCCTGTTGAACTTCTTCTTCAGGATTTGTGCAAGCACCACTAATTAGGCTTAGTAGACTAAGTGCAATTACTTTTCGGACCATTTGTAATCTATAGGATATTTAAAGGCCTTATTTGAATTTCTTGAAATCATTATCATCTCGGCCTTAAGTTGATATTCACCTGGTTTCAAATTCCCCAGAGGCATTTTCCAAATTACTGAATCACTCTGTGGGTGAAGATTAGCATTCAATCTTTGGCCATTATATATTATGCTATCCAAGATTAAATAACCTTGAGCAGCAAATGCCGGCAATCCTTTGAATAAGAGCGCTGACTTTAGTTTGTCCGGATCTCTAAGATGTTCAACCTTTATCTCAATAGGATTAAAACCACAATCAATCCAATCATACATGTAGTGGTAGGTCTGATATATGTCAATCATGATCACCAGAATTTGACTTTTCACCTTCTGCCATTCCCCAGCGGATTGAATATCAGTGGCTAGAATTTGTTTTTCGACAATATCCGATTTGATTTTGTTGGCTTGTGAATCTAAATAGTTGATGGCCACTTTGTAATCTTCAAATCGATCACCAGGTGAATTCCATTTAATCGTGTCAAATTCGTGAAACCAGGACTCCAGTTTCTGAACGCTTGGATACCAACTTTTTGATTTCTGAGGGTTTTCTACCACATTAGCTTTAATCGAAGCTAGCTCAATTAATAGCTGCTCTCGTAAGCTTTGCTCAATAGAATTACTTAGGCTTTCTTCAAAAGGGTCTGGACAGGGGCTACAGCTTGTTAATCCGAGGAATAGTGTGAAAGCTATAAAGCGAGAATAGGGAAATATAAGGAGTGTTTTCAATTCCCTCACTTTTGAATAATAAACTTCTTCTCATCGTAATCACCGGCCTGATTATAGCTGCGCAAGACATAAACGCCATTGGCGGCATCTTCCAGGTTGAGGCGTAAATCATCTCCATCGTAGTGAAAGTCTCGTAATTTCTGCCCATTCTGATTAAAGACCTGAATTGTATGCAGTTCATTTACTTCAAACTCAATTCGAATCTCACCTCGCGAAGGATTGGGGTAGAGGTCATTAATTAGATCACTGCGTGAACTTTGCATAGTGAAACTGCCATGGTCCTGGGCCAAAAGAATGGGGTAGAAGTTCATTTTGATGGATTGGCCATTGGCGATCTGAATAATCTCCTCTAGGCTATGACTGCTTAATGCACCGGTATGGGAAGGCGCATCGCCAATGAGGATAACCATGCGCTTGCGCTGAGATTGAAAGAAGCCTTCATTTATAGCACGATAGACTCCATCATAAACCGATTCTGCCGTAGAAGTATTGCCAGTTAGGGTAATTTGGTCTACAAAGTCTTTGATATCCCGCACGGAATTGCCAAAGTCTTGATAGCTGTACCAATTGGGATTATCGTGCTTGTCCATATAGGTAGCCATAGCCAAACGAACTCCCTTATAGCGTCTTAACTGTCCTAAAATGTAGTTCAGACCTTTCTTTACATTTTCCACATCATTCTTCATACTGGCGGTGACATCCATAATGATCATCAGATCCAATTGATCCGATCCATTTTCGCGAATGATATCCTTAAGGCTTCGTGCTATTTTACTGGCATCTACTAATATTTTAAGGTCACCACCAGTTTGTTTGGACAGGGATTCAAATTGGGTGACGGCCTCTGGAACGACTAAGCTGCTGCTTTGGGCCAGAGGTAAGTCGATTTGCAATGCCATGCCTCTGCTCATGAAGGAATAGATGGTATCACCTTTTTGAGGCGGCTGAATTTCGGTTCTTTGGCTTTTTTCAAAGCGCAATTGTTGAATCAGACTTTGTAGGGAATCCAAGTCTCGAAGTAATTTGGATTTTTCTTTTTCAATTGCTTGATTTTCATCCAAGGCGATGTAATCATTAGAATCTGGGTTTTCCTGGCAGGCAATTGCAATCAAAGAAATGAGCGCGAGAATATAGAACCTTTTCATGGAAGCAGTTTGAATTGGTTAGTACTGGATTCATAACGGTCTAATATTCAAATACGTATCTTTTGCTTAGCACTAAGTTCTAATTCGCTTCAACTTTCTTGGCTTCCCTTGTCTGTAAAACCCAGTACAAACCCTTTAAATTGGAAGCAGGGCGACTAATTAAAAACTGAATAATTAAATGCTCGCTAAATGCCAGAATTCCCCAAATCACCATGAAGTAATAGTAGCTGGGCCAGAATTCAATAAAGAAGAGGCTGGCAAACCAAATGCCTTGAATATAGCCCCCAATTTTCCAGGAGTACAAATGAAAGCTGGGTAGGCGCTTAAAGCGGATGAGAGGCAGAATATGGCAAAGGGCAAAGAGTAGGAAAAATGGATATAAGGCCAATAAATGATCTTGCAGCAGATCGGCTTTGAAATAAAAGACCCCGGCAAAACTTAAAAGATAGGTTCCCATATCGGCCATGGAGTCCAATCGAGCTCCTACCTCCGTGGCTTGATTAAATCTTCGGGCAATCCAACCATCGAGGATATCGGTAATTAAATTGATGCAGATTAACATTGCGAAGACTTCTTCCAAATCCACCCATAAGGCATAGAAGATAATTGGGAACATAATTAAGCGGTAGAGCGATAGGACATTGGGAATGGTCCAGGTGAAATTTTTGATCATTGCTTAGAATTCTTTTTTAAGGCCGATTTGCCAAATGAGAAAGGAGAGACTGAAATGCAGGGCTAAACCCAAACTAAATAAGAGGGCTATTTGAGGCCAGTTCAAGTGGATAAAAAGACTATAGAAAATTAGGGTGCCAATTAAGGAGTCACTCTTGTCGATTAGGATTTGCAGCTTGGGGAAGCTTTGAGAACGCTGACCGGAAGCAATGCCCAATTTGCGTTTCAAAAAGGAATTGGGTAATTCCGCCAGAGCATAACTTAGTCCTAATCCGGCCCCTAATAAAGCGGCTTGCTTTAGAGGAATAGCTCCCGACCCATAAGCGGCCGGGAGACTAAACATTGAAGCAAACAGGCTCAGGAAAATGATACCTCGCCAGGTTTTATGGGCACCGAAATGCGCATTGGAGAGGGGTATTTCCAATGCTTTGAACCAGCCATATCGAACAATCATCATATGGCTAAGATTCGCCAGTATCAGGGGAATGAAATAGTGTTGGATATGGAAGCTTAAATTCATGACAAGCGACGGATTTCACGTTCCACCACTGCGAGCATTTCAAAGGAGCTTTTAAAGACTCTTTCGATAAAGGGGTAGTTTACCAGGGTGCTGCCACTGAGGTAGAAGTTGACCCTCTGCAGAAGGAAAGATTTAGCTACCAGAGCCATGTCTTCCAGATAATCCTTACGGCTGTAATCTTTAGCATTAAATTCTTGGGCTAAGGCGTAGTGCCAGTCTAATAAAACCAGGAGTCGATTGCCTTTAAAACCCGCTTCCAAACTAAAGGCTAGAAATTCGAAGATGTCTCTTTGGGCTAATCCCTGCTGGGCTAATTCCCAATCGTAAATACATGCCTGATCATTGTTTCGGATAGCGATATTGCGAGGATTGAAATCATTGTGAATTAAGGTTTTTCGACCTTTACCCTGGGTTCCACCATCTTCAAATTCTTTCAGAAAACCTAGCATTTTTTGGAAATAGGGATCCAGGTTTAGATGTTGATAATCTTTGCGATTTACATCGATAAAGGCCTGGAATAAGGAGCGGGCTTCCATGAAATCCTCCGCATCTTGAAGTTCTAAATTCGCCAGGTCCTTATCCGCGAATGCCTTATGTACCTGATGAATACTGCGAATTACCTGATGCTGTAGCTCTAGGGTCCAGGCTTCCGGATGGTTTTCGGCATTAAAAATCTGCAGTTGATCAGGGTTTAGACGTTCTAAGGCCAGGAGGTAAATTTCCTGTTCTTCATTTTCTACAGCGCCATAGAATTTGGGCATTATGCCTAAGCCCGCTTTTTGTAAAGCTTGATAAACTCGCAATTCCTTTAAATGGCTGTTGGCATATTCCAGTTTTGCTTGATGCGCTTGTAATTCATCGGCCAGCTTGGCATCGATATTTGAAGCCATAAAGTGTAAACCTTGATTGAGCTCTGATCCCAGTGCCTTGCTCTTTAAAATGAGCTCCAGCTTTTTTCCGGATTCCAGATGAAGATCTGCCGGAAACAAGCCTATTAATTTCTTGGTGGCCTTGCGACTGAGTTCAGTAAGGATTCCATTATCCTCAAATGGATTAGGCAGCCACTCTATGCTTTGAACCGGATGATGGAAGGCGAATTGATTATTGAAGAAGTCGGGGTTTAAATCTGCTTTAAGCAGCCAGTTTTTAGGCTTGTTTCTGCCCAGGCTTTGATGGGCTCTTACAAATTGTCCGCTTACTATAGCCGCCAGGGTAGAAAGTTCCAGGGAAAGCGCAAAACCAGCAATTAGCTGAGCAAAACGACGGGCGCTACCTGGGCCCTTGCATGACATAAGTTCTAAAGTTTGACTGGCAATGGGGAGATGAGTTCCTCCACCAACGGTACCCACCACCAGATTTGGAAGACTGAGGCTTACATACAAACCTTCGTCGGTAGGTTCTAATTGCAGGATGCCAATGCTGGATTCGTGAATACAAGCCAGGTCTTGACCGGTGGATGCAAAAATGCCGGCTATGGCATTAGCGATATTGATATTATAGCCAATCATTCCATCAAAGCGGCTGATGGCCATGGAGTGATTAAAAGCCCGGAACATATCCTCGGCGGTAGTACGCAGGGTACGACTTAGCGCTTCGTGGGTGATTAAAGCTTCGGCGATCACGTGTATACCGCGACCATTTTGCATGGAGTAGAAGGAGACTTTCTTGTCGGAAGCACCATTGCCATCGATCACAAAATTGAGAATCTCAAAGCCGGTTTCTTCCGGAAATTGCTTGTCGATATAAAGGCAGGCCTGCCAGGTACAAGCGGTGGTCATGTTTTGTCCGGCCGCATCATGAGTTGAGTAAATGAATTTCAAGTGCACGATTTTACCAACCACCACACTTTTAATCTCTAATAATTCGGCATGATTGGATTGCTCTTGAGCGATGCCGCGGATTACTTCAAAATGGCGTTTTACCCATTGATCGAAGGCCAAAGCCTCATGCATACTTTGAAAAGTAAACATTGGGGTGCGCAGCATTTTTTGGTGAAGGATATGCGATCGAAAACCACCGGATTCACTTAAGGCCTTGGCTCCGCGATTCATGCTCGCAACCAGGGCACCTTCCGCAGTAGCCAGGGCCGTGTGTACCCATTCTGATTGATCTTGATTTTTAAATAGTAAAGGACCAACAAGGCCCAAAGGAATTTCGGTAGTACCTACGAAGTTTTCAATATTGTTTTGAATTTGCTCCAGATGTAAACCCTGGGAATCGTAGTTGAGGTTAATGCCTTTAACTAAGGTGTCGAGATAAGAACGACGGAGTTGCAGAGCTTCAGGGTGATTTTTTCCCTGACCGGGAATATGGGGGTAATGAGCTTGAGCATTCATAGGCTGGGGGCTTAATACTTTGTCTTTCATTTTTGATTTCTTTTGAGATAAAGCGAGAGGAACACAAAGAAGATGAGCAAGATTTTCCATCCGTAGCGTATTAAGTGTTTACTGAGAAATAAGGGACTCATGACTCTCGATTTTTCGTTAACCGTTGGCTAAAGTCCAGCACTTCCTTGCAGGAGGCTTTCAAAAGCTGAAAAGTGCCTTTTAGAATTATTCATTTTTCGAAAGAGGCCTGATGGGCTAAGACTTTACCGGGCTTAGAAAAATCAATGAATTGTAGGATGCCATCCCGCGAAAGCGGCTAAATGCTCAATTTTGGTATTTTGGCGACTCTAAAAAAAACCGACATGTCATACTTCCCGCAAAGGGCATTTTTTAGGGCTATTGAAGCCGAGTTACCTGAGAAGACCAGCTTAATACAATGGACCGCAGATCACTTAGACCTAAGCTATGCCAGTGCTCAACGCCGGGTTAGTGGAGAAAAGGAACTGAGTGCAGGAGAATTGGTACAGCTTACTATGCTGATGCCGGTGGCTGCGCAAAGAGTTTTGGAAGCCTATCCTCTGCGCGATTCTTCTTTAATTACCGACAATACCTTCAATAGCAAGGAAGACTTTGTGCAATACTTGCGGAATATTCGCAGTCTTTTTCAAAGTGCTTTAAAGTCGGGTGATGCGCTATTGCAATATGTGGCCTATGATATCCCCATCTTTTTATTTCTGGCCAATAGCCGCATGCTCGAATACAAGTTTGCTTTTTGGTCGAATCGTTTGCGGGATGGTTTAGAGGAATTGCCACCTGAGGCCTATGTGTTGAGCAGGGATATTTACTCCATTTACCAGCAAATGGATTCCGAAGAACTATGGAATCCTAAAGCCCGGCATATTCAATTAAGGCAATTGGAGCTCAATCTCGAATCTGGTTTATTAAATGAAGGGCAGTATGCAGAATTGAAAGGTTTTATTAATCGGATTCAGGAACAGCAATACCAATGGGCCAAGGCAGAACAGAAAGAAGGTGGGGGAGCCTATCGATTGTATAGCTATGAAGATATTACTATCACCAATGGCGCCTTATTGAGCTTTGGCAATGTGCAGCAAATGATGGGGGCTTATGCGCATGTAAAGTTTTTTAGCAGCAGAGCTACTACCCATATTGAAGGCTTTAAACAAGATTGGAATGCCCATATTCGGGCCGCACAAATGGTTACCCACGGACCGCCCGGCTTATTAAAGCAATGGCAGGAGCAGACCAGTGATTAGAGAAGCTTTTGCAATGCATAGCCATACAGCTGAATTTCGCTGTGGTCGATAATCTGCAAATGCAGCCAACCCAATTGACCGCTTAATTGATTTTCGATGGCGATATAGAGCTTTTTGCGATTGGGAACAATGAAATTCTCGTAGCGGAAATGGCTATTAAAGTTTCGATCAAAGCCAGAACTGTAGCTGCTGAGACTTAAGGAGCGATTATCCCAACCCACATTGGGATCAGAATCAGCATCTATAATGGCGTCCCCAAATTGATAGCTGATGGCCTGTTGTACAATATTGAATTTTAAGGCAGAATCTTGGTGATTGGCCGGGCATACATAATTGCTGCCCCGATTGTAAATGAAGGAGCTATCCGGCCCTTTGCATTGATAAACAGTATCAAAAAGGATAGGTCCGGTTTGAAAGGCATAAAGGCCAAAGAAAGACTCAATACCTAGGCCTTCAGACTGCAGTTCGCCGGGGACTACCAATTTAGTAACCCGTATAAGCAAGTCTACAATGCTGTCTTTGTCTAGATTAAGGGAATCGACGCTTTCATTGTACTCCCCTCGAGAATTTGAAATAAAAATGCGGCGGGGAGGATCAAATAATTGACCGTCCACCGCCGCATTGTAATATCCAAAACGAAATTCTGTGCTATCGGGATTGTATCCTAAGTCTTCTTCTTTCTTTCTACAGCCACTAAGTAGTAGGACTGATATCAGGATGAAGCTAAGGGCTGCAAAGTTTTTCATAGGGCTTAAAAGGCCCAATTTACAGCAAATCCTGTTTAGGCCTTAAGTAGCTTAATGCTCTGTGTTAGGCCTTGTGCATTTTCAACTAAAAGGAAATAGACTCCCTGGCTCAAGCCATATAGCTCTATTTGTTGCTTAGAACTACTAAGTTGACCTTCCAAGATAACTTGGCCTTGACCATTCAATAATTGATAATTAAGCTCGGTACTATTTTTCCAGTCGAGCTTAACAACATTCTGAACAGGATTAGGATAAACCTTTAGATTAAGAGAAGCATTCGTTTTGTCGAGAGACAGGATAGGACCGGTTTGGCAGCGGTAGTTTTGATTAGACCAGAAAGTGGCTAAAGATTGTTGCTCAAACTTAAGCTTGC
The DNA here is from genome assembly GCA_002501205.1 of Flavobacteriales bacterium UBA7878. Classification (GTDB taxonomy): domain Bacteria; phylum Bacteroidota; class Bacteroidia; order Flavobacteriales; family Schleiferiaceae; genus Croceimicrobium. The sequence continues at coordinate 31,877 of DLRW01000055.1, forward strand.
TCACTGCTGCCCAGGGGTTCATATCCATAAAGTCCCGAGCATAGTTAATCATCAAATCAAAGCAAAGGCTGTCGCCGCTTTCCAGTTTTACCATCGCGTGATTGAGCA
>DLRW01000076.1 GCA_002501205.1 Flavobacteriales bacterium UBA7878
GGCCGCTACAAACTCCAGAATTTGACAGAATCCTGCACAAAACCTCATCCCCTCCTTAAAGCATCGTTTCGGAGCCTCCGGCACCTGAGCAGCGATAGCCGTTCGCAGGGTAGCACTCAGGACTCAAATTCGCTTAAAAGAAAATCCCCAATCCAAGGAAAAACTTCAATCAGGCTGGCCCGACCCAAGAAACGGCGGTCCAAGGGAATCGCCTCCCAGCGGCCTTGACCTTTTGTTTTGGGTGATACTTTTTGCATTGGCCAAAAAGTACCCAAAAACCCTAGGCCTTTCCCTAGGTGATTTTTGATTCCTTTTTAGTCATCAAAACCGTTCTTCGCTTTTCGCTCCATGCTCTCTCCGCCTGCAGCGGACGCAATTACGCGAAGCTCGGAACTATCACTGAGGAAAGGCCGAATCTTCCAAATGATGGGAGCTGCAAACTCCAGTATTTAGCCGAATCCTTCACTAAACTTCACCCCAACCTTAAAACTTAGTTTCGGAGGCTCTGGCACCTGAGCAGTGATAGCCGATCGCAGGGTAGTACTCAGGACTCAAATTCGCTTAAAAGAAAACTTCAACCCCATAGAAAACCATCAATCAGGCTGGCCCGACCCCAGAAGCGGCGGTCCAAAGGAATCGCCTCTCAGGGGCCTTGATTTTTTGAATACTTTTTCAAATGCCTTATAAATTTTCAATGGAATTTGAGAGCTCAGGCTAGAAGCCTTCGGTTTTATCAAGAAAAAAGTACTACCTAAAACTCGGCACATGAAGTCACTCATTAGAGGTATCCAGTATGGAAGAAGATTAACAAAATAGAAATGGTTTGACCAGCCAAAGTCAATGAAAAATCGACCAAGATAGATCTATGGAACTTCAATTATCATTGGGCTACTCCAGGACTTGCTTTATCTTAGTTTAAAAATCACCCAATACCATTTAAAGATGATTGAAATTACCGCCGATATATTAACCGCCTTGGTTGCATTAGAGCATTTGTACATTTTATGGATAGAAATGTTTGCCTGGGAAACACGAGGTAGAAAGGCCTTTAAATCAATACCCGCAGATCTATTTCCTAGAACTAAGGGATTGGCCGCAAATCAGGGTCTTTATAATGGCTTTTTAGCCGTTGGATTAATCTGGTCCTTCCTGATAAGGGATATGGATTGGCAAATCAATCTTCGTTTGTTTTTCCTAGGCTGTGTAGTGATCGCCGGGATTTTTGGTGCGCTTACGGCCGCTAAAAAAATATTCATTATTCAAGCTTTGCCTGCGATTATTGCCTTAACCTTTGTATTAATCGAAATGACATCAAAATGAAAACTAAAAAAGAGCTTAGGGACGAATACAAACAAATGGAATTCCCCAGAGGCGTCTTTCAACTAAAATGTACCATAAACGGGAGATCCCTTATTGACCATAGTGTGGACATGGAATCCAAATGGAACCGCCATAAAATGGAACTCAAGTTTGGTAACCATCGAAACAAAGATTTACAAAAGGATTGGAATCAATATGGTGAAGAGAACTTCAGTTTTGAAGTCTTGTCCGTCTTAAAGAAAGAAGAGGAAGAAAAGCTCAATATCAACAAAGAGTTAAAAGCGCTTCAAGATTTGATTATCGAAGAATTGAAGATTGAGAATAGGTATTAAACTAATCATTATTTAAAGTTTAAACGGACTAGCCCTGAAACCTTTGCTTTGAAATCTTCTGCTTCGATGGCTTAAAGCTTCAAGGACAAAAAAACGCCTAAGTTTTCGGTAAAAAGATATTTAGGGAATCAAAAGAACTTAGATAATTATTAAAAAAAGATAGCAACTGACTTTTAACGCTAACAGGTTAGAAGGAGCACTGTAAACCTGAAATTTAAAAAAATTAACCTGAGCTAAAACCATGGCTGAATGTATTGAATGTGGTAGCTACACCAAGTTTAACGGTGGACTTTGCTACAAATGTTATAAAGATCAAAACTCCAGTGGAAGGAGTTTTAATGAAGTGATCGAAGACGAATCAAAAGGATTGAGCGATAGAGATTTTAACTATCGCTACAGTATGATTAAAGGGCGTATTGCTGAAACCCTAATCCAAGAATTGTTTCTAAGTCTTGGATATAATGTTTTTAGGTATGGCATGGAAAACACAATTCCAGGAATCATGGAGCTGTTAAAAGGTGTCCGATCCGATGTGGCCCAAGAAATTAGGCGCATGCCTGACTTTGTAATTCAAGACCCACGCTCAAAGTCAGTTTATTTCATTGAAGTAAAATTCAGAGCCAGTGGTGCCTATAAAGCGAGTGATTTACCTAAAAACTATCCATACGAAAATGCCTATATAATCCTGGTTTCCAAGAAGCATATCAAATGCATTACAGTAAGTGAGTTAAATGGAGGACAAGAAATATCACCCACATCAAAAAACTATTTAGGAAATCGAAAAGAATTTGACCTTGACAAAGATGTGATTATTGACTTCTGCGCTTTTGCAGTTCAGTTTTTTGAAAAGGTATGATGGAATTAGAATTGATCTAATCTCAAAACCTCCTTCAATTCATATTTACAGGCAGCACTAATCTCTTTACATACCATAGCCAGAAAAGGATGAACTCTTCAATCAAAAACATTTGGATTGAAAGCGAAGAATCAAATGACAATACAGACGTGATTGTCACTTTGCAGGATAACAACCGATATGCAGCAACATTCTTTACCTATGAAAACATTGTGGCCCTAAGAATGAAGAATCAGAAATCCGGTGAATGCCTGAATGGGCGATTCTTTTGGGCCTCCGACATGATTCTTGTAGAACGGGCTTCAAGGATAGAGATTGAAGAAATTATTGAACACCTTTTAGACGAGAAAGAGTTCACATCAATTTTCAAAAAAATTAAAGAGCATTAAATAATATCTCAAAGTAAAGACCGCATCTTCCAAATGTCATCAGCTGTCACAAATAGAGTTCAGTGGAATCCTTCACCAAACATCATCCCCTCCTAAAAACATAATTTCGGAGCCTATGGCACCTGAGCAGCGATAGCCGTTCGCAGGGTAGTACCTAAGACTCAAATTCGCTTGAAAGAAAACCCCCAATCCAAGGAACAACATCAATCAGACTGGCCCGACCCAAGAAACGGCGGTCCAAGGGAATCGCCTCTCAGGGGCCTTGATTTTTTGGATACTTTTTTATCAAGAAAAAAGTATCCCATCACGCAAAACCTAATTTCCTAAAAAAGCTCCCTAATACTTTTTACATTGGCCAAAAAGTATTCAAAAACCCTAGGCCTTTCCCTAGATGATTTTTGATTCCTTTTTAGTCATCAAAACCGTTCTTCGCTTTTCGCTTCATGCTCCTTCCGCCTGCGGCGGACGCAATTCCGCGAAGCTCGGAACTATCACTGGGGAAAGGCCGAATCTTCCAAATGATGGCCGCTACAAACTCCAGAATTTGGCAGAATCCTGCACAAAACCTCATCCCCTCCTTAAAGCATCGTTTCGGAACCTCCGGCACCTGAGCAGCGATAGCCGTTCGCAGGGTAGTACCCAGGACTCAAAATCGCTTGAAAGAGGATTTCCACCCAAAGAAAATCATCAATCAAACTGGCCCGACCCAAGAAGCGGCGGTCCAAAGGAATCGCCTTTCAGGGGCCTTGACCTTTTGTTTCGTTTTGGGTCAAGCCAAAATGAAAAACACTTGCGACCGAAAGTCTATTTATTTTTCGAAGCGCAAATCCTTATTTTAGCCCAAAGCACTAAGCAATGCCCAGGAAAAGCAACCTTACGGATATAACCGCTCAAGAGATTTAAATTAATGCTTTTCAACTCCATCGACTTTGTGGTTTTCCTGCCAATAGTTTTTATTCTCTATTGGCTAATCCCTAAAGAAAAAATCAAGCTTCAAAACCTCCTGATTGTAGGAGCCAGCTATTTCTTCTATGGCTGGTGGGATTGGCGCTATTTAGGACTCATACTATTAAGCACCATTGTTGATTATGCTGTTGGACTGAAACTGTCGAACACAGACGCTCGCGGTTCACGAAAAGCATTGCTTTGGATCAGCCTGCTGGTGAATCTCGGACTTTTAGGCTTCTTTAAGTATTACGATTTCTTTCTAGAGAATTTCAAAGCCTCCTTTTCCTTCTTCGGCACCGAACTCAATGCCAGTTCCCTGAACCTGATACTTCCAGTGGGGATTAGCTTCTACACCTTTCAGACCCTTAGTTACACGATCGATGTTTACAAACGAAAGCTAAATCCCACCCATGACTTTATAGCTTTTAGTGCCTTTGTGAGCTTCTTTCCTCAATTGGTAGCAGGCCCGATTGAAAGAGCCACTCAGCTATTACCGCAATTTTATAAAAGCCGCAGCTTCGATTATTCAAAAGCGGTGGATGGACTGCGCCAAATCCTCTGGGGTTTGTTTAAGAAGATCGTGATTGCGGATAACTGCGCGGAATACGCCAACCTCATTTTCAACAACTCCGATCACTTTTCCGGGAGCACCTTAGTGCTGGGAGCGCTATTTTTCAGCTTTCAGATCTATGGCGACTTCTCCGGTTATTCGGATATCGCCATTGGTACGGCGCGTCTCTTCGGCTTCAATTTAAGTCGGAACTTTGCCTTCCCCTATTTCTCTCGCGATATCGCCGAGTTTTGGCGGCGTTGGCATATCTCTCTTTCCACCTGGTTTAGAGATTACCTCTACATCCCCCTGGGAGGCAGTCGTGGCAGTACCGCCCTAAAAGTCCGCAATACCTTTGTGATTTTCCTGGTAAGTGGATTTTGGCATGGTGCCAATTGGACTTTCATTATTTGGGGAGCCTTAAACGCCCTGTATTTCCTCCCCTTATTACTGAGTCAAAATAATCGCAAGCACCTAGACATTGTAGGTTCTAATGGAAATCCCATCAAGCTTAAGGAACTATTAAAAATCCTTTTAACCTTTGGCTTAACGGTTCTGGCTTGGGTATTTTTCAGAGCCGAGAACCTGGAACATGCCCTCCACTATTTCGCTGAAATATTTTCAACTTCTTTATTCTCCCTACCTGAGATCCTACCTAAAGCAACGCTGATTTTGCTACTACTCTTTTTAGTAATTGAATGGCTAGGCAGAGAAGATCAATTCGCTTTGCAGCAAATCGGATTGAAGTGGAGAAGACCCCTCCGTTACCTAATGTATCTGAGCCTAATTGCAGCGCTCTTTTGGTTTGGAGGCAAGGAACAACAATTCATCTATTTTCAATTTTAGAAATGGTAATGAAAAAGTTTGTCCTTAAAATAGCTGCATTCTGCCTCCCATTCATTGGCCTGTACCTCTTTAACTCTTTGATGTACGATCCGACAGAAGGAGACCTGGCCCGTTTGGCTTATCTCTATAACAATCCCTGTCCACGAACTGAAATTCGAAGTCAATTTCAATTAGAAAAGAAATACCACTTGCTTTCGGAAATCAATCTGGAAGAGGACACTCAATTTGATGTTCTCATCATTGGGGATTCCTTTTCAGAACAGGGGAAATTGGGCTATAAAAACTTCTTGGCCCATCAGGGTCTGAGGGTACTACATGTAGATCGCTTTATTTCAGGAGTCAATCCTATTCAAACCCTGATTGAATTAAGTAATTCTCGAATCTTTGAGCGGGTAAAAGTGGACTATGTAGTACTCCAGTCGGTGGAACGTAGTTTTAATCAAATCACACAAGACCTGGACTTCAATGCTACCCTAAATCTAGACAGCCTCCAAAAACAGATTAAGAAACATGAGAACATTCCTCCCAAACTGGAAGTAGAATTCTTCTCCGACGCCCTTTTTAAAATACCGCTTAGCAACTTGCAGTACCTGTATAGTGCCAAGCCACCTTATTCCCAAACTTATATCTTCCCGTCCAGCCGTCCGGAGCTTTTTTCCCATGAACCGAAGAATATCCTAATCTATCAGGAGGACATCAATAAGCTGGACTCAAAGAACAATGCCGATCAGACAATACACAGTATCGAAGCTTTAAGTAAGATTGACAAGCTGCTGAAGCAGCAAGGAATCAAATTGCTCTCACTTATCAGCCCCGATAAATACGACCTATACTATCCTTATCTAAGCGGAAAAGAGCAATTGAAAGCGCCTTTATTTTTCAGTCACTTTAATGCATACCCCAAGCCTTTCAGCAGTGTTAAAGCATTTGAGATTCTCCAAAAGCAGATTGCAAGTGAAAAGGATATCTACTATTATGATGATACGCATTGGTCACCTAAAGGTGCTCGGCTGATTGCGGATGCGATTTTCGGAATCATTTCTGACAAGAAAAATTAAGAGTCAAAATGAGTTTCCTTTTAACTTGTAGGCAAAACAGAATTTTACTGCTATAGTAATGAATACCCCAACTCAAACTCCAGCATTAAAAACTTCCACAAATGCCTAAAAGCCCTATTCATATTGATTTCTTAGATCATGTCGCCCTAAGAGTTGCGGATATAGAAGCATCCGTTTTATGGTATGAAAAAGTACTGGGCTTAAAGAAATACCAACTAAGTGAATGGGGAGACTATCCCATTTTTTTACTTGCCGGAAAAACTGGCCTTGCCTTATTCCCCGCCAACAAACTAGACCCAAAGCTAGACCCGGAGTCCAAAAACATTAAAATCGATCACTTTGCCTTTAATGTTAGTCGAGAGAATTTCGAAAAAGCATGCAAACACTACGCTGCTTTAAATTTAGTGTTTGAAATTCAAGACCATCACTTTTTTGATTCCCTTTATACCAAAGATCCCGATGGACATACTGTAGAACTCACCACAATCAAGGTCCGGGAAAAAGATTTTTACCTCTAATTAGGCTTCCATTTGATCTACAATTCAAAACAAATAATAGTACATGGACAATAAGTTTGTCTCTTATTTCTCCAAAATATCGCCCCTCACAACTGAGGAGGCCAATGCAATCGCACTTAGCATGCAAACTCGCAGCTTGAAAAAAGGAGACTATCTATTAAGGGAAGGTCAAATCTCGGGTAGTACCTATTTTATTCTTGAAGGATGTATCCGTGAGTACATCCTTGCCGATGGTGAAGAAAAAACCACCAACTTTTATACCGAAGAGCAGTGGGCGATTTCTCTCAATAGTTTTGATCAACAAATTCCCGCCAAGCACAATTGGATATGCGCTGAAGATTGCGAGGTGGTTCAAGGGGACGAAGAGCAGGCTCAGGCTCTTTTTAAAAAATTCCCGCGCTTCGAAACCCTTTCAAGAACCATTATGGAAGCGGCCTTCGCAGAACAGAGAGATGCCCTAAATTCCTATTATACCGACAGTCCTGAAGAACGTTATCTCAAATTGCTTAGTTCAAGGCCCAGCTTATTGCAAAGGATTCCCCAATATCAAATTGCCAGTTATATTGGGGTTAAACCCGAATCCTTGAGCAGAATCCGCAAGCGCATCGCCAAGGGTATTAACTAGGAAAGCTGCAGCGCTTGAGCTTTAAACCCTTTAAGAATTAACCAAATACTCAGTGTAATTTCAAACAAGCCACCGGGCAGGGATAATAGGAGTCCAATTTCATATCCAAAAAGCTCTGCAAGGGTGCCAATACCAAATATCAAATAGCCCAGCATTCCCCAAAAGGCAAAGAATCTTGGTACAATCTGGGAGCGATACATCAAGCTGCAAAAGAGGATACCGCCCATTCCCCAAATGGTCATCCCTGTTTGATAAGCATAAAAGTTTCCTTTGATCAGCAATTGGCTTATTAGGTCAAAATTGCCTTGCACTCCTGCCTCAGCACCAAGAGCTATTGAGCTTAAAGGAATATTCAGTAAAAGGAAAATAGCCCCAACAATCAGAATCAGAGTTGCTGCGATACCCGCACTGAGGTAGCCGTAAGTCAAAGTTTTCCCAAATGGCTTTAAGATCGGTAACATCAGCACCGGCAAACCTATATTTACCAGGGTGTGGACTAATGCCATTTGGATATAACTCAAGATAAATGTGGATTCCTTTTCCTGGATAAGCTCAAAAGCATTACTCTTGTTTAAAAGATTGGCAATAAAACCATTACCAATACCATAGGACAAAAAGGCCAGGATAAAAAAGACCCCAAAGATGCGGGCCACTGTTTTTGGTGACTTCATACTCTAAATTTTAAAGGCTGATAATCACATTACCTCTCTTATGTCCGGCCTCAACATATTGATGTGCCTCAACCATTTGCTCCAATGGATAAACCCGATCAATCACCGGCTTAATCCAATTTTGTTCGGTCAGAGACTTTAATTTGAGGAAGGCCACTTTCGGGCTCAAGGGAGTACCATGATCAATAGATATATACTTCCCTCCTGGCAATAAGGCCTTTTTGCTAAGCTCTTTAAGTTTGGATGACTTGCTATTTCCAACGGCATCAAAAACATAATGATAGCGCTCTAAATCAAGCTCCGCGTTCTCCTTCTTATAATCAATATGCTTATCGCTTCCCAGGGACTTTACCAGATCGAAATTAGCACTGCTGCAAACACTGGTTACTTCTGCACCCGCATACTTCGCCAATTGAATGGCCATGGTACCGATGCTTCCCGAAGCCCCATAAATCAGAATCTTATTTCCTTTCTTGATAGAGGCTTTGGTTAATAAATGAGAAGCCAATAAACCTCCATAGGGAATCGCTGCCGCTTCCTCAAAGCTTCTATTCTTAGGTTTCAGAGCGATATTCCAATTTTCTGGCAAGCAGATATAATCCGCATAAGAACCAAAATGCCTTTTAGTTGGCGACATGGATCCATAGGCAAATACCTCATCCCCCACCTTATACTGCGTCACCTTAGCCCCTTTGGCTTCCACCACCCCGGCGCTCACCATTCCTAAAATGGGATTACGAGGTTTGCCAAAGCCAAAGATGAGTTGAACCATAAACTTCGCAATGGGGGAAGCTTTAAGGCCCCTTATTAAAACATCGCTAGTGGTAACTGAGGTAGCACGGATCTTAATTAATACTTCATTGGATTTAGGCTCCGGTTTGGCTACCTCACTTAAAACCAAATGCTCTGCCGCCCCGTATTGCTTGCACTCTATTGCTCTCATTGCTTTTTTGATTTAAAAATTCAACAAGGCAAAACTGCAAGAGGCTGAAATCAAATCCATTGACTTGGGTTAAGAAAGGACAAGGCTTTGAATTGTTTTCATTTTGAGGCAGATGTAAATTCAAACTCCCGAGCATCCAACCAATCGATAGAAATCCTTAAAGCAGAATTCTGCAGCAATAAGACTATTCCCAATACCCTTAGTATTTTTAGGGCCAATAAAAAACCTAAGCCGCAAGAATCATGAAACAAGATTTCAGTGAGATAATGTCGGGACATACCGATGACCAGCTTATCGAAATTGTAAAAATCAAAAGGGAAGATTATCAAGAAGAGGCTGTGAAAGCTGCGGAAATAGAACTTCAGAAAAGAGGTCTTGAAGTCAGCCAAATCAATTTAATTGAAGAAGTTCTTCAAGATGATTTAAAGCACAAGAGTCAGCTTGAAGCGACAAAAGTAAGTGCCTGGACCAGACTGCTGCATTTTTGCATCGATCTCCTAATTTACATTATCATCCTTTTTCTTTTTGGACTTATCCTGGAGCTTTTTAAAGTGAATCTAAGTCAAGAGAATGGCACTAAACTGGGCTACTTTTTACTTGTAAGCCTATTCTACGCCTATTATGTATTTATGGAATACCGCTATCAAAAAACCATCGCTAAATTTCTTACACGAACTAAAGTGGTTATGGAAGATGGTAGAAAACCTGAACTAAAAGATATTCTCCTGCGTACCACCTGTCGATTCATTCCATTTGATCGTTTCTCTTATTTTTTCTCAAATTTAGGTTTACACGACAAATTCTCAAATACCAAGGTTCTCAAAGACTCCATGGATTAGAATTTAAGTGACTTAGCAATCAATAAATTAGACTCTCGCCATTGACAGCCCGGCCAAATTCAATTATGAACAATCATGTCCGAATCCCAACTATCCGTATTTAAACGATTCAACGACTTATCCGAGGCCCAAAAACTGGCAGAGATTCTTAAGGACAAGGGCTTTGATGTTGAGTTGGCTGATAACTCACCGGCCCTGGATATCACCTTTAGCGGCAATACCCTCGACAATCAGATAGAGCTTAAAATTCCGGGTGCAGATTTCAGAAAAGCGAAGGACTTGCTCTTCTCGGAGCTGGATATTAATCTCGAAGAAATTGATCCCGACTATTATCTACTGGATTTTTCGAATGAGGAATTGCAAGATATCCTGCTTAAATGTGATGAATGGGGAGAGTACGATGTACTACTTGCTCGGAAAATCCTTGCATCCAAAGGTGAAGACACCAGCGATGCACGGATGGAGGAATGGAAAATGCAGAGATTACAAGAATTGGCTAAGCCCGAGAATATCCCATTTATGTGGATAGTGATCGGCTATCTAATGTGCTTTCTCGGCGGCTTACTAGGAGTATTTATCGGTTACATTATTTGGCATCAGCAAAAAACCTTACCTAATGGCCAAAAGGTATATACCTACAGAGAATACGATCGTAAACAGGGACGAAAAATGTTTTGGCTTGGTTTAGCCATACTAAGTATAATTACGCTTTACAAATTGCTCGTAGGACCTTTATATCTCTAAAAGTAATGTGCCATGACCAAATCCTTTGCTTTAATATTCCTGTTCCTTTTAAGTGCAAAATACCAAGCCCAAAGTTCAGCGGAACTTAGGCTTACAAGACAAGGTCAGATCGACAGCCTGGTGACCTTCATCCAAAACAATCAGATCGCCCAACTGGCCCAAAGGGTACGCTATCCTCTAAAGCGTCCCAACCCGGTGCCCGATATCCAAAATGCCGCAGAATTCATTCGCTATTATCCTACTTTAATGGATTCTAACTTTCGGAGCAGCCTAATTAAACAGACCTATACCCCGGAAAACACGATTGAAAGGCATGGTAACATTGGATTGCTCAATGGGAAGATTTGGCTGGATGAGGAAGGTTGGATTATCAGCTTTAATCACCATTCTCCACAAGAACTGGCCTTACAGATGAAGCTCCATGAAGCCATTAAAGCCAAGATTCATTCCTCTGTTTCCACCTGGAAAGAGAACATTTTAGTTTGCCAAAATAAGAAGTTCCTAATTCGAATCGATCGCTTGGAAAACAATGAACTTCGTTATTGCTCTTGGTCCAAAAACAAGACAATATCTGACCCGCCGGACTTAATTCTCTTCCAAGGCAAGGAAGAGTTCCAGGGTACCATGGGAGGAGTAAACTATGTTTTCAGCAATGGGGATTGGACCTATAGCCTGGACCAGGTTCAGATGGCAGAGTCCATTGAAAACCTGGGATTATTTTTAAGGCTATACCGGGATGATGAGCTTGTATTAAATTCCCAGATGGAGGAGATCAAATGAAAGAACTATTTCTATCCAAAGGCTTTTGGATTTCCATTCTTATATTTTCTATTCTAGGTGCGATTGCCTCCTTATTAATTACAGCATTCGAAGAGGAGCCTGTCATTAAAGACTATGGCTACTTATGCCCACAAAACCCTGATTTCAAAAAAGTTATACCCGCGATTACAAACCCAGAAGATAGTGTCGCACTTTATGACTTTCAAAGACTTATGTCCGGAGCATCAGATCGAGCCAGATTTGAAGGAATACTAATTCCAATTGGCAGCAAAGTTGGCCTCCTGAATTAGGAGAATTGACATTCAAGTAAAGGCCTGCCAAGGTCTAAACCAATTGCAGAAGGCTCTTTAAAATTTAAAGGGAAAAACCTATCCAGACTAAAAGGGTATTCCCCTTATTTCAACTAAAATCGCTAGCCATCTTTAAACCAGGGCTTTACCAAGGTGAAATTATTCTACTTTAGAATATTGAACATTTAAAAACCCTCTTATGTCAACATTGAAAAAGACCTCTTGGCTTATTAATCACGCAAATACCGGCTCCAATGGAATTCTAAGTTTGGCTGGTGACACAACCGGTACCTACAAACCCAATGGTGCTCCCCCACAGGATATAGTTTGGGGCGAAGCCTGGAATGGAGACACCTGTGCACTTTGGGTACTATTTCAAGGCTCTATGCAACGCAATTGCATTCACATTTGGGGTATCGAAATGACCCTGGCCGGTGGCAAAGGAATGTCTGCTCTGGGAAATGCCAGTCCGATATCACCTACCGATACTGGCTATGTAAATGACAATCTAACCATTAGCCTTAACAGCTAATCTTTCAGATTCATCGAGTAGGACTAATCCCCGCCATAAGCGGGGATTTTTTTAGGCCTTAAAATTGCAGAAAGGGTAGTACATCCTAGGATTTAAGATCAATAACTTGTACAACTGCAATATTTTGAAATGACTCAAACCAGTCGAAAGCTAGCTAAAGTCCTATCTACATGGCTGGTACTTTCAGTTATGCTAGGCATATCAAGCTTTAATACCTTGGCTCAAAATGACTCCCTGCGCAGCCCACCCTCGTCCGCATGCGATTCTTGTTTTATATTGGACAAGGAAATTTTCTGCTTTCAATGGAACTCTGACCGAAGCCTTAAACTAATTACTCGCAGCACACCTGCCCGCTTATTTCCACCTGAAAACTATGAAGCTTATTGGTCTAAAACTATATTTGAAGTTTACGATTCCGATGGCAAGCGACTCTGCCGAAAAACCAGTTTATTTCGATGCAAAGGTGACGCTACTATGATCTTACGACTTAATGCAATCAAGCTGCTAGATTCCGGCTATGAAGTTTTTTCAGCAAGGCAATTCCGGGGAAAAACCACGCATAAAATTTATGATAGGTCCGGACGCTTTCTTAAGCAGCTTAAATCGGATGAAAGAACCATTTCCAGAAATATAAGTCAGGCTCTGTACAACTCAAGATGCAACAATGATTTTGAATAAAAACCTAAGCAAAAAACTCTTACCCCATTCTGATCTTCAATTAAAAAGCCCTCTTTCAGAAAGTGAGGTTTGTCAGTATCTTGAAGAAAACCTGGAAGCAAAAAAAGCTTTACAGTTTAATTCAAAAGGCAAGTATCGAAGAGCCTTTGAAGGTGAGCTCAAAGGGAAAAACTTTGAAATTCGAAGAACGATAAATTATCAAAATTCCTTTCTTCCAAAAATTATTGGTACGATCCGCTCAAGCGGGCCTAATACCGAAATACATCTTAAAATGCGCCTCCCCAAAGGCCGATTACTCTTCCTTGGAGTTTGGTTTGCCATGATCCTTTTCTTTTTAATCCCAAACTTGGTTTCACCACCCGAAACCGAACAGCCAATCATTTTGCAACTTGGTCCCATTGCAATGCTCATTTTCGCCTATTTACTTAGTACGATTGCATTTCAGTACGAAGTATCAAAAGCCATAAGAATCTTAGAAGAAATCTGGCATATCGAAACCCACAATTAAGCTCTTCACTATTGAGCTGCAAGCTTATTCCTTCAAATTAGGTAAATTGATATTTTTAGCATTCAATTTACAGTGTCTGCATTTCTAATGACCGACTTTAAAAGCTTCTTCACCCACTTATGCCCTATCGAAGAGGATAATTGGAGAGCCTTCGAAAAGCTCTTTAAACCCATGCAATTAAAAAAGGGTGAATACTTTATTGAGGCTGGAGAACAAGCAAGGGATATTGCTTTTCTGGAAGAAGGCATTATTCGGGCCTTCTACCGCAATGAAAAAGCTCAGGAATACAACAAACATTTCTTCCTAAACCCCTGCTTTATTGGAGGCTACAGCTCCCTAATCACCAAACAGACAAACTATATAAATCAGGAGGCTTTAAGCGATTGCCGGCTTTTAGTCGCTAATTATGCTGAGATTCTCCAACTCTACGAAAAAGCACCGGACATTGAAAGAGGGGCTCGAATTTTAGCCGAGAAATTCTTTGTTCAGAAGGAACAGCGAGAAGTAGAGATCGTGCTTTTAGATGCGGAAGAACGCTACCTGAAATTCCAAAAGGAGTTCCCGCAATTAGAACAAAATATCGCCCAATATCACATTGCCTCCTATTTAGGAATTAGCCCCACTCAATTAAGTCGGATTCGTCGCAAATTGGCTGGCAAATGATTTCTTTACCTATGTAAATGGAATTCCCTTCGGACTGGTAGACTTTTGTTTTTCGAATGAAATCAATAATGAAAAAGCTAAGTCTTCTTTTAGCAGCACTCTTCCTGCTTTCTGCCTTTAGCTCCTCCAATCCGAATGCCATGCATAGTAAAAAGCCCTATACCATTTTGGTATTACTCAATGCCAGTCCACAATGGTTAAGCCTCAATCGTGATGAACGCAGTCAATTTGTTGAAGAAGAACTGAAGCCCATCTTTAGTAAGGTGAATCCAGCGGTAGAAATTCGCCTATTCGACAGCGAATACTTCCACGCTGCAGTTTCAGACTTCATGATAATCAGCACCAAGGACTTAAATCAATATAAACTCTTGATCGAAATGCTACGCGACAGCAAAATTTATGGCGTCCCCTATTTTGAAGTGAAGGATATTATTGTGGGGCAGGAAGAACTCTTTGAAGACTTCAATGCCCATTTTAAACAGGAAGAGCAATGAAACTTAGTGGCAATACCATTCTCATTACCGGTGGCTCTTCGGGGATAGGACTAGCCCTGGCAAAGCGCTTTATGATGCTGGGAAATCAGGTAATTATTAGCGGACGTTCGGCAGAAAAACTGAATCGAATTAAAAATGAAATCCCAGGAATCGCCACTTTCTGTGGAGATTTAAGTGAAAAGGAAAACCTGCTTCAATTGCAAAAATTCATTCAAGATGAGTTCCCACATTTAAATATCCTGATCAACAATGCCGGCATTCAATACAATTACCGCTTAAACGAAGAGCGAGATATACTGGCCAAAATAGACTATGAACTGGCTTGCAACCTAAATGCGCCTATTAAGCTCACAAGCTTGCTACTTCCCTTTCTTGAGAATCAAGACCATAGCGCCATTGTAAATGTGAGTAGTGCCTTGTTTATGGCCCCTAAAAAATCGGCACCCGTCTATTGTGCCAGTAAGGCCGCCCTGCACAACTTCACCCAGAGCCTACGCTATCAATTGGAAGAAAGCAAAGTTGAAGTTCATGAGATCATACCGGCCCTAATAGACACGCCAATGACCGCCGGTCGGGGAAAATCCAAATTGAGTCCTGATAAATTGGTGGATGAGTTCTTAGACAATTTTAAAGCGGGCAAAGAGGAAAGCTTTATTGGTAAAACCAAATTACTACGAATGCTGCTCCGCGTAGCACCACGCAAGGCTCAATCTTTGCTTAAGGATGCTTAGTGCCATTAAGTTCGCATTGCTTTTAAGGACTTCATCCATCCTTTGTATAAAACTTTACTAATATTGTTGCGGCTAAGAGAACAGCAGTTTTCGATCAGCTAAATCACCTCATTTTCAATGGTGATTTCACATTCACCCCACAAAAAACACCACTTTCCTCAATTAGATATTATTTGGTTTTCCAAGTTCTTAGTATGTGAGTACCACTTCTTCTGCTCATAGGACCTGTTCCTGTGTTTTAGCTTTTGAATGCCTCCTAAGCCCTCTAAGTTTAGGATCATAATTCAAACACAAAACACATTCTATGAAAAGATTACTCGTACTAGCTATGTCTTTGATGCTTTTTTCTGGACAGGCACAACTTGTAAACGGAGGCTTTGAGAGCGGCTTAGCTCCCAGCATATCAACCTACCCACACGGATCAGGAAGCTACTCCTATGACATTGTAAATACTGGCTGGAATGGCACAACCAGTCATGGCGGGGGAGACTCACTAATGCGAGTTGACGGTCGCAATTTAAATCAAGTAAATGATACGGTTTGGGGCCAACAAATCTCCGTTGTACCAGGAACCACCTATGATGTACTTATGTGGCTAGAAGCCCGTAATCTAAGCAGTCAAACTGATATTGTGAACGTAACGATCAGAGCGGGTGCAACTGTATTGGGCACAATTGTATTTACAGATGACACCACCAGTGGTTGGCAAGACTTCCCCTTCACCTTCAATTCTGGAGCTAACACCTCTATTTTCTTGCATATGCGTCAAAATAATAATGGAGGGCCAACTGACTTTAACCTTGATGATATTACAGTCACCCCACGCGTAGTACCTTGCGATGTAAGCTCTAGCTTTACTTCTAAATTGGATGAAGGCACTTGTGAGTGGGAATTTACCGCCAACTCTACTGCTAACAATGGTTCAACAAATATCGTAGCCTATTACTGGGATTTTGGTGATGGTACTACTTCTACCGACCCAAATCCTGTACACTACTATGCTACACCCGGAAACTATAATGTTTGCCTTACTACCTACGCTGTAAACAGCAATGG
Source organism: Flavobacteriales bacterium UBA7878 (assembly GCA_002501205.1). GTDB lineage: Bacteria > Bacteroidota > Bacteroidia > Flavobacteriales > Schleiferiaceae > Croceimicrobium. Next base: position 16,372 of record DLRW01000076.1, read on the forward strand.
TGACTGCTGCTCAGATAAAACTTGTCGCGAAATCGAAGCAAGCTGCGAAGTTGGTCCCTGTGGAATTGATGGCAACTTTAAGTACAACTACCTCGACAATTGTGAAATTAGCTTCCATCGCAACATCAGCACTTCCGGCCACGTAATTAGCTACAACTGGGACTTTGGTGATGGCAATACCGGTAACGGAGCTTATGTAAACCACACCTATGCCAATGCAGGTACTTACAATGTATGCTTAAGCATTGTTGCCATCGACAATAATGGTGACTGCTGTACTTTCAAATACTGCGAAGAGGTAACCGTAGAAGGTTGTGGAAAAGGAAAAAGAGCGATTAATTCTGGTTCAAGCAATGCGACTGAAGCTAATTCTAATGCACAAATGAGCGAGGGAATTAAAATCTACCCCAATCCTGGTAGCACTAATTTGAACATTGACTTCATCGATCAAAAACTCGATGCGCAAAACTTGGAGATTCTAATTTTTGACCTCTCTGGTAAAAACTACTCTGAGATTGCTGCGGGTGAAAAAATTTCCAAAAACGGAAATACTGCCATGATCAATATTTCAGAACTCCCTAAAGGTCTGTATATCATGCGTATTAAGAACAGTGGAAAAATGATGACTAAAAAGTTTATCAAGGAATAAGCATTCTAGCTGCTTCAAAAAAAGGCTCCCAATTTTGGGAGCTTTTTTTTTATCAGAAAGCTATTTTTCCTTTTAACTTGGATATAAACCAGGGTTTACGTTTGGAGGACAATGGCACCTGATGCCCCTTTTCCAGCAATAAAGTAGAGGTTTTACCCTTTTGCATGGAGATCAAATAGGAAGGATTAATGATATGCTTTTTATGAACCCTAAAGAAGCCGTGTGGATTGAGAAGCTTCTCATACTCACCAATAGCTTTACTCACCAAAACCTCCTTATTATCCTTAAAGTAGAATCGACTATAGCCCTGCTCTCCTTCCACTCTTATGATTTGAGAAATCTCCACAAATTCGTAGCCCAGCATATTGGCCAGGGCTAATTTATCCGGCTCTTGATGAAAGTTGTTCTTTAATTCATCCAGCTTTTCCTCCCCAAAACCCTGCTCAGGTATATCCTTATATCGAGAAGTCGCTTCCACCAATTTGTCAATATTGATGGGTTTGAGTAAATAATGTAATGCCGAATGCTCAAAGGCTCGAATCGCATATTCATTATAGGCCGTGGTGAAGATGACCTGGTATTTTTGATCCCGAGTGGCCTCCAATACTTTAAATCCTTCACCATCGGGCAAATCAATATCTAGAAACAATAATTCAGGTTTTAATTCCTGAATCTGCTCGATGCCTTCCTTCACCGATTGAGCTTGCGCGATAAGCTCAATATGGGGGCAGTAGTCCGACAGCAAGGTTTCCAACAGCTCAATACTACTTTGTTCATCATCAATAATAAGAGTTCGTATGGTTTTCATATCAACATGTTCTATAGCAATGTGGAGATTAGGTACAAATCCAAATACAGGATCTAGAGCGGAATCTTTTCATCAAATTTCATTCATGGACTTAAATCAATGGGGATCAAAAGAATAACTCGGGTGCCCATGGGTTTTAATCCATCGTACAAATCAATAATATTGACCGGTTGCTCCACCCGCTTGGGATAGGCAATTTTTAAGCGATCGATAATGTTTTGAAGCCCAATTGAATCCCCTTTCTTACGATTGTCTGCCTTTTGTTTGGCCGCTGTTTCTCTGCCGATGCCATTATCTTCTACCTCAATTTGGAGATTGGACTCCCGAAGACCGATTCGCAACTGAAGCAAACCAACCTCATCTTTGGAAGACAGTCCATGCCAAAGGGCATTTTCTATGATAGGCTGAATCAACATAGGAGGGATTAAGACCCTTTCCGCGCAAATCTCCTTTTCCACTTGAATATCGTAAGTGACCTTATCTTTAAGTCTGAGTATCTCCAGTTTCAGATAATTCTCCAACATGGCCAGTTCTTCACTTAAAGAGATGAGTCCTTTGTTGGATCCATCCAGAATACTCCGCATTAGTTGTGAAAAATTGGAGAGGTAGATATTGGCTTCCTTTTTCTGATTTCGCGCAATAAACAGCTGAATAGCATTGAGGGCATTAAAAATGAAATGAGGCTTCATTTGCGCTTTTAGTGCCATTTGCTCAGCAATAAGAAGCTCCCTTTTATTTTCTTCATTTCGCTTCACATAGGAAACTACTTTAAAAGATATAAAGACCACCAAGGCAGCAAAGAGCAGCCATACCCCTAACCAAAACCAGAGCGAACCAAACAAACTTTGTTCAATAGTAAAACTTTGGGACTCTATAACTTCAGACCACTGCCCATCACCATTTTTCACCGAGAGTAAAAAGGTATAATGGCCTGCCTTGAGATTGGTGTAATTCACCTTATTCTGATCGGTGCTTTGCCAAAGCTCATCCTGGCCTTCCAATTTGTATTTGTAACTCAGCTCTTTGGCATCTCTAAAAGAGATCCCTTCAAACTCAAAGCTCAGTTCGTTTTCGGATGGTGATAATCTAATTGGAGCTTGCTCATTTTGGATTTGATTATTTATCCCAATCCCTGAAAAGGCCAATTTCGGGGGAGTCCGATTACGATCCATTTGATCTAAATTGATCATCACTATACCCTTATTGGTACCAATAACTAAGGCCTGATTCTTCTCATTTAAAGAATTGATCTGATTAGAGGGCAAGCCATCCGAAATATCGAATTGAGTGCTTCGCGTTCTCAGAGGGTTTTCTGATAAAAATTCTACCCTATTCAAACCTTTGGTGGTACCGATCCACAAATCTCCCTGGCTATCCAAGAAGGCACAAGTACTAAGATTTGAAGTGAGGTTTAACTGCTCAATCAAACTCAATTCTCCGTTTTGGTAACGATAGGTACCCTGCCCGTCGCTAAGAACCCAAAAACCACCCTTTGGTCCTTGCACAATATCAACTACCGCAAAATCACTGATTTTCAAAAAGGACTGCCCAACCTTCCGATAGAGGCCCTTGCCTGTTCCTATAAGCACTTCAGCATTTGCCATTTCAGCAATGGCCGTAACTCTTTGCGAAAAACCATGATCTGCTGACGAATAAATTTCTCTACCCTCCAGCAATTCAACATACCCCACAATAGTACCAGCATACACCTTTCCGGCTGAGCCTTTTGAATACGACAAAACCCTTTGTATGCTTGACTTTTCCGTATGATAGCCAAGCTTCTTTCCCAGCACCAAATTCGTCCCGGCATAAAGAGTATCCCCATCCGTAAAAAGGGTTGGACTATAGCCTGCATTTCTAAGGATGGTATCAATAAGAAGCCCCTCTCCTTTCTGCATTAATATGCTAACCGATCCTTTAAAATCACTGCATACTATATCCTCATTAAATATCTCAACATGTGATACAGCAGAATTATTCAGGGCTAATTCCAACCACCGCAATGGCGGTAGATAAAAGAGACCGGAGCTTAAACTATTAACCCAAAGTCCCCCCTCAAAATCCTTCGCTACAAAGCAGGGATTAAGACCATCCAGATAAGTGCTATAATCGGTTTCAATACTCTCCTTAAAATGGAACAAACCTTCCTCTGTTGTTACCCAAAGCCCCTCTCCCGGAGCTTCTTCCATACCAACCACATTGTAATCAAAATCATGACGAGCTACTATATCAGTACCCTTAATTTGGAGGAGGATTGAGTCGATAGCCACCAAATAACTGGAATCCGTTTTAACCAAAATTTCCGTTCGGGCATTCTTATTAAAAGGGAAAGGCAGCCGAATTGTATCCTGCGTATTCGGTTTATAGAAAATTAGGAGGCTGGTATCCTTCCTCACCGAATGATAATTGCTTAGCCCATGTAAAGGTCCTGAAAGCAAATGGCCATTTTTAAATTCTTTAATATAAAAATGGCCTCTCGCCTCCGAATTAATATGCGTAAAAGCCTTACCGTATTTATCAATCTCCAACAGTATACCTTCCTTATAACCAACCACCCACAGGGATCCCTTGTCATCAATAACAATTCTGTCGATTGAACCGGAATTTCTTATATAGCGCAGCAAAGTATTATTGTACTTAAAAGCTTTTATTGCATCGCCATCCCAGTAGTTTAAGCCTCCAAGCGCTAAGGGAAACCAGATATTACCTTCGGCATCTTCATAAAGACCCAAGACAGCATTATCGAGTAAACCATCTTCTACTGAAAAGCATTCAAAATCCCGCCCATTAAAGCGACAAACGCCCCTATCAGTAGCTACCCATAAAAAACCATCGGAAGCCTGAAGGGTTTCATAAGTTTCCTGGCATGGAAGGCCATTTTCTACGTCAAGCTGTTTGAAAATCAGAGACTGGGCCTGTAGAATCATAGGCAAAAAGCCAAGCACAAGCAGCCACCTTAATATCATTTTCCCACCCAATTCCTACTCTATTTACAATACTAATCTAAGCAGCAATTTGGTAAATAAAAAGGATCAAGTATTCAAAATAAAATATTCCTTAATAAACTGTATTATTTCCGATAGATCGGAAATATAGACCCCATAGAAACTATTTTTAATCCTGAAATTTTACCCTTTATCAAGTACTAAAATTCACAGGTTCAACAATTAGGGTTCGGGGTTATATTAAAACCACTGCAATTAACCACCACGTTATTATCAGGCCTAAAACAGGATTAGTCAACTAAAAATGAATCCATTAGCTCACCACAAGGCTTTCACCTCAAACCAAATGCAGGCATTAAACTTTTTAGATCTTGATTCAAAAATTTAAGCTAGAAGGCATTATCTTGAAAGCCAAACAGCCCCTATCTCAAAATGAATTACAAAGGACATTTTTCCCTCGCTCAATACTCCAGTCCCTATACGAATGTTAAAATCTTGATCAAGGAAGGAAATCAGGAAATACTTAGTCAAGAATATGAATACAAAAACAGCAAGCTTTATCGCTTAACTGACCATTTAGGCGCCAATGTTTCGGAATACACTTATTTGGACCATGACCAACTAAGTATCAACTTTTATCAATTCGAAGAAAGTCCTGCAGACAAAGTATTGGACTCTCGAAAATTGATCCGCCGAGAAAATGATCTGGAAATTGAAGAGACCTTATTCAATCTAATCGACACAAAGGAAGAATTAGTTTACAAGGGCCAAAAGCAATATGAAGATGGAAGACTGGCAGAAGAGAAATACAGTTATCCGGATATGGAATATGTCATTAACCATCAGTGGAATAAAAACTTCAGCGAAGAAAAGGTGATCTATCCCAATGATGAGGGCTCGGTGATTTACAAATACGATTCGGAGGGATTCCTGATTCAATATCAAGACTACAAATACCAAGGCTATTGCCAGATCATCGATTACCAATATGATAATGGTCGACTAAGCAGAATGACAGAGTACCCTCACCGTGCTTATAAAAAAGGCTTCTTGAAGGCAGGCATCAAATTCACCGAAGAAGCGCAGTACATTCATGAAACCCATTTTGATTATGATGAGGAAGGCAAGAAGATTAAGGAACGTAAAACGGATAAGGTAAATCAAGAGCTAATTTCGGAGACCTTGTACATTTATGAAAATTAAAGACGCTCATGCGGATTACTCACCTTTTGCTTCTTCTTACTTACTGCTCGCTAAGCTGGGCCCAAAGCACTGGTGACAGCCTTCAAACTAGCATCCCTAAGCACCCTTTGCATTTTTCGGATTATCCATTCGATATGCAGGCGCGTTTAGCCGCAGCCAAACAGCTTGTTTCTACACAATTTGAAACCGACTCCTTTCATCTTTTCCAAATTGCTTCCAATCAGATTTATTTGGCTTACGGCTCTAAGGAGAAATATCAAATCACGCAACTCAATATTCCGCGGCTCATGCATCCGGAAGACCAAAGCATTTACTACACTTTAAAAATTGACAGCCTGGGTCAAAACCAAGCTTATTTCACCATCAATTGGGAAGAGCACACTTTCTCCCAATACTCAAAAAGCTCTGGCAGCGAGGAATTTTCGTGCACAGAAATAATCACAGAGAATGAAAGTAGCTACAGCGGACTGGTCATCATTTCCCTCGAATCGAAGAGCATTCTTTTTGAAGGTATTAGCCGTACACACCTTCTCGCGCGAGAAAAACGCAATCCCGGAAACTCGCAAAAGACGCTAAGCAATGACCGAACTATTAAGCTCCGTTTTTGGCCAGGAGAACCTCATCTCGACATCCTGAATCATGGCAATGCAGACCAGGCCTATTGGGAGCATTATCAGCATTTGGAATATGGGATGTATCAGTTGGTTGATGATCAGTATGTTCTGACTAAAGAATGAAACACCCCACCTTAAAAAAGAGTTGTTTTTAAACAAATAGACCGAAGCCTCACTAGTAAACTCCGGTCTATTAGAAGTAAATATTATTCTATAATTATCTACCTACCTTTTTCTCAAGGTATTCTCTCATTTTGGTAACAGCTTCAGCTAAAGCCTGATCGGCTAATTCATCAAGACTGTACTTGTTGTCTTCGGCATTTTTACCAATCTTGCCCTCTGACTCACCCATGAAGCTAGCAAAGAAGATTTTTTTACCCTCACGATTCACCAGATAAACGGTAATAACCGCCTGTACTTTTTGCTTGTGAAAACCTGCAGAGGAAATCCCCATCACTTGCACATTAGCCTCCTCGAAAAACTGGAAAGTATTGCTTAGGATCAATACTGCATCTACACGTTCGGGTAAATAATTGAAGGAGTTCAGTACTGCGTCATCCCCTCTTTTCATTACCGGATAACCATCCGCAGCCACAAATTCGCCTCCCATGTATAAAAGCTTATCTACACTTCTAAATTCCTTATCAATAGAAGCATTGTATTCGCTTACGAATTCTTGAAACTCGGGTGAATTAAGTATTTCATCTTCATTAATCACCTTATCCACCAAGCTGCTGCGCTGCTTAAAAAAATGATCATGCACCTTATTACCAGGTTCCGTTAAAACGGTATCTGGAAGATTGATATCTGAAACTAAGCGAGCTTGTAATGAAGAATTATTCTTCACTTGATCAAGCGAGTTGATCGAAATAATGGCAATGTTGTCTGTGTTTTTATAAGCCTTCTTCTTTAAAGCACAAGAGCTGGCCAAAACAACTAAAGTCAGGAAAAGGAAAATTTGTTTGATTTTCATAAAGCTTAGTTTTTAATGGGCACTAAAGTAGATTTTTAAGCTCGATCAAAATCCATGACCCTAGCCTATTATTGACATCAGCACAAATACTTTCATTGTTGTAAATGTTTCAATCCGATAAATATGCCTTTCAAGAGCAGAAGAAAGACCTTCATTATCAAGAGCTAATCTTTGCTTCCCAGCTTTAAATTTCCGACCTTCAACAGGCTCATTTGAAGCCCCCTCACCTGAGTCTGCTAGCTAAGCCATGGACACTCGAAGTGGGGCCTTTCAATTTTCCTGAAAATCAAAATCAAAAAAATATGGACCCAGCCAGCAAAGGAAAATGCCCCGTAATGCACGGCGCCAATACCCAAAGTCATAATGATGTAATGGAATGGTGGCCCAAGGCCCTCAATCTGGACATCCTCCATCAACATGATCGAAAATCCAATCCGCTGGAAGCAGACTTTAATTATGCTGAGGAATTCAAAAAACTGGATTTAGAAGCCCTAAAAAGCGACTTAAAGAAATTAATGACCGACAGTCAGGATTGGTGGCCCGCCGACTGGGGACATTATGGCGGCTTAATGATTCGCATGGCCTGGCATGCCGCCGGAACTTATCGCATATCCGATGGTCGCGGAGGAGCCGGAACCGGAAACCAACGTTTTGCTCCTATTAATAGCTGGCCCGACAATGCCAATCTTGATAAAGCCCGTCGCCTACTTTGGCCAGTAAAAAAGAAATACGGGAACAAAATTTCCTGGGCCGACCTTATTATTCTGGCCGGCAATATGGCCTATGAATCCATGGGCTTTAAAACCTTTGGCTTTGCCGGGGGCCGCGAAGATATTTGGCACCCTGAAAAAGACGCCTTCTGGGGTTCCGAAAAAGAATGGCTGGCCTCCACCCACCATAGATATGAAAATGACAGCGATCGCGAATCTCTGGAAAATCCTCTGGCCGCTGTTCAAATGGGATTAATATATGTGAACCCCGAAGGAGTGGACGGAAATCCAGATCCCCTTCGCACCGCTAAGGATGTGCGCCTCACCTTTAAGCGCATGGCCATGAATGATGAGGAAACGGTAGCCCTAACCGCAGGCGGCCATACGGTTGGAAAAACCCATGGTAATGGCGATGCCGGAGCTCTGGGCGAAAGTCCGGAAGGTGCGGATATCCACGAACAAGGTTTAGGCTGGCATAATCCTAAAGGAAATGGCAATGGCGCCGACACAGTGACCAGTGGCCTGGAAGGCGCCTGGACCACCACTCCAGATCGCTGGAACCACTCTTACTTCTTCCTTTTGCTGGAGCATGATTGGGAACTGAAGAAAAGCCCGGCCGGAGCCTGGCAATGGGAACCCGTCCAGATTAAAGAAGAAGATAAGCCAGTGGATGCTCATGACCCAACCGTACGCCGCAATCCCATCATGACCGATGCTGACATGGCCATGAAAATGGACCCTGAATACCGAAAAATCTCCGAGCGTTTTTATAAGGACCCCGAATATTTTGCTGACACCTTCGCTCGGGCTTGGTTTAAACTCACCCATCGCGATTTAGGTCCAAAGAGCCGTTACTTGGGCGCGGATGTTCCTCAGGAAGATTTAATTTGGCAAGACCCTATTCCAACAGTCAATTACAGCCTTTCGGAATCCGAAATCGAAGATCTCAAACAGCAAATCCTCAATAGCGGATTATCGAAAAGCGAATTGATCAGCACGGCCTGGGATAGTGCACGCACTTATAGAGGCTCTGATTTTCGTGGCGGTGCCAATGGTGCCCATATCCGTTTGAGTCCTCTTAAAAATTGGAAAGGCAATGAGCCCGAAAGACTCGATAAAGTACTAAAGGTGCTCAATGATATTCAAGCAAAGCAAAGCAAGAGCATTAGCCTGGCCGACCTGATTGTATTGGGCGGTAGTGCAGCGGTTGAAAAAGCAGCCCAAGAGGGAGGCTTCGACCTTAAAGTTCCCTTTAATCCGGGCAGAGGTGATGCCAGCCCGGAAATGACCGATGCGGAGTCCTTTGAAGTTTTAGAACCCATCCATGATGGTTTTAGAAATTGGTTAAAGGAAGATTATGATGTAAGCGCTGAAGAGCTATTAGTTGATCGTAGTCAGCTGATGGGTTTAAGCGCCCCGGAAATGACCGTCTTATTAGGCGGATTAAGGGTTCTAGATTGCAATTACGAACATAATCAAGAAGGGGTATTTACCGATAAGCCCGGAGTATTATCCAACGATTTCTTCGTGAATATTACCGATATGCGCTTGCAATGGCGCCCTAAAGGAGAAGATAAGTACGCCATTGTAGATCGGGCTTCCGGAGAGGAAAAATGGACTGCCAGTAGAGTGGACCTGATTTTTGGCTCCAACTCCATCCTTCGTGCCTATTCAGAAGTATATGCCCAAGATGATAATCAAGAAAAGTTTGCTCGCGACTTTATAAAAGCCTGGGTAAAAGTGATGAACGCCGATCGCTTTGATTTAAAATAATTCATGATCTAGACGAATTGCGAGGCTATGGAATTATATCAATTAACCCTACTATTTGTTTTGGTTTTCATAGCCTCAATTTTCGCCTTTAATGTTTGGCAGCGACGAAAACGCTTCACTCAATTAAAGTCTATTACCCAAGTCAGACGCGGCACGAGCTCAGAGCGAAAATTGATTCTTCAACTGCTTAAGCAAGGCCATCCTGAAAAAGCAATCTTCCACGATCTATACATAAACACTGGTAAAGACAAGTATTCTCAAATTGATATTGTTATTGCTACCACAGTGGGAATTATTGTAATAGAAGTAAAAAATCATAGTGGTTGGATTTTCGGGAATAACTATCACCAGAATTGGACCCAAGTTCTAGCCTATGGAAAGAAGAAATTCAAATTCTATAATCCAATAAAGCAAAACCACAGTCATATTAGAGCCTTACAAAATCAATTAAGGCAATTTCAAAACATTCCTTTTTACTCAATTATAGCATTTACAGGAAACTGTGAATTAAAGGAGATCAATTATGTCCCTAAAGATACCTATGTTGTCAAGGCCAATCGGCTTCACGAAGCAATAAGGCTTATTAAAATCAATAATAAGCCCGCCACCTATAGCAGCAAACGTGAGGTCTTTGATTTCCTTAAAAACGCATCGAGGCGAGGAGAATCTAATGAGCTACAGGCTACACATAATCAAAACGTTAAAGATCTGCTGGGAAAAGACAGGATCTTAGGTTAGCTTAGAAATCCTCAGTTAACACCTTCTACCTAAATTGCCTACCTAATTTTCAGAAGTCGAAATGCTGGCCCAATCCCTAAAACAATCCTTCGATCACTATTTCGAGGCCCCCATAGAGGCCTGGCTGGAGTTCGCAGAATTCTGTGAACCCATTCAGTTTAAGAAGGATGAAGTGATCAAAGCTCAAGGCACAGCAGAGCGATATTTCTATTTTATCATTGAAGGAAGTGCTGGCGTTTTCCTTTGGAAGAACCATAATTTCGTTTGCCTGGATTTTGCGCTGGAAAAATCCGCTTGCTGTGATTATATGTCCTTACTCACCGGCGAAAGCACCGAACTGGAAATTGTAGCCCTGGAGAAATCAGAAATGATTCGCATGCCACGCGCCGAATTTCATCGCTTAGGTCAAAAGAGTGTAGGCCGGGTAATCATGCAAATGACTGCCGAAGCCTCCTTTATCGAAAAGCAACAGCAGCAAATTGAGCTCCTCACAAAAAGCGCCGAGGAACGCTATCACATCCTACAAAAACGCTTTCCAGGCATTGAATTGAGAATCGCCCAAAAACATATCGCATCTTACCTGGGCATTACCCCCCAAAGCCTTAGCCGATTGCGCAAACAGCAAGCTTGATTTTTTACCCTATGGTAATTCCTGAAAAATGGGGATACCGAACCTTTGCACTCAAATAAATATGAGATGCAAAAAACATTTTTAATCCTTTTAGTACTTGTAAGCCAGCTCAGTTATGGCCAAACTGAAAAGAAAACTGAAAACCACAAAAGAGATGGCTTCACCATGGGAATCGGTTTGGGAGCCGGCACTTTATCCCTAAACACCAACCAATCTAAAAGCACTGCTTTCTCCGCCAGCCTCCCTAATATTAAAGTAGGTTATATGTTAAAACCCAATCTGGCAATCTTAGGCCTTTTGCCTGGCGCGACTTACAAATCTGAAGGCAAGGACCGCGGCTTTGAAGGCTTTATGCTGGGAGCGCAGTATTGGCCTAAAGAAAGATGGTGGATCATGGGAACCGCCGGACTCACCTTCGATGCCGCCGCTTTTTATACGGTTGAGGATCCCAAAACCGCCGAATTCAATTTTGGTCTGCCCGCATTGAGCTTTGCCACGGGCTATGAAGTATGGCGTAGTGGCAGAATGGCCATCGACCTGCAATACCGTTTTTTCTACGGACAAGCCCAATTAAAGAATAATGGTCTACGCGAGGGCATCGCGAATATGCTTATTATTGGCTTCAACATATATTGATATGATAGTCTTTGCTCAATACGGCCTATTAATCATTTTAAGCCTGATGCTGCTTTTCCACTTCTTGATTCTCCTTAAGGCCATCCCTTATGCAAGTGTATGGGGTGGCCGCCTTAAGAATGATAAGGAGATGTATCGCTTTGAAATTCCTTCGATTCTGATAAATGCTCTTTTCTTGGGTATAGCCCTTATCAAAGCCGAGCTCCTCGGCATTCAGCTACCGGAGCTAGCCATGCAAATTAGCTTATGGATCATGGCTGCATTATTCGCCTTTAACACCTTCGGAAATTTGATGTCTAAAAACCGTTTGGAGAAAATGGCCTTTAGCCCGCTCACCCTGGCCCTATGCACTTTTGCAGTGATTTTAGCTCTAAGCTAAGATCAAAAAGGAATCAACGATAGCGATACTTCACTATCATATTCAAGTGAGGTTCTTCTACCAGGCTCCCTAAGCCCTGACCTCGCCCCATAGATCGCCAGCTTTCCATTTTGGGATATTTATACCAGGTACGCTGATGCTCACTGCCTTGTAGATAATAGCGAATCCCACCCATGGCCTTATAATCCGAATTCTGATGGATAAATTCCACCACCACGAAAAAAGGCTCCGTGAACTTTAGCTGCCTGGCCTCGAGGTTCAATTCCAAATAACGACCCGAATACGCCTCAATTAATACAGGCTCAATAGCCAACATTTGTCCAGGTATTGAATCTTGTCGTGTATAAAAGGAAAGGCGTACTACATTATCCCCATTGCGAAGCTTTATTTTCAAATGATTCAATTGCAGGGGAAACTCTGTGGCTCCGGGATCGATTATATAGGCCATCTCCATTCCACTATTAGACCAGAGACTAATATCCGCATGCCTGCCTTCCCAATCCACCACCTTTTCGGAGCGTGGCTTCACCGTTACCGCTCCCAGCATTTTTTGGTCGGCTTTTAAATAGACTTGCTTGGCTTCATTTGGCGACCAAGGCAAAAGATAGGATTGATAGCCCATAGAGGAAAAAATCAGGGTATCCCCCTCCTTTACTTTAAGCGAAGCTCTTCCCTTTTCATCTGAATACAGCAATCTGGCGGAACCGCGCTTTTGCACCTTTACATAGGGAATAAAACTACTGTCTTGTGCATCGAAAAATTGAAAGGAGCTTTGAGCATGAAGGGAAACTAAGCCCAAAAATGATATGAGAAGAAACGAAAACAGATAGCGAGTATTTTCCATAGAAAAGGATTCAGATCTACTCTTTAAAAACGACAAGCTTCCACTTTTCATGCCCTCAGCATTTCCATTTCATCAATTATTGCTCAAAACATTAGCAAGCTCATATAAGACTAAAAACAAGCGCTGTTTTTTAGCATCCAATTCCTGAAACTCTGAGTTGCGAAAATCCCTCAAACCCGGTTTGCGATCTTTGGCCTCTACTCTGCCGATTTGAAACTGGCCATCCTGCCAAAGAATCACTTTTTTACTCAAGGCCACCGGCCATTCCTTCTTATCCTCCAACTCTCTAACGATGAGCAAATCTAAAACTCGACCTTGCTCATTAATCCAGGGCAAACCAGCATGCGGTTCAAAGGCCAGGTAATCCGACTTCAGCGCAGGCAGAGGTAGGCTTAGCTTTAAATAATGATCCAGACCCTTGCCCTCGAAATAGTCATTCCGCTTTTCGGAACTGATATAATAAACCGGACTAAAACTCAAAGGCATTTTCCTAGGACGTAACTGATTGCTACTGCTCTTTACATAGTCCTTTTTAAAGATGTCGAAATGAAAGAGATCATTTACGGAAAGCTCCTTATTTAGCAAATCATCGGTGGATATGCCAAAATGCTTAGCAATATCCATCAAAGTAGCAATCTTCGGCTCTGCCCTCCCTTCTTCATAAGCACCAATACTCGCTCGTTTTAAATCGAACAAATCAGCAAACTGACTCTGATTCAAGTTTTTAACCGAACGTATCTTTTTAATATTCTTACCAACGTATGACATATCCTAAAAATATTTTTGCTAATTCTTTTGGCAAAACTAAAAATATTAGTAGCTTAGCAGTGTAAAACTAAAAATAATAACATGAAAAGTGTGCTCTTCCTTTGGAAACGCCTTTTTGCCCCGGAGAAAAAACCTAATTTGGTGCCTATCTACGCTAAGCAAGAATCGTAAAAAATCAAATTTCTGAAACCATGAACCATTACTTTGACCGAGTAAAAAACTACCTCATTGATCTGGACTACAACATTACTTACGAAAGCGCCGAGGAGGAGGTTTTCGTAGTGGAATATCCAGATGCTGGAATATACAACCTGGTGATTGCTGTCGCCGACCCGATTCTCATCATGGAACAATTCCTTTTCGAATTGAAAGAGGGCAAACCGGAAGTCTTTCGCAAACTTCTGGAAAAGAACCGCGATATCGTTCACGGTGCTTTCGCCCTCGATGAGACGGGGACAAGAGTGGTGTTTAGGGACACCTTACAATTGGAAAACATTGACCTGAACGAGATCGAGGGCTCGGTAAACTCCCTGGAACTGCTCCTCAGTGAGTATTCTGATGAATTAATTGAATTTTCTAAAAACTAAGACATGAGTATTTTCAAACGACTTTTCAGCATCGGTAAAGCAGAAGCTAATTCGGCCCTCGACAAATTAGAGGACCCCATTAAAATGACCGAACAAGGGATTCGCGATCTTAAAGTTGATCTCGACAAAGCCCTGCAATCTTTGGCCGAAATCAAAGCCCTTAGCATTCGTGCCCGCAACGACACGAACACCTATCAGGCCAAAGCCAAAGATTACGAAAACAAAGCCATCGCCCTTTTACGCAAGGTGGAAAACGGTGAAATGGAAAGCAGCGAAGCCGACCGTTTAGCCGGAGAGGCCCTGAACAAGAAAAAGGAGAATGAAGCCCTGATGAATCAAGCGAAAGCTGATAAGGAAAAGTTCGATGGCAATATCGACTCTATGGACAGCAAGATCAAACGTCTTCGCCAGCAAATCAGTCAATATGAAAACGAACTTAAAACCCTAAAAGCACGGGTAAAAGTGAGTTCCGCCACTAAGAATATCAATAAGCAAATGGCTCAAATCGATTCATCTAGCACCGTAAGCTTACTAGAACGTATGAAAGACAAGGTTGCTGAAGAAGAAGCCCTGGCCGAAAGCTATGGCGACATTGCCAACGAAAGTCGCAGCCTCGATGAAGAGATCGACCGCGCCCTGGAAGACAGTGGCTCGGCTAGTGAAGATTTAGCCGCTTTAAAAGCAAAAATGGGTCTAAACAAAGACGCCAAGCCGGAAGGTGAAGGCGAAGCCAAAGACCCGCAATAAGATTAAACCATGACCGACTTCCTCAACCAAATATTTAACGGAGCCAATGCCATCCCCACGGCATTGCTCCTCTTCGTAGTCCTCTATTGGATTATCGTAATCCTGGGCTTTATCGGCACCGATTTTCTGGATATAGATCTGGATATCGACGCCGATGGTGAAGCCGACCTGGATGTAGATGGCGAAGGAGTGGAAGTCTCATGGATTAACAATGTTCTCCAGTTCTTCAACCTGGGCAAAATCCCACTGATGATCTGGCTAAGCTTCGTAGCCCTACCCTTATGGTTTATTGCCGTGAACCTCAATCATTTCTTGGGCTTCGAAGCTTTTTTAAGCGGCTTATTGATCTTCCTGCCCTCCGCTTTCGTTAGCCTGTTCTTCGCCAAATTCGCCACCTGGCCTTTCGTGAAGATGTTTGAAAAGCTGGACGAAGATACCAAGGCAAAAGACCTAATTGGGCGCACAGCCATTGTAAGCTCAGCGGCTAGCTCTAGCAGCCGAGGCATGGCCGAACTAAGCTATAATGGTAGCCACCTCCGCATAATGATCCGTTGCCATGAAGGCCAAAGCGTAAAAAAGGGCGACCAAGTTCTTTTCATTCGCAAACTCAACAACCGTGGTGAATACCTGGTAGAACCCTATACTTCAATCGATTAATCAACAAAATCCTATGGAAATCTTCCAAAACACTCTGATGGTTTCGATCATCGTGGGCGTAGTGCTCATATTCGGAATCATCGCCCTCTTCTCCAAATTCTATTATAAAGCCTCCCAAGGTCAAGCCCTGGTTCGTACCGGAGTTGGCGGCATTACCGTAAGCTTTAATGGTATGATGGTAATCCCAGTCTTGCACAAGATTGAGATCATGGACATCTCCCTCAACACCATTACCATAGAGCGAAAAAGCAAAGATGGCCTGGTATGTAAAGACAACCTGCGGGCCGACATTAGCGTTGCCTTTTACGTTCGGGTAAATGAAATGCAGGAAGACGTAAAACGTGTCGCCCAGTCGGTAGGCTGCAGCCGCGCCTCTTCCAAAGATGCTCTACGTCTGCTCTTCGATGCCAAATTCTCTGAAGCCCTGAAAACAGTAGGTAAGAAATTTGATTTCGTAGACCTCTATAATCAGCGGGATGAATTCCGAAAGGAGATTATCGACATTATTGGCACCGACCTTAATGGTTACATTCTGGATGATGCTGCGATCGACTTTTTAGAACAAACTCCTTTAGAATCACTAGACCCCAACAATATCCTCGATGCTGAGGGTATCAAAAAGATCACCGAAATCACTTCTCGCGAAGCGGTAAAGTCAAACTTTATCATGCGTGACAAGGAGAAAACCATTAAACAACAGGATGTAGAGGCCCGCGAAGCAGTCCTGGTTCTGGAACGTCAATTGGCCGAATCTGAAGAAAAACAAAAACGTGAGATCGCCAACATCCATGCGCGTGAGGAAGCTGAAATTCTTAGAGTTAATGAAGAAGAACGTCTTAAATCAGAACGGGCCCGCATTACTACCGAAGAAGAATTACAAGTAGCAGAGGAAAACAAATTACGTCAGGTAATAGTAGCTGCCAAAAATAAGGAACGCACCGAGGCCATCGAAAATGAGCGTGTAGAGAAAGATCGCCAATTGGAAGCCACGGAGCGTGAACGCATCGTAACTCTCACTCAAATTGAGAAGGAAAAAGCGATTGAGCACGAGCGAAAGAACATCCAAGAAGTGATCCGAGAACGTGTAGCCATTGAGAAAACGGTCGTTGACGAAGAAGAGCGCATCAAAGATACTCGTGCTTATGCTGAAGCTGAACGTCTGAAAAAGGTTGCCTTAACGGAAGCTGAGCAACGCGCCGAAGCCGCCCTGGTAGAAGAAATCAAGCGTGCCGAGGCTGCCAAGCAGTCCGCCGAGTTTAATGCCAAGCGCAAGATCATCGACGCGGAGGCCGAACAGCAAAGTGCCAGCCAAAAAGCCGAGGCAGTTAAAGTACTGGCCGAAGCCGAAGCTGCCCGCGAAGCTGCCAAGGGAATGGCCGAAGCGCAAGTAATGGAAGCCAAAGCTGCCGCTCGTGAGAAGCAAGGTGAAGCTGAAGCAAGTGTACTGGAAGATCAAGCACTGGCTGAAGCCAAAGGAATTGAAGCTAAATCCAATGCTCAAGCCGAAGCCGACCTCCGCATAGGTAATGCTGCAGCGGAAGTAAATAAAGCCCGAGGCCTAGCCGAAGCGGAAGTAATTCGCAAGAAAGCTGAAGCCGATAAAGAAAAAGGCCTGGCCGACGCTCAGGTACTCTTCGAAAAAGCACAAGCTGAAGCCGAAGGTATCGACCGCAAAGCTAAAGCCATGAAGACCTTTAACGAAGCGGGCAAAGAGCACGAAGAATTCAAATTACGCTTGGATAAAGACCTGCAAATTGAATTGGCCGGTATCAATATTCAACGTGATATCGCTGATGCCCAAGCCGAAGTACTTTCGGAAGCACTTAAAAATGCCAAGATCGACATTGTGGGTGGCGAGCAAGTATTCTTCGATAAGATTGTAGGTGCCATTACCCAAGGTAAATCGGTAGACCGCACCGTGTACAACAGTGATATTTTCACGGAACTCAAAGGACAATTATTGGATCCAAATGGCAAGAGCCTTTTGCAACAGGTAAAAGAAATCTTCCAGGACTCCAATTTGAAAAGCAACGACATCCGCAATTTATCGGTAGCGGTATTCCTGAATCGCCTGATGTCGCAAACCGAAGACCCGGTAAAGCGCAGTAATCTGCAACAGATGTTGCAACTCGCTAAAAGCTCCGGAATTGGCAACAATTCTGTGCAAGACCTGGGAATTCTCTAAAAACAAACAAAGGGGGCGAGCATAAGCCTCGCCCCTAATTATTTTCTGAATGCCTGAAATCAACCCCACATCTGATTCTAAAGAACCCGGCCTGGAGGCAG
The DNA here is from genome assembly GCA_002501205.1 of Flavobacteriales bacterium UBA7878. Lineage (GTDB taxonomy): Bacteria > Bacteroidota > Bacteroidia > Flavobacteriales > Schleiferiaceae > Croceimicrobium. The sequence continues at coordinate 34,320 of DLRW01000076.1, forward strand.
GCAGCTACAGCATTATTCGCGAGCGTCTGCAAAAGCAGGGTAAAGACTTACAGCAAAGGCTCAACCAGCTGAACAGTGAGCGCCGGGAAGTATTTGGCGCTACCGAAACCAAGCTGATCGCCAATGAGCGCATCAGCACCGAGAACAACTGTTTGGCCCGCGACATTGTACCGGTTGGCGAGGACTTCTTCTGGTTCGGTTATAATGTGCAAATCGGCCTGAAAGCCGAAACCAAGATTTCCGATGTATTTAGTGTGTATCGCTACGACCGCAAGGAACATCGCTTTCAGAGCGCGGATGCAGAGGCTTTTGCCAATGAGCAGTTTCAGATCGATTTCCAAAACCTGTATCAATATTACCGCGAAACTCGCTTCAGCAAATTCGCACTTATCGGCCCTCACCTTTTTATGGTATTCCAGGTGGGGAAAAGTACAGCCGATATCAAAACCTTTAAGTGGAGCCTTAAAAATGGTCGCTATGTATATGTGGACAATCGCAGCGATCATGAATTCCATTTTCCTGATCAACATGAGTTCCGCTGGACCAAGGTAAACCGCGATATGCACCGCAAAGGCCTGCATCCGCATATTTCCATCGCCGATCGTCTTTTCGTGGAAACCATTGGCGGCGACCTCACCTTAAAGGTGGAAGACAATACCAATACCGGCAAAGGCATTTACAGTGAGGCAGTAGACAATGCCGACCAAACGCTAGATGATGCGGAAATCTTCTATGCCGAAATTGGCAACCTCATCATCTTAAAAGTACAGCCCTACCAGGAGGAGAAATTCCGTTACCTGATCTATAATGAGAAAATTCAGGCGGTAAAACGGGTAGATGCCATTAAAGACTCCTGCGTATTACTCCCCGAAGATCAGGGACTCATCTTCGCCAAGGGATATTATATCCAGAGTGGTGAGGTAAAATTATTTGATAATGAGCTGCAGAATATGCAGTTCGAAAAACGCATTAAATCGCCCAATGGCGAAGATGTACTCTATGTATTCTACCAGGCCGAAACTGGCACCTATGCCTTAATGCGCTACAACTTAATAGAGCAAGAAGTAGGTACCCCCATTATTTGCAGTGGCTATAGCCTCTTCGAGGACGGCGAACTGATTTATTTCCGGGCGGAAGCTGAACAAAGTAAACACCACCTGATACAGATTTGGCAAACTCCATTTTATTCGCCCAATCGCCAAGCTCAGGTATCCGACCAAAGCTATATCGCCAAGGTTGGTAATAAAGAAATTGTACGAGCTATGTCCGAGGCTCGCGAGTTACTAAAGCTGGTTTACAAAGGCGATAGCTATCAAAACCTCTATAGTGACATCACCAAAAAGTCGGGCGATATTCTCGATGCTTACCATTGGCTTGGCGCTGAGGAAACCTATAAACTGGAAGAGCCCCTTTTACAGATTCGTCAAACCGCTAAGAGCGCCATTGATGAGTACGAAAAAGTGCTTCAATTACGTCGTGAAAGCGAGGCCGAGTTTTTGGCTTTCGCCGATGCGTCTACAGCGCAGTTAAAAGGCCTGAAAGCAGGCTTGGGCAATCATATTGATGAGTACGTAAAGCGCATGGCCGAGCTCCGCCATAGTCGGGGTCAGGTTTTAAAGCTGCAAGAACTCCCTTATATAGACCTCGAAGGCTTAAAGGATTTGGAAGCGCAATTGATTGAAGCCTCCGAAAAATTAGCCTCCGAAACAGCCAGCTTCCTGGTGAAGGACAAAGCCCTGGACCCCTATCGCGAGAAGCTCCAACAATTGCAAAAGCAATCGGAGGAACTCAAGAAATCCATCGAGGCCAAAAAACTGGAGGAGGAAAGCCTGAAGTTATCGCAGGAGTTGGAGATGCTTATCGAAACTGTGAGCAATCTGCAAATTGAGGACGCCACCCAAAGCACCGCTATTATTGATCGTATTTCGGAACTTTATGCCGAATTCAATCAGGCGAAAGCCCATATCAAGCAAAAGCAAAAAAGCCTGGTTCAAACCGAAGGGGCCAGTGAGTTTAAAGCTCAACTGCGTTTAATTGACCAAAGCTTAAGCAATTACCTCGAGCTGGCGGATGAGCCCGAGAAATGCGACACCTACCTCAATAAACTGATGATTCAGTTGGAGGAATTGGAAAGCCGCTTTTCGGAATCCGAAGAGTTTCTGGAGCAAATCAGCAGCTTACGTGATGAGATTTACAACACCTTCGAAAGTCGGAAAGTTCAGCTCAAGGAAGCCAAGAATCGCAAAGCCCTCAAGCTTAGTGATGCCGGCAAACGCATTCTGGAAGGCATAGACCGCCGCATGCAGCACATGAATAGCAGCGAAGAAATTCAGGCTTATTACGCTTCGGATTTCATGGTCCTCAAATTGCGCGATCAGGCGAAAGCCCTTTTAGAACTCGGTGAATCCGTTAAGGCCGACGAATTAGAGAGCCTACTGAAATCGACCTACGAAGAGGCATTACGTCAATTAAAAGACAA
>DLRW01000034.1:0-58863 GCA_002501205.1 Flavobacteriales bacterium UBA7878
CCATCATCCGCGACCTTAGCAAATGGGGTGAGAGTTATATCGAAAGCTTTAAAGAAGGGATTTAAATACAATGACAAGACTCGATCTCATTTGCAATTAGATCGACCTCTCAATTCTAACTCTAGATTGAATTTGCAATTCAATCCAGGAACGGATTAGCTGCGCTGATCCCAAGCAGGGTACCTACACCAAGAATCCCGACTTCTCGCCATGCTCGAAGCCTAGGTATTTTTTTATACGCCCCTCCCTAGAGCTGCGCTCAGAGTCGTGGCGCATAAAAAAATCCCGCATCAGCTTTCGCTGTGCGGGATTCTTGCGGAGAGAGAGGGTTTTGAACCTAGCTCTCCAATATGCTCAATTTCAAATATTTACCGAGGCCATTATGTCAAAGTCAAGCCGCTAAGCAAGCTATTCGTGTGCAGGAGGGTTTTACACCCAAATCCTCGACTTAACTAGTCCAAATATACTATTTGACTTTAAAGGTTCATTTCTCTCACCAAATAAATATTATCCAAATTTAAATCAATCAACTTCACTTTTTCTTTGACTGGACATGCAATTAAAAAGTGATTAGCTCGCACAGCAGCTCAATTTCGACACGTCTTTTCCGAAAGTGATAGCTGCTAATTTGATGCCTTCTCCCAAAGTCAAATACGGATAGAAGCTGTCTGCCAGGTCTTGCACTGTTATCCCGTATTTGATGGCCATACTTAATTGTTGGATAAGTTCCCCACCTTCGGGTGCGACTACCCTTGCACCGATCAGTTTATCGGTTTCGGTATTGCGAATCAGTTTAATAAATCCCCTGGTGTCGTTTGCTGCAATGGCTCTCGGCACGTCTTTAAGCTCTAATTTTGAAACTTCAAACGGAATACCTTTGGCTTCTGCCTGTACTTCATCTACGCCTGCACCTGCAATTTGAGGGTCAGTAAATACCACCCAAGGTAAAGAAGAATAATCTGCCTTGTTGTCCGTTCCTGAGAAAGCATTTTCAACAGCAATTTTACCTTCAAATGCAGCTGTGTAGACAAAGGCAGGGGTGTTGGTTACGTCACCTGCTGCGTAAATGTTGGATAGATTGGTTTCCATTTTTTCATTCACCGCAATGTGACCACTTTGAGTGAGTTTCAATCCAATGTTTTCTAATCCCAATTGGCTTGTATTGGCTTTCGTTCCTGTGGCAATGACTACTTTTCCTTTTTCTATGATTTTGGTAAATGAGCCATCAGGACATTTGCAATGAATGATGGTTTCGCTTCCGTTTTCCTCGAATTTTACAGCTCTAAAATTAGGTAAAATTTCAATGCCTTCTTCTCGCATTTGGTGTTCCAATGCTTCACTGATGTCGGGTGTTTGTGTTCTTAATACTCTGTCCGTAAATTCAATGATGCGGACTTTCACACCCAAGCGGTTGTAAGCCATGGCGATTTCCAAACCTATATAACCTGCTCCCATAATGGTAAGGCTTTCTGGCTTTTCTTCCAGGTCGAAAAGCGAAACATTGGTCAGGTAGTCAATTTTGTCTAACCCTTCAATTTTGGGGATGTTAGTAGTAGCTCCTGTGGCAATCAAAAATTTGAGAGCTTTGTAGTCCTTTCCATCTACTTCAATTGTTTTATTGTCTTTGAATTTCGCCCAACCTTTTAACATGGTTAGATGCTGAAAGTCGCTCACTACATCCATATACTTTTTCTCTTGAAGCGTGGCGACTAACTTATTCTTGTCTTTGATGACTTGGCCAAAATTAATGTCCACGCCTTTGGGTTTAATGCTTGCAAAGTTGGAATGCGTAGCGTGATAGGCCGTTTCTCCTGCACGGATAAGATTTTTAGAAGGCACACAACCTACGTTCACGCAAGTACCACCAAAGTCCAATCCACCATTTACCATAAGGGTAGTTAAACCCAAACTCTCTGCTTTTATGGCTGCCGAGAATGCAGCCGAGCCACCACCGATAATGATTAAATCAAATTGATTATTTGCACTATTCCCATTTTCAGGGAGTTCAATTTTTACCCGATAATTTTTTGTGCTGTTGATGGTGTTGATGATTTCTTCCTTGCTTGTCTTAGCAGGGTCAAAAGAACATTCACAAGTGGCCTTAGGATAGCTTACATTGGTTTTTTTTACTCCCTCGTTTTTCGAAAGAAGTTTTTCAATACCTGTGGCACAGTGGTCGCAGGTCATGCCTGTGATGTCGAGTTTTATTGTTTCTTGCATCATTAGGATTTCTTTTTTGGAGCTTCTTTCAGAATCTCAGCTTTATAACCTGTCTTTTCAATCACTTTAATGATTACATCCCGGGTTGTCTTTTCAGGGTTGTAGATGATAGTTGCCAAATCCCCTGGGTATTCCATCATTTGTTCAATAATTCCGTCCACTTCTTTTAGCGCATTGGAAATATGGTTGGAACAACCGTCACAAGTCATTCCCGTGATTTTCAGTTCTAGGACTTTGCCAGCTTCTTGGGTTTTATTTGTTGTTTGTGCTTTATGGTCAGTTGGCTTGCAACATTGAGCATTAACCTGAGTAATTCCAATCAGGAATATAGCACTCAATAGAATCAAATTCTCTTTTTTTGTATAAATATTTAATTAAGTTCTTAAATACGGAAGGCAAAAAAATACTATTTCTTGCCAACCACTTTGTAACCTGTGCCGTTGACGGCTTCCTCAATTTGAGCAAGGCTCACTTTGGATTGATCAAACTCTACTTTTGCAATCGCTTCTTCGTAGCTCGCATCCACTTTAACAATGCCAGGTAATTTGTTCACGTCATTTTCTACATGTGAAGCACAGCCATTGCAAGTCATACCTTTTACCTCAAAAGTTACCGTTTGTATGTCCGAAGCATTGACGATCATAACTTCTTTGTTGTCATTTGAAGGATAAAAGATGTGTGCATAGTTTGGAAAAGCAAGTATCAAGGTTGCAAACACAGTTACAATACCTAAAAATCCTATCGATTGCCAGAATGAAGGCTTTTCGTCTTCTTCACAAGCACATTCAATTTCTTCGGCTGTTCTTGGTTTGAGTTTCTGATACCAGGCAAAACCCAATACTAAAACAGTAATTCCGATGAGAAAAGGTCTTGCTGGTTCCATCCATGAAAATGTAGATGCCACTCCTGTTGCTCCTGAAATAAGTGCTAACACTGGGGTAATGCAGCAAAGTGAAGCTGCAACTGCCGAAAGCACTCCCGCTCCGACAAGTTTGTTCGATTTTTTGTTCATACCGTTTCCTTTTCTGAGTTGTTCATGATGTGTTTAAAGAATGGTCTAAGTATAGTCAGTTGCTCTTGTTTCAAAGAGTAGAAAATGGTTTGTCCTTCTCTTCTTCCTTGAATGACGTTTCCGTCTTTTAGTTTTCTTAGGTGTTGTGAAACAGCTGGAATGCTCATTCCTAAAATGTCTGAAAGGTCACAAGGGCAGAGTTCGTTTTCTTCTTCTAATAGAAATAAGATTTTCAACCTTACTTCGTTTCCTGCTAATGCTAAAAGTCCACTCAGTTGTGTGAATGCCTTTTCGTTTGTTTGAAGTATTTCTTTGCAATTGTCGATTTGAACCTTGTCGGCAAACACTCTGATACACGATTGATTGTTTTCCATAATATCTCCCTATTGGGTTTAGTGACGCAACAAAGTTACAAATAGTTTTCTTATTTAAGCAAATACTTAATGATCATTACTGAATGATCTAGAAAGTGGTTTTCGTGAGTGAACACAGGTAAACTTAGGCGCAGCCATTCATGCGAGCGGAGCAAGGGTGGTGACTGCAAAAGCCTGAAGAATGAAGGCGGCAGACGCCTTGAATACTGGTCAAAGGCTATAAAAGTAGGTACAGCTCCTGCCTGGGTTGGCAGGTAAATCAGAGTCATGCAAATGATTTCATTTGGCCTGGATGGGCTTATCATTTTGTGCGAATTAATCAACTTTAAATTCTTAATATCTCCTTGGAAGTAACTGAAAATTATTCCATCAAATGCGCTTTAATTGCGCACCCCTTTGACCTGGTGTGAAGAGTAACCGCTTCATAGCTGAGAATCGTCATTGCTTCGGAAATCAAATGACATAGGAATTGGACTCTAACAGTCACAGGCTCAGGGCAATCACACCCTCCGATTGGAGACTGTAGCTGAAAGAGAACCACCGATTGCCAAAACAGGTGCTTTTGGCAATGCTTAATATGGACTAAAACGATTTTGCAATGAATTGATAAACAGCTATTTGCATCGGAAATTTCCAAACCCATATCCGGTATGGCAATGCGGCAATAGGTATATATATACCATTGCCGCATTGCCAAGGATGGATTTGCTAGAGATTACCTCTCTTGGCTGACAGGGTTCCAATTGGAGTTTAGCACAACCTGAATAATTAATCAACCAACATGTTAAACTCTCTTGAAACCATATTGGCTGAAATATCCAAGGCCGAGATTAAGCTCGGGAAAAGAACCGGGCAAATACCAGTAAACCTATTTGAAACAACCGAAATAATTGACCTGAATTTTAATGGATACGCGACTCTCAAGGACTACGATCATTACTGTGAAGGACTTTTAAGATGCCTCCAGGATCAGATAGACACTGTAACCAGTGACAGTGAAAATGCTGTTGGGGCGGTACGCGCTTTGAACCTGCTCTTATTCGATGCGAAATCTCAGGAGAAACGCTACTTCCCCAAGAAAAAGAAGGATGATTGGCTGGTAAAAGTCACCTTCAAAATCAAATACCAAGTCGAGTATACGAACGATGAATTGGTGCGAGATACTGTGCTCCGATTTCTAGAGGTTCAAAAGCGATTGATCTCTCGCTGTATTAAGCTTATCAATCACAGGATCAGGCATATTGACACTTTCTTCCCTATCCGCGACCTCCATGCTCAATTACCAGGACACGCACCCTTCAACGGCTACAACCCAATACTAAAAGGCCAGCTCTCGCTCTTTGCCAATGGCATGGGAAAAAGCAAACTCACCTGGAACAGAAGCAAAGCAGATCTTCTTGAACTCATTGTCGCCCTCACCAAGAGCAACTCCATCGGAAGCCTGGCTGGGGTTATTCACCAAAAGGACTTGATAGAGCTCTTTGGTTGGCTTTTCAATTTAGACTTGAGCAGCGCTCGACAGGCCATCGGAGCACTGAAGCGTAGAAAGAAACCGGAAAGCTCCTACACCCGAGAATTGATGGAGGTTTTCAAACTGTATTGTGAAGATGAATAGACCGAAAAAAGTATTAGACCTCTATTAGAGTCTAACATTTTTCTTCTCACCTCCCCTTAGTCTTGCAGGCATCAAAACGAGAACTATGTGGAACACAGATAAGAAAACCAAAGAGGATCTGGATCGCATAAAGCAGCGTCTGGATAATATGGAGCGCAATTTCAAGGAGCTCCAGGCAAAGCTTTTGGCACCCAAGCCGAAGCAAAAATTTTTAACCACAGATGAGGCAGCCGATTACCTGGAGGTTTCCCGCAACACCTTGTATCGGTACATGCGGGAAGGCCAGGTTGCCTATCATCACATTGGCGGAAAAAGGAAATTGGCCTTGAACGACCTGGAAGAGTTTATCAATCGCAATCACAATGGCGCAATGCCATCAATTCTTTAAAGATGGCAGCTATGGGATTAGATAAGCAGAACATATTGGACGCTACCAACAATGGGTATGACGTCTTCAAGCATTTCCTGGGGAGCCGAATGCAAGGAACCGGCAAAGCATTCAAGAGTCCGTTTTATGAAGACACCAAAGCTTCGTGCTATGTGTTCTTCGATAAGCGATCCAGAATGTACAAGTTCAAGGACTTTGGCGATGCCGAGTACAGTGGTGATTGTTTCTTCTTTGTGGGTAAAATCTTTGGCTTGGCCTGTGAGCACAAAGACGAGTTTGTGAAAATCCTTCGGATTATCAATCAGGAACTTTCTTTGGCATTGGAAACCACCTCTCAAAAAATTGATCAGTTGGTAGATGAGTCCGCTGGGCTGTTGAGCCGAGCCAGTGAGTTACCCAGTATCCATGAAGGATTTGAAACCGCTCAGAACGAGCTTCCTCTCAAAGTGAAAGCTTTCACTCCGGTTGAAATGGCTTTTTGGAAACAATGCGGGGTAACTAAAGAGGATCTGGATCGATTTAATGTGGTGTCGGTTGCTTCCTATCAGGGTATTGGTAAAACGGGCAACCGTTACGAATTTGTTTCCACTGAAGCGGAACCCATATTTGGCTACCAGAGCATTCGCTTTACCAAGTTGTATCGACCTTTTTCTAAGCCACGCTTTCTATTTACTGGTGAGAAAACCGAGCAGTATGTTTTTGGAAAAGAACAGCTACCGATCCGTGGGGACATTCTGTTTTTTACCGGCGGTGAGAAAGACGTCATCACCCTGTCTGCTCATGGCTTTAATGCTGTTTCCATGAACAGTGAAACCGCTCATATTCCAAAGAATCTACTTCGTGCTTTCAGCTTCCGATTCAAGCACCTGGTTTTGCTCTATGATGTGGACGAAACAGGACTCAAGTCAATGGAATCTTTGAAGCATCAATACAAGGCTTTCAATCTGAAATCGCTCCGACTGCCACTTTCAGGAGAAAAAGATCAAAAGGATGTTTCAGACTTCTTTGCACTTGGACATACAGCGGATGACCTCAGGATGCTTTTCAGAGAGATGCTAGACATTGCTTATGAAGACTCCATGGCCATCATGCGCACTTGTGAAATTGACTTTAGTCGCCCGCCGGTAGAGCCGGAACCACTGATCAAGATCAATGACGTGACCGTTGGAGCTCCTGGAAACATTATGTGTGTGGCTGGATCCGAAGGAAGTGGTAAAACCAACTTCTTAGGTGGTATTCTTTCAGGCAGTATCAAGCCAGAAGGATTGGACATAGACACCTTGGGAACCATGGTACGGGAAAACAACAACGGTCAAGGGGTATTGCTCTATGATACAGAACAAAGCGAGTACCAACTCTATAAAAACCTGACCTATATCGTAAACCGCTCTACCTTGAAGCGACCGCCTTCCTGGTTTAAAGCCTTTTGTCTGGTGGGTATTTCTCGGGCAGAGCGTATGAAGCTCATCATGGAATCCATGGACAAGTATTTCTATCAATTTGGCGGGATCCACATGGTGGTGATTGACGGAATTGGGGATTTATTACCTGGGGTAAATGAGGAAGAAGGCTCGGTTGCCTTGATTGAAGAGCTTATTCGTATTGCTGCGATTTACAATACGGTGGTGGTTTGCGTACTTCACATGGCTCCCTCCGGAATGAAGCTTCGCGGCCACCTGGGAAGTGAAGTGCAGCGTAAAGCAGCTGGTATTCTTCTGATTGAAAAGGACGAAAACACCGACTCTTCCCTGATAAAAGCTTTAAAAGTGCGTGATGGAAGCCCACTGGATGTACCAATCATGGAGTTTGGATGGAACAAAGAGAAAGGTCGCCATGAATTCTTTGGTGAAAAGAGCCCAAAGGAGACGGTGAAGCGAAATTCGGTTGACTTAAAAGCCCTAGCAAAGGAACTCTACGGTGAAAAACGCTCCATGTCATCTAAGGATCTCGGAAAACTGATCTCTCAGCACCTCGAAATCAAGGAACGGATGGCCAGAAACTACATCAACTACATGAAAGAGCATGGAATCCTGGAGAAATCCACCCAATTCCCAGGGTTCTATACGTTGGTTGATAGCCAATAAGACATGATTCAGGCTGCATTGCGCTTTAACAGCCCTCCATTTCACCCTTAATGCGGCCTGAATTTGGAACAGACTCAGACGTCTGTAGTACGAAAGTCCTCCCTCTGGGAGGATTTTTTGTTGGGATTGGGAAGATTTCGACAAAATTCAGTCTATTCTCTACCTATATGAAGTTATCATATTCCGATTTGAGCCGTAACAAGTGAGTAATTATCCTTTGCTTCTTTTTTCAAGCGTGATTCAATTTCACCAATAGCAATTTCAAGAGAGTTAGACTTATTCATTACATGCTGAAGTCCTAATCCATCAATAATATCGTGTACACCATCAGAACAAATGACCAACAAATCACTCTCCTTTATTGGGTTCACTTCAAAAAACTCAACTTGAGAACTCTTCACATCACCTTGAATAGATCTTGTGACAACATGCTTGTATCTACTTACTTGATCAGGGTTCTCAATAGCACCATTGCTAATGACCTCGTTCATTAGATTGTGTGGATTGGACTCTTGAAGAAGCACATCATTTCTAAAGTGAAAAATTTTTACATCTCCTACCCAAAAAGCCTTAGCTCTTTCGGCATTCATGAGAACACCTCCGATTGTAGCTCCTGACTTTATTTCCTCAGTTTGCTTAAACTGTTTAATAACAAGGTTTGCCTTGTTTATGGCTTGTTGTATTTCCATTTCCCCTTTCTCTGAAGTATGAGAGAGGAAGGTAAAGACACTTTCCGCTACAAGTTTCGCGGCTATTTCTCCCTTTTCATAGCCTCCCATTCCATCCACCACTAAATAAAGATATGTATCGTGGTCAAGTTGTTGAACCGATATTACATCCTGATTTGTGGATCTTTTTCCTATGTGAGAAAATGCGATTGATTTCACTTGTCACCAGTTGCTTGAATTGTGCCGCCTCCATGCTTTGTAACCCTCGGCCTTGTAGATATTTTGATAGGCTTTGTTGTTACTGATTTCTCTGTTGCTTTTGTGGCCCATAAAAACCCCTCCCCTGGAATAAGGGAGCTCATATCTGCGGCTCCTAATGTGGATAATTGCGTAATGGACTTCTGAATATGTTTTAACCATTGTGGGCTATTGAACTTATGAAGAAGTACTACAGAACTCAATTCGATTATCTCATTAGGTAAACTCGGAGGGTCCTGACTAGCAATCATAATACTCACTCCCTTGTGCCTCATTTCGCGAATGGCGGTTACAATGTTGCCTGTTAGGTCTTTATTATCCATGTACTTATGAGCCTCGTCAAATACAATAAACTTGTTAAAATGTGCCCCATTAAGATTTTTCACTGCTGAGAAAATATTCAACATGATTACAAAAAGACCTAGTGCCTCTTCCTTTACAATGAACTCATCTCTCAAGTCCACTATGATTAGACGCCCAGGTTTGAGAGCATCACGTAGCATGAAGCTATCGTCAATGTATTCTCTAGCAAAACTCAATTTCTGCCTCGCTAAGGCCTTCTGAGAATTGGACAACAGCTCTGAGGTCTCCACACTTTCGGTAATGCCGTCTAGAGTAATATTCCTCCTGTGCTGTTTCATTATTGCCTTAAGCTGCTTGATATAGGTAGAGTCATTTCCAATTGCTCCAAGGATGAACAACCAATCCTGAACGTTTAGTTCTTTAGAATTAAAAGCAATGGGTAAAACTTCGATTGAAGGATATTCTTCCTTACGTTCTTCAATCTTGTCTTTTGGGGTAAGAATTATAACATCCTCAACACTTCCTGGATCGGCACCATATTGTTCCTTTAACTTTTTCAGCTCAGATTCCTTATCATTAGGATAGATCATGGAAGTAAACTCAGGCTCGTAATCCATGCTTTCGCTATAATGAAAGATTACTCCAGCCAGCGGAGAAGGAAGCTGATTTACATTACTGAATTGTTTAAGAACCATTTCCGAAATCGTACCAATGGTATAACTTTTTCCGCCGCCCTGAACACCAAATAAGCTAATGGTATTTGTCTCACTCAAATCAATAGCAATCTTCTTCCCATGAATACTTTCACCAAGCACTCCATATTGATCACTGCCAGAGCTTTTGCCAATTAGTAAATCAAAACTTGGAGCTATATGATCCTCCGAATAAGATGAAGAAGGTGTTCCCTCTGCCGCCTCTAAATTCGAATCGGGTTGCATATAATCCGCTGGAACCTTTTCATTTTCTGATCTACTGGAAACTTGCTCTTCTGACTTCCGAGGGGGATGGTTGTCAATTTTCTCTTCATCGGTAGTACCGTTCGGTTCTTTTGACTTGAATTTTTGAATAAAGGCGGCAAGCTCTTTTTTCCCGATTACTTCACTTAAATCTTCATCCAATTTGTGATCTTCAAGACGATTTGTATTCAAATCAGAATCTGGATCTAGAATTTCTTCGATTAATTTTCCACCGAATGTAAAGAAGGTTAAATCTTGGTCAAAGGCCTCTTTTAAATGCTTCCTTTCTGCCGAAAAGTTGAAAATCATGCCTAGCTGTGTAAACTTAATCCTGAAGCCATTGTCAAGGTATTGAAGAAACGCTAAATAACTTTCATAGGCATTCTCAGACAAGTAGTTATAGCGATAAGCACGTTCGATATAAAAGCTTAAAAGTGACTTAAGCTCTTTATTCTTCACCTCTCTATCCAAACGGTCATTTGACAAATGATATTCTGGATCGAAATGAACTCTCAAAGCCTCGATTGTATTCTCAATTTGCTCTCGCATTTTGACTTTTAGATCATCTCGATCTGCCTCACTGATTGACTTACGGCACTTAATCTCAATTACAGAAAAAGTAATTTCTCGAAGTTCAGGGTCAATGGATACCAATAAATTATCTGCTCGACTTTTACTCTCTGAAGGAAGGTTTTCAAACAGGTTTTGGTGTAAGTCTATAGGAATGAGAAATGCCTCCTTCAAGAATCCTTTCTTCTCTAATACCCGTTTTGTAAATGCCGACCCAATGACTTCAAATGCCTTATTTTTTGAAGAATTTAATTGTAATACGAGCGAGCTACTTACCGCTCTTAGGTCTTCTAAGAGGAGCCTTATTTTTTCTTGATCTTCTGAATTATGAACATTAAGGTTGAATTCTTCGAAATGTGGTCCTAACAAGCCAAGTACTTCTGAGGTTGGCCTCGTGGTTAAAAATGATGATACCCCCGACAACTCTTCACCTGGAACATAGTCTAATAGGAATGGTATTTTACCTTCCTTGGAAGGTTGATCAAAAATCTGAGGGCCTAAATTCCTGTCAAAGGTTATAACCCAGTCAGAATGGTCATGCAGATGTGTTAATAGAACTTTGTCTCGGTCATTAAGCCTCAACTGGGTTGATGGTATTGAGTCCGTAGGCTTTGATGCCAAAGCACCAGCTACAAATGACTGAATATTATCAAAAAGCTGTACCCCAATATCACCACTTCCTTTGTATTTAATGGGTAGCTCATTTCCTCTAACATAGCGATTCCACTTTATCTGATCACCATTTTCATCCACAGAAACTGATGACTCGGAAATCAACCCATTGACATAAAAGTTACGGTCAGGTTTAAATGGTTTAATTAATTCAACGGTCACTGGGAAAGGACTGACCAAGAAGCTTAGGTGAGATGTGAACCTAGAAGGCTCCGTTAAATAGTCCGAAATACTATTAATTGAAAATCTTAACTTAGGAAACAGTCGGTTTTTAGATGGCTGGGAGAAAGCTTCTGCTTCTTCCGAAACATTTGAGTCTGGATTTAAGAGGTTTCTAAGGGACTCTCCGTGCTCAATAATCTTATCATCTCCCTTGAAAATGCGAATCTCATACTTAACCATTTTAAAGCTGAGATCCTTCTCTAGTTCAACAAAAGTATCTGCAAACACTGAAGCATCTCCAGCATTAAACAAGTTTATTATAAGCTTATCCGTATAGGGATGCTGGGCTAAATAGTTTCTAATATGTCTAGCTACCAGTCTCTGACTTATCTCTGTTTCAACGTAATTCTCTTTAGTTACATTAAACAACTGCCTAAAATAGTGCTTAAGCTGACGAGAAATTGAAGTCATACCACCGTCATTCACATTTGGCAAGGATCTTAGGTATAAGCCCCAACCGTAAGCTAATTCTCCAGTGTAGTGGAAACTTTTAAAAGTACTGGGCTCTACTAATACTAGCGGGTTGTTTTCAGGAGATAAATGCCCCTCAAACATCAATTCTAGGTTTTTAGTCCAAGAATCTCTATGAGTCGGATAATCACTCGTCTTTTTCTCCCAGCTATTAAAAACCTCAATTAGCTGAATTAGCCATGTTAATCTCAACGGATGCAAAGGTGAAAGCAATAAAGCTTCGATTGGCTGACCGTCAGGAAGCTTCGTTTTTACTCTCGCTACATCAAGCATCTGAAGCTCCGTAAGAAAAGCTTGTATTTTGCTTTTCTCATCTGCACTTAAATCTTCACTTGCAACCTGTTCCTTGAGAGTTTTAGTCCAATCTGTAAGCTTCCTTAAATATTCTTTGAGTTTTGCGTATTGATTGAAGATATCAGCAGTTTCCAGTACCCCATCGTTTTTCTCGTTCGAAGTTTTGATTGCATGGAAAATCTCCTTTCTCAGCTTAACAATTGGATTTGGAACAATACTGGTAAGCTCACTGTCAATAAATGAGAGAGACTCGAATCCAACAGCTAATGAATTACTTTTTAATGACGCCTTAACATGACCAAATGATCCTGGGTTGTCCAAAAACCTACTCTCAATAATACGTAACTTGGAGGATAGGTTTATTTGGTAATTGTGCCTTTCGGAATAGTTTATATGAAAGGTAGAAGTATGTTTTGTTGTATCGGTCAACCAGATGTTTGAGTCCTCAGAAGGAATTGGTAGATCCGTTTCGTCTCCGGATTTTATCTTCTCAATTCTATACTTAAAATAAGCTTGGAGAACATTGTTTACCTTGTCCTTTCGTTGATTATTTTCTCGATCTACAGATTCTTCAATTACATAATCGAAGTCTTCAGAATCACATGAGAGTTTATAAGGGAAAGAGCTTTTTGTAACAGTGTCATCTTTTTGTTTTGCGTCTTCATATGCCTTCTGAATCTTCAAATCTTTGAAGTCGTCATCAGCATTAAGAATATTGCCATGTTCATCCTCTGCCAGTACTTTGAAGAAGTAAGAGCCTTCTTCAATAATATTAGGGCTTAATTCCACAGTCGCCTCACGATATGACCTGTTTGAGGCGGAGTTCTTTAATTTCCGCAGAACAGAAACCTCTTCTCCAGCACCTCCGTCCACCGCCATAAGAATGACCTTGAAGTACCTTAAATCAGAAATGTCTTTGGGGTTGGGGTTGGTACTGAATCTTACCCTCACCTTAGCGGTCTTATTCTCTTCAACGTGCAGTACTTTCCGGCCTTCCTCAATCTTAAAATCTCCGGATTTAATTTCTTCGGAAAAAAGACGGATGTGGGTAAAGTCAAGGTCAGGAATCTTCCAGTTTGCAAAATTTAGCTGTGGATAATCATCATGAATAATCCTGCATATATCTTCTATACTTCTAGCTTCTTTTTCACTTTTTATAAATCCGACCAGTTCCTTCTGTAGGGAGTTTGGTTCTAGTGGAAGATCTGCAACGCGATCGTAAAGTGGCTTATTAAACGACCCTAGCAGTTCAACACTTTTTAGGTTAAAATTTAATCTTGATCTGGTTTTTTCAAGCTCCACGATCAATTGATCATCGGGCAAGAGGTTTAGCAGGTGAATGTTGTTTCCAATAGAAATGGTAGAGTAACCCTCCACCTCAAGTGACAGTAGGTATTTAATGATTTGAACTGTACCAATATTGGTAGAGTCCAGATATTGAATGATTTCACCTTTTATAACCGAGCGATATTCACCGGGAATCGTATTAACCAAATTTTCAAGCAGCTTTTGCTCAATTCCTTCCAAAGAGATTTCCTTGAAAGTGGCATTTCCGTATGAATCCTCGGCTGCCGTTCTGCTATTTGACGGAATAAGCACTAATAGTGGGGCATTTTGCTTATTCCTAAGCTCTACTAGCTTAGTCGCTGAAATAAACTGGGCGCCTGGTTCATGGTCTTCAGAAACTATGAAAGTATCAATACTAGGAAACTCACCCTTCAATAAGTTCCATAGATGTAAAAGCTCATCCCGGCCTAAACCGGTTATTTTCATGCAATGACCCGGCAAGGCACTTTCAAGATCAGGTCTATGAAGATCCAGTATCTGATCAATTATCCGCTTGTAATATGTGTTAATAGTGTTGGTCATATGATTTTACTGGGCATTCAATTCATATCTCGGTCTAATACGCTGAAGGATGTATGCATCGCTCAGATCATTGTAAAAGCCTATTTGTCTCAATTTCATTTTAAAAGCATCAAGATTCTCTTTAAATGCTAAATGTGTTTGTAAGTCGGCATCTGCAAAGCGATCCTCTCCAAGGCCATTAATAATTAAACCATATCTTTTTCGGATCAGTGATACTAACTCCTCTATCGAAAGGCTCCTGGTCTGGAACTGATTTTCATTTGCTTCTAGAACGAGAATTTGTACCAAAGTTTCTAATAACCGAGTTCCAAGGACAAATCGACGAGGATGTTTTCTACTTCTTCCCTGAGCCATAAAACCCCGATCGCTGTTCTTTTGAGCCAGGTTGTCAATGAGCTGAACATGATACTTATACTGGTAATTCCCTCGAGCTTTTAATATCAACTCAATATATCTATCGAAATAGGTGTCCTCGTATTTGACAAGGTCTTCTATAAGAAGGCGATCATCCTCTTCAAGCGAACTGTATAGGTTATCCCACTGAGTCTCAAAGTATATTTCAAAATCTTCAGGTTTATCATGAAGAATCTTCAAAGCCTCATCTAGGTTTCTAGAATTTGACTTGTCCAATTTTAACCTTCTCAACGCTGCATTGACTTGGAATGTCGACTTTACGTAGTCGTAAATCTTATTGGTCAAGTTTGCTGCGTCTTCTGCTGCAATCTTCGCCACTTTGCTTTCAAAATCATCAGTGACGTCTAGTACAATACTCCAATCATCTTCAATTGATGTTTTTCCAGAATTGACCATTTCCGGAAAGAAATGAATCAACTTTTGGAGATATAGGGATAAATGAAACGATGTGATAGTCTTCAAGTAATCAATCAATACACTCCTTGGAATCAATCTCTTATATACCAATAACCTTCGGACATCGTCACAGTATAATTCTGCCTGTTCATCGAGTATTGGGCTAATCTGATTTAAAGTTGAGCTACTCTCTAAAAAACCGGGCTTAACATTTTTAATAATGTGAAGGAGCCCAAGACTATCTACATCTAATCCATTAGATTGAGATATCTTTCCAGTGGTTTGATCCCACCCCTCCATTAAAAAATTCTTTAGGTCTTCTTTAACCGTCGGGTTGGCACCTAGCATCAAGTAAACTTGATCAGCAGTGTTATAATCTCTAGTATTCGCAGCGTTTCTGACCCTATAACTCTCGAGGTGAATAGGTCGTAGGGAGGAGATCTTTTCCTTATCAATATTTCCTCGAAATACCATATTTACCAAGTTACTTCGCATCCATAACTCAGCAGCCTCCGGGTTTTCCTTGAAACCGTCTATTGAACCATCTTCCTCTAGTTTATGAAAGACCTTCTTCAAAGTTTCAAGCTCAATAAAAGAACTACCACCGGATCTGGCTCTTTGCTTCGGTCTGATCCCATTGTGCTTCAAGAGCATGAATAGGTTAACCAAGGTATTATCAATATTAACTGCTTTGGCATCAGCAGTAAAAATGAGCTCATTCCGGAAGAGACTTTCTTCTTTATTTAGTTTTATGGCCATATCTACAATTCCATTGTTTGAATGAGTAGTCGACTTTTTTGGTCCTTACTGATTTTATAGAACTCATTGTTATCTTTTGTCACGACCACCTCCTCGTAATTCAAATTTTCCAAGAGGTTTTTGAATATGATGAGTTCTACAAACTTTCCTCTCAAGTCATTTAATGAAGGGCTAAATCCTTGTTGAATAAAATAGAGCATCTCATAAAGGTCAAGAGATATGGTAAGCTTGATATGCTTTTCATCACGATGACGGAAGGTTAAGCTATCGGGCTCATACTCCAGGTATTTTACCAAGTGATCTGTTCTATTTACAAACAATTCAAAGTCTTTCAAGTCAAACAACCTGAAAGATTTACTGAATGGATCTTTAATTTCAGAGGAAGAAAGCACAAGGTAGTTTTGATCTATTCCTTGATTATCACATCCTTCATTTAAGGAAATTGCTCTTGAAACACTGGCCTTAGTCAGGTCATTTGTGTCTCCTTCTCTCAACACTTTTACAAACTTAAAGACAGAGTGGTACGGCAGTCTTTTAAGATAGGATGGAATCATAGCATTATCCTCTTGACCGCCCCTTGAAAAACCATTTTTCATTGAAATCAACTCAGCTTTCCCTTCAAAGAAATGGTGTCTAACAAAGGACTTCTGAATGATTTTTATTCGTTGCATGACTTTCTCATCTTGCTCGTAAGTAGGCTTGATCCTTTCAACACCATTAAAAGCTTCTAATAATGAGAGCTCTCGTTCCGCAAACTCTAAAAAATCTTTGTCTAAGTGCTTACCAAAGAACAAGTCCCTATCTAAGTCTGGAATAGCAACTTCACCAATATCAGTCTCTCTCAATAGCTTAATAAGTCTATCCTGATTACCAGAATCATCAATATTCGGATTGGTTAGGTTGAAGTAGTAATACTGCCAGTAACTTTCTGGACTTCCATTGCTCTTATTAAATAGATCTTCGACTTCACTACAGTCAAAATCGCGGGTTAGGGTAAATGCAATGAAGGATCTCAAATCCCTCATTGTAATATGTAGTTCCCGTTTCAGGCTGGCCGTTTTCAATAACCACTCCATTCGCGTAATTACCTCTTCACCAGCTGCTGTGTCGTTGAAAGAGTCAACATTGTATTTGATGAAACATTGATTTGCCAATGAGCAGCCTTCGCATTTATTCCAAAGCCCTTTTTGCGTTAGAGCCTTTACTTGCTGTCTAAACAAACTTGGCTCATCCGGCAACTGAGTGGCCACAGATCGCAAGTTCAAGTTAATGATCATCAACCCGTCAGGAAGTTCATGATGCCCCTCATTATAGAAATAATCCTCTATATGGTTATGCAGAATTTTATGCTTCTCAGTAGTTTTAAGAAACTCTACGAGCCTACCTTCATTGATAGCTATGATTCGACCTTCTGAAGCTTCATTGTAGTTCTTAAGATTCTCAAAAGGCCTAAAAAATGCCTCCAAGACATCGTTATTAGCTCGCTCATCTTCATCCTGTGAACCATCATAATTACTTTCATACGGAATGCCCTGTATCGAAAACTTTGCCCCGTTTTTATTTTCAAAATGTTCGAGGTTTTTTATGGCATTATCGTATTCAATTCTCTTAATAAATGCCGTTTTCCCATCTCCAGCATTACCTGTAATAATCAGTAGTTTAAACTTACCATCAAGGATGTCGGGTAAAAGCTTTTTATCCAGTCTAGAGGGAGTGTAGGTCAGTTTATCAAAATCGGATGTCAGCTCACCAGCACGTGTACCGAAGTTCCCTTTTTTAGATTGACTGTATAGAGAGTTGATATACCCTACGAAGTCCAGGCCTTCGACGTTGTATTTATAGGCATTTAACTCATCCCTGTGATTTTCAAATAAGGTATTGAGAGCCTCGTGAACTCTTTCAATATTTCCTTCATTGAAGTTTCTTGCCCCTCCATCCCAAAAGCTATCGTTCACTACAACCGTACTATCAATCTTGAGAACCAAATCAATGCGCTCTTGAAGTGAAAGGCTGCCTTTATACTTGAACAGTTTCGTTTTGAAATTTTCAAAAGAATGAAGAATGGTCTTTTCAAGCTCATAAAATGTGGCCATTTTATCGAATAGCTTGATCCTTAATCCGGTTTGATTAATAAATAGTTCAACATGATAGAGTTGAGCATCATTTGTAACCTCTGGTGCGTCTTCTGGCCGACTTGAAAGCAAACCGTCTTCGCCAATTGCCTTAAGTGCCTGAAGCATTTCCTCGGCATCTTTGAATCTATCCTTGCTATTAGGACTGATTGCTTTCAAAAGAAAATTGGCAAACTCCTCCGAAATTCGGTCTTCAATGCTTTTTGGATTCAATGGATCCTTACTCATTAGAGGCATCTTGCCTGGAGCCCAAGGGTATTGCTTACATACCAATTCAAAAAGAGTTATCCCAAGAGCAAAAGTGTCTGCTGATTTATCCCAATTAACTTTATAGTTATCCGTGATTAAATCCGGAGCCAAGTAGGGGTTAGTTCCCACGAAATCTTGGTTGTCATCAGCAAACGATGCAACATTAAAGTCGATTAGAACAAACCTTTTTTGGTTGTCCCAGATGATATTCTGTGGTTTGATATCCCTATGCAGAACAGGCTTAGGCATATTCTGCATTGAACTCAAAGCACTAAGTATGTCAACACCTACTTGATATACACGATGGATAGGTAATCGTGCGTCCGTACGGGTGTACATGCTTAAATTCTCACCATCCAGGAATTCCATGACCGTAAAGAATTGTCCCGAAGATGCAATGTCATTCCATACAAACTTTACAATATTTGGATGAGCCAGGTCCTTAAGGGCTTCATACTCATCGGTTACAGATTTTGCATTTACACTCTCATGAAAGAGCTTCATTGTGAAATACTTATCCTGTAAACTATGCTTTACCTTAAAAACTTTTGAATACCCTCCTTTACCAAGAGTTTCATGGATGACGTAAGCTCCAACTCGATCTCCTTCTTTTAACTCGTGGCCTTCCTTATGCAGTCCGGCCTTTTCATCTTGTGTTTTGTCAGGTTTCGGGTCAGTTTGTACCTCTTTTATAGCCTCATTGATATATTGCTCTAATTCTTCAATTGAGTCTATACGTTTTAGCTCATCGGTTAGAATCGTTTTCAAGCACAGCTCATCTAGCCATTTCGGCAGTGCCTTATTAACAGAACTGGGTAACTGTGCTTCAGGGATTTGACCACCAAGCTTATCTAGGTCATAGGGGGTTTTAAAAGGTTCCTTTCCGGTAAAGAGCCAATAAATTAGGACGCCCAAAGAATAAATATCCGAGGATCTGGAGGCATCTCCAACGGTTAATTCTAATGGATGATACGGAGTAGCGTTCATCTCATTAATAGTAGCCATTACTGTATACCCCTGCTCATTATGATCACTGAAATATGACTTTCCGAAATTACCTAGATAAGCATATCCGCTGCTCATATAGATGTTATCGGGATTGATGTCTCGGTGATAAATATTCTCTTTATGCGCTTCCTTTAGAGCAGCCATCACATTTTTTAGAATCCCAATTTTCTCATGGAAAGTGAAAGTCTTTGAACGTGCTTCTGCTCGAAGGGAATTCTCGTCAAGAAAGTCAGAGATTTCATAAAACATATGATTCTCCTCATCAATCTTAAATTCCACGTTGAGTATGAATGGCTTTGCCTTAATCTTGTGTAAGGCCTTGTATTGGTTTTTTATAGCCTCTTCTCGGTTTCGGAGTTCCTCAGGAGAGAGACCTGAAACCTGTAGGGAAAATTCCTTAACTCTCTTTCTAATGGAAGAAGTTACCCCTTTGGGCTTTACCAAGTACTCAGTGAAGTTGGGTTCTTGCTGAATGATCTCAATGATCTCATAGCCCTCTACCTCTCGCTTTTCATCGGGGGCTTTTCTACTCTGATTTCCAATTAAAAAGTCAACGATGGATTTTTGAATATCAGCTATATCATGAGCTGACTTGCCTACATGATCAGGGTTTGTCAGGTAATCAATAAGCTGATCATTTAGCTGGAAGGATAGTTTCCCTGCTTCTTGCCATAAAGAGGGCGCGAAGGAGTTGGGATAAGATAGGGTCACCATATTCTGGATCCATGCTTTCCCCCAAGAGTATTCTTGCTCTCTAAGTTTCGAAGCCAGAATTGCGGTCTTCTGCCTACCGGTTTTTAAAGGGTTTGGTTTTTGGCGATCGTTCAAATACCAGTAGTTATCGTCTCCTTCAATACGGCCTTTCCAATCCTTATTTTCAATATTATAAATGGCATGAGGTGCCACCACAATTAGATCATATTCCCAATATTGCGTACGGTTGTTTCTTGGGTTAGTAGAGGCAATCTCCACATTAGGTATCAAGAAGTAGTCTTCTGGAAGATTTAATTCCAGATAGTCTAGCAAACGCTTTTCTCCAGCGTTTACAACCGATTCGAAGTAAGGGGGTTTTATGATTCCTGCCATGATTCTAATTCTTGTTCAACTAAAGCAATAGCTTCGTTTTCTTTGATCAGTGCCTGATAAAGCATCGATTGACCTTTTTTAACTTGACCATCTATTTCCTTCATTTCATTGTAGGAAATTATTGGCACTGGGATTTCCTTCAGTAGTTCCTGAATAGGACGGCATAACTTTGTACCTGTCTGAGTTTTCCTGATGAGCCGAAACCCATAATCACAAGAAAGCCAAGCATATAAATATCCAGATGGAATAGAATTATTTGTTTTCATTCTGATAAATTCGCCTGAAATTAGCTGACCTTCCAATTCTTCATTTCCGAAAATTACTCTGCAAAATGTTTCTCCCTCACCGAGAGTACCAACACTTGCAATAATTACCTCTCCGTATTCAACCAGCCTATCAGATTTAACATACTTCCTAGCAAGTAACTTTCCTTCCTTCCGCCTGTTGAAAATGTCAGATTGATTAAGGAGCTTAATTGAAGTTGGACTATTTAGCTCAAGACGTTTAAAAGAACCAGTGGAGAAAAACTTGTTATCATCCAAGCAATCAATTAGGCGTTGATAATTAGAATTCTTTACCCTGTCCTCTATATTTCCTACCCTTTTTGAATAATTAAATGCATTAATGGTGATAGCACTTATTTCTTTAAAACTGCGTCTGAATGCTGAAATTGGCCGATCACTGCTATGATTTCCGAAATACTCGTAATCAAAAGGAGATAAGTTTTGAAGAGATACCTTCTCCTTTATTGACTTCTCGGCATCCCTCAATAACTTATTCGCCTGCACCCGAAGGTTGGAAGCCAGCTGAATGAGGTTGTGGGCTTCTTGTTGCTTTAGTTTTGGTAAATTAGGGATTAAGGTCTTCCTTATTCCTGGAGCTTCTATATATCGGACAACCGAACCAGAGGCATTCTTATTTAATTGAGAGCGACCATACTTAGAGGTAAGGAAGGCAAATAAATATCCATATGGAACCCCTTCCTTTGCTTTTACTCTACAAACATTATTTGCAAAACTGATTCCTGAGCTTAATTCATTTACTAACCTTGTATTTCCAATTGTTCCAAATCCAGTTATTAAGATCTGGTTTTCTTCAACAACCGAACCTACTTTAGTTGCTTGAATTTTGTTGATAAATACATCACTTCCTTCAAGTGCATTAGTCACATCGCTACTTTGACAATATGGAATAGCTCTCTCAGTTTCTTGACAGAATTGTCTTTTGAAAATCGGGGGATTCCACACCTCTGCTAATTCAGTTAATTGAGAGCACATTTCCCTATTCTCCTCTAAAGCACGGCTGTTAACCGCATCTTCATTCAAATAATATCCTCCATTGAACCGAATGTCCTGAATAATGAATTTTGATTTAATCGTTCCTAAAATCATAGTACTCCATTTAAAAAGTCAAAGTACGCCTCTGTAATTTTAGGTAGGTCATCATCTAACTGCTTTAACTTCTCCCGTCTGGTTTTAACTTCTGAGGTTCCATCTTTTTTATGCACCACATATTGAGTTTCTGTGTCAAATAGTAGCTCTGCACCATCTTCATCACGCAAGTAAATAGGGTTTCCTCTTCGGTCTTTGCCAAGCTTTTCGGCAATCGCCATGAACACATCGTAATCTTCTGCACTCTCCTGAGCTAGTTGTCGTTCTACTTCTGTTTTCTTCTGTAAAAACAAGAGGGATGCTTGTACACCAACTTGTGGTAAAAAGGCTTCTACTGCCAAATCCACAGAAGCAAGTATTTTGTATTTCTCTAAAATCCACTCACGCACCGGTAAGGTGTTTGGATTCCCTAAAATTCCATCCGGTAATACAATTGCCATTTTACCGCCCGGCTTTAAGAAGTTGTAGCATGCCTCAATAAATAATACCTCCGGTGCATCACTGTATGCCGATAAGTGGTATTGGCTGGCAATTTCTTGTTCTACTTTCACCTTGGCTCCAAAAGGTGGATTGGTGAAAATCATATCGAATTTCTCTCGGGCATCCGTGCCATGAGCATTTTCGATATCCTTCATCACCTTCAAGCTTTCATTGATAGAGGTGTTTATTTTTTCAATCTCATCTGGATGCTCCCAATTAGGGTATGCGAGTGAGTTTACGTGAAAAATATTAGCATGGCCGTCACCAGCCATTACCATATTCATACGAGCAGCCTTTTTCAAATCTGGATCGAAATCGAAGCCGAAAATGCTTCGTTCGGCATATTGCTTAACCCGTTCATTAACCTCAAGGGAGTTGAATTTTTCTGCCAGCAGTGGGCCTTCCAAATCTGGATAAAGTTCTTGGGCAATCTGTTTTCGCACATGGTCTAATACCATAACTAAGAATCCTCCTGAACCACATGCCGGATCCAAAACACGGTCCGATTCACTCGGATTCAACATTTCAACCATCGCTTTAACGATGTTTCTTGGAGTAAAAAATTGCCCTGCCTCTTGCTTTAATGTGTTGCTTACAATGGTCTCATAAGCCATCCCTTTAACATCGACCGATGCATCCAAAAAGGAGTATTTGGCCAATTCCCCGGCAATAAAAGCAAGTCCTTTATCTGTAAGCCCAATGGCCTCATTTCCATCAAATACTTCTGAGAATACAGAGTCAGTTTTCAGTTCTTCAAAAAGCCCCTTTATACGGTTGGCAACTGCTTTACGTCCTTCCTCAGTGTTCTGTTCCTTTACCCCAACCCAAAATTTCCTGCGATAACTTTCTCCATTTTCAGCACAAATAAATCTGCGTTTCTCATCATACAGTTTGCAGAATATCAAATTGAGTAACTGCCAGAAAGCATCTTTCTTACGTCCCTCATTGCCATAGATGTAATCATGTGATCTTTTGAATACCTTGATTAAAGAGTCATTGGCCGGCTTTCTGCTGCTTGAGCGATCAGCTCGGTCTAGGTCATCTAAAGTCTCTCCTTCTCCAGGGAAATCGGATAAGTCGATAAACTCATAATCATAGCCCAGGGCATCATCTTCTTTTTGAAGGAAATGATAGCTAGAACCATTAGCCCAAAGACCAAACTCACAACTTTCGACAGCGCCCATAGCGTTTTCGAGTGTTGCAGCTAAACCTTTTTTCTTGTCTGTCTCTTTAACCTTATCATCTTGAACTATACAGATTCGGATAATATTTTCCTGGTAATGCGGCTTTCCCTTTTCGAAAACCACCAACTCTACCTTTTGCTTCTTAGACTTATTGGTATCAGGATCGATATATTCTATTTTAAAGTCACGCTCCATATCATTTAGATCGAAGCCATACTCTTCGTTGAGCATGATGATAACAGACTGGAGATTGGACTCCTGAGCTTTTACTTTTTTGATTTCACCGGTTAGAACACAAATCAACTGGTTGTCTTCTAAAACGATTTCTTCTCTGTCTTTAACTTCTGTTGTCATTATTATTTCAGTTCTAATACTATATTATTCAGACTATTCAATAGGTCATCAAACTTGAATAGCTTGTTGGTTTCCAAAATTTGATTGAGTAAGCGACTTTCCTCAGCCATTGAGAGTTGAGCTTCCAATTGTCCTATTAGTTCAGTTCTAGCAACAGAAGCTGCCGGAAGAATTTCTTTAAGGTCTTTGGCCAAAAGAATAGCAGAGCCTCTTAACTCTGTAAAATCATCCGTATAAATCTCTTCGTAATATTCTGTGGCTCGCTCAAGGTGAATATTTAGGTAATTGGTTAGGATAAAGCCAATATCCTCAGCATCCTTATTGGTTATTAAATTCCTATCCCTCCAGGCAATTAGCTTTAGAATAAATATCCCAGCAAGTGAAGCTACTTGGATGGTGAGGCTTTCATCTATAGTCACCTCCATACTACTGTCATGCACCTCACTAAATCCCAGAACGGTCATAGCGAACTCTTCTTCTGGCGGCCAGAATATCTTATCAGGGTGCTTCATTATCTCCCCGAAGGGAACTATGTCAAGCATATATTTCTCCTCGTAGTAGAATCTCTGCTTCTGCTTTGGATCTTTGGAAAACTTTCCAGTCGAGATTAAATGATCCTCAACTTTCTTGAATTGTTCCCAATCTGAAATTGCAATAGCAATGTCTAGGTCGTGAGTTAATCGTCCGCCTGCTTCATCGTGTATCTCCATTACGAGATCCCTAGCCATGGCGCCGATTACAAAGAACTTAATCTCTGTCTCTTCAAAGAGATTAGACAAATCCTGAAGAATAGGCTTTAGCAGTGGATGGCTAAACTTGTCACTTGATATATTGTAGCTCATCTTCAAGTATTTGTTTAGCGACCTCTAAATTTCTTCCACTACCACTATTAATCAGGTCTGTATAAATCAATAAGGGTGGGGTAATGCTGTTTTGTTCCTCTCCTGAAGTCCAAAACTGGTTCAACACCTCTACGTTGCCATCTTGATCTGGCACCAGCTTAAATGTTTTTGCGAGTTCAGGAAGTTCAATGTTTGTATAAAGAGTAAACTTTTCAGGGCGAAGGTTTGACCCCAACATTGCTGCCCCTGGCTCACCTCCCCAATGAATGGGTTTGCTTGTTTCGAAGTTTGTTAGGCTCACCCAATTCTTGGCTTGCTCAGGCTCAATAAACTTCATCCGTTTACGAAAAACCCTGGGTCGTAGCACATCATTATATGCAACTACCCATCGTTCTAGTAGGTCTTTTTGATTCTTAAGTATTTTTCGATTGTTTGTTCTAAGAATATAATTAAGCTGTTCTAGCTCTCCCATCACATTACTTAGACTACCAATAGACACATCAGCAGATTCGGCTAAGCCTCGGTATGATAATTCTATGCTATTTGGAAATGACAGTAGAGTGAAAATAATTTTCAACCCTGCTTCTTGAAATGCTCTAGACTGATTAGTCTTTTCTTTAGACTGGGCTTTCTGGCCTTCAATGTAGATAAAGACCTGGCCATATTTTATTAGGGCATTTCCTGCTGAGTCAATGAAGTTTATATTTCTCTTCTTGAACTCTTGAACAGCTGCCTTGGCCACATACTTAGACACCAAAAGTATTGGTCTCCGGTTGGTGTCTCTAGCCTGTTCTATCTGCGATATTACCAGCCCAAGGTTTGAAGTGCGAACGGCAGATTTTGCCTCGACTAGAAATTCCTGGTCTTTAATTTGAACAAGGCCATCATAGCTAGGTCGGGTACTGTCAAATTCAATGTGAATGCCAGACAATTCCTCAACTTTGGTAATGGCTTCGTAAATAAAATCGGTGTCCTTGCGCATAAGACTGTTCATTATTATTCATTGTTCAGTGACAATGAACGGTCGAAAATAATGAACATTATTGAATCCACCAAACAATAAATTCGGGAAAAGGAAGGCAGGGGGTAAAACCCTACTTCACTTTACTCTGCTTCAATCTGTCCTTAGAAGTGGAAGAGTGATATCGAACAAAGTATCATAGCCGTATCGCGAATAAGGGGCAGCCACTAGCCTTAAAGATGTATTTTTCAATCTAAAAGCAAGAGGTATGGAAACAGATCGCCTATATAAAGAAATCAAGCAGCTACGCTCCTTACTGGCCAAAGTGGTAGGCACGCAAGATCTACCAAAGAGTGAGCAGTTCTCAAAAGAGGCTATTAAAAAGGCAGCATCAGAGTTTCGGAAGCTTCAGACCGAAAGAGGCGAATGGATTCCTGAGTCAGATATTTCAAAGGTGATTCGATCAGCTGGTTACAGACCTGGGAAGTTCATCATTGAAAAGTTTGGGTTTACCAACTATTTCAAGCGAGAAAAGCAGTACTTCTTTAACAGGAAAGACTTGGTAGCACTGAACAAAGAGCTCATGGCACGGAAAATCAATTTGGAAACCTACATGAAGCTGAAGGAAGACCAAGAGAAGTTTCAGAAATACTTGCGGGAGTTTAAGCAAGAAGAGAAGAAGCGACCAAGATTCAAGATTCCCGAGAACCTAGAAAACATAGAAAGTCAGCCTTACAATCACCCACCAAAAGAGAAAGTCCTACAACATATAGATGACCTGATGCGTGAATATGAGAAGGATAAGCTAGTCGAGTTTATCGATGTTTTCAGGGGGTCTCACGCAATGAAGAAGAGCATTTACTACTTCGATAGATACCTTGAACCTGCTAAAAGAAAGCAGTGCGACAAATGGTGCTTTGAATTCAATTATGCCCAGGAGGCACTCGCCGAGATCAAGAAAATTCGCAGTCAGGTAATCTATTAGACTGGAATGCTATGGTTAGAAATGCGCCATCCAAGGCTGGGCTACTCAGATGGCGCTTGATCTGGTAAGCAGTTAAAACCTCACCTTCAATTCTCCTTGCCCAAATCGGCCTTTTCCTTTGGCCATGCCGTTTTCTACTTCAATGATTACATCCACTTCATGGGCAAGTTCATTGCCGCCCTTGAACTTTCCATCCTTGGTAGCATGGAAAATGAAAATGAAGCTGGTGCCAGGATACTTGTTTTTAAGCTCAATCATGTCTACCAGTTCCATCCCGGCTCGACTTACACTATCAATGAATACGAAGTCGTAGGATCCTAATTTACCTGGTAACTCCTCGGAAAAATGCAATCGCGGATGAATGGCACCTATGCGGGTGATCTTCTCCTTCAAAGTGTAGCCATAGCCTTCTTCAAAGGCCACATAAAGTACTTCCCCAAGCTTGTTGGCCAGGTGGTGTGCAAAGTCCAACATGAGCGTAGACTTCCCGCTTTTCGGTTGACCAAAGACCATGGCTGTAAACCCAACGGAAGGATCACCAATCAATTCCTGGAACTTGCCTCGTAAACCGATGGTTTCAAAGTCCATATTCATGAGGTCTTCACTGGAAACCACTCCAGAAAGTCCTTTCCGCTTGCAGGCCTTTGTTTTTCCTGTCGACATTCCCAACAGTCCATAAATCCCGTTGAGCTCACTTTCCTTGATTTCTGGAGCAGCTTTTTTATCCCGCAAGAAGATCTTTAATGACTTATAGGCTTCATTGAGTTTGGTGGCGTAAGGATCATTCTTGCTGATCTTTCCATTTTTCACCATACGCTCCATGGCTTTGAGCAGTCGTCCGGCTTTTTCCTCCATTCCCTCGCGTCCATGAATGGCTACAAATCGCTTCAAAAGCGCAATAGAGTCACGTATTCTTTGGGAGGAAGCAATCTCTTTGTAATGCGCCAGATGTTTAGCGGCAATATTGATTTCAGCCTCATCACCCATGCGCTCAGCACATCGAATAAGCTGATCCTGGATTTGTAGGATCTCTTTGGCGTAAGGGCTGGTTTTGCGAATCCGCTTCTCCAGCATCGCTTTCTGTAGTGAGGAAAGCAGGCGCATAACGGCAAGCTTGGATTTCACTTTACCATTCATGGCCACATATCTGCGGATGAAGCGAATTTCCTCCGGTAGCATTTCTACGGCCTTTGGTTCGGTTGAGGCTTTTTTAGCCGTGGACGTCACCGGGGCCTTTTTGGGCTTAGCTTTCTGAACTCGGGTGGGTGCAGCTTTCTTAGGCTTTTCAGTAGCAGTCTTGGCTTGTTTAGGGGCTTGGCTTTCTACATAAGTATTGAGTTTCTCAATGTAAGTATCCACCACACGCTTGATGGTTTCATTGCCAGAGTAGCTATTCTGAGCTAATGCTTTACGAGTAAGATCATCTCCTTTCTTTAGTGCTTCAGGAAACTTGGAGAAATCGTAATTGCAGGCGGTATTGAGGTAATTCTGTAGGGTAATCATGGTTTAAATCGCTAAAAGTTCAAGTTCTAATTCAAGGGCTAGGGCTTCGAGCTCCAGGGTATTTTCGGACTCATCAATGATTTCAAATTCCGCATCCTCCTCCGGCTCCTTTGGGGCATGTAATTCCACCTTGTAGTCCAAGAGGTAATTGAGTTTGGCAAACTCTGCTGCTCGCTCCTGAGCGGTTTTCCCTTCTACCTGGAGCGCAGACTTCTTCTCCTGGATTTCTTTGCGAAGTTCCGTCCAACGCGGACTGTCTTGATCGCCTTTATAGCGCTCTGCTTGAGAAGTCAAGGCGTCCTGTTCTTTGGTATAGGTTGAGAGCACCAGGTCAAGGTCAGAGTCGATGGTAAATCCCTTGCTCTTAAGCACGGTCTTTTCGGTTTTTCGGACCTTGGAGACATATTCTTTTAAATACTCCAGGTACCATTTATTGGAGAAGTAGACTCCGAGCGAAGCATAACTCACATCGATTTTTCTACCCATGGCAATGATTTCTTTATCACCTATCTCCGATGCTGACAGCAATTCTTCTAGGTCATCATGCAGCTGGTGTGCTCTCTTCTGAACCTTGCTATCAATATCATCATGAGTATCAATGAGCCATTGGCTGTTTTTAAGCGCAGCCAAGAATGCACGCAGGGCCTCAATAGACTTCTCTCGGTAAGAGCGGTAATACTGAATATCTCGTTTGATCTCTTCAATCAAGGAAATGGAATGGCGAATGCGCTTGTATTGACGCTGCAACTCTTCTTTTTCCTGGTCAAAAAACATCCGTACCAATCGATCGATATCGGTAATGAGCGCGAGTTTCACTTCCTGTGGATCCAGACTTTCCAGATCCAGCACATTGCCGCGATCTCCACGGAACCAGATGTCGTTGATTCGAGCTGTTTTTTCTTCCAGCTTTTGGAAAACGAATACGTCCATTGAATCCTGGATAAGAGGCATCACCACCCGCACATATTCAAATTGATTTCCTTGGCGCCAAATACGTCCTTCCAGCTGACGAATATCTGTAGGGTTCCATTCAGGATAGCAGTTATAGATAACCGTTCCGCGCTTTTGCAGGTCGATTCCTTCACGAATGGTGGCGGTGCCAATAATGACTTTAACTACTCCTTCGAGAAAGGCCTCCTTGATGTTCTCTTTTCGAGTATCGTTGATTTCAGAAGAGATGATTTCTACTTCATCCACCTTGGTTTTGGAATAGCTCACTCCGCGTTTGAAGCCTAATTCTTCTTCCAAGTATTCTTTAATCATGGGGAAGAACTGCTTGCCACGGTTCATGTAGATCACTTGACCGGAAACAGCTTCACCACGTTTATTATGGTAGTCCTTCACCGAAGCAATACACTCCATCACATAGGCGATCTTCGGGGAGTTCTTTACGAACTCTCGATAGTCCTCCGGTTGGCCATCCAATAAATAAGGTGATAAGGCATTATCCAGGCTATAAGCTAAAGCCCTGAACAGATTCCCCATGTCTAGCTTTCCTTCCGTAGACTTTTTGGCCAGCGAAACAATCTTGTTCTGATTCTCTCGCTGTAGTGGGGTCATATTGATGTAAGTGAGCGCCTGATCTTTAACCGGCAAACGCTGCTCGGGTTTATCCTCAAGCAGGTTGTAGATCATAGGAAGATTGATCTTCTTAGGGCGTTTTACTCCGGCCTCTTCACCCGTCTTATACAGAATGTGATTGTAGATGAGCTTCTGCAAAACCCTGCGGTTGGTGAAGCTCTTAATCACTTCCTTCTCGACGATCTCTTCTTTGTAATTAGCTGTCCATTCAATGGTGGGCAGCACAAACAAATCAAAGAAGGTATCTATGTTATAGATTCCACTGCTGACCAAGCTTTCATAACCCACCAAAGAAAGCATGGAGTAGATCTCCAATGGTGAATTCGTGAAGGGTGTAGCAGTGAGTAGCATAGTGTTCCGCCCATACTTTCGCTGGATGTAGTTTAGAATCAAGAAGGCCTTTTGACCCGTTTCCGAAACTGCACTTTGAATGCTGTATCGCTTGCCTTTGTCCTCATCGGCTTTTACCGAAGCAAAGACGTTTTTACAGCGATGTGCTTCATCAATCACTACATAATCAAAGCCCAGGGCATCCACATCGGCCACGGTGTTTTTAAGACCTACACCGATCATCTCCCGGAATTTCTGGTACTTGATTTCTTTGTCTCGCTCGCTTTTCTCAGAAGACTGACCGAGGATATTGACCAGCTCCGTGAAGAGTGACTCACTGACATCCTGACCAAAGCCAAGGCGTTTAAATCCTTCATAGGTCACAATGGTAATCGACTTCTTGGTCACTGGTTTATTCAAGTTCAAGCCTTTGATGACCTGGGTGCCGAGGTTGTACCAGTCATTAAGTTGAACATCGGTGTAGGATAAAACCCCAGGAACAAACTCGCCTGACTTTTTATCGGTGTATCCGATGAGCTCGGCAATCCATTTCTTGTAAGTTGGTTTTGGAACGACTATCAAAGGCCTACTGCACTTTCCGCTATATAGCGCATGAGCAAGATTTGTAATGGCTGTCATGGTTTTTCCCACCCCAACATCAAAGGCATTGATGCCTGATCCCATGGCTTCCATGAAGGCTATCCCTTCACGTTGGATATCGGTGATTTGAAGAACACCACTTTTGAACTTTCGGGAACATTCAAATCCCACCGGAACTTTGTGGTGCTTGATGTCGGCCTGAGCATTATAAAGACGGTTCCAGGAATAATCCAATCGCTGTTGATCCTCAAAGGTGAGCACTTCATGAAGGAATTTGGAGAATAGCTTTTCTCCTTCTTCACGGGCATTGGCCTTGAGTTCTGCTTTTTCTTCTTTACTTAATCGGTCATCACGCAAGGGACGATTTAAGAGGTAGTAATCCGCAATATCAATGGCTGAACTTTTTACAAAATCAGTCTCTTGCAAAGTGTAAAGCCACTTAATGAAAACCTCCTGCAAGGTGTATCTCCGTTCTCCATCAAAGCGAAGGTTAATGGATTCCTTGGCGTTCTTACGGGCAATACGTCCATTGACTTTCTTGAATTCACTGGCGGATTCTACATCCATGTATTCTTCACGAACCTGAGTGATAAAGAAGGTGTCCAGGTTGGCCGCAAAATCTGAGATGGCCGTAATGATGGGACGCTCTTTCTCATCCGGGTTGGTAACCGTCATCAGCGGTGGCTTTGCCTCTGAGATTTCCTTGAGATGATTCTGATAAATCGATTCGCCCCAGGTTTCAATGATGTACTGTTTGTCAGACTCGAGTTGGAGTTCGCGGTCGTACATGTTACCAAAGGTGTAGACCGGAAGAGGTAATAGTTCACCTCCATGATAAAACAGCACGCCTTCTTCAACCAGTCGATTCAGTTCCTTTTGGTTGCTAGTGGCTTCACCCTTTACTAGGGTACAGTCCTGGCTTTTGACCTTAAATAGGCCAGAACCGGAACGTACGATGTGATAGACGGCTCCGGACTTACTTTCTTCATCGCGAATCCACTTTCCGAGTACTTCACCAGAATAAGCCATTCGGATTTCGGCCATGCGACTATCGTAAAGTAGCGTTGCTGTTTTGACCTTCACTTCTTTGGTAGCTTCACCTTCCTTTAAGAAGTAGGCTTCCCAGCCGTGCATCGGCACACCAACACTTCGCTTGTACCATACCCAAGCTTGGATTTCACTTTTAGAGATTCCCTTATTGTAGCGTTTGACTACCTCTGAAAAGGGCATCACCTTGGAGGAAGTGGTTCTTCCAAGGCCATCCAGCTCTGACTCTTCGGCCAATAGTTTCTTTAGGGTTTCTGATTGGGCTGCCAATCTTGCTGCGGTATATCCATTAAGGCTACCCAAACCAGAGGCACTGGTGATTCCATTCAAATAGCTCATAGATCAAATAGCTTTAGTTCCAACTCCAAGGCCAGAGCCTCGAGTTCCATATCTTTTTTACCATCAAGGGTTAGGTCGATGGCTGTTTCTACATCCTCTCGTGTACCAGAGATACTGACCGGAAAATCCCTTGAGCTACTAAGCACCTCCTGGCCACAAATCTTTTCAGGATGGATATCGAAATAAGTTCCATAGGTCATGAGCTCAGTGGTACTCAATGGTGCATCGGAAGAATCCTGGTCTTTCTCGACTAAGAGGATCATTTCGTCTACATCAAACCCTTCGGGAAAAACTCCATTTCGCACTTGCGCAATCTGAAGTTCAAGCTCCTTTCTACGCTGACCGGCTGCTGTTTTTAGCTCTGCATTGAAATCTGCTCGAAGGTGATTTAGCGCGGCAATACGAGCCCTTGAATGTTGTGGTGCGATCAATTCCATTCCATTTCAATTTGAGGGATAACTGCTTCAGGGATTCGATTGTCTCGCAAGACCTTCTCGAGAATACGCTCTTCAAGTTTTTGATAGCCTTCCTGGCTTTGGATCATGCGATATATGTTTGGAGAATTAGCCTCAGTCACTAGTCGCAAAGCCTTGAGAATACGCTCGCGCATGGCTGTTACTACCGAATCCTCAATAGGTCCAGAAAGGGAACCTTCCCCCTGATCGGCAAAGGAGTAATAGCCGTCTGCGGTACAGATGATGTGATCCAATACCGAAATATCAAACATGGAAGCTGCTACTTTCAGCTTCTTTGTCATCATACGATCAGCCTCACTGGGGCTGGTGTTTCCGCTTGGATGGTTATGGGAGATGATCATAGCCTTGGATAAGGTCCTTATGGCAACAGCGGTGATAATCTCAATGTCAACCTGGGTAGAGTTGATGGTTCCTTTGGAGTGCTTGTAGTATCCGGTTATTCGATTGGCCTGATTCATATAAAGCACGACAAAATGCTCTTGAATCTCCATGCCATCGAAAATGACATCCTTAATGAAGTTGTAGGCATCACGAGAGCTACGCACTTGATTGTCGTAGAGCTTTTCTTCTTTGAAAGTGATGTCGATTTCACGCACTTTGAAGTCTCGTTCAATATCGCTGATCTGTAGCTCCAACTCGTTTAGATCAACGCCATCTAAGACGATGGTTCCGGCATGCGAGGGTATTTCGTATCGTTTCATTTTCGTCTAAGTATTATGATGTCTGTGGGTACTTGTGAATGCTTGAATACAGGAGGCAATCGATAAGCATCTATTAAATCGGCCAATTCGCTAATCTTTTCCTTTTCACCCTGGTAGGAAACGCCACTTCGGATGATATTGCTGGAAGTCACGAATACCAATAGCCCTCCGGGTTCCAGCAGCTGCAAGGACTTATACATGAAAAAAGTCTCGAACTGCTTGAACTTCTCTTTCTTGAAAAAGGGAGCGTATTGCCCGCTGTACTTTCCGTAGGGTGGATTGGAGATCACCAAGGAAAAGGGATAGTCCAATAGCCAAGTGGTATCGCTGTTGAGTAATGAGGTATATCGCGGCCCTCGGAGGAATGCTGTTTCAAAATGCTGATCATAGACCTTGACCTGTGGGTAAAGCACTTTTGTAATACGTGCAGCAAAGGGATTGATTTCAAAGGCCGTAATATCTTCATGCCCTGGAGCATCTTTTATAAATCGACCTGTACCGCACGAAGGCTCCAAAATGGAACCACCATTGTAGCCGTGGTGAATAGCCAACTCCCACATTTTCTTACAAAGCCATTCGGGTGTATAGAATTCGTGGAGTAAACCCTGGCCGCGAGCTCCCTTTGAAGCCAGCCCACCTGCACCTTCATATTGAGCAATAAATTCCCGGTCTGCCATGGTATAAGGCTCATTGGCAGCTTGCTTGGCCTGAATAAAGGCCTCAATGGCAATATTTCGCTCGTGTGGATTCAATCTTCAATTTCAATTTGCTGGGTGTATTCAATTTGGGCATTAGGGTTCTTCAAGCTCACTCGTTGCATCAGTTTACGAGGCGAGAAGATCCATAACCATGGGATTTCACGCTCACCCCGATAGACAACTTGAACAAGGGTATCCCTGTAGGCCAGATTGAGTTGCTGCTGATTGCCAATAGCAGTTCCTTGGATATCAAAGAAGCCATCGTCATAATTGAAATGTTTGACCGGAATGGTGTCAAAGATGATTGAGTCACGAAGGATCACCGTTGCTGGAGTCTCCACTTCAAAGCTTGTGGTAGATACTGATTCTGCTCTGGATATTTTTATCCCAAGCTGTTTGATTTCATTAGCCATTTGGGGAAGCAACGCAGCAAGCTCATTGCTCTTAAGTTTCAATACCCGATTCTGAGCGACCAACCTTCCGTTTTCCGTTTTGAATTGCACCAATTCCTCATGAAGGGATTCGTTGGCCGATAGGACACGCTTGTAGGAGCGATGAGTTTCTTTCCAGGCATCGAACAGAAACAAGCAAAGGACGACTGACAAGACCAGTCCTGCACCCAAGAAGAATATGGCTTTCAGTTTTATCATTCCTTTCCTTCAGTTGGTCTTTTTGTTTCTGCCCAGATATATGTGGATAGAATGGTCATTACCCCAGCAATGCAGGTAGTGGCCACTGTTTCCAAATCGTTGTGAATGGCGATGTAGGTGGTACTGATCAGGAAGATCAAAGCCACCCAGGTAATGGTCAGTCTTTTGCTCTTGCTCATCATGGTGTTACCCAAGCTTCTCCGTTATAGGTTTCAATAATCAGACTTCCTTCCTGGATACGCAGACGAGAATTTCCAGGCTCTTCCAGGATATTCTCGCGTTGACACCAGTACATCGCATCTTGATAGGCTACCATGATTGTTGGCCCACCTGTAAACTGTTGTGGCGCACTAAAGGACTTGGTCCCGGTCACTTCTTGACCGGAACTCAAGTCCATAGCACCCTCCACCTGTTTTACTTTAATGCGATCCATTATCTATATGCGTAGACTACAGAGATTGTGTCAGATGTTTCAGTGATGTACGGAACCGTGTAAGAGATCTCCGGGGAACCTGGAGAAAAGGTCACGGTTTTAACCAATAGGCCATTGAAATAGACCAAGGGCTCAAAACCAGCTGCTACTTCGTTGGCTAGAGTGATGTTTACAGGAACACCAGCCTCACCGATGATATTGGTGAAATCCTCTCGCGTTTCTGTAAAGAGATCTTCCTTACCGTTCGCAGTTGAGAGTGCTGAACTCGCGGTAGTTTGGGCGGCATCGGCATCTGCCTGAGCAGCATCCGCAGCCGTTTGAGCATTAGCTGCTGCTGTACTCGCGCTGTTGGCAGTATTCTGAGCATTGGTCGCCGCAGTACTTGCCGAATTAGCCGTAGACAATGCGTTGTTAGCCGTGGTAGTGGTTGAAGCCAAATTGGATTCAATCGTATCCAGGTTTACGGCCTGTGTTACGGTGATATGTCCCACCTTGGTCTTCTCCGCATCGGTGAAAGCATTGGTATTAGCATTGCTTTCATAAGAGCTTTTAATGGCTTCTTTGGTAAGCGCATTGCTGAATGCATCCTCATCGGCAACTTTCTCAAAAGTGGAGGTGGATCCGTTTCCATTGGTGACAGCGGTAACGATGTACATACCCCATTTACCATCACCATCATTTAAAACGAAAATACGGTCGGACACTTTTAGTCCGGTAAGCGCATCACGCTCGGCAATGGTCGCCACATTGAATCCATTGTCAGCCCCGGATATCATGTTTTGAACCTCTGTTTTCGAGTACACATCCAAGTTGGTACGTGCAGAGGCGGCATTTACATCCGATAGGTTGTTGGCTTTCTTCACCACCTGAGAATCCAAGGCTTTTGCAGCCAAATCGGTTGTGAGGTTTTGAATCTGTTTCTGTTTAATAAACTCGCTCATGTTGTCTTACTCTTCGTGTTAGATAGTTGTTGACGGATATTTTAAGATCACGCGATCGGTGGTCTCCAATTCAAAAGGGCCATGCCAATACAATCGATCATCCTGTATGTGATAATCGTAGCTCTGACCGTATTGGTAAAGCACATTGTTTACGGTAAGGAAGATGGAATCGGTATCGATGATGGTATCTGGAAAGAAGAAGGTATTCTCACCATTGGCAACAATCACCAGCTCCAATGTCACCCAATCGATTAGTATCGTAGCTGGATTTCCATCGCCACCCAGTTCTTGGCAAGAAGAAATACGATAGCGCTCTTCGCCAATGAGAATTTCATCATTGACCGCATCACCCAGAAACTTCAATACCTCTTTCAAGGTGAAGGTCTTGGTTTGTCCGCTACGTAGTTCTTTGAGGGTAAAGGCCATAATTACTTTTTGCTTTTACTGATCCAAATCCAAGCGACTAATCCTGAGATGAGCAATGCCCCGATGGCTTGTCCTCCGGTGGATTGGATAAATTCAAGTCCTTTTTTTTTATGATGGTGGAGATGCTGTTGAAAGTGCTGATGATACCCTTGCGGTAGTTCTCACGATTATCCCCATTGTTTTCGCTGATATAGGGGCTGTAAGCAATCGCCTGGGCATATGCCGCAGAATCATTACTAACTGCATGGGCTGATTTATAGCGACTAGAAATCAAGCGAGCAAAATCATAGAAACTATCCTGAGCAGTTCGATATACCCGGAATTTCAGACGATACTGGTTATTGGCAATCGTGTAGCTTCCGTCCCAAAATTCATTGGGAGAACCAGCCGCAGTTATACCGAAGAAATTCTTCCGCACCCGCGCTCCATAACTCGAGCCCCATCCGCTTTCAATGGCCGCTTGTGCCAGGATAACTGCTGGGTTCATGCCAAAGCGCTCACCGGCTTTTTGAGCCAGTGGCAAGTAGGTGGTTACAAAGGTTTCTTTATCCATTATTCAGTTCTTACGTGATTAGAGTTGATCCATCGGTCTGTGCCATCCAGGGTTCTTACGAGAGTATAGTGCATGGCATTTCCATCCAGGCTCATGACCGGATATCCGAGCAATACTTCTTCGGGAACTCGCGCGATGGGTTCAAACTTTTCTCCCAGCACCATGGCCGATTCTGTAGTAATTACTCTTGATCCAGGAGCGGATAGCCAACCCAACCCTGGAATAGGCAGCATATAGCTCAATTGATTTCGAGCATTGGGATAGGCCTGTGCAAGAGTGGATTCAGAAGTAAACTGAGCTACATAATTGCTCGAAGCACTTACCCATAAAAGCATGGACTGTCCAATCTTTGAGGCTAATGCTCCAGGTGCTCCTGCACCTACACGAAAGGCCACTTCAATGAACTTGACATTGTTCTTACTATCAAAGTGTTGCTTGCCGGTAGCATAGCCAATAAACTCCCCAGGACTAGCTGTTTTGTAAATGTTTTTATTTTCACCCACCTCATACCAAGCCCCGTGATAAGAGGCATCGGGAGATGTCCGAACGAACACGCTGCGTTTGGCAACAATCATCTTTTGGGGCGCGGTATAGGCTCCTGAAGATCTGGAGCCGTTACTGCTAGAAGATCCCGAACCATTGCTGATATTGATACGGTTATTCGAGATGGTCTGTAGAAATGCGTTGAACTTATCAGTGGAAAGCTCACCTTGCAGATCTTGAATAAGTTCCTTCCCATACAAGTTTCGATAAGCGGTAGCGACCGCATCCAGATTGGTTATTTGCGAAGCAATCTGAGCGATGGCATCCTCATTGGTACCATCACTCCACATGAGCCAGGATACCCCGCTAGGGTTCATCGCCGAGCGTAAGCCCATGGCTTGTCGCACTTCTGGGCTTTGATCCGCCAATACAGAAGTGTTTCTTGAACGCATGTTCTTAATGGCTTTACTGGTTACTCGATAGCCCAGATAGAGTCCACCGGCAATCATCAACCCACGAAGGATCTTCTGTTGCTGCTCTTTTGATATGGGAAGCACAGGAATCATTAGATCATCAATCGAATTCGCATTTGAATCACTTTACTGGCCAATTTCTTACCGATAGATGTCCATTCCTTGGCGGTAAAATGACCGGACATACTGCTCATTGCTGTGGCTATCTCCTGAGCCTCAGCATCGGATTTTGCTTTAATGAGAATGGTCTTTTGATAGGTCATGATGCTTGTTCATTTTGTTGGGTCAAATGAGCAAGGAGTCCTCCAATCAAGGACGGGTTATTGCTCAATTCAATAAATACCAGGTAGAGTTGACCAAGTAGGGCGTCATCTAGCGAATGCATGAATTCACTCACCAGTTCTATGATGGTCTCCCGTTGGGTCTTCTCAGATTCTTCAGTAGTTGCAGAGGTGTCCTCAATTCCAGCTAATGCTCCCAGGGTATTTCCAAGTGGTGTAGCACTTAGCATTTTAGCAAGTCCAGGAAAGGCCAAGCCTAGAATATTAGCGTAGTACTCTACCTTCTTCTTAGCTTCCACAACTTCCTCCATTTCTTCGATCTGCTTTTTCAGCTGATC
Organism: Flavobacteriales bacterium UBA7878; assembly: GCA_002501205.1. Lineage (GTDB taxonomy): Bacteria > Bacteroidota > Bacteroidia > Flavobacteriales > Schleiferiaceae > Croceimicrobium. Next base: position 38,071 of record DLRW01000034.1, read on the forward strand.
GTTTTCATGGGATAGTTGCTCATTATCGGTTCGAAGTTCCTCGAGTTCCTCATTGCGTCTTAATTCGGCAATTTTCTGATTCAACAAGTCGTTTACTTCAGCCTCACCCAAACCTTGAAAATCCGTTTGGGTACTCACCATTGGAGTAGGTTCAACATCAAAAGAGAAGGTCTTGGTCCAGAGCAACACATCGTCATTACCTCGAAGCTCAACCCTCAATTTATCTGGCCCTTCCGACTGAATGTATTGATGCATTAACCGGGTGAAATTTTTGGAAGGTGAACGATCGATGCTATTGAGCTTTTTCCCCCTTTTCGAGAGATATGCTGAACACATGATATCCTGATGCCCAAGGGTTCGTTGGGCAGAAATCGCTTTTCGGATCGTTGAAGCGATATTGTAGCGTCTATTTTTCTCTAGCTCACTCATGCTCGGGGTATGGCTCTAATGAATTCGACTTGTGAAAGGGCTCCGGGATTAGGAAGATGGATGGCCAATTGACCACCGAACTCCTGGATCTTGGTAATCCCGCGTGAAGACCAGTTTTCATCTACTTCCAAAATGGCCGTCTCACTGGCAATGGTGGTACCTTGAGGCAGCTCATGAGTCAGTAGATAGTAGTAGCCTCGATTGGCATCGCTGTAGAAATTCTTTTGCGATGGATCCAATACCAGGGTAAAGACATCCAGATAGAAATCTTTCACCTGACGAGTAGCTAAGAGTCGCTCGACATATCCTATAGATTCAACAGAAATCATGCTTTGCAACAGTGAAAGGTGAATCGAACTTTATAAGGAGTGAACTCCGCAGTTTCAGGATCAAAGTCCTGCATACCTAGGTCACGGTAGAAACCGGTAACCATGCGGTTTTCCAATTGCTGAATGGAAATAGGAAGAAGCTGGGGACGGTGGTGCGTCTGGTCAGTAAAATGCTCCTGGCTTACTAGCGGCACTGTAAAGTTGACCGGATGGATTTTCTTGCCCTCAAACTCTAATGAATACTCACCAAAGACGGGGATTACCGGACTATCCATGGGGATTCGTCCCACCACGATTGCCTGTACGCCAAAGCATTCTGCTGCATCACCAGATAAACGGAAATCAAGGGGCACCACCTGATTAGGGCGGTACACCTGAATACTCCGATTAAGCCTAACTATCCCTTTCATTCTTCCTCGTTAACTAACCATAAAAACACTTTGGCCTCGTAGGGATAGCTCACCCCTTCAATGCTAGGGTCGCTATATCTGCCTTCAAAGGCATTTCCACTGGCCTCGAGCTTTTCTTCAAAGCGAAAGAACTTATCATTAGGCGCAACCCCTTGTCCGCAGGTAATAAGACGTACATCGTGATCATCATCAAATACGTCTTGCCCTCCAACCTTAAAACTCAGGGTTGCGCCATATTCTATCTTAGGATCGGGTAAGGCCACGAAAATGCCCCGGATACGACTGTAGGATTTCTCTGTTTCACCAGTAAATCGAACAGTCGCTCCTGCTTGGGGCACCCCAATACGTATCATTTGGAACTTGTGGTCTTTCATGGCACCCTAACCTTATGCTTTGACAATGATGGTTCCGCGTAGAATCGCCTTCACGTAAGTTCCAGCTGGCGCATTAGAACCCCACTCCAAGTTGAACTCGATGGTTTGCTGATCCTTGATCAGTTTGGGGTTATCCAATCGGTAATGTCCAACAGGCATGGTTTGACCAGTAGTGTTGAACAGCTCGTTAGATGCGTTCTGAATCAAGTTGGTACCATTGGCGATGAATTCAAATTCACCATTGCGCAGGTAGTCCGGGATCACTCCGAAATTCACATCGTGAACGGTGTCTTCCGCACCAGCTACACCAGATAACAGGGTAAGACCGCTCAGCATGAAGAAATTGCCTTTTTCCAACTTAGCCGATGAGATGTTGGACAGACCAACCACCTTGTTGTCGTCATCTTTCAAGAGCTTCTGAACACGCGATCCAGAAACATCCTTAACTACATAGTAAGCGGCATCTACTGCTTGCAAGGTTTTACGAGCCAATCCTTCCTGGATGTCACGTGGCAAGAGGTGCAAGCGTTTTTCCAATTCACCTCTGGAACCTTTACTAGGTGCCATATTGCGGCTTCGCGCAAACTGGCGAATCGCCTTGGTAAACTTTTTCTTAGCCTGGGGAGTGGCTCCTTCCAAGGCCATAAGCAATTCCTCGTCACTGATTGCGCCGAGAAGTGTAAACTCACTCTGAGTGATTTCTCCTAGTGTCATCATAATGATTCGTTGTTTAAATGATTTCGATTTCGGCGTCTGTATAATCGCTTACAACCTCGCCAGGGCTGTATGATTTTATTGTTTGTTCCTCAGCCTCATAGCTGCTTGCGGATAAGGCAGGAAGATTGGGTTCGTAAGACTCGATGGAGTGCACAACCGGATCCTGATATACGGTCATTGGAGCCGCTATTTCAGGCGTACCATCCAATCCGCTCAACAGGTCTTTTTTCAAGACCACCTTCACGGTAGAAACCACGCCCGATGCACCGACACCGGCAGATAGCATTTTGAGATCTTGGTTTTTAAGCTTGAGACTTCCAAGTACGCCTGCGCCAAGAAGTGCAGCTGGACGTACAAACTTTTTAGCTTGGAAGCCAGGAAGGGTATCGTCCACCTTCAACACTTTGTCGATGGCTTTTCCTCCCATGGTACCGAGGATCATTCCTCCACTGATCATAGCCAGAGAGCGCAACTCGCCCAACATGGCCTTGTTTGATACTTTCTTTGTTCTCATGAGATGTTTATTTAAGCGTTACTTTTTTGATTGTGCTTTTGCGTTTTGTGGAGGTTCTTTTGGCGGGAGTTTTACGGGTTCCCGATAATCCCCGTGAGGTTTTCTTTTTAGGTTTTAGCAGCATGTAACCACCGATGAGTACTGCACCTGCTCCCAGGGCAGCCACTGCTGGATTATTCTTGACAAAGGCCATGATTCCGCCACCTGATGATCCCTGCGTTGCAGGGGGTGCGGTAGATTGTGGTGGAGCTAATGAAGGAACACTTGCCTGGACAATGGGCATAGAAGGAGCATTTGTTGGAATGCTCACATTGCTGGGTACGTTCGAGGTTTGTTGAGCTGATGCAGCCTCGGCCTGAAGATTATTGGTAGAGGTATCCTCGCCAGGCGAAAACAAACCGGAGTCTTTAAGGATCTTAATGGCCGCTACAATTACCGGAGTAGCAGCGGCCACAGCAGCAGTCATAGAAATAGGTTCGCCTAAGCCGCTCAAGTCATAGGCATCCGGATGCAGTTCTCCGTTCAGTCCGCCAGCGCGTCCTTTAAGAATCGCATCTTTCAATGCGCTTCGTTTTCCTTGAAGCTTATCGGCATAAAGACTTTCAATCCTGGATAGAGCCGTTTTCGCTTTGCGCCACTGGGTAGCCGAAACACCTTTCGCAGCGGCTTGTGATTGAGTAGCATACGCCCATTTCAGCTTAGAAGCCATCTTCTTTAAGTTGAGCTTCATGGCGGCCAAGAATCCAAGTCGAGCGGTTACACTTAGTGGATTGTAGCGGACAATGGCTTTACCCACTTTTTGCGCTACGTTCTTGATGCCTGAACCAACTTTCTTCGCGAAATCGCCTATACGTTTAAAGAATCCTCTTCGAGCAGCACCCAGTGCATCATCGTCCCAATCCCAGTCATCCTCGTAGCCGGAGAATCCATTCTTAAGATTGAGTTTCTCTTCATTCTGAGCGAGTACTTCAAGCGCTTCGTCACGTTTGTCGGTGTACCAATACTGAATCGCATAATCCAGCATCTTCAAGAATGCCTGAGGATCCTCGATGTGAGCAATGTGATTTGGATTTGCCGCTACTGCATTTCTGGTGGAAACCAGATAGCGATACATCGCATCCAACTGTTGCTCTTCACTGGCATTTCCTAATTCATCAAAGTCAGGAAAACCAAGTAATACATCGCTGAGCTCGTCATCATGGCCGCTCAGCACAGCCACGTCTATACCGGAAAGGTTCATATCAAAATCTTTATGTTCTGAAAAAGGTTTTTCGTAGTTGAAGCGGGAGAGCACAGGGTCGATGATGATGTTTCCGGTTCCGTTGGGAACTACCACATACACATGTTGGAAGTGGTCGCCACCGTATTTGGTGATCCGAAAAGCATGAGGGATTTTCAAATTGGTGAGGACAGAGCTGGCGAAAATGGAGAAGCAATCACAGTCGATTCCTTCTAGGCGATCTGCCCAGCTTCGTGCAGGACGTCTTAGTTGTTCCAGGCCTCGTTTATCCAGCTTGTACTGTATGTGATGGTAAAGGAAATCCCAAATATTCTGGCTGGTCTGGATCTTAGAATCTCCTTGTAAATGCGGGGCTATGGCTTTAGTATCATCGATGTACCGCCAAACCACACGTTTCATTAAATCAACGGTGTCTTCAACCTCACCATCTTCAATGATGATTCGATCGGAAACTTCTGGTTTAGGAAAGAAATGATCATACTTCCTTCCGTCACGAATTGTGCGATAACCGCTGGTTATAGATCCTATTTCAAATCGTGCTTTCATACCAGTCGTTCAGGAGTTGATTCATAAAAGATGTCGTTCACATACACCGAATAGCTGTATTCCAGAGGAAGGTTGAGGGACTGAATGCTAGTGTTGCCACCGCGCACCAATGCCGGAATTCTACTTACCAGGTTAGAGATGTAGGGTGTTAAAGCGCTCCAGGGCACTTCCACCTGAGCCACACCCAAAGAAGTTTGATTTAGAGGTGCGATGGTAAATTGGTCTCGAGTGGGAACACTAGAGGCTACATACTTGCCGCCGGTTGTAATGGTGATCACCGGCTTGGTGATTTGGACACTGACATTGGTGGGGTTGTCCACATAGATATCCGTAGCCAAAGTGATTCCGGCAAAGGTGATTTTCGCAATTCGAGGGTTAAGAGTACGCACCACTGATTTATCACTCAATCGTTTGGCACTCAGTGCTCGACTCCCCCAATAGAGAAGTCCACCTATAATTCCTATGGCTAGAACGCTTCTCACTTTGTATCTTTCCCTTTGCGGAATCGTTGATAGATGAGATCCATAGCCACTTTCACGCAATAGCCCACACTTGCACTGACCACTGCATAGGCAGCTACGTCAATGACACCTGGAAATGTGATGGTCGTGTTGGAAAATTGCTCCGACAAGGCTCGGGACAGACCTCCGAGCATCCCGGAAGCGGTAGTAGCAAAAGAAAGACTATGGTCGTGCTGCATCTTCAATGATTTCACATGATTGTGAAAGCGAAGATTAGCTCTCGGGGAAAGGTGGTGGCGACAAGGAAGTGCAAAAAATGATATAAATTGACCTATTTGGACCTAAATAGATTAATTACAAAAGGATTATATTGATGCAATTAAATTATGGTCAGAAAGAAAGTTAATATACCAGCAATCCACGACAAAGACTTGCAAGATATTCTTAGGGAGTTTAATCTATTAGACAGAATCAATTCGGGTGAAATTTTATGCTTAAACTGTTCTAAAGAGATCACAATTGACAATCTCGGAGGACTTGTTTCAAAAGGTGGAGGGATAAAATTATTCTGTGATGATCCAGAATGCATTGCCCTGGAAACCTCTAATAATGAACTAGATGAATAAGTTAGTAGAGGAAATCCTAAAGTTTGGATTGGTTCCCGCGATTCTTGTTATTTTTATATTTCTAATTGTTCAAGATCCTGATCGTGCGGAGAAACTAAAGGCTGTAATAACCAAACCTTTCTTTGATATTTTTAGATGGTTTTCCAAAACAAGGATCTCTAGTGAGGTAAATTCTAGCCTAAATACTTACTTCAAGTCATCTGTTTTTAATCAATTAATCCACGACCCAGATACTCAGTTTAAAGTAAAGTGGGTCAAAAATTCAAAGGACCCCTATTTTAAGGAAAATGGCACTTTAATTTTACGTCTTAAGGAGGATAAGGATCAAACAAAGAATGTAATTAATGCAGCCAAAGTTGCTATTCCCCACGTGGTCTGTCCTTTAATCAGAAGTCATTTAGATCAGAATATCAGAAGCGCAGTAGATTTGACGATTTTACAAAAGCTATCTGAACGCCTAGGTAGACATGGCAAGGCCGTATTTAAACGATATTTTCTGGATCCAGAGGTCGAAAATGACCCAACCTTGTCTGATGTACTTTCCAAGTTGGTTGAACTGGACAAACATGGGGTTTACACTCCAATATTCTTAAATGAGCTTGAACTTGTTGGCGAAGAACTTTATGCTAACTCAGATCATAATAATTATTCAAAAGAGGTTCTAGATTTCATCCAATATCTTTTGAATATAGTAAAGAGAAACACTGGGGATGAAATAGAACTTAACTACATCAGAAGCCCGTTTAAGTTAGGCACAATCTTATTAGCGAAAACAAACAGGGCACAAACTCAAGGTGTTAGGCCTTATCTGCGAAGGCTTCGGATGAAATTAGATAAAGGGTGTGATAGCATTTATCTGATTTCTTTTCCCAATAGCTATGACTTTTTTAACAAGATTTTAAAAATTATCAACTCTCACGAATCGCTTGAGGTTTCCAAAGTGATAAACACGGTAGACTTTCAGCCATCACGAGGCAGCAATTCGCAGAACTATAAAATTGCGATACTTTCGAATAACGGTGTTTCTGGTTCTTATGGCTTTAAAGAAAGAGTCAGTGCTAATAATTTGCAAGTGGGCGATATCTATTCCTGTGAAGTTGAAGATGTTTCAGAACGCGAAGCTTTGGTGAATTTACTTGGCTTAAGAGCGTATGTCAAATCATCACAATCATCTTGGCTTCCATGTGTGACATGCAAAAACACCTTGGTAGTTGGTGATGAATACAACTTTAAGATAATAGAAATTGACTTTAACACCGGGACTATAAGCATGTCAAGAAGGGTGGACGAGGAAAATCCCTGGTTGACAAATGACCGTCCTGAAGTGGGAAGTAAAATTGAATTTGAAGTGATTAAAGTCAATAAAGGCAATCTTGAAGGGGTTTGGAACAACCAGTTTGTCCATATTCCTAACGAAGAAATATCATGGCTCGGATATAGTGTTTCTGAGCTATCTCAGTTCATTGGTGAAGTCTTAGAGGCTCAAGTAACAGCTCTTGATGAAGCAGAATTCAAAATCATTGGTAGTTTAAAGAATTTATATGAAGATCCTTGGCCAAAGATTAATGAACTCTTCAAAAAAGGTCAGGAATTTCATGGAAAGGTGGTTCGTATTAATGACAATCATGTAATTGTTGAAATTGATTATTCGGTTGTTGGCATCTTACCTCGCGAGAGTCTAGAAAAGGCAGGTTTTGAGTACGCAAAATTTAATGAAACCATGCAGGTTGGTCAAGGAGTTGATGTTTACATAAGCAAAGTATTTATTGCGAAGAAGAAGATCCGATTCGACCTTACGAGGAATAAGATTCCAAATTAGATTTTTACTGAATGATTCAGACAGAGGTTTATTTTGAAGATCATAAATCAGTAATTGAGAGGGAGATCAGGGCGGCAAAATCATCAATATATATTGCTGTAGCTTGGATAAACTTTAAGACATATACTGAATTATTTCGATCAGTACTAGAAAGAGACGTAGAATTGAACATTATCTGTTCAGATAATTGGCAGAATCGATCGCACCAAGAAGAAATTAGCAAGCTTATTAAGCATGGTGCCGTTATTCGTTTATTGAAGATGCCATATACTCGAAACTATATGCATCACAAATTTGCAGTTATCGATCAGTTAGTAATTCTAAATGGCTCATTCAATTGGTCGCCTAATGCGGAGAAAAGCATTGAAAACTTGATGGTTGTTCGAAATGCAAGGAAAGAAGTAAATGCGTTTTTAGAAGAATTCCTAAGACTTCTTTCTATTGAAACTGAGATATTGAGAGAGCTACAAAAAAAAAAAGAAATGCCAAGTAAAAGACTGTAGAGGTCAACTACACAATATTTTGGTCCTTAGTGAACGTTCTAATAAATACTATGAAACATTCGGCGACATTGTATCAGTTTGCACGGAATGTGAGGAATTTACCACAGTTAAGAGATGCATACCTAACACGCGTTTCGAGATTCTTTTATCCGGATTAGGAGCAGCAGCTGATGATTATGAACTCGAAATCATTGAAAAAGATATTTTTGACCTTCTCGTGGAATATCAAAATGATGAGAACACTATTCATGCCATTGGAAAGGTGAAAACCACACTAGATGGTCACGATGAAGAGTGGGTCAGCACCAAGATAATTTGGAAGAATAAATTTGTTGGTAATTCTCTTAGAGATGAATTTGATGACCAGGACTTTGATGTAGGATATGACAATTAAATCTTGTGAAAGAGTTAATTCATAATGTTTTCCTATAGCATACAATGCATTTAATCAAGGTTCACCAAGGGCATTTACAATTGATCTGACCATTTCTGGTGTTAGCACCTTACATCCGGGAACCCATCCACGATCGCGCAGATTCTCAACTAAACTTTTATTTCGAGTTATCCAGATTTTTAGTCGAGCAGACGCACTCCTTGGCTGAATATTCGGTAAATACAATGTTGCCAGTTCCTGGAACCCATAGGATCTAATCTTAAAATTATCTTCCATAAGTAAATAATGGCCGGTAAGCCCTTGAGCTCACCGGCCTCTTTTTTTTATGCCCAATTCATATTTATTTTCCTTTCTAAGCGACTGGAAAGCATCTTCATGTCTTCCGATACCTTCTGGTCAATAATTCGCGCGTAATGCTGCGTAGAGGTGATATTCTTGTGGCCAAGCATCTTACTCACACTTTCAATTGGAACACCATTTAGCATGGTTACAGTGGTCGCAAAAGTGTGTCGAGCGATGTGGTAACTCAGCTTTTTCGTGATACCGGCCAAGTCGGCCACCTCTTTCAGGTATGCATTCAACTTTTGGTTACTCATAACCGGAAGCACCTTGTCAGTAGGAAAGAGCTCCTCAAAATGTGGATTGTACTTCATAATGATTTTCCAAGGCACTTCGAGAAGAGGAATATTGGCCTTTCCTCCGGTCTTACGTCTTCTGGTTTTGATCCAGTAGCCATCTTCCGTGAATTCGATTTCTTCTCGAGTGAGCTTCTTTACATCGGCATAAGAGAGGCCAGTGAAACAAGCGAACAAAAAGAAGTCTCTCACACGATCTAAACGATCCATTTTGATTTCAAGTACCATGAGTCGGTTGAGTTCTTCTTCATTCAAGTAGGGACGTGCTACCTCTTTTAATGAGAGACTCTTATTCATGAAGGGATTCTTCACCAACCAGCCATTACTGATGCAAATAGTGGTAATCCTCTTGAGGTTTTGAAGAAACTTGATGCTGGTATTGTAGTTACATCCTTTCTCTGTCTTAAGGAAATGCTCAAAAGCCTCTATCATTTCATGATCTACACGTTTGACACTAACATCGTGAACCCGATACTTCTTCTTTAGAAACTCCTGGAAGTGATTTCTAGCCGTGCGATACTTCTGCATGGTTGGATAGGTACATTCCTTGCCAACCAGTGATTTGAGCTTCTCAACGTGATCATCCCAAACGGTGATAATGGTCTTGGGACGGGCTGAATTAGTACCTAGAATAGCGTCTTTGAGCATCGGTGCAGTTACCTCCGCATAACTTACAAGCAATTCATTGTATAACTTGTTAGCTCTCAATTTAATAGCATCAAGGTACTTATTGAAGGTTTGCGCCTCCTGGGAACGTCCCTTCATGCAACTTTTCTCTGCTGACCACTGTTCCGGAAGGACGTGGCGCTTGATGGGAAAACTGGCTTTTCCCCCATTAATGTTGATCTTCAGATAGATTGGACACTCACCATTTTTCTTTGGACGAGTGCGGCTGATGTAAAACACCAGTGAGTAATTTGACCTTTCGTTTAACATACGACTTAATGTTCATTAAGCCCTCCATTTCATTTTCAAAAGTGCCAAACTTCGACCTAAAAAACCAATCGTAACTATTTGATTTTCGTATCATTATGTATCGTTTTGTCACATTGCTGGCTTGCTTTTTTGGGTTTTGAAAAAAAGCAAGCCGCTAAGCAACCCAAAAGGGGTACAAAACGGTGTTTTTTGATACAGGTTGAAAGCAAAAAAAAATGCCCAAAACCTTGGTTTTGAGCATTTTGATACAATTTGTTACTGTATCTATGCGGAGAGAGAGGGATTCGAACCCCCGGAGGTGTGACCCTCAACGGTTTTCAAGACCGCCGCATTCGACCACTCTGCCATCTCTCCTTAGAAACTGGATTGACCAGGTTTCTGAAATTTGGGCTGCAAATGTAAAATTTTTTTAGCCCGAGCAAACAACCATTTGCTTCTTTTTACGTCTATCTTCGTAGATCATTGGTCAAAACTCAATTTTATGCGGCGTTTTCTACTTCTCATCCTCCTGTCTTCCTCCCTTTTACAGGCCAAAACCACCAATCTTTACATCTCCCTTAATGAATTCATGACCGGAGAACGTGAAAACTACATCGAAATCAATTTCGGTATTGGTAGTGAAAGCCTCGATTATCTAAAACAAGCTAATGGAAGCTTTTTAGGTGGACTGGAAGTAACGATAGCTGTATTCAAAGGAGATTCGGTTGTTAGTGCTGATCGTTTCCGAATCTTAAGCCCCGCTTATAAAGACACCGCTAATCTGCAGGAACTATTGTATCATCAAAAGCGATTCTTCCTGGCAAAAGGAAAGTACCGCCTCAAAATGGATATTCAGGACATCAATGAATCTGAAGAAGATTATCATATCGACCGTCCGCTGCAATTAACCATTACCCAGAATTTCCCCGATCATTCGCAGGTAGTTTATCTGGAAGACTTTAAACCGGCCAGCGATAACAGCAAAGCTGCCTATACCCGCTCTGGATATGCCATGTACCCTATTATCAGTACCGGCACTCCATTCATTCCACAAGGCTTAAATCGTTTGGCCTTTTACAATGAGCTTTATAACCTCGATCAAAAATTAGGCGCCGACGAAAGTTTCCTAATCCGCTACTACCTGCAAAATGAATCCGACGGCCGTGTTCTCAATGAATTTGGCGGATTTCAAAGAGCTAAAGCTGCAGTGGTAAATCCAATCCTCGGACAAATAGACATTAGCAAATTACCCAGTGGAAATTATCTACTCGTTATCGAGGCTATGGACAGCAAAGGCGAGAAAATCATTAAGCAGGATAATTTCTTCTACCGTCGTGGTGAAGAAAGAGAAATCATTGCTGGCTCCTTCGAGGATCGTGCGGTTAGCGGATCTTGGGTGGATCAATTAGGCAACCTGGATTCTATCGTTAGATTCATGGACTACCTCTATCCTATTTCCAGCGAACGCGAACAAAGAATTCAGGAAAACCTACTCGCTTCTGCAGATGAAGAATTAATGAAAAAATATTTCTTCGCTTTTTGGGAGAATCGCAAACCCCTAGCCCCCAAAGAAGCCTGGGAAGACTACCATAAGGATGTACTGGTGGCCAATAAATTATTCACCTCCGGGCTCAGCAAAGGCTATAAAACCGATCGTGGTCGAGTTTGGCTGATGTACGGCAAGCCTAGTCAGGTAGAGCGACGAGACATGGAGCCCAATATGCCTCCCTATATTATCTGGCAGTACGACAATGTTACCACGGCTTATGCGGTACCTCAAAACAATAAGATTTTCATTTTTGGAGAGTTTGAGCCATCTACTCAAATATTCAAGTTGATCCACTCCACCGCTATTGGAGAAATCAATAGTCCCGACTGGAAGCAAGAGCTTTACTTCCGTGCTTATGGCGGTCCGGGCACCATCGATCCGGGGAATGATCCCAATGAAAGAGAGTTCGGAAGTCGTGCTAACCAAAACATCATCCTCGGAACTACCGGCGCCGATCAGAGAAACCGCTAAATTTGCGGCATGATTGGATATTATCTGGCGTTGGCTTTTGGGCGCCTGCTTTCCTATATGCCCTTTTTCCTTTTGTATCGACTGAGCGATTTCCTCGCTTGGCTAATGTCAAAGGTTTTAAAATACCGTCAGGAGGTAATTGATGGAAACCTCAAGCGCTCCTTCCCCGAGAAAGATGAGGCCGAAATAAAAAGTATTCGCCGCCGCTTTTACCGCAATTTCAGCGACATTCTGGTGGAATCCTTTAAAAGCCTGAGCGTTTCTGAGAAAACCATGCGTAAGCGCTTTGTACTCCGCAATCCCGAGGTGTTTCAAAACATCTACGATCAAAATCGCGGCTTGATAATGGTAATGGGACATCATACCAACTTCGAATGGACTGCCATGAGCATTCCCTTGGTGGTACCCCAAAATTGCTACGCGGTTTACCATCCTTTGAAAAATCCTCGCTTCAATAAATTGATCGTGAAGATTCGTGAGCAATTCGGTTTAAAGCTCTTCAAAATGGAGGACACCTATCCCTTCATGTTGAACAATCCCGATCCTCGTCCCCTCTATGTTTTCATGGCAGATCAAAGTCCTCATAGAGGAAAAATAAAATACCGAACCCAGTTTTTACATCAAGACACTCCCGTTCATTTGGGAGTTGAGAACCTTAGTCGCAAATGTGATTTAGCGGTGGTCTTTATTGATATCCATCGCGTGAAGCGTGGTTACTATGAAATTGAGGGGCATTTGCTTTTTGAAAACACTCAAGATCAAGAACCTCATGTGGTAACCGACACCCATGTAAAAGCGCTGGAAAAACTCATTCAATCCGATCCTCCTAATTGGCTGTGGAGCCATAAACGCTGGAAATATGCCTGATACAATCGCCGTAGCAGTTCTCAACTGGAATGGTCAATCTTTACTAGAGCGCTATCTACCCAAATTGGTAGCTGACTCGAAAGGCCTCGGAAAAGTGTATCTGATAGATAATGCCAGCACAGATAACAGTATTAGCTGGACCCAAGAAAAGCTTCCCGAAGTAGAGATCATAAAGCTGGACGACAATTATGGCTATGCCGGAGGCTATAATAAAGCCATTGCCCAATTAGAGGAAGAATTAGTGGTGTTAATCAATTCGGATATTGAATCGACACCCAATTGGTTGCAACCTATCGCAGCGAGATTTGCGGCAGAGCCTAAATTGGGTGCCTTGCAACCCAAGATTCTCGACCTAAAGGATCGCTCCAAATTTGAATACGCTGGAGCCAGTGGTGGTTATATGGATCGCCTGGGCTATGCCTTTTGTAGAGGTCGCCTCTTCGATGATTTGGAAAGAGATGAGGGGCAATACAACGACTATCAGGAATGTTTTTGGGCAACCGGAGCCTGCCTCGCAGTACGCAAATCTGCCTATAATGAGGTGCGCGGCTTATACGCGACCCTCTTTGCCCACATGGAGGAAATTGACCTTTGTTGGAAAATGCAAATCAATGGTTGGAAGATAGCAGTGGAACCGGCTAGCGAAGTCTATCACCTAGGAGGAGCAACCCTGGAAGCGGCCTCGCCTAAAAAAACCTACCTCAATTTTCGTAATAATCTGATCATCCTTTTCCTTAACCTCCCGCATTTGGAGTCCATGCGAATTATCTTCAGTCGCTTGCTTCTGGATGGCTTAGCCGGATTACGCCTTTTGATGCAAGGAAAGCTATCGCATGTTTGGGCTATTGTGAGAGCTCATTTCGCTTTCTATGGAATGTTTACCGAGCTTTATCGGGAGCGCGTAAAGCGAAAGCAAGAGCCTTTTAAAAACATGAAAGGCCTTTATTCCAAGAGCATCATTTGGGCCTATTTCGCCCAGAAAAAGCGGAAATTCTCAGATTTATTTTAACGATTTTCGACCAGCCTTAGCCTCTGACTATCAATAAAGGCCATATTGACTTTCCGAAATAAGAATCTGTTTAACAACAACTTACGAAAGGAAAGCACAAACAATTGCTCTATTTTCGGCGTTATATCTAAAACAGATAAATCAATGAATTTTCGAAAAACCCTCCTAATCAGCATGAGTCTGATTAGTTTCACTTTTTTACAATCTTGTCAAGAAGATTCCGAGCCCAACAATCAAGAAGGTCAGGCTCAAGTCCGACTTAATTTAACCGATGCGCCTGGTCTCTACCAAGCCGTTTACATTGATTTACAAAATGTTGAACTTAAGGTAGACAGCTCGGCCTGGATTAGCCTAAACACCCAAGCTGGTATCTATAATTTACTGGACTTTCAAAATGGTTTAGACACTCTTATTGGTCAAGCTTTCGTTCCCGCAGGTAAGCTGAACCAAATCCGATTAATCTTAGGCCCCAATAATTCTATTGTGACCGCTACAGATAGCGTGAGCCTCAAGGTTCCTTCGGGTAGCCAATCTGGTTTAAAGCTCTTGGTAAACTATACCTTACAAGCCGATTTGGTTTATGAGTTTAGCCTTGATTTCGACGCCCATCGTTCCATCGTACTTAAGGGCAACGGCGACTACTCTCTAAAACCAGTAATCCGAGTTTTCACTAGCAGTAGTACCGGTAGCATCAGTGGCTTTATTCAGCCCGATTCTGTTATGACCGGCCTTTTAGCACACAATACTTTAGGAGACTCAGCAGCCACCATTGCTGATACCAACACTGGTTATTTCTTATTAGCAGGCCTCAACCCAGGAACCTACACCGTTGAATTTAATCCTCAAGCGCCTTTCAATTTTAAGGACACTACTAATATTATGGTAAATGCGGGTCAGGTAACTGATTTAGACACCATTAGCTTATAATACTCTTTTGAAGGGGGTATAAAAAAAGCCACCTCGGTTAATCCGAGGCGGCTTTTTCATTTCTTTAACCTGAGCCTAGTGCCCAGGTTTATGGCCGTAAATACGCTCGTAATGATCTTGATGCAGAGACTGCACAATACGACGTTTCAACTTCATGGTCGGCGTTAATTCACCCGAATCTACCGTCCAGGCATGATCGCTCAACTCTATTTTCTTCACCTGTTCCCATTTCCCGAAGTGGCGATTAATCGCTTCTACATCCTGGAAAATCCGCGCTTTAATCTTCTCGTTCTGAGTCACTTCTTTTTCGGATCCATATTCCAATCCCTTACGCTTGCAATAGGATTTCAAGAATTCAAAATCAGGCTGAACGATGGCCGCAGGATGCTTCTCACCCTCACCAATCACCATAATTTGCTCAATAAAGTGACTTTCCTTAAATCGAGTTTCCATTAACTGAGGGGCGATATACTTACCACCACTGGTCTTAAATATCTCCTTCTTGCGATCGGTAATTTTTAAGAAGTCGCCATCTACAAATTCACCGATATCACCAGTATGGAACCAGCCATCTTCACTTAATACTTCAGCGGTAGCTTCCGGCTTATTGTAATAGCCCAACATTACATTAGGACCTTTACAGAGGATTTCACCATCCTCAGCAATCTTCACTTCTACATTGCGAATTAGGCGACCTACCGTACCAATGCGCTTTTGATCCACATCCGGACCATTCACCGATATTACCGGTGAGGTCTCCGTTAAACCATAGCCTTCCTGGATATTCACCCCGGCCGCTGAGAATATGCGAATCAAACGTGGATTTAAAGCGGCTGAACCACTGGCAATAGCCTTTACCCGACCGCCGAGGGCTTCCATCCATTTGCTGAATATCAACTTCCGAACTATGGCTAGCTTCAATTTATATAGGCCCCCTTTTCCGGTGAGCTCATATTCTTCACCCAGCTCAATGGCCCAAAAGAAGAGCTTCTTTTTAATTCCGCTAAGCTCAGAACCCTTTGCAACAATACGGTCGTAAATCTTCTCTAATAGGCGGGGAACCGCGGTGAAAATAGTAGGTTTTAATTCGCGGATATTATCCCCAATGCTATCCATGCTTTCTGCATAGTAAATAGGCACACAGGCATAGCAATAGAGGTAAATCAGCATTCGCTCATAAACATGACAAAGCGGCAAGAAACTCAATGCCAATTCATTATCACCCTTTGTTGGAATACGTGGAAAGGAATCCAAACTATTCGAGGCAATATTCTGATGCGAGAGCATCACCCCTTTAGGTCTGCCGGTAGTTCCTGAAGTATAAATAAGGGTCGCTAAATCTTCCGTTTTCACAGCTTTCATACGCTGCTCCAATACCTCTTGATGGGTATTACTTTCCCCCATGGCCATAAAATCCATCCAATTGGGTGCATTGGGCACCTGATCAAAAGTGTAGATTTCGGCCAGGCCTTCTACCTTTTCTTTAATGTGGATGATCTTTTCGTACAGCGCTTCATCCGAAACAAAAACCAGTTTTACACCGGCATCATTAAAGATATACTCATAATCGTCTTCCGAAATAGTTGGATAAACCGGCACATCCACGCAGCCGGCTTGCAGGGTACCGATATCAAGAATATTCCATTCCCAACGGTTATTGGTAGAAGCTACTGCCACTTTATCCCCGGGCTGCAAACCAGCTTCAATCAGCGCTCGGCCAAATTGATCACTTAAGTCAACATATTCCTGGGTGGATATCTTTTTCCACTTCCCATCTACCTTCGTAGCTAGTGAATCTACTAAAGGCTTATTATTCAATTGAAAGCGTGGGAAATCAAATAATCGAGTCGGCGTATCTCCTTTCATATATTCCTGCAAAATCTTGTGGATGCTAAATATAGCGGAAAAAGCCATAAATGTTAAGCTGACACCAATGATATCGAGCTATTCTATTTAAGAATTCAGACCTTTTGATCCCGGAATTTTTGGTGAAAGTTTTTCAAGTTCTGTAAAGCCTTTTCAGGAAAAGGATCAAATACGGCATTGGAGCGTCTATAATGCCAATCCTCCAAAATGGCCGAGCGCTCCTTTCCGTCAAAAAAGGCTCTACGCCCGCGCTTTACCCGTTTAAAAAATGCTTCAGTGCGGTACCAATAATGTTTGATGTGGCCGGGCTCAATTAATACCCGCTTTTGCCCCGGACGAAATCTCTGTCCATCACTCCAATACAAGGGAGCCAAAGGTGAATAGTTGGGGGAATGCGGATTCTTATTAAAATAGCGTGCGCCGTATCCTGAGCGAATCACAGTCTTTACTTGCTGATTCTCTTCATGTCCATCCGGGAAACGACGATTGAGTTTTTCCAGCATCCATTCGCCATCCGCTAAATCTTCTTGATGCGCTGTACCATATATCAGCCAATTGAAGACTAATCCCGAAGCATTGTGAGGCGCATTCTTCAATACAGAGTGATAACCTTCATCGCAGTACCAAAACTCATCACTGTCTAAGAAAGCGATCCATTCGTATTTTTTGGCGGCTTTCGCCGAAATGCGCTTTTTATGGTATTCCTCGCGGGTATAAAAATCAGGATGATTTATGCTGTTCTCGACTTCCACTAATCCTGCTTCCAAATAAGGCTTAAGTACTTCTTGCCAATGATCACTACTATTATCATTGGTTAAATAAATATGCTTGATCCCTTGCGATAGATGATACTCGATCCACTCCGCTAAAAAGGGGGCCTCATCCTTAAACATGGCATGCAGGGCTATTTGCCCATTGCGCTGCTTGGGCTTCAGCCAATAATCCAAAGTACTGAGGATTTTAACCGCCCCATTCCGAATGCGATAGGACCAATTTGCCATTAGAGACTGTAGAGAAATTCACCATTAATTGCGGTTGCCTTCACTTCCAGATTGGAGAACTCATCGGCCTTCAGCTTTTTTAAATCGCGATCCATCACAATGAAATCGGCGTAATAACCACGCTCCAATAATCCTTTCACTTCTTCTTCAAAACTGGCATAGGCACCAGACCAAGTCATGCCTTTTAAGGCTTCATCAAAACTAAGCGCTTCCTCGGCTCTAAACCCCCCTTCTGGATAGGCATTGGCGTCTACGCGAAAGCGGGCTGCTCTAAAAGTATTGAGGGGATTAATATCCTCTACCGGAAAATCGGTGCCCAAGGGCAAAACCAATTCCTGATCTAAAAAGCTTTGCGCACGGTAGGCATACTGAACGGCATCAGGCCCCAGCCTTTCCTCCGCCCAATACATATCTGAGGTGGCATGTGTAGGCTGAATTGAAGGAATTACGCCCAGAGCCTTCATATCTTCCAAATCCTGAGGATGCACCACCTGCGCATGTTCAATCCGCCAACGATGATTACGATTATGCAAATACCCCACGCCAAAGATTTGCGTGGCTAAGCGGTTGGCCGAATCCCCAATGGCATGAATGGCCATTTGCCACTTTTGATGACTCAAGGAATCAGCCATCTCTAAAAAGTAATTGGTGGGCTTTAATTGCAGGCCATAATTTCCAGGATCATCCGCATAGGAATTTAAAAGCAAAGCTCCACGGGATCCCAAAGCACCATCCAAATAAAACTTCACCGTTTTTAACCTAAAGCGCGGCTCTTCCATCGGCCCTCTGGCAAAATAATAGGCCAAAGAAGCGGAATCATCCGAGACCATCACATTGAGGCGCAGCTTTAATTCACCACTCTCACTTAGGTCCTGTAAAACCTGAATGTCCTTCTTTTTAAGCCCGGCATCAGTAATAGAAGTTAAGCCTGCATGGAGGCAGAATTCCTGGGCTTTTAAGATCAATTCTTTATCTCGCTCCGGATCATTCTCAGGTTCTTCAATGAGATCTACTGCATTATCAATTAAGATACCCTTAGCTAAATCAATAGTCCCACCGGCCAACTTTGTGGATGCATTAATCCCGGCATAGTCCAAAGCCGCTTGATTGGCAATAGCCGCATGTCCATCAATTCGCTTCAAGAGAACTGGAGTATGAGGATAAAGCGAATCCAAAGCTCTTCGATCTGGGAATTCCTTGCTTTCCCAATCATTCTGATCCCAACCTCTACCTAAGAGAAAATCATTGGGATTCTTTTCAGCAAAATTCTGCAAACGCTCCAGACATTCTTGCCAAGATTGGGTAGCCACTAAATTCACTCTTCCTAAACTGCGGGCATAACCTAAAAAATGGGCATGGGCATCATTAAAACCTGGGTAGATATACATGCCCTCAAAAATCTTAGTGGCTTGTGGCTTGTAGGCCGATTCTAATTCTTTCTGGCTGCCCGTTGCCCAAACCTTACCTTCTTTAATTACCATAGCCTGGGCGGTTTCCCCTGCTTTGAGATAAATCTGCTTGGCCACCACCAATAGATCTACCGGTACCTTTTTGGCTTCTGTTTGACAAGAAACCGAAGACAGCAAAATCAGGAGAGCGAAAAAAATACGGGCCATAAGCTGAATTTTGGTAAAGATAATTATTGCCGCGAGGGGAAAATAGGCGCATAAAAAAACCGCTTCGGCAAAAGCCAAAACGGTTTCTTAAAAATATGATATAAAGCTTAGGACTAAGCCTCTTCCTCTTTATAGCCAATCATCTTGTAGGCTAATTTAGGAGCCACTTGCTCTAAGCCAATAAGGGTTAACCAATAGCCTACAAAGAGACCCAAGAATAGCAACATGCTGAAACCCATCAAGAAGATGAACAAAAAGATAAAGAATCCTAATACTTTGGTGAACATCGTTGGTAAATTTGTGGCCGCTAAAGTACAGCAAAAACTCAATCCACTAAAGTCCTAAACACCATTTTTCATGAGTCTGCGCAAATTCCTCACCTTCAGCGCCCTAATCTGCGCCTTGTTTTGCATCTACCTGGGATACTTCGGTTTGGAACAAGAGTTTTGGCAAAAGCTATTTGTGGCAGTACAGGCCAGCAGCTCCGGGCAATGGGACAACCCTCCTGAATGGACCTTGGGCTTTCGCTGGATGGGCTACCTCTTAATCGCCTTTAATTTAGCCCTCTATTTTTTGGGCAAAAATTGGCACCGCGGCCTCTACCTCGGTATTTTTGTACTCACTTTGCTGTTGACGGTTTTCATCAGCAGCTGGATAATTACACACTAAACTCTCAAATTCAAGAATATGGATTACCGTATCGAAAAGGACACCATGGGCGAAGTTCATGTGCCCGCCGATAAGTATTGGGGTGCGCAAACCGAGCGTAGCCGTAACAATTTTAAGATCGGAGCTGCAGCCAGCATGCCCATCGAAATCGTGCATGGCTTTGCTTATTTGAAAAAAGCAGCCGCTCACGCCAATGCAGATTTAGGTGTTCTTCCGGTAGAAAAGAGAGATCTCATTTCTAAAGTTTGTGATGAAATTTTAAGCGGCAGCCTCAATGATCAATTTCCATTGGTTATCTGGCAAACCGGTTCCGGCACCCAAAGCAATATGAATGTAAATGAGGTGGTAGCCAACCGCGCTCATGTAATTGCGGGCAACAAATTGGGTGAGGGCGAGCGCATGATTCACCCAAATGATGACGTAAATAAAAGCCAGTCTTCTAACGACACCTTCCCTACCGGTATGCATATTGCTGCTTATAAGATGATCGTAGAAACCACCATTCCAGGAGTAAAGCAATTACGCGATACCCTGGCGGCTAAATCCGAAGCCTATAAAAATGTGGTGAAAATTGGCCGTACGCACTTAATGGACGCTACCCCCTTAACCTTGGGTCAGGAGTTTAGTGGCTATGTATCGCAATTAGACCACGGTTTAAAAGCCCTCAACAATACTTTGGATCACCTTTCGGAAGTGGCCTTAGGTGGTACTGCGGTTGGAACTGGAATTAATACGCCCGAAGGTTATGCCGAATTAGTAGCGAAAAAAATCGCTGAATTCACTGGTATGCCTTTCCGTTCGGCCGACAATAAATTTGAAGCTTTAGCAGCACATGATGCCCTGGTAGAAACTCATGGCGCCTTAAAGCAATTGGCAGTTTCTTTAATGAAAATCGCGAATGATATT
>DLRW01000034.1:59173-59457 GCA_002501205.1 Flavobacteriales bacterium UBA7878
ATGAAAATCGCGAATGATATTCGTCTTTTAGCCTCCGGTCCTCGTGCAGGTATTGGTGAGATCTTAATTCCTGCCAATGAGCCTGGTTCTTCCATTATGCCGGGTAAAGTGAATCCTACTCAAGCGGAGGCCATGACCATGGTTGCGGCTCGTGTAATGGGTAATGATACCACCGTAACTGTTGGTGGATCGAATGGTCATTATGAATTGAATGTATTCAAACCCGTTATGGCCCATGCGGTATTAGAATCGGCTCGTTTAATTGGTGATGCTTGTGTTAGCTT
>DLRW01000024.1 GCA_002501205.1 Flavobacteriales bacterium UBA7878
TCATTATACGATAAAAATGTGGGCATGGTGGTAAACCATAGCTCTACCTTAAAGGATGGTAAACATTTGGTTGACTTTCTCTTAGCGAATAAAATTAAGGTCAAGAAAATTTTTAGCCCGGAGCATGGTTTTCGTGGTACTGCATCGGCTGGAGCCAAAGTAGAAAGTGGTAAAGACGCTAAAACCGGCTTGCCTGTAATCTCACTTTATGGAAATCATAAGAAACCTACCGCTGCGGATTTGGAAGGATTGGATATTCTGATCTTCGATATTCAAGATGTAGGGGCACGCTTTTATACCTATATCAGTACTCTAAGCTATGTAATGGAAGCAGCTGCCGAAAATAAGGTTAAGGTGATGGTTTTCGATCGACCTAATCCCCATGGGTACTATATTGATGGGCCCATCCTTGAATTGAAGCATAAATCATTTGTGGGGATGCACCCTGTACCTATTGTACATGGGATGACAGTAGGGGAGTATGCCCGTATGGTTAATGGTGAGGGCTGGCTGCAAGGAGCTGTGCAATGCGATTTGGAGGTAATCCCTTGTCGTAATTACGATCATAATACCGCTTATGAATTACCGATAAAGCCTTCTCCTAATTTGCCCAATCGATTGGCTGTTACCTTGTATCCTTCCCTTTGCTTGTTTGAAGGTACGCCAGTTAGCATTGGTCGCGGCACGGATTTTCCCTTTCAATTAATTGGCGCCCCTTGGTTTAAGGAATTTGGTTTCAACTTTACCCCTGAAGATCGTCCTGGTGCTGCCAACCCACCTTATGAAGGAGTAGAATGCAAAGGTTTTGTACTGCAGGATTTTGCAGACTCCTATATGGATGGACTCGGAGAGATTTACCTTTATTGGTTAGTGGAAAGCTATCGTATGGCTCCGGATAAGACGAAATTCTTTAAGCCCTTTTTCACTTTATTGGCCGGCACCACTAAACTGCAAGAACAGATAGAACAAGGCCTTTCGGCGGAAGAAATTCGGGCTTCCTGGCAGGAGGATTTACGGGCCTTTCAGCAGATCCGCAGGAAATATCTGATCTACACCGACTACTAGTCTTCTTCCACCAAATTTTGATAAAAGGCTTCGTAGCCTTCAATACTGCGCTCTGAGCTAAAGCGGGTACGAATCCTCTCCTTAGCAGCGGCCCCCATTTTAGCAGGTGTCTCTGGATCAGCATACATCTTTAGTAATGCTTTAGCCATGGCCTTTGGGTTTTTCTTAGGCACCACATAACCCGATACTCCATCTTCAATCATTTCCCGATTTCCAGGGATATCAGTAATAATAGCTGCTGTACCTAAAGACATACCTTCCAAAACCGATTTGGTGATCGACTCCCCATAAAGTGAAGAGAGTAAAAAGGTTTGCGCCATTTTTACAATCCTTAAGCTATCACCACGCCAACCCATAATATGGATACGATCGGGGCGAGGCAGACTGTTTATGATCTTGAGGTTTTCTTCATTGTCCATATCCTTGCCCAAAATCAGCAGATGGATATTGGCCTCTTCCGGAATGTGTGCAAAGGCTTTAAGCAGATAAGGCATGCCTTTCATCCTCCGATTATTGGCAGCGCATACGGCATAAAAAGCATCGGGATCCAGACCTAATTCGGCATGGGGCATGCTTTCTACCTCTTCATACCATTCCAAACGATGCCCTTTGTTTACGGTTACCAGTTTCGGTTTTACAAAAACACTGGCTCTTTCGATATGCTCCTTAACGCCTTCTGAATTGCAAAGCACTGCATCTACTCTGGGATGCAAGAATTTATAGTAGCAAGAGGGATCGTACCAGTGGATATGCCCTTCAAAGCCGCGGTATAAAACTACCTTAACCGGAGTGCCCTTCGCTGCCTGAATACCATTTACCATTGATACTCCATTAAAGAGATGCATCACATCGTAGGCACCCTCTAAAATTTCTTTATGAATAAAAGCGATTTCCTCCTTATCGAACTTTTTCTGGGGATGAAAATCAATCAGGCGAATCCCGGCCTCACGGAAATTTTCGCAGTAGGCACTATCGCCATAGGTCATTATAGTTACCGAATGCCCTTTCTTCTGTAAGCCGATAAAAATCTCAGCTTCAGGGCGAACGGTAATGGTAGTACGGTAATTACTTATGACCAATATTTTGAGGGGCATTCCTGAAATTTTGGGCGAAGGTACATAATCAGCAATAGCTGAAAACTGTAGGGAAAATATGGGCATTTATCAGGGTTTAACAAGAGGCTCGCTGTAATTTTGCAGCATGATTTGGAAACACATGACCAAACCCGAAATTAAGGATCGGGTATACAAAGCTTTAGCGGAAAACCGTAATTACGATAGCGACTTTATTTTAGGTATTCCCGGAACA
This sequence comes from Flavobacteriales bacterium UBA7878, assembly GCA_002501205.1. Lineage (GTDB taxonomy): Bacteria > Bacteroidota > Bacteroidia > Flavobacteriales > Schleiferiaceae > Croceimicrobium. The sequence goes on from DLRW01000024.1 coordinate 2,374, forward strand.
TATCTCGATACCGCCCAGTTTCATCGTGATGCTGATTTTTTAGAAGACGCCCCCTTTTTACGCACCTTTATTAATAATCCCAATCATATTGGTTGTCACACTCTTACCGGTGATGAAGGGGAGGATCTTTTCCGAGGTACCCAGAAAATTGAGGTGGAATTAATCCGGATGATTTCCGAAGAAATTATGCGAGCCGAAGCGCGTTCCATTGATGGTTATGTAGCTCCCGGTGGAACCGAAGCCAATATTCAGGCTTTGTGGATTTACCGAAATTATTATCAAAAGGAATTCGGCGCAAAGGCCTCGGAGGTAGCTGTAGTTTTTAGTGATGACAGCCATTATAGCTTTTACAAAGGAGCCAACTTATTGGGTATTCGGGCCCTTAATGTTCCGGTAGGGGAGCAAGATCGCATGATTAAAGACGACGCATTGCAAGCAGTTTTGGAGCAAGCTAAAGTTGATGGGATTAAATACTTTATTGCCATTGCCAATATGAGTACTACCATGTTTGGCTCGGTAGATGATCCCGATCAAATTGCGGATGTATTTGAGTCGATGGATCTGCCCTATAAAATGCATGTAGATGGAGCTTTTGGTGGCTTCATTTATCCCTTCACTAATCCCAATTCCAAACTTCACTTTGGCAATCCTCGCATTAATTCCATGACGGTAGATGCGCATAAAATGTTGATGGCGCCTTATGGTACCGGCGTTTTTATGATTCGCAAGGATTGGATTCAATATGCCGCTACTAGCGAAGCTTCCTATGTACAGGGATTAGACTATACCATGGTCGGTAGCCGTTCAGGGGCCCAAGCCGTTTCTATTTGGATGATTTTAATGACCCATGGTCCTAAGGGATGGAAGAATACCATGGAGCGATTGATCATCGAAACCGATAAGCTATGTTCGGCATTGGATGATATGGGGATCAGCTATTTCCGTGATCCCCATTTAAATATTGTGACTATGCATGCTCCACAGGTTCCAGTGGAAATCCCAGGTAAATACCGATTGGTAAGCGACAATTTTGGCGCCGAACCTAAGTGGTGGAAAATTGTGGTTATGCAGCACACCATCGGCAAAGTGGTAGACCAGTTTATTGCTGATATGCGATCCGCTTTAGCCTAAGCTTTCCATAAGGGAAGTCGGATATCGAATACCGCACCATTATCATTAAAAGCGTGGATGTTCCCTCCGTGGGCATCCACGTATTGTTTTACGATGGTTAATCCTAAGCCAGTACCATCTGCCTTTCCTTCCGTGGTAAAGGGTTGAAAGATTTTAGATAAAACGGTAGGAGGGATACCCGGACCATTATCGTGAATGGTAATTCGGTGGAAATTCCCATCATTGGAGCATTCAATTCTTATCGTAGGATTCGGAATATTAAAGTCAAGCAAAGCGTCTCCTGCATTGCTTAAAATATTCATTATCATCCTTTTAATTTTGCTGGCATCTCCTTGTAGGTAAACCTCTTCTTTTTCTTGTAAGTCAAAATGGATGTTACTTAAATCACGTCGATTATTGGTAAGAGTAATCGCTTCCTTGATTAGATTATCCAACAGTACTTTTTCTTTCTTAATGGGTGCATCACGCACAAAATCCAGGAAATCATCCAAAATTTCAGAAGCCTGACGAGAACTTTGGTCCAGTAATCTTAATAGCTCTTCATTAGCGCCATCTGCTCTGAGCATGTCGGTAATTTGAGGAATGTTTTTGATGGGCGTACGTAAATCATGCATCAGCATACCCAAAGCATTTCCTGCCGCACTCAGTTTTTCTTTACGTAAAAGCTCTTCTTGCAAATGAGCATTTTGAATGGCATGCGTTGCATTCTGAATAAAGAGCTGTAGCAAGTAGATCTTTTCCGTCTTTAAAGTTTCATTCGGTTTTAAGAGCGCGAAAACCGGGTAATCCTGCAATAAGGCTAAGACTACATTATCGTTCTGGACGATAGATTCGGAGTTGTGGCGAGCTACCCGAATCATTTTTAATAAGGCCTCACGATTAAGAGAGTCCTCTACATTACCCACTTTAAAAAGAAGGTCCAGCTCTTCTTCCTCGCGCATCATACCCATCACCGCATTTTCGGTTCCAATATAGCGGGCCAATTGATCGAAAATATTCTGTAAGAGGCTATTTAATTGGGTTTCCCCGATGGTAATTCTGCCGGTGGTGGCAATTAAATCCTCGAGGTTACGAAGCTTGTTGTAGTCATTAACGGCCTTGGTAGCCAATTGCAGAATCTCTTCTGAATTATAGGGCTTTACATGGTAGCCAACATTCTTTCCAGCTTCCTTTACAATCTGATCGATTGAATGGTCCGAATAGGCCGTAACAATGATGATTTCTACTTTTCCATCTACTAAACGAATGCGCTTGGCAGTTTCCAATCCATCCCAGCCTGGCATTCGCATATCCAGGAAAATCACTGCATAAGGATCTCCGTTTTCCACGGCTTCACTAACCTTTTCCAGACCAACCTGTCCATTGTAGGCCTTGTCTACTCTGAAGTCGGGGAATTGCTTATTGTCAACAACCGGTGTCTCAGTTTTTTCTTCTTCATCAAAAAGGAGGTCGAGCGCATCATCTACTTTTTTGTTTTTCTCCTTGCGATGAGGAATGAGGATTTCCTCAATATTATCACGTACCATCTCCTCATCATCGATGATCAGGACTCTTGTGTTTAGTTTTTCCATGAAGTTTTAGTCTTGTTGTAGGGGGATTGTAACTTGAACGGTAGCACCTTTACCTGGTCCATCACTTAGGATAGATAGGGTGCCGGAATGACTTTCAATTATAGCGCGACTGGTGGCCATTCCAATGCCACTGCCTTGGGTTTTGGTGGTAAAACCTCGTTCAAATAATTTATCAGTTTGATTAGGCTCAAAGCCAATACCACTGTCTTGAATCGTAACTTCCAGGTGGTCACCTATTTCTTTAAGATCAATAGATAGTCGATGGTCTTCACCTCCGGCATCATCAATTGCATCCAAAGCATTCTTAATCAAGTTAATGAAAACCTGAATTAATTTCGTGCGGTCTCCAGTAAATTTGGAGCAGTCCTCAGGAATATTCGCCTCTAGTTTAATGCGACGTTTTTCTATGCTGGCCATTAGTATAGACAAGGCATCGTAAAGCACACTCTTAATGTGAACCGGATCTCTTTTTGTGTCGCCGTTTTGATAAACATATTGGCGTTGAATGTTGAGAATATCACTTATATGACTGGTGATTCCCATTTGCTCCTTGAGATTTTGATTGAGCTCTTCCTCTAATTTCCTCTGATTTTCTTCCAGCCCAGTAACCAAATTCACCAGTGCTTGAAACTTGCTTTCACCCAAGGCATCAGTTAAATCAGCGCGCTTAACTTCAAAAAACTGGAGCAGCTTCTTAAGAGTCTCCAAGTCGCTGTTTTCTAAACTACGACGTGCTTTAGTGAGGTGAGAACCAATGCCAACAACAGCATTTCCAATATCGTGTAAAACCCCAGCTGCCATTTCGAATTTGGAGCGGTCAATCGCCATTTTCTGATTTAGATCAGCGAGCTCCTCCTGGGCTGTATGGTAATTAGTGATATCATCGAAGCTATAAACTATAGACTCCTCGGATACCTTGTTAATGGAATAAAAGAAATGTCGGATAATCTTTTCTCCTTTGTATTCCATCTCCACCGTTTGTTTCTGCTGGGTAATCACAAAACCGGTTGGATCGGGGAAGTTTTCTACTTTTTCCGCAATACCGGGGGCAATCATTTCCAATAGATTCAAAATATTCGTGGGTGCTTGTCCCGCTTGTTGAAACAAGGGCAAAACCATTTGTTCTGCCATTTGATTCATATGTAGAATATTTCCGGGTTTATCCGCTACAATGAGGCCAATTGCAGCTTGGTCGAGGATCGTTAAGAGGTCCTGACCAGAGGGTCCTGAGTGGGGCGTTTTCATGTCTCTAAAATTCATAAAAAAATCCGTAACCATTGCTGGATACGGATCTTGAGTTTATAAATTTTTTCCAATGATTATTTGGAAACCATCAGTTCTTCTTCAATTACCTTTTGAAGGTTGTGTTTAGGCATGGCACCACGCGACATCATTGGGGTTCCGTCCATCGGGATAAAGAGAATGGAAGGAATGCTTTGGATTCCGAAAGCGCCTGCTAGCTCTTGTTCCACCTCGGTATCAACCTTGTAAATGATAATGTCATCCTTGTATTCATCACTCAGTTCTTCGAAAATTGGCGCTACCATTTGACAAGGTCCACACCAATCGGCATAAAAGTCGATAATGGCGGGTTTGTTACCCTGATACTTCCATTCTTTATATTGAGTGTAATCAAACACGTCTTTTTTAAATTGCTCGGTACTAAGTTTTACTGTAGGCATTTTTCTCGTTTTACTCTGCAAAGGTAGAAGGAGCATTCCTACCTTAGCGTGTCATAAGTTACTCCCACCCATTATATAATGAATAATGATCGCTGGGTCAGAATTTTAGTCTCTGATCGTTTTTTTGGGATAAGCGCTTCACTTTTCTTGGCGCTCTTTTTAGGACTCTACCGTTCCTTCGGTATTTGGCAGGAATATTCAGCCAGTGGTCATTCCCTTAGCTTTCGCGTGATAAGCTTCAGTTTGGTGCTTTGGTGCTCTACAGCAATTTGGGAGCAACTATTAAAGGCTAAAGCCCGCTGGTTTCGACGATTTATTCAATTTTTAAGTGGAAACCTATTCCTATTCCTCTTACTCAACATCTTTTGGCTGGGGCAAGATTGGCAATGGATCAGTTTTTTCAGTCTCAGCGGCGATTTTGCTCTTACCTGGATTTGGCCTATTCTGGTTCAAGAAATGGCTTTGGCTTTTAGCCAGTCTCCATCAAGGCAAGAGCCGGAATTGAATATTCAAGATGAAGGTGGGCGCCTGGAACTGAACCTTCTGCTGAGCCAATTTAGATATGCTGCATCAGAGGGTAATTATATTGAAGTCTACTGCGACCGTGGAGAGGGACTGGAATCAATTTTAATCCGCCAAACTTTAAAGAAATTACTGGAGCAATATCCGGAGCACCTCATGCGGGTACATCGTAAGTATGTGGTAAACCCCAATCAGATTGCCGAGGTCTATTGGCATTCCAAAGACTCTTACCTCAAATTGCCAGGAGGAATTCAATTGAAAGTAGGAAATAGCTATCGTGAGGATTTGCAAAAGGCTTGGCAGAAATCTTAATTCCTAAGTCAGTATTCTTCTTTATCCCAGGAATGGCATTTTTATCCCAAAGTCTTGATATTCTTGCCCAAATAGGAGAAATGGCGGATTTTTGAGCCATGTCATTTCAGAAAGTACTATTCTTAATTGCTAGCCTTGGCCTGGCCCTATGTCCGAATAAACCGGATGAGGAAGCTAATTTTTCAGGTCAGCTATTCCTAAAGTCCCAATTGCTGGAGCAGCCGATTTATTTGGCTCAGGGAATGGCCGATCGACAACATTCTGTTTCTGTGAATAGTAATACCGTTTTTGATATCGCTTCCTTAAACAAGTCCTTTATCGCCAATTTGGTATTGCAAGCTGTGGCTGAAGGCCGATGGGATTTAAAAACAGAATTGAACTACTTATTAGAGCTTTATGGTTTTGATGCTCGCTTTAAGCCTGGAACCACATTGCATTTAATGCTTTGCCATCGCTCTGGTTTAGGCGATTATGATGATTTACCGGAAGATTATCATCAGGATGAATTTCGACTCTTTAAGCGACTCCATTTTAACAATGATGAATACCTCAGTTTTCTGGCGCAAGTAAAACAAACAGAACCCGGCCGGGATTTTCATTATTCCAATTTTGCTTATCACATCCTTCCCATTTTACTGGAAGCTGAATATGGATTATCCTTTCAGGAAATCTTGCAAAAGAAGATCGCTGAACCGCTTGGTATGAAAGCCATTTACGCCCCTTCCAGTCAACGGGAAATCATTCCGCATTTAGCAGTAGGCTATCGTTTGGAGAATGGACAGTTCAAGGCTAATGATTACATCGATTTAAGTTTGGGACGCCGGATTTTCTGCCGCGCTCAAGAGTTAATGCTTTGGCTGGAATCCGGTGGTGGGCGGTCTTTAATTCCCGATAGCTTAGCGGCCTTAGTGATGCAGAATCATCTTCAGGATTTTGCTTCGAATAAGTCCTATGGCTATGGTTGGGTATATTATCCTAAAGGGGCTCATTATGAAATGGGCGACTTAAATCTGGATCAATCCTACTTTATCCATGGTGGCAGTACCGAAGGCTTTCAATCCCTGGCTATTTCAGTTAATAATGGCGAAAGTAATTTGGTGCTTTTAGCCAATAATGGGGATGGAAAAGCCCTCTTTGAAAGGGCGAAATCAATACTTAAAAATCTATATGAGAAGGATTAATTTATACCTCGCAGTTTTAATTGGATTAGTAGCTGGCCCAAGTCTATCCGCTCAAAATATCTTGGGTTTATGGCAAGTGACCAAGGTGCAGGTAGGAGCTAAGGAAAAGACCCCACAAGAAAAGTGGATTCGTTTTTCGGAACAGGGCTTTGAAGGGGGAAATGGTCTCTTACAGAATGGTGCCGGTACCTATCAATGGGACCGAGAGAATCTTAAGCTTTCTTTGGACGATACTCTTGGTTTTAAGGATCCTAATGGTGCTTTTGCAGTAGAAGTTTTAGACTCAATTATGCGATGGACCAGAATTGAAGAAGGAATGCAGGTTCGCGTCGATTTAAAGCGCATTCAAAATTTACCCCTTCGCTTGGCTGATAAATTGGTGGGGGTTTGGGAAGCCGATAATCAAGATAGTTTAGCGTATATCTTTTTTCGTTGGGATCGAGTTTATATAGCTGTTTACAAGGATGGAGATCGAGAATCCGGACTCTGGTATGCCCATGCGCATCGCCCTGAACTAAGCCTTCATCCCTGGGATAAAAATAAAGAGTCCCGCCATTATGTGATTATAGCGGGACCTTGGGAAAGCCTTCATTTAGAAGCCAGGGATCAGATTGGCCATAATTGGGTTTTTTCTCGTAGAAGGAGTTTTCCGAACTAAGCTTCCTGAGCTGCCCAGGATTTGCAATAGCCTCCGGGCTCTACTCCTCCGTTCACAAACAGCATGCATCCGGCACAACTGCCTTCAAATTTATCGGGCTGAAAGAAGCGACAGTTTTTACAAATCTTATCGGCTTCGGTGCTTTTAGATACATAGGCAACGCTTTCACGTACTTCCAAATCGGAATCACTCAAATTGGCATTTTCGCTGGCGCAAGCACCGGCTTCAGTCGATGGCTTAGCCTTAGCATTGGATGATTCGGAAGGAGAGCTGTTCCCGCTATCGGTATTCTCACTGGCACCGCCACCACAGGCTTGCAATAGAGCTGCGCCGGAAAATGCGGTGAGGGAAAGTAATCCGGCTTTGGCTAAAAATGTTCTACGATCTGTCTTGCTCATTGTCCTCTGTTTTTAGACTATCAATATTAGTGAGAAAGGCTCGAAATTCCTCAGAATCAGATTATTTGGACTTAATCCAACTTAAGGGCTAAAAAGAAAAAACCCTCCGTTTATTGGAGGGTCTATTCAATTCTGGAAGAGCGAATTAACTTAGATATATTGTTCCATAAAGAGAGGTTCATTTAATAAACCTACTCGGATGGGTTTTACTTCTTCGTACCAAACTTCTACTTCTTCGATACGGATCAGATCATCTTCAATACGCACTTTAGAATCATTATCATAATCCTTAAATACGTCTTCTTCATCTTCATTTTCCCAACGCTCTTCAATGCGTTCCTTCTCTGGACAATCGGTGCAGAGTAAACCATGATCGGTCATAGTCCAATAGTGCCCAACCATATCAGGATCCCAGTAATTTTGAACATTGGCAATATCATCGATAATGCTTTCCATGCCCGGACCCAGAAAAACGGTATCACCTTCTGCGAGATAAAGTACCAAACGGATTTTTTGAGCCCGGTATAATTTACCTTCAGGAATGGTGTAGTATATGCCTGATACCACTAATCCACTGTCTATCTTTAGAAAGTGCTCAGGGCTGCGTGCATTCAGTCGGGCTTCATCCCGGCTTGAACCACGGGCATTTACCTTTTTCACTAAATAGCTATTGGCAGAATTGGAACGCTGAATGTCAAATTCAATATCTGAGAAATAGCTTTTGGCATTGTAGATTAACCAATGATCGCTATTGCGATAACCACTCATTTGATCGTAGAGGCTGTCTTTATTTACCTCCATATAGATCATTCCATTCTTGGGTTCCAGATTAAATTCCTGGCTTTGAGTTGCATGGTCTTCAAACTCATGAGCCACCTTAATACCACTAATAACCAGTAGGATTACTCCAGCTAGGGAGGTTAAAGCCAAACCGCGACGTACACCGGAGTTTAAAGGCTCAATTCCGAATACGATGCGCAAGCCGTAATAAACCAGTAATAATAAAGGCCCTAAGAGTAGGAGGCTAGCACCAATCATCATACTGTTGTAGGAGCTGCTGTCGATAGCCAGCAATTGAACGATATTGCTTAGTTCACTGATATTGTAGTGGTAATCGTTGATTTCAACCCCAATGAATAAGCTAATGGCCAGGATTGCGATAATTACTAAGCCTATGCCCAGGAAAATGAAACCAATTGCTTTAAAAATGAATTTTAAAATCAAGCGGATTATTTCAAATATCCCACTAAAAAGCTGGGCCAAAAGGCTCTGACCGCTACGGCCTACATTACGTGCTTTTCCCCCCAGCTCAGACATTTTTGCACCCATAGCGGCACCTTCTTCTTTTACGAAGTTTTCAATATTGCTGAGGGTAACAGGCTTTCCCCGCATTTGCAATTTCTCGGTGGTGGTGCGAGCGGCAGGAATAATGGCCCATAAAATCAGGTAGAGTAAAAAACCAAATCCTGCAAAGAAGGAAGCCAAAAATAGAATTCGAATCCAAAGGGCATCCATATTAAAATAGGCAGCCAAGCCTGAGGCAACACCACCAACAATGCGATTATCTACATCACGGTGAATTTTTTTACCATTGCTGCTGTAGCTCTCTTCGTAACTATAGCTGGTATTAGAGGCCATTTCTTCATCTAAATAATCTTCAGGGCGACCCATAATGGCAATTACTTCGTCTACATCCTGAATATTAATTACCTGCTTGCTTTCACTGGTTCTCTCACGGAAGAGTTCAGCCATGCGGGTTTCCACATCGTTCAAGATTTCAGAACCGCCATTGGTTTGAATAAATTGCTGGCGCAGAGCACCTAAATAGGCTTCCAGCTTATTGAAGGCATCTTCATCAATATGAAAGATCATGCCTCCTAAATTGATATTTAGTGTCTTTTTCATGATGTTTTATTTTCGTTGGTTTCGTTCATACTGTGATTGACAGCCTCCTGCAATCGTTCCCAGGTAAGGCGTAATTCTTTGAGGGCAGATTTTCCCAATTCGGTCAGACTATAGTACTTCCGGGGCGGACCACTAGTCGATTCTTCCCAGCGATAGGCGAGAAGACCTCCGTTTTTAAGACGAGTTAACAGAGGATATAAGGTTCCTTCTACCACTATTAGTTCCGCCTTTTTTAGTTCTTCGATAATTTCGTTAGCATAGGCATCGCGCTCTTGCAGCATGTTTAGGATGCAGAGCTCCAAAACGCCTTTGCGCATTTGGGCTTTGGTGTCTTCCAGATTCATGATGCACTGCTTTTAAATTCGATGGAGCCGGAGAGCAAAATGATATTCGCTTTGCGTTCTTCGCGATCATTGACTATGATAATCAAATGAGGACTAAGTCTTTGACCTTTCTTTTTGAAGATTAGCATTTGGCTGTTTTCATCTTCGTATTCGCTGGGCACTATGGCTAATTCATAGCCATTTCGCAGGAGTTCCTCCACGATTTCCTTTTCGGAGCGTAAACCAGGTCGGTATTCGTCAAATCCGATGAAACGCAAACGACGGATGGTTCCACTGATTCGCTGCTCCAAATCATCGGTGTCGATATCAATATCAAAATCCTGGAAAATGCCGGCATCCAAATTAACCGCGATGCTAAACTTATCTCCAGAGTAGCGCTCGTAGATCGCATCTACCGGATCGGTGTTTTGGGCAAAACCTCCAAAATAACAGAGGCAGAGAATTGCCAGGGTGAGACGTTTTTTCATTGTTCTATGTTTTGTTAAGCAAAGATATGTTGAAATATCAGTACTATGCAAAACAAAGTACTATGATATTTTTCAAATACCTTTAAATGAGGTCATTATAAATGAACTCAATTAGCATTTGTGATTATTTGCTCGAAAATGCGGAGGTGAATTGAGGAGAATAGTCGCTGAATTGTTCAGCGAATCGACCAGTTTCTATGATCGGATACTTCCTTTAAGAGGTAATCATATTGGAACTGAATTTCCGAGGCTTGATGATTGACCTGACAGAAGCTAACTGTTTTGAGGGGAAAATTGGGACCTAAGAGTAATCCGCCTTCTCGCGGACTGCGTTGTGGATCTAAATGAAATTGGCGTAGATCGGAAGCTTTAGCCTGCTTTTGCTGATGGAGCCATTGCTCAAAGCGATACTTCCGGGCCTCTCTGATATTAGGGTGGTAGAGTTTAGTACTGCTCCAAAAATGAGGCTTAAGAGGGTCGAGGTGATTCCAGATATCGCCATCAGGATTATGTTCCAATTGCCAAAGCTCTCCGGGCTTGCTCAGTATGAGGGTAAAGGGTTCTACACCCTGATAATCTATTTTCTGAAAGGCATCGATACTGGGATCTTCCAGAAAGTCAATTAATACCTTACCACGGCTGTGGCGATAGGGGAGCTTACGCAGATAGGGCACACTGCCTCCATTAAGCAGGCAGGCAGACCAACCTGATTCATGGGCCCCCATCCAACTGCCCCCAGCTTTTAAATCTTGTGGGAAATGAAATGTACCCCTCAAGCCATCTTCATCAATTATACGAGAGGAACTTTCGCGATTGGGAAGTTCATCTCGATTATGACTAAGGATATAACCTTCAGCTTGAGGTATATAGCTTAAGCTACACATGATTAGCTCTGGTCATGCCCTTTCCAGGGACGGATAATCAAACGAATTTTACGATCGTAACTAAAGTAGTTTACCAACCAGTTAAAGAATACTACCATACGATTGCGGAATCCTACCAGGCTAATTAAATGCACAGCCATCCAAACGGCCCAGCCAGGGAATCCTTTTAACATCAGTTTACCATAGAGTTCAGCCACCGCTTTATTGCGACCAACCGTAGCCATAGTACCCTTATCCTTGTAGGAGAAGTTTTTCCATTTAGTACTATCTGAGCTATTATTCAGGTTTTTAGCCAGGTTTTGGCCTTGCTGAATCGCCACCTGAGCTAACATAGGATGACCCTTGGGGTTTTGCTCATCGGCCATAGAAGCTACATCGCCAATCGCATAAATGTTTTTATGCTCCCCAATTTGATTGAGGCCGTTTACCTGATAGCGCCCGTGGTGATAGTCTTTGCCTTCTTCCAATCCGGGAATAATATTACCGGTAACACCAGCGGCCCAAATTAAGGTCGAGGCAGGTAGATCCTTTTTATTGGTCTTTACCGTTTCGCCATCATAGGATTTAACTGCGGTATTGAGCCAGACTTGAACACCCAGGGTTTCCAGATATTTTAAGGCGTTGCGAGAGGAGAAATCCTGCATAGGAGGTAATACCTTACCTGCCATTTCGATCAGGTGAATGGACATCCGACGAAAGTCGAGATCCGGATAATCATTCGGTAAAACGTGATTTTTCAATTCAGCCAGTGCTCCCGCTAATTCTGTACCGGTAGGACCCGCACCCACAATCGCAAAATTCATCAGCCTTTCCCTGGCCTTCAAATCCTGGGTTAAGGAAGCCGCTTCGAAATTCTGGAGTATTAAGCTGCGCAGGTTTAAGGCTTCCGGAACCGTTTTCATGGGCATGCCTAATTCTTCCACGGTTTTCATGCCGAAATAATTGGTGCCACTGCCGGTAGCGATCACCAGATGGTCGAAATCCAGCTTTCCGATGTCGCATTGCAGAATCTTATTCTCGGTATCAATGCTTTCGGCCTTAGCCAAACGGAAATAGAAATTAGGCAGCTTACGGAAGATATGCCGGATGGGGTAGGCGATGGAGTCGGGCTCCAAACCAGCCGTAGCTACCTGATATAAAAGGGGTTGAAAGGTGTGATAATTGTGCTTGTCAATCATCACTACTTGATAGCGCTGATGATTGAGTTTTTTGGCCAGATTCAAACCACCGAAACCGCAGCCGATAATTACGACTCGCTCGAGGTTTGTATCCGGAATATTCAGTCCGTTCATGGTGTTTTATTGCAATCCGCTCAATATATAATCGTATAAACCATGGCCCGGTTCATATTTGGGTGCAGTAAAGCTATGCGTCTTGTAAAGGGGTGGTTTAACGATTTCACGATCGATCATTTCTACCAGCGTATCATAAAAGTCGGTAGAGGTTTTTCCCACTAGGAGAGGACTAAGATCGATGTCATTAAGGTACATCCGTAAAATCTTAACGAAGCCGCTAAGGTACAGGTAATCTTTAGTGAAACCACCGCCTCGGAAAATTCGTGTACAAAGACTAAAGGCATCGTTTGGATTCATGCCTTCATCCTGATGAAGATAACGGAAGCATTGATTGAAATCAGCGCCATTACACATCATATCCACTACCTTAACTCGAGTGGCTAATTTCTTTAATCGCTTTAGGGTAATATTTCCACTGAGCAATTCGGCCAGGATCGCTAAACCTTCCTGAGTACGGGTATTAACCGGTAATCCTAAATTGAAGATTTTCAAGTCCTGAAGATTTGAATTTTGGGTTGTAACCATGTGGACCCCCAATTCATGCTCAATGAGTGCCCCTAATTCCCTTTCGGTAAAATGGGCATCCGGACGAATAAGCACTGTTTTTCGTGAGTTTAGCACCATTACCTGAGAGATAACCCGTTTACTCAATTCAATTTTCCCTTTCATTTTGTAGCGATCCATGGCCTCTTCAAAGCGTTGAATCACTTGCTCCATTTCTAAATAGGGCATACGTTTAGGCTCGCTGGGAATCGCCGGCAGGAGGGAGAGGTACTGGGCATTCTGTAGGTCATTATGACTGGGACGCCCAAAGTAGCGCAGAGAATTGTACAGGAATTTCTTGGAGTTTAAACTGGCCAGGAGGTCTACCTTATCGAAATAACTGTTAATCACCGCTTCATATAGGTAGCGAATGGATACATCGCTAATTTCTTGCGTCTTAAGGTTACTTAAAGACTGTTTTAGCTCAAAGGGATGAATCTTAATAGGGCCGTAGCGGAAATGCGGCGCTTCATTGTATTTCTTCTTGAAAAAGCGTTTACGTTCCGTGTCAATATTGATAGGGTTTACATAAGCCAGCAATTCAAAATTGCGGAGGAGCTTATGTAGTTGTCTGTCTATTTTAAGCAGGGAAGGGTCAACGCCATTATGTAAGAGTACTCCGGGCGCCTGACTATTATAGGAAGTTTCCTTATCAATAAAATGGCGTGCACTATTGAGTATGGCGGTCTTGAGGTTCCTTTGCAAATTGCGAATCACATCCGGATAATCAATTCCATTGGTTTCGTCGCAATACACCTTTTTAACCTCCGTCGCTAAAACCAGGGTATTGCTAAAATTGGTACTTAGAAATTCCAGGTTATAACCTAAGCCTTCAAATACATCATTGATGGCGCAAATACTGTTTTCATTGGGAACCTGAATTTTTTCCAATTCTTCTTTCCAATGATTGATATAGGGACCAAAGCGTTCTTGATCCACCCGCACTGTACCGATATTAAATAAAGGCACCTCACGATCCCAGCGTTTCCAGTTATAGGAGTGCATATCATAGACAATACATGCTTCAAAACGCTCTTCCAGGCGAGCTACCAGGGCTCTTAAAATGCGGTAATAATTATGATGTTTGCGCAGGCTTTGGCTTTGCTCTCTGGGACTGAGCTTTTTCTTCCATACATCTTTACCCCAGGCTGTTTCGTAAATGGCAGCAACAGGCCGACGATTCAGATCATATTCATAGCGGGAATCGCAACCCACTAAGGTGATGGGCATAGACGAAATAAAGGCGTCGGTATGGGGATCTTCCTCGTACCAACGTTGATAATCATCCAAAGCAATGCGAGTTTTTAAAGATTCACGCAGCTTGGAGCCTGCATGAATAGCGGTGCAGACATAAGGAACGTATCGTTCAATTTTAATCTTTAAGCCACCATCGCGGGTTTGGGCATCAAAACACTCGCCTTTGCGAATTAGCCTAATGATCTCATCAGGACTCAGAACTTGCGTCGTCATACAAAATCTCAGGACGAAAATCGTCTTTAAGTTCACGGCGGGTTTCCACCACCTTCTCGAGATAATCGATAATTTTTTCTTGCAGTCGAACCTTATAAAGTCGGTTTATGTCTTTTAAGGTTCCAGGGCTTAATACGTTGATTTCGATTAGTTTGCCATTGATTAAATCCAGTCCGGCGTAGTAAATACCATCCTTAACCAGTTTTTCACCAATTTTTTGGCAGAGGATTTTATCCTGCTTAGTAAGACGGTATTTCTCTACTGATCCACCGGCTGAAATATTGGAACGCACATCACCAGCGGTAGGCCTGCGACGTAAAGCCCCAATGGGTTCACCATTAAGCATGATTACTCGTACATCACCTTCTTCAGCCCCTTCTATATAATCTTGAAGGATTACATAATTCGATTTCCCTTTTTCGCGATGAATGTAGAAATCGAGGAGGGAGCGAATATTGTGCATCGCCGATTTCTCGATAACAATTACACCACTGCCACCAAAGCCATCCAGGGGTTTCATGATCATTTTCTCTTGATCTGAATCCTGGATAATGCGTAGTAAGTAATCGAGGTTTTTAGAAACGTGTGTGGTTGGGATCAGTGCACGGTCCGGGTCCTGATAGGCTGCGGTATAAATTTTATTATTGGCCTCGCGCAAACCATTCACATCATTGATGATGAAAACTTCATCCTTAATGGAATCCAGAAAATTCAGCACCAAATTGTCTAAGGGCGGATTATCGCGCATAAAGATCACATCAAAGCTATTCAATGGACTCATTTCCGTTTGGAAATTAATCTCTCGATAAAAGGCCTTAATGCTATTGGTGGTTTTCTCTTCGGGATTAATCCACTTACATAAACTTAGGGTTACACTATCGCGGATGGTAAGATTGGCCGCATGGGTAATGGCTACCTCATGCTTTCGTTTCACACATTCGTGAATAATGCGGATAGTTGAATCCTGGGCAGGATCTACCCGTTCCCATGGATACATGATGAAACAAATTTTCATTGGAGTATTATCGTTTAAATGGTAGTTTTTGCCCGCCTTGTTCAAATACCATGGTTCCAGTTTCGGGATCAAAGGTTACTTTGATGGTTGCGGCTTTAAATTCGAAAACATGATTCCCACGCGCTTCCATGGGGAAGGAGGGTTGACCAGTGGCCTGACCTTTTAGAATGCCGTCTTCGACAAAGAATTTAATATCCAGAGGGAAGTGATCTGATTTATAATTTCCAGTGTATTGTTTTAAATCATCAACAGCTACTTCCACTATCTCAAAGCTGGGAAGCTGGTAATCTTCTTGCTCAAAGTAGATAGAGAGTAGATCAATCAATAGTTGGTTAAGGGGATATCGGGCGCCATTTAAACAAACCGCGATGGCTAAATCATCAGCCGCCATATAACTGGCATGACTCACAAATCCATCAATTCCTCCATTATGCCCGTAAGCCGAATGACTGTAAAAAGGATAGAAGAAGAGGCCTAAACCTGGAGCTTGTCCATTCTTCATTTGCGCCACACTATTTTTTTCCAGGATTTTTCCTTCCTGTAAAGCTCGCATAAACTGGCAAAGTTCTCCAGTGCTGCTTACGATACCCCCTGCGCCCAATGGAACACTTGGATGTGTGTTTGAGGCTTTGGTCCATTCGCCTGTCCAATAAAAACTTTCTTGTTCTCCCTTTTTCTTGGCTCCAGTGGTGTAGAAATAGGTGCTTTTAAGTTTTAAGGGGTTCGCAATTTTTTCTTGCAATAGGTTCGCAATTGGCTGCTTGTATATATCCTCCAGGATATAGCTTAATAAAACATAATTGGTATTGGAATAAGAGAAGTCAGAGTCGGGGCTGAAGTCGGATTCTAAACTAGCAATCCGTGTAAGCATCGCTTCCCGACTTTGTTCCTTTTCCATGATTTGCAGATAGCTATCGTCGTCGGTAAAATTGTGAATACCACTGCGATGGCCAAGCATCATTTTAATGGTGATTTTATCGGCATTAGCCACTTGAGGAAACCATTCCGATAATTTGCTTTCCAGACTTAGTTCACCTTCTTCTACAGCCTTCATCACCATGGTTGCGGTAAAGGTTTTGGAGATGGAACCAATACGGTAAAGCTTGCTGCCTTCATCCTGGGCTGGGCTCGATTGAGCAAAGCTTCCCTCGTAAAATACTTCTCCATTATGATAAATGCTGAAGCTGCCAATCACTTGATTTTCATTGCTTAATATCTCAGCCAGGGAGTCGAACCGCATGATGCGCTTATCGGTTTGACCCATTAGGGCCACTGAGGAAAAAACAAAAGAAAGTAGAAACAATTTCGTGAAGCGCATAGGCAATGATACTTTTTAATGATCAAAACGAAATTACAGTATAGGCGGCACATTTCAAGGGACAAAAAATAGTTGCCATCACTTTTTTTTATAGAATGTGAAGTCCTAGTAATAAGAATTAACCTCTAGTTTAAATTTTAAATTTTTAGAATTGAATTGGTCTTGATACATTTGGGAAATACCAAACACAACCAATGCGAATTGATATCGTATTTCTAATTTTTGTGGGATTTGCCGGGCTCATGTGGTTAGTGGCATTAATCACGAAACTCTTCCCTGCCAGGAAGCCTAATAGCCTTTATGGTTATCGGACCGACCGTTCCATGCGAAACAGGCGCAATTGGAATTACGCTCAATCTTTGCTGCCCAAAATGTTTTTCCGCATCGGTTTATACCACATTCTCTTAGCTGCGCTTTGGTCTTTATTACCCCCATTAAATGATAATATGGGGATAATGATTTTTGGTTTAGTTCTCCTTGTAGCATTCGGATTCGAATTGTATCGAAGCGAGCATAAGCTTAAGAAGTTTTCCAAAGAGCGTTTTTAAGATTCGCTAAAGGGATCACTAAATTTTTCCTCTGCAGTAAGTACCGGATCACTAAGGGTTTTTAGAAAGGCCACCAAGGCACTCTTTTCAGCAGCACTTAGATTTAGTAATCGCACGCCACCATTGGGTAACCTTAATGGAGCACTAAGATTCGGATTGTTTTGTACTCCGCTGCTATAGTGTTCAATTACCTCTTCCAAAGTATTGAAACGACCATCGTGCATATAGGGAGCGCTTAATTCAATGTTCTTTAAGGAACCCACTTTAAACTGGCCTATTTGATTAAGATTGCCATTTTGGCCACCAATACCCTGATCATCGGCATTGGTGAGGTCCAGTCCATTATTACGTGGTCCGGGTGCAATAAAGGCATCAGTGCCATGGCAGGCTGCACAGCCAATAGCCGGGCTGAAGAAAAGATTCTTTCCTAAGTTTTCTTCTGCACTAAAATTGGGGAAGTCTAAGTTTCGGTTATTTACTTGCTGCAAGCCTATGTCGTACTTACTATTGAAGCTTACCATGCTGCGGATAAATTGAGCAAGGGCTTTACTGATGCGATCTGAGTTAATCTCATCGCTTCCAAAAGCGGCAACAAAAAGTTCAGGATAATAGTCGAGGCCCTCTAATCGAGTAATTAAGCTATCGAGTGTCATGCCCATTTCCACACCATCTTGAATAGGCATTAAAACCTGATCTTCTAGACTATTGGCTCTTTCATCCCAAAAGAAATGACCATTAGCATAAAATCGACTATTAGCTAAAGACATAGAATGACGACCAGTCTCACCATTCTCAAAACCGAAACTTAAAGTGGCAGGATCGCTAAATCCATTTTCAATTTGATGGCAGGATGCACAGGCAACGGTGGCATTGGCACTCATTTGCTTATCGTAAAATAAAACGCGGCCTAAAGTTGCGCCAGCATTGCTAATGGCATTATTAGCAGGAGTATTGTCGGTATTGGCAACCGGACCTGCCAAAAGGTAATTGGGTAGGTTTTGCTGAGCGTAATTGAGTGGGGTTTCGGGGAGTACAGGGCTAAGGAGGGAGGATGAATTGGGTGCTGAATTTGAAATGCCGGAACTACTGCGGTCTTTTTGACAACTGCAAAGAAAAAGCAATGCAATTGCAAAGGTGAAAATGGGCTTGATCATAATGGCTTATTTGTTAAATGGATAGATGTTTCAGGAATTGGTTTAAAGAGAAGCTCTAAGAATTTTTAATCAGGCCACGATTTTCTACTTTGCAAGCCCCTCACTCTATTTAAAATATGCGCAAAATAATTTGGCCATTTGGACTCTTATCGGGTTTAATAATTGGCTCCGGGTTTTTTATAAACGTCGGAAATTCAGACCTTAATTCGGGAAGTTCTGAGATACTCCGTTACTTATTCATGATTTTGGTTTTTGGCCTGATCCTATACTTTGCGGTGCGACTACTGCAGCAAAAAATATTTTTAGGCGAAATCAATTTTTCACGCGCCTTTATTGGTGGCTTTTACATAGTCTTGATTGCATCGGTAGTTTATGCCCTGATGTGGGAGTTGTACTTCGCTAATCATGGACATGAGTATGTAAGTGACTATTTAGCCGAAATGAAGGAACGACTGGATGCCAGTAGCTTAGGGCAATTAGAAATAGAATCTCGTTACACCAATCAAAAGCAAATTATGCAGTCTTATGAGGATAGTTTTCTGGTACGTTTTGGTTTAACTACCGCTGAGATTTTCCCCATAGGATTGATCATTGCTTTGGCCAATGCATTTTACTATTCTGTTTTGGCACGTAAGACTGAAAAAAGCCATCTTTGATCCATGCATTCATTGGAAACAGCGGGCTTCCTTATTTTAGGATTAACCGCCCTTACTACATATCTAGCTTTTCAAGATCGTCAACGTTTTGAGGCCATGCTTTTAAGGGTAGCCGATCTCAAGGCTGGTCAATATTATCGCCTTTTTACTTCGGGCTTTATTCATGTAGACTGGACCCATTTTTTCTTCAATATGTTCAGCTTATACATCTTCGCTGGCTCATTGGAGGATTCTTTGGGAATGCTCAATTTCGTTTTGGTGTATTTCAGTAGCATGGCCGCCGGAAGTTTACTGGCTTGGTTTTATCATCAGAATAATCCGGAATATAGAGCTGTGGGTGCTTCTGGGGCGGTTAGTGGAATTATCTTTTCGGCCATTGTAATGAAGCCAGGCATGGAACTAAGTATGTTCTTTTTACCATTCTTTTTTCCGGCCTGGATCTATGGTTTGGGCTTTATTCTGTATTCCATTTATGGAATTGGTAAACAACATGATAATATTGGTCACGAGGCGCATTTGGGTGGTGCTTTGGCAGGATTGCTCTTAACCCTGCTACTCGAGCCTCAAGTAATGCAAACCAATACAATGACGATTATTTACTTGGCCGTTCCCAGTTTGGTGTTCTTGATAATCTTGTTTTTTCGACCTCAATTATTGCAATGGAATACCGGTGGCCCCGGTCAATCTATGACGATGGATGATCGATATCGCGCCCGTAAGGCTGATCAGGAAGAAGAATTAAATCGTATTCTGGATAAGGTAAAACATTCGGGGCCAGAGACTCTGACCGATCAAGAGCGTCAATTCCTTCGGGATCATTATTGAAGCTGTCTAAAAGCCGTATTTTAGCCCCATCTAAATCAGTAAAATGGCCAATAACTTATTAGCTGGAAAGAAAGGAATCATCTTCGGAGCTTTGAATGAGGATTCTATCGCCTGGAAAATTGCCGAGAAGGCACATGAACAAGGTGCTCAATTTGTTTTGACTAATGCTCCTGTGGCGATGCGTATGGGAGAGATTAATAATCTGGCAGCCAAAACCGGTTCGGAAGTAGTTCCTGCTGATGCTACCAGTATGGATGATCTTAATGCACTTTTCGAAAAGGCGGAGTCCATTTTGGGAGGTAAATTGGATTTTATCCTGCACAGTATCGGAATGAGCGTAAACGTTCGTAAAGGCAAGGAGTACACCGATCTCAATTACGATTGGTTAACCAAGGGATGGGATGTAAGTGCGGTATCTTTCCACCGCGTAATGCAGGTGGCTTGGCAACGCGAAGCCATGAATGATTGGGGTAGCATTTTAGCCCTTACTTATATTGCAGCACAACGTACTTTCCCCGATTATAATGATATGGCTGATAATAAAGCCTATTTGGAGAGCATTGCCCGTAGCTTTGGCTATCAGTGGGGTGTGCGCAATAAAGTTCGGGTGAACACCATTTCTCAATCTCCCACTCCAACTACCGCTGGTAGTGGTGTTAAAGGATTTGGTGGTTTCATTAACTATGCGGAAAAAATGAGCCCATTGGGTAATGCTACTGCCGATGATTGTGCAGACTATGCCATTTCGCTCTTCAGCGATTTAACCCGCAAGGTAACCATGCAAAACCTCTTCCATGATGGTGGCTTTAGTAGCACCGGGGTTAGCGAAGCCGTAATTGAGCGCTTCGAGGAAGATTAGAATAAAGAAATTGTTTTTGAAAAGCCCTTCGACTATCGAAGGGCTTTTTTTATAACCTTCCCCAAAAGGAAGCTTATTGCTTTGTAATTCAAGGATTCAAATCTTCAACTTTAGTGAATTGACCCTCCTCATTAAGCCAATGTTAAAAACATGTGGAAAAAGCCTGCAATTAGGCCCTGGTAAAGGCTTTCAAGCTAGGTCTAATTCGGTATCTTTGAGAATTATCACATTTAGCGTAACTGCAAGAATATGAGTGAAGTACAAAAAGATTACGGCGCTAGCAGCATTCAGGTACTGGAAGGTCTGGAAGCGGTTCGTAAACGTCCATCGATGTATATCGGAGATGTGGGAGTTAAAGGTCTGCACCATTTAGTATATGAGGTTGTAGATAACTCCATTGATGAAGCCCTCGCCGGCTACTGCGATACCATTGAGGTTACTATTAACGAAGACAATTCTATTACCGTAAAGGATAATGGACGGGGTATTCCAACGGATATCCACGAAAAGGAAGGTCGCTCTGCTGTAGAGGTGGTTATGACCGTTCTCCATGCCGGTGGTAAGTTTGATAAAGACTCCTATAAAGTATCCGGTGGTTTGCACGGGGTAGGGGTTTCCTGTGTGAATGCTCTTTCTGATTATTTAAGAGTAGATGTTCATCGCCAGGGTAAGAAATACCATCAGGAATACAAGCGTGGGGTACCCGATTATCCTTTGAAAGAAGACGGTACTACGGATTACCGCGGAACCATCGTAAGCTTTAAGCCCGATGCGTCCATCTTCCAGGTAATGGAATACCAATATGAGATTTTAGCTTCTCGCTTACGTGAATTGGCTTTCTTAAATAAGGGAATTAGCATTTCACTAACCGATAAACGAGTTACAGATGAGGACGATAACTACTTAAGCGATCGTTTCTTCAGTGAAGGTGGATTGGGAGAATTTGTTGAGTTCATCGATGAGAACCGTGAGAAACTGATGCCTCAGGTAATCAGCATGGAAGGTGAGCGCAACGATATTCCTGTAGAGGTAGCGATGCATTACAATACCTCATTTAGTGAGAATATCCACTCTTATGTAAACAACATTAATACCCATGAAGGGGGAACTCACCTTTCTGGTTTCCGAAGAGCTTTAACCCGCACCCTAAAGCGTTACGCGGATGAAAGCGGAATGTTGACTAAAGAGAAGGTAGATGTGAGCGGAGATGACTTCCGTGAAGGTCTTACCGCCGTAATATCGGTTAAGGTAATGGAGCCTCAGTTTGAAGGTCAGACCAAAACCAAATTAGGTAACTCTGAGGTTTCAGGAGCAGTGGATCAATTAGTAGGGGAGATGCTTTCCAATTATTTGGAAGAAAATCCCAATGAAGCTAAAACGATCGTTCAGAAAGTTATTCTGGCGGCTAAGGCGCGTGTTGCTGCGAAAAAAGCACGCGAAATGGTACAGCGGAAAACCGTAATGGGGGGCACTAGCTTACCGGGTAAACTTTCCGATTGTTCTGAAACGGATCCCGAAGTTTGTGAGATCTTCCTGGTGGAGGGTGATTCGGCCGGTGGTACTGCCAAACAAGGGCGTGACCGTAATTTCCAGGCCATCCTTCCTTTGCGTGGTAAAATCCTGAATGTGGAGAAAGCCATGCAGCACAAGGTTTTCGAAAATGAGGAGATCAAAAATATCTTTACCGCTCTTGGAGTGAGTATGGGAACCGAAGAGGATTCCAAAGCCCTCAATACATCTAAGTTGCGTTATCACAAAGTAATTATCATGTGTGATGCGGATGTGGATGGTAGCCACATTGCCACTTTAATTCTTACTTTCTTCTTCCGCTATATGAAAGAATTGATTGAAGCCGGTAATATTTACATTGCTGCTCCTCCTTTATACTTAGTGAAGAAAGGCAAGAAAGAAGAATACGCCTGGAACGATGATCAACGAGATCTTTTAATCAGTCAGATTGGCGGAGAAAACAAATCTTCAGTAGGCGTACAACGTTATAAGGGTCTTGGTGAGATGAACGCTGAGCAATTGTGGGAAACTACCATGGATCCTGATAAACGCACCATGCGTAGAGTAACGATTGACAGTGCTGCAGAGGCCGACCGTATCTTCTCTATGTTAATGGGAGACGATGTACCTCCTCGACGGGAGTTCATCGAAAAGAATGCAAAATACGCTAAGATCGACGTATAAATTTTTTAAAAGCCCTCTCCGGAGGGCTTTTTTAATGCCTCTTTGCGACGTAGGTATTCCTCATCTGCCAATCCATTAATAACCGCTTGATTTAAGGCTGCCAAGTCGCGGTAGTATTTTTGGGAATTTTCAGGAATTACCTGCGCCCAATGGCAGATGGGGCAATGCTCAATAAGCTTGCGCTTTACAGGGATCACAGGGATAAAGAACAGACTGATAAAGTTCTTTAATTCCAATAATTGAAAATAGGATCTATTATTACAGTGCGGGCATTTCTTCTCTTCTGTTGGTCCTAATAAATTCTCCTTTTGATCGTATCCGAAAATAAATATCATCCTTGTAAACTTTCAATTTTATTCATCCAATTCATCAGCATTTCACGTCCCCCTTCAGTCATTATACTTTCAGGATGAAATTGAATTCCAGCTATAGCTAAATCTTCATCTTCAAAAGCCATCACAATGGAATTGGCGCGTTTCGCCACCACCTTAAAGCGCTGAGTAAATTCTCCTTTGGGACGAATAGCCCAGCTGTGATAGAGTCCTACATTAAAACTTTCTTCCAGGCCTTTAAAAAGCCAGCTTTTATCCTCTCGATGTACAATTCGACTTATGCCGTGAGCTACTTCTTGCTGGTTGTAGAGCTCTGCCCCAAAGTACTCGGCAAGCGCTTGAGCTCCCAGGCAAATCCCTAGGATGGCTTTGGTTTTATGATAGCAATCGATAAGCTCCATGCAGAGCCCGGCTTCCTGCGGTAAGCCCGGTCCGGGAGATAACACCACCGCATCAAAATTCCCAACTTCCTCCAGCGTAAAATCACGATTGCGCTTCACCACTACATCGGCGCCAAGAGCGCTGAAATAATGTTCCAGATTATAGGTGAAAGAGTCGTAATTATCGATCAGTAAAAGCTTCATAACTTGAGCGCAAATTGATGAAAAAATGAAAGAAATCGTATATACGGATCAGGCTCCAGCCCCGATAGGTCCTTATTCGCAGGCTACGGTATTTGGAAATCAGGTTTTTACTTCCGGACAAATTGCCATTCACCCTCAAAGCGGAGACCTAATTACCGATACTATTGAAGCCGAAACTCGGCAGGTATTGGAAAATTTAAAAGCAGTTTTGGCTGCCGCCGGATGCGAAATGAACGATGTTTTAAAATGCAGCATCTTCATTAGCGACATGAATCAGTTTCAAGCCATCAATGCGGTTTATGCCGAATACTTCGATGAAGCAGTGGCTCCGGCTCGCGAAACGGTGCAGGTAGCGGTATTGCCAAAGCATGTAAATATCGAGATATCAGCAATCGCCATTCGCAAGGGATAAAAGCCCAGAGGGAGAGGGAGCCTTGCTTCTTTTCTGCTAAATTTGTGGCTTCCAAATTCTACAATCATTAAAGCATATTTCAATGGAATTTGATTTGATCGTATTAGGTAGCGGCCCTGGAGGATACGTTACCGCTATTCGCGCTTCGCAATTAGGCTTAAAAACAGCCATCGTTGAGCGTGAAAGTCTGGGCGGAATCTGCCTCAACTGGGGTTGTATTCCCACTAAAGCTTTGCTAAAAAGTGCTAACGTATTTGAATACATCAACCATGCAGAAGACTATGGTCTGAAGGTGGATAATGCCGATAAAGATTTTGGCGCTGTGGTGAAACGTAGCCGTAGCGTAGCAGAAGGAATGAGCAATGGTGTGCAATTCCTGATGAAAAAGAACAAAATCGAAGTAATTAAAGGAGAAGGGAAAGTTCTTCCCGGTAAAAAGATCGAGGTTAAGGATGCCGATGGCAAAAGCCAAACCTATAGCGCTAAGAATGTGATTATCGCAACTGGTGCCCGCAGCCGTGAGCTTCCTAACTTACCTCAAGATGGTAAGAAGATCATCGGTTACCGTCAAGCCATGGTATTGCCCGAACAGCCTAAGAAATTAGTAGTAGTAGGTTCAGGTGCTATTGGAGTAGAGTTTGCTTATTTCTACAACGCTATGGGTACTGAGGTAACCATCGTAGAATATATGCCTAATATCGTTCCGGTAGAAGACGAAGAAGTATCTAAGCAATTGGAGCGCAGCTTTAAGAAAGCCGGAATCAAAATCATGACCAATGCCGAGGTAACCGGGGTTGATACCAGTGGTGAAGGCTGTGTGGTAAAAGTGAATAACAAGAAAGGCGAGAGCAGTATCGAATGTGATGTTGTACTATCTGCCGTTGGTGTTCAAGCCAATATTGAGAATATCGGCCTCGAAGAGGTAGGTATCCAAACTGAGAAAGGAAAAATTAAGGTAGACGACTTCTACAAAACCAATGTAGAGGGCTATTATGCCATAGGTGACTGTGTACCTGGTCAGGCTCTTGCGCACGTAGCTTCTGCGGAAGGTATTATCTGTGTTGAGAAAATTGCCGGTCACCATCCACAACCATTAGATTATGGCAATATCCCAGGCTGTACTTATTGTTCTCCAGAAGTAGCATCAGTGGGAATGACTGAGAAGGCAGCTAAAGAAGCCGGATATGAAGTGAAGGTGGGAAAATTCCCATTCAGCGCCAGCGGTAAAGCCAAAGCCGCCGGTCATGCCGATGGTTTCGTGAAAGTAATTTTCGATGCTAAATACGGTGAGTTCTTAGGATGCCATATGATTGGTGCCAATGTAACTGAAATGATTGCCGAAGCAGTTGTTGCCCGTAAGTTGGAAACTACCGGAATGGAAATCGTAAAATCCGTTCACCCTCATCCCACTATGAGTGAGGCCGTAATGGAAGCTGCCGCAGCAGCCTATGATGAGGTTATTCACCTCTAGCAGAACAAAGATTCCCTAAGGGAACAAACCATTTGAAATCCCTGATCGTATTCTTATTGCGATCAGGGATTTCTTCTTTTCGCAAGAACTGACAAAAACAGGTACTTGAAATCTTAAAAAACCGCTAAGACGGTGTTAAAAAGGGGACTTTAACATTTTAACTGCATTTAATTTTAAAAATTAGCCCCACTAACCGTTTATTCTTCCCAACTGCTACTCGGGCGTCAAATATTGTATTATGGCAAGTTTGAGCTTGAGGGAAGGAGTCCAAGAACACCTGTTATTAGAAAGGCCTATTCTGCAAGGTCATCTCGTAAAAGATTTTTCAGACTCCTGCCTGGATCGAAATGAAGGCTACAGTATAAAGTACGCCTACAATAGCCACGAAACCTATTGGTTGAATGGTAAAAAGTTTCATTTAGCTCCCGGTGAATCCCTCTTTATAAACCTTAAATACAGCAAAGCTTATCATTTCGAAGCTTCCAAGCTGTCTCGTGGACTCTGCGTTTACTATCAAGAAGAAGAGCTTCATGATCTTTTTCAGATGCTAAAGCAAGAAAAAATTATCGATTATAATTTCAGTGCTTTTGAACAAATTCCCGAACTACGTTTCGAAAGAGGAACCCATCTTAACCAAAAATTAAAATCCATTTGTAGTGATCTCCAAGATGATCTGCATAAAATTGATTTAGCCGGTTTTGAATCTATCCTCGAGGAGATGTTGATGGAAATTGATTGGGAAATAATTGGCTATAATCGTCGATTAAAAGAATTCAATCCCTCTACCCGTCAGGCTCTGATTCGTAAGGTTATGGCCGCCCGGAAATTTATGCTCAGCAACCTTCACAAGGCTCTAAAACTGGAAGATATTGCCAAAGAAGTAGCAATGTCACCCTTTCATTTCCAGCGCCAGTATAAAAAGGCAACTGGAAATAGTCCGACTCGGCACTTAGTGGAATGGAGAATTGCCCGGGCTAAAGAATTGTTAGAAGAAGATCAATATTCCGTTTTGGAGATCTCAACTATGTTGGCCTACAACGACTTACCTACATTCTCTAAAGCCTTCAAAAGGGAAGTGGGATGTAGTCCTAGTCAATGGACTAAAAGAAATGAAGTTTTAAGTGTATAAATTTCAATAAATGCCCAACGCTAGAAACATTTATCACGTTTTAAGAATAGATGTTTCAAGGTATTTATTCGCACTAAAACTTTTTTGAAATCGTCTTGACCTGATCAAAGTATGCTTTGATTTATTGGTTATCCTGAAAACCCGCTCTTGCTGCGGGTTTTCTTTTTTCACTATTTCTCTGAGATTTCCATCCTTGATATTCTTACAAACGGAAAACAGAATGTAATTTCAGGGCCTATTTGCTTTCTTTGTTACTATGCCCGGAAATTCCTTTGGAAAAGTCTTACGCTTAAGCACTTTTGGTGAGTCGCATGGCCCGGCAATCGGTGGAATTCTAGATGGTTTTCCCGCTGGGATTCAGCTTGATCTCGATTTCGTTCAAGCACAGTTGGATCGTCGTAAACCCGGACAATCGCGTTTGAGCAGCCAAAGAAAAGAAAGTGACATCTTGCAGGTACTTTCCGGAGTATTTGAAGGTAAGAGCACCGGAACTCCCGTTGGGCTTCTAATTCCTAATGACGACTCTCGCAGCAAAGACTACGATCATCTAAAAGAGAATTTTCGTCCTTCACATGCTGATCGCACTTATAGCCAAAAATATGGCCACCGCGATTATCGTGGGGGTGGACGATCTTCGGCGCGGGAAACTGCGGTACGAGTAGCCGCTGGTGCATTGGCAATGCAAATTATTCCGCAGGTAAAGATCAGAGCTTTTGTTTCTGCAGTTGGTCCCCATAGTATGGATACTGCCCATAGCCTGAATCTTGACCAAATCGATAGCAATGATGTACGTTGCCCGGATCCACAGGCGGCCAAAACCTTTGAAGCGGCAATACTAGCGGCCCGAAAGGTGGGTGACTCTTTAGGCGGTGTGATTACTTGTAGAGTTGAAGGCTTACCCCCTGGATTAGGAGAACCTGTTTTTGATAAACTCCCGGCCGAATTGGCTAAGGCCATGATGAGCATAAATGCCGTTAAAGGATTTGAGATTGGAGAAGGCTTTAAAGCCGCTACCATGACTGGCTCAGAACATAATGATGCCTATGATGCAGACGGAAACCGAATCTCAAACCATGCCGGTGGAGTAGAAGGAGGCCTGAGTACAGGAGAAGAATTGATCTTTCGAGTAGCCTTTAAACCGGTTGCGACACTGATGCGTGATCAGCAAGGAATTAATGAACAAGGAGAAGCCGTAAACATTAAGGGTAAAGGACGCCACGATCCCTGCGTGGTACCTAGAGCGGTGCCCATTGTTGAAGCCATGGCCGCTCTGGTTATTGCCGACTATTATTTATTAAATCGTACCTCTAAAATAGAATTATGAGATTAGCGCTACACTGGAAAATTTTGATTGGCCTCCTTTTAGGAATTCTATGGGCCATCCTGAGTAGCCATTTAGGTTGGAGTCAGTTTACCATCGATTGGATTGAACCCTTTGGAACCATATTTATCAATCTCTTAAAATTGATTGCGGTTCCCCTGGTTTTCTTCAGCATTATATCTGGGGTTACCGGTTTAGGAGATCCGTCCAGCTTAGGTCGTATGGGGCTGAGAACCCTGATCTTTTATTTTATTACCACCATTTTGGCGGTTAGTTTGGGATTGCTTTTAGTGAACAGCATTGGTCCTGGTAAATATGTGGATGATGATAGCCGTATTGATAATCGCATCCGCTATGAATTATGGGCAGATCAAAATCAAATTGAGGTAAAAGACAATATCCATTTTTTGCAGGATGCCAGCTATGCAGATCGGATCAGTCGTTTAAGCCAAAGTGAAGCTATGGCAGCGATAGACCCTGATGTGCAAGCTAAAATGGACATTGCGAATAAAACCAAAGAAGCAGGCCCTTTACAGCAATTGGTAGAAATAGTTCCCTCGAACATTTTCGGTGCCTTAGGCGATAATGGTAAAATGCTTCAGGTTATTTTCTTCGCTTTGTTCTTTGGAATCAGCCTCTTGTTTATTCCTCAGGAGAGGGGAGAACCTGTGGTGAAATTTGTAAACGGTGTAATGGAAGTACTGCTTAAAATGGTAGATCTCATTATGCAGGCGGCCCCCTTCTTTGTATTTGCACTCTTAGCCGGAACTATCAGTAAAATGGCTGGAGATGATGTTTCTAAAGTCTTAGAAATCTTTAAAGGACTAAGCTGGTATTCGGCGGTAGTATTCCTGGGATTAGTAATGATGATCTTTTTGATTTATCCATTGATCCTGAAAATGATAGTGCGGGTTATTCCGTATAAAGGATTCTTTAAAGCCATGAGTCCAGCTCAAACTTTGGCCTTTTCAACCTCCTCTTCTGCAGCAACCTTACCGGTAACGATGGAATGTGTGGAAGATAATCTAGGCGTAGACAAGAAGATCACCAGCTTTGTTTTGCCCATTGGCGCCACGGTGAATATGGATGGAACCAGTCTGTATCAGGCGGTAGCAGTAGTTTTCCTGGCCCAATTCCATATGATCGATTTGAGTTTGGCTCAGCAATTGACCATCGTACTTACTGCCACCTTGGCCTCCATTGGCTCTGCTGCTGTACCCAGTGCCGGATTGGTAATGCTGATCATTGTATTGCAATCTGTTGGTTTGAATCCCGCCTGGATTGCGATTATCTTACCGGTAGATCGAATTTTAGATATGTGCCGTACTGTAGTAAATGTAACTGGAGATGCCACCGTTTCCTCCATTATTGCGGCTCGCGAAAACCTGCTCAACTATCGTCCTGACCATAAAACAGACGATACCTTCGACCCTGACGTTAATCCCTAAACCCCTTGGCTATGAAAAGAATTTTTAGGTTTCTCTTCTTCCTTATTGTCTTACTTCTGGCTAGTGCCATGGTTTTGCCCATTGTATTCAAAGACTCCATTTTGGAGCGAATCAAGCAGGAAGCCAATGCAAACCTTAATGCTAAATTCGACTTTAAGGATGTGGACTTATCCCTAATTACCACCTTCCCTTATTTTGGATTTAGCCTGGAAGGATTAGAGATTTCCGGTATTGAAGAATTTGAAGGGGAAAAATTGCTTTCAGCTGGAGAGTTTAGCTTGTCTATAGACCTAATGTCGGTCTTATCCGGGGAAAGCTATCGCATTGAGAAAATATCAGTTAATGATTTGGATCTTAATGTTTTGATCCTCGAAAATGGTAAGGCCAATTTCGATATCATGAAGGAAACGGATGCTACTGTTGATACAAGCAGCAGTAGTGAAAGCACTCCTTTTCATTTAGCACTATCTTCCTATGAGTTGAAGAATATTAATCTCAATTACCGTGATTTAGAAGGGGATATGGCTTTTGCTTTACAAGGCTTAAATCACGTGGGAAGTGGTGATTTCACTGAAAATGTTGTTGGCTTAAAAACCCATACCGAAGTGGAAGCAATGAGCTTTGCCATGGAAGGAATGGACTATTTGAGTCGGGTTCAGCTTGAATCTGACTTTGATATGGACCTGATACAGGATAAGTTCCGTTTCAATTTTGGAAAGAACTATGTGAGTTTGAACGGACTGAAACTCAATTTTGAAGGTTGGTTTGCCATGCCTGATGAGTCCATGGACATGGATCTAAAGTTTAGCAGTCCGGATAACAGTTTCAAGAGCTTAATATCCTTGATTCCAGCTCTTTATTATAAGGATTTTGAAAGCCTAAAGACCTCTGGTGAGTTTAAATTGAATGGCTTGGTTCAAGGGAAATACATCAATGAAATTTACCCGAGTTTCGATATTAATTTGATGATTCGTGAGGGCTTTTTCCAGTATCCAGATTTGCCTTCTGCAGTATCGGATGTAAATGTGGATTTCCAAATTGTAAATAAGAGTCGCAATCTCGATAATCTGGAAATGCATTTGCCCCGAATCGAAGCGAAAGTAGCGGGTAGTCAAATCAGCGGAAGCTTTGATTTAAAGGATCCCATGCGCGATCCAGACTTCAAGTTCATGGCTCAAGCTAAAGCCAATTTGGAAGACCTGAGTAAAGCGGTGCCTTTGGAAGGTTATAAAATGGCTGGTACAGTGGATATAGATATGAATGCTGCTGGCCGCCTTTCTATGATTGACAATGAGCAGTACGATGCGCTTAAAGCCGGTGGTTATGCCAAAGCCAGCAATTTGCAATTTGGCGGAGATAGTCTGGGTATGGAGATCAGCCTGCCAAAAGCCGAATTAAGCCTCAGCCCACAAATGGCCAAATTGGGGCCAACCACTTTAATTTACGAAGGTAATACCATGGAAATGGAAGGGCAACTGGATAATCTTCTTTCCTATGCTTTAAGAGATGAATTATTAAAAGGTGAATTGGAATTTTACAGTCCTCGCTTGGATTTACTGGCCCTTGCAGGAGAAGAAAGTTCCGAAGCAAGTTCCGATCCAGTAGAAAGTGATACGGCTGCCTTAGCGGTAATTCGTTTGCCAGAGAATATTGATTTTCATCTAAATGCCAAGGTAGATTCCTTGCTGTACGATCAAATTCGAATTTCTCAATTAGTAGGTGGAGTGCGATTGAAGGAAGGTCGCTCATCTTTGGAAAATGTGAAAATGCAAATGTTAGGTGGCGCCATGCGCATGAATGGTGGCTATGACTCCAAGCCTGAACTACCCTTAGCGGAATTTGATTTTGCCATTGAAGGATTCTCTTTCCGCGAAAGCTATGAGGCCTTAGATATTGTGAAACAAATTGCACCTATCATGAAAAACATGGAGGGTCGCTATACGATGGACCTAAGCATGACTACGCTTTTAGGTTCGGATATGTCACCCCAAATGAATAGCGTTAATGCCAGCGGTTCCCTGGCTACCAAGAGTGTGCAAACCGGAGGAAAGGTGTTTGATCAATTGGCCACCTTCTTAAAGAATCCCGATTACCGTCAATTAAAGGTGAGTGATATTGATTTGGAGTTCACCCTGGAAGATGGTCAGTTGAAAGTAGAGCCCTTCGATTTTAAATTGGCAGGTCAGAAAGCAGATTTAGGAGGAAGCATGAGCCTGGCTCAGGACTTAGACTTTGACTTGAACACCACTATTCCTTTATCCGGCCTTAAAGCCGATGCTTACCTAAAACAATTCCAGACTTTGAGTGGAGGAAGCATTCCCTTAAAGGTAAAGATTGGAGGAACCGCTACCAGCCCTGAGGTACGCCCCAGCTTAGGGAACCTTAAGCAGCAATTAGGAGATGAGCTCAAGCAAAAGCTTAATCAGGCAGTGGATAGTGTTAAAACCCAAGTGAAGGAAGAGGTAAATAAGAAGCTGGATGAATTGGTGAAAGCCGCAGAGGAGCAAGGCGATAAATTGATTGCAGAAGCCAAAGCCCGTGGTGATCAATTAAAAGCGGAAGCTAAGAAGCAGGCCGATAAATTAAGAGCTACTGGTGAAGAAGCCGCCCAAAAGATCTTGGACGAGGCAGGGACTAATCCCTTGAAACAAGCTGCGGCTAAACCACTAGCAGAGAAAGCTAGAAAGGAGGCCAATGATAAAGCTCAAAAGCTGGAAGATGAAGCAGCCCAACAAGCGAATGGCTTGATCAAATCGGCCGAAGAACAAAAACAAAAGTTAATAGAAGATGCCCGAGCCAAAGCTCAGATTTAAAATATTTGGAAGCCTTTTTTTAAGCTTAGTATTTATTACGGCCAGCCAGGCGCAGGCCCCAGAATTGGGCGAATGTGAGCAGAAGGTGGAGGAATTGGCGAGCACACAATTGCCTAAAGCCATTCGTGCCTGGAATCAAAAGAACTATCGTGAGACCGAACGCTATTTGGAAAAAGCGGTTCGCTTTGACCCAACTTATGCGGATGCACTTTACCTCTTGGGCGAATTGAAACTTCGTCAAAGAGATGTTCGAAAGGCCCAATTCCTCTGGAGCAAATTGATGGAGGTTTGTCCTAATTACAAGGCTGAAATCGCTTATTTCCTGGGGGTTATGTATTTAGAGGATAATAAGCTGGATAAGGCAATTCCTTTGATTGAGCAATTTCTGGCTAATCCGGAAAGAGACTTTGGCTACGACAAAGAAGCTAAGGCGGCTTTGGAAGAGGCTAAAAAGAAACAAAAACTGCTGAGCAATGAGGTGGTATTCGATCCTAAGCCCGTGCAACGAATAAGCACTCAGGCGGATGAATATCTGGCTACCATATCTCCAGATCAAAGGACCTTGTACTTTACCCGTCGTTCACGTAAAATAGATCGCAAATCAGGGCCTGCTGCTTCTGCTCGAATGGTGGAGGAGTTTTGTGCATCGACCTTGCAAAATGATGGCACATTTGAAGAGGGAGCGCCTTTACCCAGTCCATTTAACACCAATTATAATGAAGGTGGTCCTAGCATCACTGCGGATAATACCGAATTGTATTTTACCGTATGTGAAGATTTAGATGGCTATAAGAATTGCGACATTTATTATACGGAAAAGGATATGCTCGGCTATTGGTCCAGCCCCCGTTCGGTAGGTGACCATATAAATCGCAAGGATACCTGGGAGTCGCAAGCTTCAGTAACGGCGAATGGAGATTGGTTGTACTTCACCTCCGATCGTGAAGGTGGAATTGGTGGTTTGGATTTATATCGTTGTAAGCGCAAGGCCGATGGAACCTGGTCGTCGCCCGAATTGTTGGATGCCCATATCAATACTCGTCGCGATGAAAAGTCGCCCTTTATTCATAGCGATTCAGAAACCTTGTACTTTACCAGTAATGGTCACCCCGGATTAGGTGGCTTCGATATTTTCTACGCTCGGGCTACCGATAGCTCCTGGCAGGCGCCATCGAATATTGGATATCCCATTAATGGCGAGAAAGATGATTTAGGATTGTTTGTGAGTCTGGATGGAAAGACGGGCTATTTTTCGAGCAATACTCTAAGAGCTAATACAGGTTGGGATCTTTATTCATTCGAAATGCCTGAAGAGGCGCGTCCAGAAGAGGTATTCCTTTTACAAGGTACTTTGGATGTTGCCGATGGAGAGAATATGGAAGAGGCCTCCATAAAGATTAAAAACCTTAAGACTAAAGAGGTTACAGAAATTAAAGTGGATGCCCAAACCGGCTCTTATGCGCGCGTTATTGAGAAAAAGGAAGCCGCCGATTATATTGTTAAGGTAGAAAAGAAAGGAGCGGCCTTTAGCTCTCGTTATATCTCTGATAGCGAATTAAGCGTGAAACCTACAGTAGAGGCTGATCTTCAATTGGCACCTATGGAAGTGGGGCGGGAATATACCTTAAACGATATTCAGTTCGAGAGTAATTCTTCCGAGCTCAATACGGCTTCTAAAAGTATCATAGAAGAGTTTGTCTTGTTTATGAAAGAGAACTCAGCTTTACGGGCCGATATTCAAGGACACACTGATAATGTGGGCGATCAGCAGAGTAATTTACAGCTATCTAAGGATCGTGCGAAGGCCGTATACCAATATGCCCTTAATTTGGGTGTGGAAGCCAAGCGATTAAGCTGGCATGGTTACGGTGAAAGCCGACCTTTGGCGGATAATGAAAACGAGGCGGGTCGTGCTAAAAACCGGCGGACTGTTTTTGTAATAACGGCCCGCTAATATATTCCGGGTTTTTCTCGCGTTTCAAGCGATGGAATACATCTCGAGCTTGCTGTAGATCGTTGAATTCGAACCAACGACTTCTAAAGCATAAGCCCCAGAAATAATAATTGATTAATACTACGAATCGAGAGCCATTCTTTGCAAAGAGGCTAATCGATTTCTTAGGTTTTTTATAACGGTCGAGGATTTTAAATCCGCGGGGATGTCTTTCTTGTGGCATAATTCCGGGCATAAAAAAAGCCGCTACAAAAGAGCGGCTTAGATATTATCCCGAAGTAAAGGCTACATTCTTCTTTCTTTAATTCGTGCAGCTTTACCGGTACGTTCACGTTGATAGAAGATACGTGCGCGACGTACTTTACCACGTTTGTTGATTTCAATTTTGTCAAGTGCAGGCATGTTCAATGGGAAGATACGCTCTACACCAACGTTACCACTCATCTTACGGATGGTGAAAGTTTCGGTGCTACCGTTACCACGACGTTGTAAAACAACTCCACGGAAGAACTGAATACGCTCTTTATTACCCTCAGTAATTTTGTAGTAAACAGTGATGGTGTCACCCGCTGCAAATTCAGGAAATTCGTTCTTGGTAGTGTACTGATCCTGAACGTATTGTACTAAATCCATTCTTAGTAAAATTTATTTTGAGGATAGGCAACATTCACAGCTCTTGTCAGAGGTTGGCCACCCTTGCCCATTTTTGGGGCTGCAATATTACGATAAATCAATTGTCTAACAAAGAATCATCCTGCAAAAGATCGGGTCTTTTTCTTTGGGTGATTTCCAGAGCCTTAGCTTCTCTCCAGGCTTCAATTTCAGGGAAGTTTCCGCCCATGAGGATTTCCGGTACTTTCCAGCCATTAATCTCAGCCGGACGAGTGTAAACCGGCGGGGCAAGCAAATCATCCTGAAAAGAATCCGAAAGGGCAGAGCTTTCATCTCCCAGAACCCCAGGTAGGAGTCGGATTACCGCATCGCTTACCACGGCAGCGGCCAGTTCTCCACCACTAAGAACATAGCTTCCAATTGAAATCTCACGAGTAATAATATGATCGCGAATCCGCTGGTCCACGCCTTTATAATGACCACAAAGGATCAGGATATTCTCCTTTAAGCTTAGTTGATTCGCTGTCTTTTGATCGAAGAGATCGCCATCCGGCGTCATGTAAATGAGCTCGTCATAGCTGCGTTCCTGCTGTAAATCCTGAATCAGATTTAAAATGGGTTCCACCATCATCACCATTCCGGCCCCACCACCAAACTGGTAATCATCAATCTGGCGATGCTTACCTAAACCGTATTCCTTTAGGTTATGAAGTTGAATCTTCACTAAACCTTTGTCTTGGGCTCGTTTCAAAATGGAGTGCTCGAATGCACTTTCCATTAACCAGGGTTGTGCACTAATGATGTCTATTCGCATAAGGGCAAAGATAGCTTAGCCTAAGCTTATTTTGAGAGGCTATTTACCGGAGGCAGTACTGTCACTTTTGGTTTCCGAATTGCTATTGAAATCCAGAGCTACAGAGTTAATGCAGTAGCGCATGCCGGTTTCGGTAGGACCATCATTAAATACATGCCCCAGGTGCCCGCCACAATTTGCACAAAGCACCTCGGTGCGAACCATGCCTAAACTGCGATCTACTCTTTCGATAATGGCATCATTATCCGCTGCATTATCGAAGCTGGGCCAGCCACAATGGGATTCAAACTTATCATCACTGTCGAAAAGCACGGCACCACAGGCTGCACATTTATATTCACCTGCTTCAAAATGCAGATTGTACTTTCCACTAAAAGGACGTTCGGTGCCAGCTTCTCTAAG
Organism: Flavobacteriales bacterium UBA7878; assembly: GCA_002501205.1. Taxonomy (GTDB): domain Bacteria; phylum Bacteroidota; class Bacteroidia; order Flavobacteriales; family Schleiferiaceae; genus Croceimicrobium. The sequence continues at coordinate 38,597 of DLRW01000024.1, forward strand.
GATATAATACTCCTCCGGGCTTAGATCGCTTTTCCACTGTGCATCGGTTTTCTCAACATTCGGTTTCATAGCAACACTGTCTTTAGGATTGGTTTCCTGAGCTTGGCAGGATACGCTCATTACGCTTAAGAATAAAATAAGGGCCTTTGTTCTCATTACTTGTATTTTAACTAAGTACGAGGAAGGAGGTTCATTAGTTCTTAAAGAAATCATAAATAGCGGCATGAACTTCGGGATCTCTTAAAACTCGGCGATGACCTAAGCCTTCAGTTTCCATATAGCGCGATCCTCTCCACTTTTGATGCATGTGTCGGGCATTTTCTACCGGAACATCCTGATCTTGTTTGTCATGAATGATTAAACCCTCTGGGCGATATACCTGACAGAGATAATCGGAGGAAGCTTCAGCAGCTTTAATATGATATTGACTTTCAATATAATCAATGATGCCTTTGGTTACACGTTCATCCATTTCGAGCTTGGTACAGAAATCACCAACCACATTTTCGATGCTAGCCGGTGAGCCAATCGTTACCATTTTTTCGAACCAAAAACTACGAGCTAAAACATTGAATAAAACCATTCCTCCCAAGCTATGGCCAATGGCAAAATCAATATCTCCAAAGCGTCGACAAGTTTCTTCTACAGAGTCCACAAAATCAATCATATGCGTTGGACCTCCCTGTAATTCGCCATGCTCTGGCGCCTCAATACTGAGAATATGAAATCCTTTTTGATGGAGGAAGTTGGCAATTTCGAAAAACTGACTACCTCGACCACTCCAGCCATGCATCATTAAAACTTTTGGGCCCTCAGCTCTCAGCTCAAATACTAAAAATTCGCGTGCGTTTTTGGTAAGTAATTCATGCTTAGTAGCGCGGTTTCGCATATCCTCTTCCCGTTTTGGAATAGGGAAAGGTAAAGGCTTAAAAAAGAGTTTTAAGGCAAAGGAGGTAGCCCAAGTAACATTTATACGGTTCAGAAATCTGGCCGTACGACTTAGGTATTTTGGAATTTTAAAACTTGGAGTTACTTCGGGATTCAAAACCTGAACATTGGCCTGCAAAATTGCAAAAGCCTATTGGAGCCTGCAAGGCTTTTATTCTACTAAAGAATATTGATTTCTTCCTACAGGGTTTTCCCTGTATTTAAGGAGGGGGTTTTGATTTGCATTTTTTAACTCCTAATTTCAGTGTATCAACCTGCGAAAATGCCTCCCTAAAGTGATTGAATTTAAGGAAAGTAATCTATCTGTCAGTGCTTTAGTAGAGCTTCTTGAGCAATCAAGCTCTTCGAAAGAGAAGCTGAATACACTCTATCTTTTTCTAAAAACCCTCTATCCCTCCATCTATTGTGGATTGCAAGAGCAAAGTCGAGAAACTCAAATTTTAAGTCATTGGTCGGAGACCGATATCGAGATACTGGAAGAATTAAACCTTAGATCCCGGTATTTCTTAGAGCAGAAGGAACCTTTATTGCTTGATTTTGACACAGACCGACATATGCTCTTTATTCCTGGACCTGGAATTAATCAAAAGGTGAGGGCGGTATTTTTTGTTTTGGATAAGCGCATAAGTGTTGATCATTTTAATCTGATCGAATCTTTAAAATTACTGGCTTCCCATATTTTCTATTCTTCGGGTTTAAATCGAGGTGCGGCAAAGGTTCCGTTGTGGGTTTTAAATAAAATGCTGGCCCAGGGTCGAACGATCGTTGCTTTGATCGATCAAAATTTTCGGTATCAATATGTAAGTCCAAATGTCGAAACCATCTTGGCAATTAGCCCCGATGATCCAATAGGTCAGAAAGTTACAGTTGGTATTCATCCTGAAGATCTTAATAGGGTGATTCAGGTCTTCCAGGAGAATCTGGATCTATGCACTGATTTTGAATTGCCCGTCTATCGTTTTCGCCTCAATGCAAATCAAAACTGGTCTTTTTTTCTAACGCATATATCTGATATGCGCTCTGATCCTCAGGTAGAAGGATTTGTCTCCAATACATTGGATGTTAGTAAGGAGTATGCGGTGCGACGGGAGTTGGAAATCTCGAAAGAACTCTATCGAGTGGTGAGCACCAGTACCGGAGATTTAATTTATGAATGGAATATTATTAGTGAAGAATGGACTCGTCAAGGAAGTCCGCTCGAAAATCTCTGTGGCTACAAGGCAGAAGAGGTACAAGGGAATTTCAATGATTGGTGGCATTCCCAGATACATCCAAAAGATAGGGAGCAGGCCATTAGAGAGCAATTAAAACTTTTTGAGGAAGAAGGGGAGAATTACCTCTTGATTTCCTATCGATTTCGAAAGCGCAATGGACTTTACCGTTGGTTTCAAGAAGAAGCCAGAGTGGAAAGGGACGATGAAGGTCAGTTGATGCGGCAATTTGGTGTGATTCGAGATATAAGTGAGCACAAATTGGAAGGCATTGGCGAAAGGCTTTTACTGAATCTTGCCAATAATCAAAGTGAGGATGGCTTTATCCGCGAAGAATTAGAGATTTTTTGTCAGCAGGTAATCGAAGAATGTAAGGTGGATTCTTGTGAGTTTTGGGTGCGAAGTACCTATAAGGATCAGTTGAATTTGGTGGCTTTCGCCGGGGATAAGCTCACGGAGCAAGAACCCCAACTCAAACATCAGCCCTATCTTTTTTTCTTAAAAGGAGAGGGTTTACCGGGTTTTGCCTGGAAGCATAGGGAGGCTATTCTTTGGGATGACCTGCCTAATCATAAAGATTTCGTGCGCCGAAAGTCTGCTAAGGTTGTAAAAATCAGAGCGGGCTTGGCGATTCCGATTATACTGGAAAATAATCTGATAGGAGTACAGGTTTTATTCTCCAAGTTGTCCAAGGAAGATTTATATCCCTATCGGGATTTATTTAGCCAATTGGGGCAACGCTTTGCACAAACCTTAAAGCATAGGATAAAGGATGATGAGATCATGCAGTTTTTTACCGTTTCTCCGGATATCCTGGCTATTTCAGATTTTGATGGAAAGATTAAGCGCATCAATGGAGCGGTATATCCTATCACGGGCTACAAACCGGAGGAATTGGTTGGAACTAGCTTAACGGATAAGGTAGATCCTCGAGATCAGGAGATTTTACAGGAGCGTATGGCCAATCTTTTAAAAGGAAATGATCAGGAGAGTGTACAGTTGCGTTTCATTGCGAAAAATGGTTCGGTCTGTTGGTTGTATTGGTCCTCAAAGGTTCGAACGGAAGACCAGCTTATATTTTCAGTAGGCAAGGACATAACCCGAGAGAAGAAATCTGAACTGCAAAGGGAGAGTGCTTTATTGCGCCTTAAGAAAGCCATGGAGATATCGGATTTAGGCTATTGGTCCTTTTTTCCGGAACAAGATAAAATCCGCTGGTCGGAAGAGATGTATCGCTTGTATCGAATTCCACAAAATGGCGAAGATTTAAGAACCGCCGATTTAGTTGGTCTCTGGCCTGATGAATTAATCGAGGAATTATCCCGAATAAAGCAATTAAGCCATAGCCAATTGGAAACCTTTAATTCCGAGAATGATTTAGAGTTTAAGCATAAGGTTTACTATGATGAAGAGGTATTATGGCTTACCCATCATGTAGTTATGCGTCCCAACTTGAGTCCGGGAGGCAAAATATATTTTGAAGCTACTTGCCAGAATCGGAGTCGCTTGGAATCGCATATTGAGGCTTTGGCAGAAAGTGAAAAACGATTTCACTATGCCTTAAAAGCTAGCAATGAAATGATTTGGGATTGGGATTTGGAGGGGCAAATAGTGCATCGTGGTCATTATTTACAGTCAGAAATAAGTTATACCGAAAACGATAATGGTGGTTATGATAATGAATGGTATCAATTGATACACCCGGATGATCGGGCAGGAGTAATTAAGTCATTGGATCTAAAGTTGAAGGATGGGAGTAAGGATTGGTATCGAGAGTATCGAATTCAGCGTAAAGACGGACAATACGCCATTGTTGCGGATCGATGCTTCATAATTCGGGATGCCAAGGATCGGGCTATTCGCTGTATTGGTTCTACACTGGACGTAAGTAAAAGCAGAAGACAGATGCTTGATATTCAAGAAAAGAATAAGCAATTAAAAGACATCGCCTGGATGCAATCCCATTTGTTCCGTGCGCCACTAGCGCGCATAAAAGGCCTGATGCTTCTTTTAGAAGGATCAACTGAAGTTGAAAAATCAGAGTTTTTACGCTTGGTAAATGAGACTTTAGAAGAGATGGATCAGGTGGTGCATGAGATTACCCAAAAGACAATTTTGTCAGAGCAAATGGGAAGTATAGACTACTAACTGCAAATTTCACTAATGCTTTGCTATTCAAAACTCTGAGCGATTCTAAAAATAATCGGGAAGGGTAATCTTGCAAACATGAAGTAAAAGAATAAACGTAATTTCGAAAGCTGTTATCAATTAACCTGAATGTGAATTTTTTGGGGGTGAAAAGAAGTAGGATAAGCATAATTAGTCTGATACTTTGCTTAGTGGTTTTCAGGCTTCAGGCCCAAAATGCTCAACCCGAATCAAATCCGTATACCGATTCCTTAAGGGACCTAATGTATGCAAGCTTGGATCGAGGGAGTATCGATTCGAGCTTGGAGTTTAATACTGCGCTGATTCGCTATTACCGAGATAAAGGCGATGACTATGAATATGTTAGGCAGAATATAAATCGGGCTGAAATTCTTCGGATGATTGGTGGCAGAGATGAAGCCTTGCGCGTATTGGAATCGGTAGAATCGCTGTGTTTGTCTTTACCCTTATCAACGGTTCGTTCTAGTTTTTACAATCGTAAGGCGGCTATTCTGCACGAGTCTAAGGAGCATCAAGCCGCATTGGATGCGGTACATGAATCGCAAAGAATCGACTCTATAAAAGGGTTTAAATGGCGTTTGAGCTCGAACTTAATGCTGGAAGGGGCTTTGTATCGTGACCTCTTCGAATTCGAGAAAGCAAGGAATGTATTATTGGAGGCCTATAAACTGGCTTTGGTAGAGAATGATACAGATGAATTGGCTTCGGCTGCTTACAACCTCACTTTGTTATCAGCGCGCTTGAAGCGCTTTGAAGATGCGGTTCACTACGGTCGAAACTATTTAGGCTATGGACCTCATTATGAGGTGAGTATCACCTATGGTGATGTGATCCACTTGGTGGCCCAATCCTATGAGAAACTGGGCCGCTGGGATTCTGCTTTTTACTTTTTAGATTCTGTATACGGAATTCGGATGCGCCGTATGCAGCAAATCATTGATGATAATGCAGATAAATACAAGGTGGTAAACCAGCTCGAAAAAGAACGCCTTGAAAATTCGGTATTGCAATCCGAGCAAGACCAGAGTCACTTGCAATTGTTGATTTTGCTCTTGGCGGTAATTGTGGCGATATTATTAATTCACTTTGCTAATAAGCAACGTCTGCACTATAAAAAACTGAATGCTAAACAAGAGGAGTTTAATCGAGAACTTCAAGAAAGCCTTGATTTTAAGAATAAGCTTATCAGTATTGTAGCGCATGATATCCGTAATCCTATGGCTTCTTTAAAAGGACTGATTCACGTATACAATGAAGGTCTGGTAGAAGAGAGAGATTTACGCCAAATGATGGGGGGCTTGGAGGCTACTGTAGGTAATGTGGATTTACTTTTGGAAAACCTCTTAAACTGGGTGCGTACCCAAAGTGAATCGCTCCAGGCTTATCGCGAAGAAATTCAGATTAGAACCTTAGTGCATACAGCCATTTCAGAAGCTCAGGCCCAATTGAAAGCTAAGAACATCCATATAAGTTTGGCGGATTTAGGAGAGGGTGATGTGGTAATGTCGGATCCAAATTTTGTCTCCTTTGCCCTTCGAAATGTATTGAGTAATGCCATTAAATTTTCGGAGGAGAATTCTACCATTACCATAGCTTGCTCCCATTCGGAGGATATGGATTGCCTTGAAATTCGCGATAATGGTCGTGGTATGAACGCAGATACCCTGGCCCGCTTGCGGGCTAATAGCATTACGCGTAGTGGTAATGGAACCGGTAACGAAAAAGGAACCGGATTAGGAATTAGCTTAAGTATGGAATTCCTCGAAAAAGTAGGCGGAAAGCTGGAAATTGACTCAGAGTTGGGTGAGGGTACCCGAGTGAAGATTTGCTTGCCTCGAGCAGGAACACAATAGCCCCCTGGATTTTCTTTAGAGTATCGATGCCTTGGATTTGCTAAGAGCAAAAGGCAGGTAAACCTCCACAGTAGTTCCTTTACCTAATTCTGAATGAAATAAAATTTTACCCTGATGTTCTTCAATGATGCGGCGGGTAATACTTAATCCCAAACCGGTACCAATACCAGGTGCTTTAGTGGTAAAGAAAGGATCCTGGATCTTTTTTAGGTTTTCGGGCGAAATACCGGAACCACTATCACTAATCTTAGTGCAAATCTCATCCGAGGAAGCACTAACCTCCAAATGAATTGTTCCGGCTCCTTCAATAGCTTGGGCGGCATTGGTAATTAGATTCGTAAATACCTGATGCAATTTGCCCACATTGCCATTAAAAGAGGGTAATTTACTTTGATAGTCTTCACTAATTTCAATGCGCCCGGAAATAAGGTGACTCAACATATTGAGGCAGCTCTCCAGAATTTCAGGAATATTGCAGGTTTCATCATAGTTTTCCTGTTCGCGGCTAAAGTGATTAAGGCCTTTAATAATGCCATTCATCTTGCTGCTGCCGGTTTCGATAAAACTCAATAGTTGCTCTACTTCAGCATCCATTTGTCCTTCTTCCTTTAATCGCGACTCCAGTAATTTATGAGAACTGCTGATGTAGTTTAGGGGGTTTTTAATTTCATGCGCAATACCAGCGGTGAGCATGCCCAGGGAAGCGAGTTTTTCTTTGGC
>DLRW01000053.1:0-729 GCA_002501205.1 Flavobacteriales bacterium UBA7878
ATGGGCTTTGCCATTGGTTTCGAGACCGGTGAAGAAGTAAGCTGGGACCCAGCTACAAGCCGAGATTTCGGTAGCCTAATCAGTTTGTTTGACGCAACCTTCCGCATTGGAATGGGAATGGAATACGACCTGGGTGGCCAAACTAAGCTACTAGGACGCCTGCAATACCACCGCGCCCTAACCGACAACCTTTTAAGTGATGAAGACCCTCGATTAAGCGATCAGTTTAATTATCGCTTCGATTATGTTTCATTAAGTGTAGGTATCCTGTTTTAAAGCATAAGCATGAATCGCACCGCCGTAATTGACCACATTGTAAACTGGTTAAAAGAATACACTGAAAAATCAGGTACCAAAGGCTATGTTGTAGGTGTTTCGGGAGGAATCGACTCTGCCCTAACCTCCAGCCTGGCTGCGGCAACTGGTTTTCCGGTTACCCTGGTAGAGATGCCAATCTACCAAAGTCCGGATCAAGTAAGTCGTGCTCGCAAGCACATAGAGGAATTGCAAAAGCGCCACTCCAATGTAAGTCGGGTAGAAGTAGACCTAACTCCGGTTTTCGATCAATTTATCGGCTCCTTACCCAATGTTCCGGGCAGCGAAGCCCGCGAGATGAGTTTGGTGAATTCGCGTGCTCGCTTGCGCATGACTACCCTTTACTATTTTGCTGCCCTGGAAAGCAAAATAGTGGTAGGCACCGGCAATAAAGTAGAAGACTTTGGCGTAGGT
>DLRW01000053.1:1033-17415 GCA_002501205.1 Flavobacteriales bacterium UBA7878
AACAAAGTAGAAGACTTTGGCGTAGGTTTCTATACCAAATATGGTGACGGCGGAGTGGACCTAAGTCCTATTGCTGACCTCTATAAAACTCAGGTTTTCGAATTAGCTGAAGAATTGGGCGTGATTCAAGAAATCCTGGACGCACCACCCACCGACGGACTTTGGGGTGATGACCGCACCGACGAAGATCAAATCGGTGCCAGCTATCCCGAGCTCGAATGGGCTATGGAGCAACAAGAAGAAGGCAAAAAACCCGATCATTTCCACGGTCGCGAAAAAGAAGTGATGGAAATTTACCAGCGTTATCACCGCAACAATCGTCATAAAATGGAACCCATTCCGGTTTGCGAAATTCCGGAAGACCTTCTTAGTGACTAAGCCTCAGCTTTAAACTATCTTTGCCCAAAATTTAAGCTTTGGGCAATATTGTAGCCATCGTCGGTAGACCCAATGTAGGGAAGTCTACTCTTTTTAATCGTTTAACCGGTCAACGTAAGGCTATCGTTGATTCTATTGCCGGTGTTACACGCGATCGCTTATACGGCAAAGCCGAATGGGCCGGTCGCCAATTTTCAGTTATCGACACCGGTGGTTATATCATAGGCAGCGACGATGTGTTTGAAGGCGAAATCCGCAAGCAAGTTCAAATTGCTGTGGACGAAGCCAATCTTATCCTCTTCCTGGTAGATGCCGAAGACGGTATTACCGGCATGGATGAAGAAGTAGCTAACCTTTTACGCCGTAGCGAAAAGAAAGTGATGTTGGTGGCCAATAAGGTCGACAATGCCATGCGCCAAACCCAAAGCGCCGAATTCTACAGCCTGGGATTAGGGGAAGTACATAATATTTCCGCTATGAACGGTGGGGGCACCGGCGACTTCCTGGACGAGATGATTGCCGCCTTACCTGAAGAGCCTGAAGAGGAAGAATTAGACATTCCCAAAATCGCTGTTATTGGTCGTCCCAATGCCGGAAAATCCTCTTTCATCAATGCCATTACCGGAATTGAGCGCAATATTGTAACCGATGTTGCTGGTACTACCCGCGACTCTATCAATACTCGCTATAATCTCTTTGGCAAAGACTTCCTCCTGGTTGACACCGCAGGATTACGAAAGAAAAGTAAGGTACACGAAAACCTGGAGTTTTACTCCGTTCTTCGCTCCGTACGCGCTATCGAAGATGCTGATGTTTGTCTTCTAATTGTAGACGCAGAAAGAGGCTTTGAAGGTCAGGATTTGGCGGTTTTCTCCCTTGCCGAGCGCAACAAGAAAGGCATCGTAGTACTGGTTAATAAATGGGACTTAGTGGAAAAAGACACCCATACTGCCAAGCGCTTCGAAGATAATATCCGCGAAAAAATCGCTCCTTTTAGCGACATTCCGATCATCTTCATGTCGGTATTAAACAAGCAAAGAATTTACAAGGCGGTAGAAGAAGCCGTAAACGTGTTTGAGCGTCGCCAGCAAAAAATCAGCACCAGTAAGCTTAATGATCTGATGCTCCCTATTATTCAGGCCACTCCGCCTCCTGCTACAAAAGGAAAATTGATCAAAATTAAGTTCTGTACCCAATTACCAACTCGGGTTCCTTCCTTTGCCTTTTTTGCCAATTTACCGCAGTACATCAAGGATCCTTACAAGCGCTTTCTCGAAAATCAATTGCGCCAGCACTATGATTTCAATGGCGTACCCATCCAAATTTTCATGCGTAAAAAATAAGGTCTAGGACTTCTGAAGCTTCAGGAAATAGTAGCGTTCATTAGCCCACACCTTTACCAAATACAATCCGGGAGCCAGGTCATTCAATTGTGCCTTGCTCCCTTTTATTTTTTGGTTTAGGCTTTCGCCTGATAAGCCACTAATGGATATTAAAGTACCATAGCTTAGGCTCACACTTTCATTAGCGGGGTTAGGGAAAAGTACCGGACTGGCTTTAAGGTCTTCCACCTCCTTAAGCCCAACGCGACTGCGATTATAGGGATCCATTAAATGAGCGATAAACCACATAAAACCCCCTGGCTCATAGCTTCCTCGATGAAAGACCGGACAAGTACTATTGGGCAATAAACGTGCTGTACCCGTACTATCCAAGCGCTCCAAATACAAGTCTTCTGCCTCATCTGTTTCGTAAGGATAACCATAGCCTGAACGACCTGGACCCGGACAAAAATCAGGCGGAGGATTAGCTGCCGTAAAACTGGTATCCATCCACTCACCCCAGAAGTCGTTCCAGGATTTGCTGGGATCAAAACGACTGCAAGAGACTTTTGCCGATTGATCTTCGGAAGAGAAAAGCGGCCATAGCTCTACTTCCGCGCCACTAAGCTTTCCCCAAGCTTCAATCACTTCGCAATAGCGATCCAGAGTGTTGGGCACGCACTTAAAATAATGGGTTACAAAAACCCGATCCGCCAAAGCGGCTATCTCTTGTGCCTGCTGATCCATGGGAACCAAACCACTGCTATCGATTTGCAAGCTCTCATAGGTCATCACTTTTGCTTCGCAAGCATGGCTTAATTGCAAGATGCTGCGCATGGCACGCAGTAAATCCTCATGATCATTCAAATGATCCGAAACCAAACCATTGCGCCACCACCATTCATCCTCTAAAACCAAATGATCGAAGTAATCCTGGCTTTGCAAAGCTTTACCCGACCGTATAGTACTGCGAGACGCCGGATTGGCAAAGCCATAGGAACTTGCGATTCGCGCAAAGAACTTCAGTACTTCAGCTTGATACTGTTCTTGAGCCGTGGGATTCCGTGGATTCATTACCGCATTTAACTTAGCTAAGGAAGCTAAACCCGGTTTTTGATTGGGACAAGCCTCATCGCTTACCGCTTTGAAAAGAAAATTATCAGTTTTTAAATGCTCAAACTCCTGAGCATTGATTTTACCAGGGCTGGGATTTTGCAAACCACCACCCACAGCCGCAATCTGCAGTTTGGGAAAACGACTGCGTAACTGATTAAGTAAAACCCGCAACTGGGCCTCTTCAGGATTATCCTGTGGATTATTATCGACTATGTAATGCAAGCCATAAAAGGCTAAAAAACTCAAATCATGACGATCTATAGTTCCGATTAAATCTTGCAATTGTTGTGAGGTTCCACCAGCCATCTCCTGCACCATATTGTCTACACAGGCCACATAAGCCCCCCGTGGCAAATCATGCTGCTGCTGATGGGGAGCCGGATGATAAACCTGAGCCTTCAAGCTTAGAGTTGCTATCCAAAACAAAAACAGGACTTTCCTGATCATGCAAAATTGATTTATAGCCTAAAAAAGCGAAGCAAAGTACGCCATAATCTCAAGAATTTTCATTTAAAAATTGTGAGTCTATTAGTATGTATATCAATGAAGATAATTTATATATAATTGAATTTGAAACAAGTACAAAAAGCCCCCTCATCAAAAAGGAAATTGAAATACCTTTGAAGCCTTAATCCTGTTCATGAAAAGCTTTCTGCCCAGCCTCGGCCTATTCCTCCTGATTTTTAATCCTTTTGTAAATTCTGCTCAAGACCTCAAAGTGCCTATTGAGTGGCTAGAGTTTAGCAATGCCTTCGAAGAAAATAGCTTCCAAGCGGCAGCTGGGGGCGACACCAACCACCTCTTCCTTCTTTTAGCGGCAGCAGGCCGAATGGACTCCAGTACCGCCTTGGCTAATCAAGGGAAATTGGAGCAAATCTTCTTGTCCCTGGACTCTGCCAAATTGGTCCGCAAAAGCACCAAAAAAATTGTTAAAACCGTCTTCAACACGGTTCACGAACAAATCTTTTACAAATACGAGCTTAACAATCAGTTTTGCGAAGTCTTTGAGACCGGCTTCTACAATTGTGTATCAGCATCGGGCATGTATTCCTACTTTTTTGCGCGTCTGGGGATTCCGCATATGATGGTGCAAATCCCTGGCCATGTTTATGTGATGGTCATGCATGATGACGAAACCTGGGTTGTGGAAAGCACCGACCCTCAGCAAGGCTTTTATGAAATTGAAATGCAAAGTCGGGAGGAAACTATTCAAGAATACCTCGCTCAAAAACTAATCAGCCCTGAGCAATTAAATGACCCCAAACTCGACTCTATTTTAGGCAGCTTCGACGACCGTGAATTTGTAAGTGCCAGCCGTCTTGTAGCCATTCAATATCAAAACCAATCGCTCTACGACCTTGAAGCAGAGAAATTTCACTCCGCACTTCAAAACCATCTAAAAGCCCGCTTCTTAGCCCCTAAGGCAGATTACGAAGAAGCCGCATTTATCATCGGCACTTGGGTTGAAAAACAAGACTATAGCAAGCCCTACTATTTCGATCTCTGTCGGGTGAATTGGACCTTTTTTTCGGAGAAGGAAAAGCTCGAAAACCTGGAAGCCTTCGAATATTACGGCTCCCTTTATTTAGAGAATAAAATTGATCGCTCTATTTACGATGCCTGGTTTGATTCTTTCAAAGAAGCTTTTGCCGATAATGACTCAGCTCTGAAATACATTCGCGCCAACCGCTACACCATCCTCGGTACTGAAGCTTTTCAAAACGGAAAGATTTCTGAAACCTTACAGAATGGCAAGAATTGTTTAGCAGAAATTCCAAACGATCAAAACGGCCTGGCCTTGGTGATTACCGGTATCGGCATGAAAATTCAAGCGGGAAAATGGACCGAATCTATTATTGCTGACAGTCTGCGCTATTACAACAACAATTACCCTTCCTTAATGGAAAAACCGGTTTACCGAAATCTGGTGGCTGAGGTTTATATTTTGGAGGCGGTAAACCATGTAAATCGCAATCAACTTTCCAGTGCCAAACGTAATTTGGAAGAGTTGGAAGAAATCTTAGGTGGCAGTCTGCCCGAAACTATTAATGAAGAAAGAGTAGCCTTGGCCTACAGTAAAGTGGCACATTACAGTTTTCGAAGCAGTAAAAAAGAAGCTCAAAATTGGATTGAACGAGGCTTAAAGTATGCCCCATCCAATTCCCTGCTTTTAGGGCTTAAAGATTACTACCGAAAAATCTAAAGATTCTCGTAGCTCAGTTTAAGGGCCTTACTTTGGGCAACGCGCAGTTTTCCTTGATACATATATTTCACGAAGATTTTTCCGTCTATCGCTAAATACTGATTAGGAGCTAAACTAAACTCTAATTCACCGGCTCCCCCTTTAATAGTATTGAGCCGATATCCATCTAAAACCTCATCTGTAGTTTCTTCCCAGCTAATCTCAGAAGGCAAAATATAATAGGCGGCATCTACCACCTTTTCGCTCATACTTACGTGAATGTTAACCACCTTCTGACCATTCACCATCTTTTCGCTTTCCTTGATTACAAAGTCAGGTTTTTTCTTCTCATTACCCCGATAATCGCGATCTACAAATCCCGGTAGAGGTCTACCCATTTTAAAGCTCGTCTCCAACTGCGGATTACCACTTTTAAAGTAGTCTATATAGGCACCATCGTATTCGCCCTTAACATAATTGGCCTCATGCTTAAGCTTACCATCCTGACGGAAAATCTGAGCCTTGCCATCCAGTTTACCCGCCTTATAATTAGTGCGCTTCCACACTTCTCCTTCCGGATAATAGGCAATGGCCTCCCCTTCCTTCACTCCATTCACATAGGGAATTTCAGTCTTCACCTTGGTTTGAGGGTTTACCTCAGTTCTGGTACCGGTAAATGAGCTTCGCTCTTCTCGCTTTGCCTCTATCTCCCGGATTCGCTCCATATTCGCTTCCTTAACCTCAGCTTTACTGGCCTGGTTAATGGCTTTGGCGGCTTTGGAAACAGTTCGCGTGTCGCAAGCAGTAAATACCACCGCTACGACGATAAGCAGACTAATTTTTCGCATTTGATTAATTGGTTAGTTTTTTAAATACCTCTTCTAAACTGGCAGCGCGCTTCTGAATTTCCAGGACTGCTGCGCCATGTTCTACGGCAAATTCGAAGACCCCCGTACGCAAATCAATATCCGGTCGGCCTTCCAGCAACCATTTGTTTGCACCCAGTTCCTCAACCTGCTTTAAGCCATTGATTTTACGCAGGGCACTTTTGCTGAATTCCTTATCAAACTCCACCTGGTAAAGGGTCCCTAAAGTGAGCTCCTTAAGGTCGGCTATAGGCCGGTCGGCCACAATTTTCCCTTTATTAATAATGATCACCCGATCGCAGAGGTATTCCACCTCTTGCATAATATGAGTACTCAACATTACCGTTTTATTGGCTCCGGCCTCCTTTATTAATTGACGGATCTCTACCAATTGGTTCACATCCAAACCGGTGGTAGGCTCATCTAAAATCAACACTTCCGGCTCATGTAAAAGCGCGGCAGCCAGGCCTACCCTTTGGCGATAACCTTTAGAGAGTTGCCCCAGCTTTTTATGCTTCTCAGGCTCCAGTCCAACCTTACTTATCATCGCATCCACCTGCTCCTTAGAAACCGAATGAATCCCGGCCATAAAATTGAGGTACTCCTTTACGTACATCTCGAGGTACAGGGGGTTATGCTCCGGTAAATAGCCCACTTTTTCGCGCACCGCAATGCTCTCGGACTCTACGTTTAAACCACATAGCTTTGCCTGACCTTCCGACTGAGGAATATAGCCGGTTAGGATCTTCATCATCGTCGATTTTCCCGCACCATTCGGGCCTAAAAATCCCACAATCTCCCCTTTCTTTATTTCGAAAGAGACCTCATCCAGAGCCTTCTGTTCGCCGTAAAGCTTAGTTAGCTTAGATACTTCAATCGACATGCTTCAATTTTAGACGCACGAAGGTAAAGCTTTTGCCCAAGGCAGGAGATTCTGCACCTTTGCAAAATGATTGAAGAAGGACTGGTCATAAAATCTACCGGCCTCTGGTATAAGGTGCAAACGCCGAAGGCTCTGCTCGACTGCCGTATTCGCGGAAAAATTCGCTTGCAAGGCATGAAGAGCACCAATCCCGTGGCGGTTGGAGATCGAGTATTGGTAGAAGTGAGTGAAACGGAAGAAGGTCATGGCGCGATTACCAAGCTCCTGGATCGCAAGAACTATATCATTCGCAAATCCGTAAACCTCAGCAAGCAAACTCAGATCCTAGCCGCTAATGTAGATCAGGCCCTACTCATTGCCACTCTAGACCAACCCAAAACCCATCTTCGATTTATCGATCGTTTTGCGGTAAGTGCCGAGGCCTATGACATACCTTTTGTATTGGTATTCAATAAAACCGACCTCTATACCGATGCACATTTTGAGGAATTAGAATTCCTGCGTATTGTATATGAGCAAGCCGGTTATACCGTGATGGAATGCTCCGCCCAAAGTGGTGAGGGTTTGGAAGAACTAAACTCATTACTTCAATCTAAAATTAGCCTGCTCAGCGGTCATTCCGGAGTAGGTAAAAGCAGCCTTATCAATCGCATTGATCCTAATTTAAATCTTAAGACTCGCGCCATCTCTGAAGCGCATGAGCAAGGACAACATACAACCACCTTTGCGGAGATGCATCCCTTACCAAAGGGCGGCTATATTATTGACACTCCCGGAATTCGTGGCTTTGGATTGGTAAATATGGAACCCGCCGAAATGGGCGATTATTTCCCGGAAATCTTTCGTTTAAAAGGTGACTGTAAATTCCACAATTGCCTGCATCAACATGAGCCAGGTTGCGCCGTTAAAGCAGCCGTTGAAGAACATAAGCTGGCCTTTACACGCTATGAGAGTTACCTCAACTTTATTGAGGGCCAGGAAGACGACGAACCCTACCGTAAAGATATTTACAGCGAATAGAAGCTTATGCGCGCATTAATTCAAAGAGTTCAAAAAGCCTCAGTTCAAGTAGAAGGAGAAATTGTAGGAGCCATCGATAAAGGCCTCTTAATTTTATTAGGAGTAGGCCCTGATGATGAAGCGGAAGATCGCGATTGGTTGCTGCAAAAAATCTTAAAACTGCGCATTTTTAATGATGAGCAAGATTTAATGAACCTCTCGGTAGAAGATGTGCAAGGTAGCCTGCTGGTGGTAAGCCAGTTTACCCTTCACGCCAAGGTTAAAAAGGGCACACGCCCCAGCTATGCCAAGGCCGCTCCTCCCGACATGGCCAACCAGCTTTACGAAGAATTCCTGGCCGAGGCCCGCACCCTCATCGGCGAAAGCCGGGTTTCGCAAGGTCAATTTGGCGCTCACATGGAAGTGGAGCTTGTAAATGACGGACCCGTTACCATCTGGATCGACACCAAAAACAAAGAATAAAGCAGGATTAATATCGGGCTAACTTCTGTTTGTTTACTTCGCCGCCCAAAACTCCTGCAAATGCGCGCCCTGCTTCTTAGTCTACTGGTCCTCTGCTCCTTAAAAACATTCGGTCAGGCAAATGATCTTATGATCACTGAATACGTGGATTGGAATCCCGGTAGTGGATGGGCCATCAAAATTTACAACCCCACCGCCAGCCCTATAAACCTCAATGCCTATTATGTTCAGGTTTATAATGGCTCCAACACTAGTTCCACCGGTTCAGTACATTTAGGAGGAATCCTCAATGCCGGAGCAAGCATTATCATCTCCAATGCCGACAATAGTGGTTCCAGCGCCGATTTCAAAGCCTGCTCCGATCAGGTGCGGACCAATTTAGGCGGCGTAAATAATGATGATTGTATTGCCATTACTTTAGGCAACACCAACACTTTCGTGGATATGGTAGGGCTCTATGGAGTAGCCGTCAAAAACCAAGTAGCCGGAGTTAATAATGCTTTGAAATGGCAAAAGCTGGTGCGTCTCGATGGAAATTGCACCCGCTACACCTCCACTGATGGCACTAGCGCCAATAGTTGGCCCTCCAGCGCCTCTGTTTCAGTGACCGGCTGGCAGGTAGATCCTCCCACCTGCATAAGTAGCGGTTCCAATTTCAGCCCCTTTAGTATTGGCAATACCTTAAGTGAGAGTATTTGCCAAGGGGATAGCTTCCTCTTTAATGGTCAGTACTTGAAAAGTCCGGGCACCTATTTCGATACGATCAGTTCGGGCTCCAGCTGCGGACAAATCAACCAATTGCAATTAAGCTTAAACCAGCCATTAATGGGTCAGCTTAGCTTAAGTGCCTGTCGTCAGGATTCCCTCTTTTATAATAATAGCTGGTTCCGAAACGACACCAATTTCATTCATCAAAAACCCAATGCCGGCACCTGCGATAGCATTATCAATGTCGAAATTCGATTCACCGGACCACAGGCGGATTTTAGCTGGCAATATCCTACCACCGATTCATCACAAATCCAGTTTCAGAATTACAGCACGGGCAGTGTAGATGGAGTTCTTTGGGATTTTGGTGATGGTGACAGCACTACCCTCTTCGACCCCCAGCACCAATTCGAAGGAGAAGGTCCTTTTAAAGTTAGCCTTTGGGTTTCCGACAGCGAAGGTTGCGGAGACAGCATTTCCTATTGGCTATACATCCCTGACTCAGAATTAAAGTTGCCCATCATCCCTAATATCTTTAGTCCCAATGGGGATTTCATGAACGACACTTATCATTTCGATATTAGTCGGGCCCCTGCCGATTTCGATGTTCGCATTTTTGATCGCTATGGCCTGGAGGTGTTTCATAGCTCTGAAGCCGACTTTGCCTGGGATGGAAAATACCAGGGCCAAGCCTGTGGCAGCGGAACCTACTTTTTGCAATTGCAGTGGGAGGGTGAGATTTATAAAAAATTCCTAAGCTTGCAGCGATAAGAATAGTATGAAAGGAATTACCGAATTACAAGGCCAGGTCGACGAGTGGATTCAAAATCATGGGGTACGCTATTTTAATGAGCTTACCAATATGGCGCAACTTACTGAGGAGGTTGGTGAAGTAGCCCGTATTATTGCCCGCCGCTATGGCGAGCAAAGCGAAAAGGAAAGTGATAAGGCCAAGGATCTGGGTGAAGAGCTAGCCGATGTGCTCTTTGTAGTGCTTTGTTTAGCCAATCAAACTGACACGGATTTACAAGCGGCCTTCGATCGAAAAATGGAGGCTAAAACGAAGCGCGATCACGACCGTCATCACAACAATGCCAAATTGAAGTAGAGCGCCTCAGTATTGGCTATCTTTGCAAAAATTTTGACGCCACGATCATGATTTATATCGAGCGGAAGGAGCGTTTTAGCGCTGCTCATCAATTATACAATCCCAACTGGACGGTAGAGCAAAATGATGCGGTATTTGGGAAATGTGCCAACAAGAATTTTCACGGCCATAACTTCACCCTCATTGTAACCGTTAAAGGTGAGATCAATCCGGACACTGGCTTCGTGATGAACCTGGTAGACCTGAAGAAAATCATTCAGGAGCAGGTCATCGAAAAGGTAGACCATGCCAACCTCAATCACGATGTGGACTTCATGCTGGGCAAATTTGCCTCCACGGAAGTACTGGCCGAAGAATTCTGGAAAATCCTCGAACCCGCCATCGCCGAGCATGGCTGTCAATTGCATCGTATCCGCCTGGAAGAGACAATTAATAATGCGGTGGAGTATTTTGGGTGAGAAGGGACTGGCTATTAGACTTTAGACAATAGACTTTGGACGATAGATAATAGACGATAGAGGTCTCCGGTGGAAGATTCATTAAATTGCTTTCAAACCAAAACCTCTGATCTATGCATAATTACCGTGAGTTAATCCTTTGGCGAAAAACCCGCAGCTTGGTTAAAAAAGTCTATCAGCTATTGCCCGAACTTCCCGAAATCGAACGATATGGCCTTCGCAGCCAAATTGGGCGATCTGCCATATCAATACCTTCCAATATTGCTGAAGGTGCTGGTAGAAATAGTAATAAAGAATTTGTAAAATTCTTATCCATTGCTCAAGGATCATCTTACGAGCTTGCCACTCAACTCTATTTAGCAACAGACTTAGGCTATTTCAAAATGAGCAGTCTCGAAGAGCTTTTTAGTGATTTGGATGAAATCCAAAAAATAAATCGAACCTTGCAAAACAAATTTCAAACCCTTTAGACGATTCTTAGTTATAAAGGTCAATCCATCTAACTTCTAAGATCTATCGTCTAATATCTTATAAATCAACTACCAATGAAAGCATACATCTTCCCCGGCCAAGGAGCCCAATTCACCGGAATGGGAAAAGACCTCTACGACGGATCAGAGGCCTCCAAAGCTTTGTTCGAACAAGCGAATGACACCTTAGGATTTCGTATTACCGATATCATGTTCGAAGGATCGGCTGAGGATTTGAAACAAACCAAAGTAACGCAGCCTGCAATCTTTTTACATTCTGTAATTCTGGCCAAGAGCCTCAATGATTTTAAACCCGATATGGTGGCGGGTCATTCTTTGGGCGAATTTTCAGCCTTGGTCGCCAATGGAACTTTGGCTTTTGAAGATGCCTTAAAATTAGTTTCTGCTCGAGCCTTAGCCATGCAAGAAGCTTGCGAAGCAGAGCCCAGCACCATGGCTGCCGTTTTAGGATTGGAAGACGCAAAAGTAGAAGAGCTTTGTGCGCAGGTAGATGGAATTGTGGTGCCTGCCAATTACAACTGCCCCGGACAGTTAGTGATCTCTGGTGCTATTCCCGCGGTAGAGCAAGCTTGTGAGCTGATGAAGGAAGCCGGTGCTAAACGCGCTTTACTCCTACCCGTAGGTGGCGCCTTCCACTCTCCATTAATGAAGCCCGCAGAAGAAAAATTAGCGGCTGCCATTAATGCTACCAAATTCCAGGACCCCATTTGCCCGGTATATCAAAATGTGAGCACTACACCCATTAGTGATCCGGCGGTAATCCAAAGCAATTTGATCAAGCAATTAACCGCACCGGTTAAATGGACGCAAAGCGTTCAAAATATGGTGGCCAATGGTGCAAGCACCTTTATTGAGGTTGGTCCCGGTAAAGTATTACAAGGATTGGTGAAAAAAATTCACCGCGAAGCCGAAACTCAAAGCGCCTGATTGAATTTTAAACCCGAGCTTTAAAGCACAGAATTGAAGCCCATGAATTCGAAGTCCAGCAGTTGGCGTAGCCCCTCGAATATTGCCTTGGTGAAGTACTGGGGAAAATATGAGCCCCAATTACCTGCGAACCCCAGCCTTAGCTTTACGCTCAAAGAAAGCTATACCGAAACCAAGCTGGAAATTCAGGAGGAAATCAGTGCGGCGGACTTCGATTTTGAGGTCTATTTGGATTACCGCAAAGCGGATAATTTCAAACCCAAGATTGAGCAATTCTTGCAGCGAATTGAAAGTGAGCTCGACTTTTTGAAAGGACATAAATTCAGCATCCACACTTATAACAGCTTTCCTCATAGCAGTGGCATTGCCAGTTCTGCCAGTGGAATGTCGGCCTTAGCCCTTTGTTTATTATCCCTTTCACCAAAGGGGCAAAAACTCAGCGAGAGCGAATTTTACCGCAAGGCCAGCGAATGGGCCCGTTTGGGGTCTGGCTCGGCCAGTCGCTCTTTATTTGGTGGCCTGGGTTTATGGGGCAAAACAGAAGGTATTACCGAAAGCAGCGATGAATATGCCATCCCCTATGAAGGGAAAGTAGACCCGGTTTTCAAAGACTTTAAGGACACTATTTTATTGGTAGAAAAAGGTCAGAAAGCGGTGAGCAGCACTGCCGGACATGGCTTAATGAAAGGACATCCATTTGCACAGGAACGCTTTAAGCAGGCACATCGCAATATGGCCAGCTTACAGAGTATATTGGCTAAGGGTGATTTGGAGGCATTTGGCGAATTGGTTGAAAGTGAAGCCCTCACCCTCCATGCTATGATGATGAGCTCTCGCCCCTATTTTTTATTGATGAAGCCCAATACTCTTCAGATCATTGAAGAGATATGGAATTTCCGCCGCGAAACCCTTAAGCCGCTCTACTTCACTTTAGATGCCGGTGCTAATGTGCATTTACTTTATCCTTCGAGCATCGAACAAGAAGCTTTGGATTTCGTTAACAGCACTATAAAAGGCTATTTAAAAAACGGAGAGTATATTTGCGATCAGGTTGGACCTGGTCCCACGAAGCTGACATAATGAAGAATAATCCGCTTTACTACGCCAAAATCCTTCTCTTCGGAGAGTATGGCATTATAAACGATTCACAGGGTTTATCGGTTCCTTATAACTATTATCAGGGTGCCTTTAAGCAAGAAGCTGAATTGTCGGAAACCGCCGAGCGCTCGAATCAGAGCTTATGGAAATTCTTCAATTACCTCGAGGCACTGGAAGCCAGTGGCGATAGTTTAGCCCAATTCGATTTAGAAGCTTTCCGCAAAGATTTAGAAGCCAATTACTATTTCGACAGCAGTATCCCCGAAGGATATGGAGTAGGCAGCAGTGGGGCATTATGTGCCGCGATTTACGATCGTTATGCCTTAAACCGCATCGATCCGGAGGCGGATATCAGCAAAGAAAACATTCAACAGCTTAAGCAGATCCTAGGTCAGATGGAGTCTTTTTTCCACGGAAGAAGCAGCGGACTCGACCCTCTTATTTGCTACCTCAAATTACCGGTATTAATTCAGTCGAAAGACGAGTTAGGCACGGTACATATCCCAGAAAGGTTAGAGGGCAAAGGAGCCATTTTCTTATTGAATAGCGGCCAACCCGGTGAAACCCAACCCATGGTAAACATCTTTATGGATAAGATGAAAAATGAGGGTTTCCGAAAAGTAATGAAAGAGCAGTTTACCAAGTACAATGATGCTTGTATTGCTGCTTTCCTGAAAGGAGATACCAAACCTCTTTTCAATAACCTCAAGAAATTGAGTCATTTGGTCTTTGAGAACTTCAGCCCGATGATTCCTCACAGCATGAAGGAATTATGGCAACAAGGGATCGAAACCAATGCTTATTACCTCAAGCTTTGCGGCAGTGGAGGTGGTGGTTTTGTATTAGGCTTTACGCCTGATTACGACCAGGCCAAAACTTTGCTCAAAGGTTACGAAACCGAATTGATATACCGTCTGTAAATGGCACTGCGCCGGAGAGACAAGATCCTAATCTTTAAGCTCTCCGCACTGCTTTCCCTGGTGCGGTGGTATAATATTTTCTTTTTAGCTCTTGCCCAGTATTTAGCGGTCATCTTTGTTCTAAACGATCCTCATAATTGGTTGGCATTAGTCTTGGATTTTAAGGTCCATGCCATTGTATTTGCCTCCCTCTTTTCAGTGGCGGGAGGTTATATCATCAATAACTTTTACGACCTCGAGAAAGATCTTATCAATAGGCCCGACAAAACCCTTTATGAGAAAATCCTCAAGCAGAGTACAACCCTGCGCCTGTATTTCCTCTTTGCCATCAGTGGTAGCTTACTGGGAGCATTGGTTAGTTTTAATGTATTTCTCTTTTTCGCGGCCTTTAATTTCGCCCTCTGGTTCTATTCTCATAAACTGAAGAAGATCACCTTCATTGGCAATATGATGGCCGCCCTATTGAGCATCACCCCCTTCTTTGCCATCTTCCTCTACTTCCATCTTGAAGATTTAGTGATTCTCACCTATGTGAGTTTTGTGCTTCTGGTCATTTTCATTCGTGAGATTATCAAAGACCTCGAGGCCTTAAAAGGCGATGTCATCCTTGGCTACCCCACCCTGCCCGTTACCTTGGGCTTACGTAAAACCAAATGGCTGGTAGCTGCTTTCACCCTGGCAGGTTTAATTCCCGCCGGAGCCATATTCTATAAGGTGGGTTTAAATGGTATTGGCTACTACCTCGCTTTGGGCCTGGCCGGTCTGTTTTTTAGTGCGGGCCTTCTGGCTTTCGCCGAAAAGAAAGAGCACTTCCATTACCTCAACCATCTGTACAGACTGTTGATTATTGGGGGTATTGTAAGCTTGATATGGTTGGGATAGATTGAAGAGATGCAATTTCTTTAATCTAGGGTGTCAGACAAAATTGATCAAGGTTCAGATTTCTTTATTTAAGAAAACGTCCAAAAACTTAAATAAGAGGAATTACTATTAAAGAAATGACCTGTTATTTTTATCTGAACGAAGGCATTCAAAAATTTATCAGGCATTTTTTAATCCGAAAAATTCAGTCCGAAACCAAATACTCAAGAAAACACCTTAGCCAAAAACCCGGCCTATCAGTTCTGCAAAACAAGTCTCCTACAAAAGCTTTCGCTAGCAGTATTCACTTGTAACCAGTACAAACCATTCGTATAAGCTCCTAAGTCAAGTTGCAAGGGTAAATGATCCAAGGATAGGACAGTCCTACCATCGGCACTAATCAATTTAAAACTCCTAACTTCTTCCAAATTGCTCTCGATAAACAAAACACCGGAACTTGGATTAGGATAAACCTTAAAATGATCTGCCAATCTTAATTCCTTTTCGCTCAATGGATTCACCGTAATGTAATAATAGGGTGCACCCACGGCGCTACATCCAACTGTATCCCAAACCGTAGAATAGTAGGCGATGCTATGGGTGGGCTTTGCCCAAAAGCCATTCGCTATGGTGGAATCTACTAAACCATGATTCGGCCGCCAGAGGAAGGTGAGTGGCCCAGTTCCTCCGCTAATATTCGATCCAAAATTTAAGAATACCGAATCCCCTTCCTGTATGCTGGCATGGATAGTGCCCAAAGTGCTTACAAAGGAGGATAAATAAACCTGAACGGAATCTCGGCAAGTGTTTCCAAGTGAATCGCTAATGGTTAGAAAGAACTGCATGGAGTCGAGGGCAGCCGTGTATTTGGGATTGGCAGATGTAGTATCATCCAAAATATCAGAAGCCCAAAGCTCAATGGTGGTTGAGCCTAATTGCTGAATATAATGTGCCTCCCAGGTATAAGTAAGGGAGCCAACTGTATTCTGTAGGCTGATTTGACTACCTAAATCGAGCGTGTCATTACCTTGAAAGGTGCCACAGGCAAAACGATCCGGACCTAAGTCGAGCATGCATTGGGCTTGTCCACTAATGCAGGTAGCCAGCACTAAATAAGCAGAGAGAATAATTTTTTTCATAGGGTATAATTAAAGGCTGAATTGCAACAACATTCAGAAGCGAAATACGGTTTCCTGAAGATACTCAATTTTAAATCAATGAAAAACAAGCCTTTAGACCCTATTTAATTACCCAGCAATCTCCGCATTAAATCCTACCATCCAGTTTATTCCGAATTGATCTACACACATCCCGAAATAATCCCCCCAAAAGGTATCATTCATAGGCATAATTACCTGACCTCCTTCGGCCAAATCATTGAAATACTGATCGGCCTTAGCACGGCTGTCTGTAGTCACCGAAATAGAGAAATTATTGCCCGCCTGAAAATTTGCCGCCCATTCACCACCGGTGTCACTTCCCATTAGCATGGTTTCATTGCTGATAGGCAATCCTACGTGCATAATCCGGTTTCCTTCTTCCTCCGGCATTTGATTTCCTTCCTCAGAGGGCATCTCATTGA
>DLRW01000073.1 GCA_002501205.1 Flavobacteriales bacterium UBA7878
CACTTTCGAATTGGAGGCAAATATCAAACTCTAGTTCAATTTGTCGGCCTATGGCAAAGCTTCCACTTTCGCCAATTCCAAATTCAAAGCGATCTAAACTGTAATCAACAAAAAGTTGATAGCCAAACTTATCTTGACTATAACCCATATAGAGCGCTACAGTTTTGCGATGCTCCTTAATAAACAAGTCCCCCGTTACAATCAGTTGATTTTTAGCCTCTTTACTAATTTCCCTACTCTTAAATACAATTTCAGGATATTCCAATCCATTAAAAAAATGGACCGCTTCAATCAACTGCTTATCGCGTTCCGGAATACCGGTGCGAATACCATCTACAGGCCAGCGAAGATTTAAAAAACTCTGATCTAATGCATGAATATTAAAATCCGCTTCAACCTTGGCTTCTTTGAAAAAGCCTTTCACTTTATTGAAGCGCATATTGACTGCGGTGAAATTATAGGTGCAGGCATCGTTCCTTACCTTAAAGGCACGAAATTGCTCCTTATCCCCTAGTCCAAATACTTTCGCAAGTTTTGAGATCATTCCTTAATTATTCCCCTGCCCTAATTTTTCAATATTATGAAAATTAACAGAACCACAGTATTTTTCTGCTAGCTTAGCCTGTATAAAAGTATAAGTTATGAAAAAATTCCTTTTAAGCATACTCACTCTTTTTATATTCAGTGGTTTACAAGCTCAAGAAAAACGAGCAAGTCCCTTAATTAATACCAGTCAGGAGATTGGAAATCTGGAAATTAAAATTCAATATGGCCAACCATCCATGAAGGGAAGAACCATTTTTGGCGATTTGGTCCCCTATGGTAAAGTTTGGCGCACCGGAGCTAATGAGGCTACCGTGATCGAATTTAATCAAGATGTAAAAATTAACGGGCAAGTAGTTAAAGCAGGTAAATATGCCCTATTTACAATTCCAGGAGAAAAAGATTGGACCATCATTATCAATTCAGTTTGGAATCAATGGGGTGCCTATAATTATGATTCAGAAAAAGATGTAATTAGCTTTAAGGTCCCTGCCAAGCAAACCAAAGGCTCCATCGAGAAGTTTAGTATTGAAATTTCAGAGAAGGGTATTATCAGCCTTAGTTGGGATACTACTCAAGTTTATTTTGAAGTTGAGAAAGCTTAATTCATTTTTCTAAGAAGAGCATAATGTAGGATAGCGGCTACCGATATACTATCCTTGATCTTGCCATCTAAAACCATTTGAAGAGCTTCCTGAAAGGGAAGCTTTTTTACTTTCAGCTTTTCGCTATCCTCAGGTTCCGCTTCCTTTTGAACTAAATCTTTAGCAATAAAACAAAGGGAACGTTCATCCGAAACAGAATTACTTAAATGCATTTCCTGCATAAATTCCCAATGGCCAGCTTCTAATCCTGTTTCCTCTTTCAATTCTCTTTTTGCACTTTCGAGGGGATCTATTTCCAAGGGACCTCCTCCTTCTATAATTTCCCAAGAATACGTGCCATTAAAAGGAAAACGCTCTTGTCCTACCAGAAAAATTTCATCCTTATTGGTGATGGCTAAAATGCCGATTGCCAGATTTTTGAAATGAACTTTCCCGTAAATTCCTTCTCCGCCATTGGGATTTAAGATGGCACTGTGCTGTACTTCAATCCAAGGATTTTCATAAACGGTCTCGCGACTGAGTTCAGTCCATTCACCCGCCTTGCGTGGAAATTCTGTCATGCTACAATTTGAACTTCAAAGAAACTTATTCTGCTTCTTCCGAAAGACTTTTACGCGCTTTTTCTTCCGCCACGGCACGCTCATAGCGTCGGCCATAATCTATTTTCTCGCCATTGTAGCGCACTTCTTCTCCATCCTGGTACTCGATGGTTACAATTCGGTCTCCACTCTCTGTAAAGAACTCCCAAATACCTTGACGCCTACCAGCCGCATAATCTCCTCTGCGCTGAATCTGCCCGTTGGGATAATAATAGGTATGGGTACCTGTTTCCAATCCATTTTCGAAGCTTCCTTCAAAACTTAATTGATCTCTGTTCAAGTAATAGTGCTTCCACAGTCCATTGCGAAGACCTTCAAAATAAGGACCCTCTTCTTTATGATCATTAATGGTAAGTACCCATTGTCCTTCTTTCATACCATCCACATAAGATCCTTGCGCTATTACCGCTCCGGTATCATTGTATTCAGTAGACATGCCATCTTCAAAACCAAAAGCATATTCCTCTTCACGTAAAAGCTGACCATTATGGAAATACCACTCCCATAATCCATTAGCCTTACCCGCTACATAATTTCCTTGCTGCTCCAGTTTACCGTCTCTAAAATAATAACGCCAGGCCCCCACCTTCAAATCATCTTTATAAGACCCTTCCGCCTTCAGGCTACCATCCTTGTAGAAGCTTTTCCAGGGACCTTGCTTACGACCTTGTTCATCAATTAATCCTTCAAATAATTTAATGCCTTGATCATAAACACGGGCTGCAATTATTTCTCCTTCCGAATTGTATTCGCGATGTACGCCAGTCGCTTTTCCATTTTGATAAGCTCCTTTAAAAATTACAGCTCCGGTTTTGGGATCAATTTCTCGCTTAATCTCCAGTTTAGCTACCTCAGTCGCTCCTTCCTGCAGCTCTCCATTAATCCACTTTTCAACCCGAATTAAATTGCCATTGGATTTATAGTATTTCCAATAGCCATTTTTCAAATCATTGAGGTATGGACCTTCTACAGCTATGCCTTTATTCGCATGAAACTCCATCCACATGCCTTGCTTCTGCTCTTGCTGATCGAAACGATTGATATTTTGCTTACGGATAAGCGCTCCGTTCTTGAAGGTTAGTAAAGTAATTACTCTACCATCCCGGGCATATTCATAGCCCAAACCTTCCATTTTGCCAGCCATATAAGGCACTTCCTTTTGTAGCGAACTATCAGGGTAGAAAAAGCGCGTAATACCTTCCTGAACATCCTCTTTAAACTGATCAATTTTTAGAAGTTTGCCTTCCTTGTAAAGCTTACTGGGACCGTTCTTTTTACCGGATTTGTAATTGATTTCTGAAGTGCGAATACCTTCCCGATCGTAGAAGATCCAAGGTCCATCCAGTTCAAAATTTTGGCGATTGCCTTCGGCTTTAAGAACCCCATTGCGATAATAGCTCTTCCAATAAGCATCCGGCTTGCCATTGCGTAAGCTCCCTTCACTGCTTACTTGCCCATTCTCGTAGTAGTAGCGGGTGGGCTTGAGACTATCCCCGGCTGTTTGCGAAAACGAAGATAGAGGAAACACCGCTATCAGGATTAAAGCCAAGGTTCTTAATAACATATATATAGTCTTTTTTAAAATCTAAATCTTATGATGATGATAATGTGCTGTGAATAGACGGTATAAATATCAGAAGGAAGCCTTGCTTTCTTGAGCTATCAAATCTTATTCACAACAAATCAAGGCTAACTTACAGCATAAATGCTTCATTTACCAGCTTAAAGCTATCGCTATTCACAATTGTTCATAAGCCTAATTCACGGAGCAGATTTAAAAAAAAATTGGCCGCTTCGCGGTTAATAAACTCGACCTGGCTGGTGAAAATTGTTGTGGTAAAAAAGAATAAGCTGCGACCTTAAAATCGGATATTTGCCTATACAAAGCTTGACTTGAAAAAGTCAAGCACTATTTTTAAGAAGAAATAAACAATCCACCCTGATTATTATTTCTTAGTTGTTAATAGTAAAGTTTTCGTTTGCAAAGCTTTACAGACTTATTAAAAATTACCCACTCATGAAAATTGCCATTGGAGGCGACCACGCCGCAGTAGAATTGAAAGCCGCTATTATTAACAAATTGGAGTCTGCCGGACACGAGCTGCACAATTTTGGAACCGATTCTGCTGATTCTGTGGACTATCCAGACTTTGGTCATCCGGTAGCAAAGGAGGTCCTTAATGGGGATGCTGATCTGGGTATTGTGATTTGTGGAAGTGGTAATGGTATTAATATGACTGTTAATAAGTACGCCGGTATCCGTTCTGCCCTGGCTTGGAACGAAGAATTGGCATCTTTGGCTCGTCAACATAACAATGCTAATATCCTGGCCTTACCTGCCCGTTTCGTTTCTATGGAAGAAGGTTTGGCTATTACCGATGCTTTCTTAAATGCCAGCTTTGAAGGCGGTCGTCATGAGCGTCGTGTGGCTAAGATTGCTCCTTAAAATAGGGCAAAATCACCTCTTCTAATTGTTCCCAGTTTTCTTCACTAAAAGATTGGTAGCCTGTTAATACTTTATAGGCTCCGTTCGCATTGGTTTTGGTTTTATCCAAAAGTTTCAGATAGTCGAAGTCACTGGACTTGTACAAAGGGTAATCATCATAGAAAATCCAATAATGATGGCCTGGGCTTAAGCGGTATTCCTCCATCATATAATTGGCGTGATAGCTTAACCAATACATATTGGTATAGGATCCCAAACTGTAGAGTTCAGAGCTCAGGTTTTCAACATCCTCAACCTTTTGCTTAAATACCCGTAGGGAGTCGATTCCGAATTTAGCTTTCACAAAGTTTTGACGCGCTTCATTCCATTCCATGCGGCCCTCTGCAATTCTTTGCAAAGACAGATACATACTAAAGGGACTCGTGGTAATGTAAATAGCTGTATCAATATGGTTATTGGCCATTAAGGAAGGGATCATATAGCCTCCTTGTTCGATGCCCATTAGGATGCTGTGTTCTGCTCCTGCAATCTTCTTTTCCTTTCGGAGATGGCTAATTAAATTTTGAGCATTTTGAATTTGCTGGCCTTTAAATTCCATGGCTTTGCGACTGTAGAAGAAAGCGCCACTTGCTGGTGGTTGATAGATGCACAAGATATCATATCCCGCATCGAAAATATCTTGGTAGAGATCTGTTTTTTCAAATTGAACGGTGTCCAAAGCCGGGGGTAAGAAGATGAGTAAATGCTCTGAAACTTCTTCATGATTAGCCAAGCTATAAGGTATGCTATCCCGTAAATAAGGTTCTACATATGCCGTAGTTTGAACCGGAGGGGCACTTTTACAGGCGGCTAATGAGAGCAGAATGATTCCGGTTAAAAAAACCATTCCTCTTAAATTTTGCACCTTTGCAAAGGTTTTGCCGAATCCCGTAGATCTCTCCATATTCGTTTTTTATTTAGTTGCGATGCTCGCTGTAGGTTTTTACTTCATGCGTCGCAACAAAGATATTGATGATTATTATGTAGGCGGTCGCGGAATGAGTAGCGGCCACATCGGATTGAGCGTAGTTGCTACGGATGTAGGCGGCGGTTTTAGTATAGGCCTGGGCGGATTGGGTTTCGCTATTGGATTAGCCGGCAGTTGGATGCTTTTTACCGGATTAGTTGGCGCTTGGTTATCAGCTTATTTCTTGATTCCAAAAATTTTCGGTCTGCTACGCAGACACAAATTATTCACTTTTCCAGAAGTTTTTTATCACCTGTTTAATGCGCGGGTTGCGTTTTTAGCGGCTTTAGTTAGTGCCATTGGTTATATTGGATTTACCGGTGCGCAAATTTTGGCCGGTGCGAAACTAGCTACTGCCACTTTTCCTGATTTAGGATTACAACCTGCGGTTTGGATTATGGGATTAACCGCGGTGGTGTACACCGTATTTGGTGGTTTAAAAGCGGTGATTTATACCGATACCGTGCAATGGATTATCCTTATGGCTGGCCTAATTTTTATAGGTATTCCCATGTCCTATTTTGCGGTGGGCGGATATGAAGCGATTAAGGCTACTCTCGATCCATCTTTCTTTAATGTATTCAATTTGAGCTGGGTCGATCTCTTTAATTGGGCCCTAACCATAATTCCGATTTGGTTTATTGGTATGACTCTTTATCAAAGAATTTATGCCAGTCGCGATGAAAAAACGGCGCGCAAAGCCTGGTTTCTGGCTGGTATTTTTGAGTGGCCCATTATGGCTTTTATGGGGGTATTATTAGGTCTCTTTGCTCGCGTGGCCTTGCAACAGGGGATGTTTGATGAAATGGGTTATACCGATTTAGCCAGCATTGATGCCGAGATGGGACTGCCCTTATTATTGCGTAGCATTCTTCCGGTAGGCCTGATGGGTTTAATGATGTCGGCTTATTTCTCCGCTATCATGTCTACGGCCGATTCTTGTTTAATGGCCGCCTCCGGCAATGTATTAACTGATATTATCGGCCGTTATACCAATTTATCAGAGCACAAACTACTGCGCTATTCACAGTATGTAACTTTTGGTATTGGAGCTTTATCCTTACTCCTGGCCACTCAAATGAATAATGTACTCGACTTGATGTTGATGTCTTACAGCTTTATGGTAAGTGGTTTATTTGTTCCCCTTTTGGCGGCTTTATTTTTTAAGCAAAAATCATCGCTAGCTGCCTGGTGGTCCATACTTGTGGGGGGAGGCACAACCCTAAGTTTAGAAATTTTGATAGTGAACAATTCCCTTCAAATCCCCTTAGGTTTAAACCCGAATCTGTTTGGGATCACCGCATCCTTAATCACCTATTTCAGTATCGCTAAATACAAAAGCAATGAATTATCTACTTATAGAGGGTAAAGCCGGTGCTCACGCCGACTTTAACAATCAGAAAATTTCCGAATTTTTATACAAGCACTTAGAGCAATATGGAGATCCAATAGATCAAATTCAGGCTTGTTTAG
This sequence comes from Flavobacteriales bacterium UBA7878, assembly GCA_002501205.1. GTDB lineage: Bacteria > Bacteroidota > Bacteroidia > Flavobacteriales > Schleiferiaceae > Croceimicrobium. Next base: position 6,673 of record DLRW01000073.1, read on the forward strand.
ACTATGTTTTTAATCCTGATAAAGGAGGTTTTGTCGCGGTTGCTTATGACGATGATCAGGAAATTATGGGTGCCACTATTGTGAACAATACCGGCATGAGCGGATATATTCCCGAGAATATCCTGGTGTATATCGCTGTTGATGCAAAAACACGCGGGCAAGGTGTAGGTAAAACGCTAATGCAGATGGCCCTGGAAAATGCTGAAGGAAATGTAGCCCTGCATGTAGAGCCCGATAATCCGGCACGTAAACTTTATGAAAAGCTGGGCTTCACCAATAAGTATCTGGAAATGCGATACCAAAAATAATGGAGGCCCGGGCCCTTCGTCATTATTTACACCAAAACCCCGAGCTTTCGGGCCAGGAAACCCGAAGTCAGAAACTGCTTAAAGAGCTGCTTTTCGAATTGCAAATCTTTCAGGTAGAATCGGTAGGAGGGACCAGCTTGATAGCCCATTACAATAGCGGGAAAGAAGGAACACATCTATTAATTCGGGCTGATTTTGATGCATTACCGATTGACGAACCCAATGATTTAGATTATCGTTCTCAAAACCCGGGCGTATCACATAAGTGCGGACATGATGGCCATACCGCGATCCTCTATTCTGTGGCTAAGCAAATTGCGAAGACAGCACCCCAAAAAGGGAAGCTCAGCCTTTTGTTTCAGGCTTCAGAAGAAAATGGACAGGGTGCAGCTAAGGTTTTGGCTGATCCGGCTTTCGCCAAATACGACTACCATTATGCTTATGCTCTGCATAATATTCCCGGATATCCATTGGCCGAAGTCCTCTGGCGCAGCGGAAATTTTAGCGCCGGAGTGCGCAGTTTAGCCTTTAAGTGGAAGGGCATGGAAACCCATGCTGCCCATCCCTGGGAGGGGAAAAACCCAGCTTTGGCCATTGCAGGATTAATAGAGGCGGCGGCTCAATTGGAAGTTCAGAACCCAAAAGATCGCGACTTCTTTTTATGCACCCCGGTATACAGTCAATTAGGAGCCAAGAACTATGGCATTAGTCCTGCTGAGGGCGAATTGCATTTTACGGCCAGAGCTTGGCAAGGCGAATATTTGGATCAGCAAATTGAAGCGCTTAAAGATTTAGCTCAGACTGAAGCTGCAAAACAAGCAGTAGAATTGGAGGTTTCAAGCTTTGAAGAGTTTTGGCCCATTCAAAATCATCCCGAGGCCTTGCAACAATTAAAAGCAGCCCTCCACAATCTCCAACATCCGAACCAAGAATTAGAACAGCCCTTTTCCTGGGGTGAAGACTTTGGTCTTTTCCTAAAGAATAAAACCGGACTAATGTTTGGTTTAGGAGCAGGTGAGGACTGCAAGGTTTTACATCATCCCGAATACGATTTTCCCGATTCACTGATCGAAGAAGGAGCCAAACTATTTCTGCAATTAATAGCCTTACACCTTGATGGATAATACCAGTTATATCGAATTAAACGAATCGGCTCTGGCCAATAATTTCCAATATATACGTGAAAGACTGGCGCCAGGAGCGCGCTTATCGCATGTGGTAAAAGGAAATGCCTATGGCCACGGAATTGATCCCTTTGTGCCTTTAGCACATAAGTTGGGAGCGGATCACTTTTCAGTATTCGATGTGCATGAAGCAGAGCAGGTATTAAAAGCATTATCAGAGCCTGTCGATATCATAATCATGGGCATGGTTGCTCAGGAGCAATTGGAGTGGGTAATTCAAAAGGAGATTGGCTATTTTGTATTTGATAGCAAGCGATTAGAACAGTCGGTGCTCCTGGCTAAAAAAATTGAGAAGAAGGCTAAAGTGCACATTGAACTGGAAACAGGCATGAACCGTTCTGGTTTCGAAATGGAGAACTGGCCCCAGATTAGTCGCTACCTTATTGAGAATGCCGCCTACCTTGATTTCCAAGGACTCTGCACTCATTTTGCCGGCGCTGAAAGCATCGCTAATCATTTGCGCGTAAGGCAGCAGATCAAGAATTTCAGGAAGGGTCGAGCTCTTTTTAAGAATGCCAACCTAAAGCCAAAATGGTCCCACGCGGCTTGCAGCGCAGCCTTTCTTCGCTTCCCTAAAACGCATTTCGATTTGGTACGAATTGGGATATTGCAATATGGTTTTTGGCCCAATATGGAAACCTATATCAGCATAGCTGGTTTAGAAGAAAATCCAGTCGATCCGCTGCAGCGTGTGATCAGTTGGAAAAGCCGAGTGATGAATGTGAAAAAGGTCCATAAGGGCGAATACATTGGTTATGGCACCTCGTATTTAGCTACCCAGGAAATGACCGTTGCTTCCGTTCCTGTGGGCTATTCTCATGGTTTTAGTCGTAGTTTAAGCAATTCGGGTCGGGCTCTGGTGCGTGGCATGCGCGTGGGCGTTGTGGGAGTAGTAAACATGAATGTGATGATGGTGGATGTGAGTCATCTCGACCATGTTGAAATCGGAGATGAAGTGGTGCTCATCGGTAAGCAGGGTGACCAGGAAATTAGCGTAAGCTCTTTTAGTGAGTACAGCGATCAAATGAATTATGAACTTCTAACGCGCTTACCTTTAGATATTCAGCGCAGAGTTAAAATAGTATAAAATGGCCTATCTCACTTTTAATAGAACTAAGCTTAAGCACAATTATAAGGTGTTGAAAGCCTTATTTGATCAACACAATATAGAATGGGCCATTGTAACCAAGCTTCTTTGTGGCGAAGAAGTATTGGTGAAAGAAGTGGTGGATTTGGGGATTAAAGAAATCTGTGATGCCCGAATTTCCAATTTAAAGGTGGTTAAAGATTTGGCTCCAGACGATGTGCAAACCGTTTACATTAAACCCCCGGCTATTGAGAGTATTCCCGAATTAGTGGAATATGCCGATGCTAGTTTCAACTCAGAGTTTGAAACCATTAAAGCCATTAGTGAGGAAGCCGGGAAGCAAGGGAAGATGCACAAGATCATTATTATGATTGAGTTGGGCGACTTGCGCGAAGGAATTATGGGAGAGGAGCTAATGGATTTTTATGGATCTGTTTTCGAATTGCCCAATATTCAAGTAACCGGAATAGGTTCAAACCTTAACTGCCTGCATGGAGTAATGCCCAGTACGGATAAGCTCATTCAATTATCCCTGTACAAACAGCTGATTGAGGCTAAGTTTGGTCGCAATATTCCTTGGGTAACTGGAGGAACCTCTGTAGTAATTCCCCTCTTGCAAACCCATCAATTACCGGCCGGAATTAATCACTTCAGGGTTGGAGAGACTTTATATTTCGGAACGGACATCGTAAACCATGGCCCCATGGAGGGGATGGAGCAAGATGTGATTACCCTTTATACTCAGATCATTGAGATTAATGAAAAACCCATGCTTCCCATCGGAGAGCTGGAAGCGAACCCACAGGGCGAAACCTTTGAGATCGACGAGAGTCTTTATGGAAAGACGACCCACCGCGCAATCTTAGACGTGGGGACTCTGGATATCTCCAGTGAGTACCTAATTCCTTTTAAGGATCTGAATATCGAGTTTGTAGGGGCTAGTAGTGATATGCTGGTGATTGATATTCACGATAATGAACGCGGCTATAAGGTGGGTGATTTTATTCCTTTTCACTTAAAGTATATGGGAGCCCTCACCCTTTTCAATTCTTATTATATCGAAAAGCGGGTGATTGACTGATTCCTGAGCATCAGAAATCATGTAATTTCAGGCCCTATGAAAAAGGCCTTTTTATTTATTCTGGCAATAGCATTTACTGCATGCGTGGATAATGCTGCTGTTCCAGAATATCGTGCGGATGCAGATCAATATTTAATTCCAAAGGTTCAACATTTCGGAAACCGACCGGGTTCAGCCTTTATTTGGAATGCTAAAACGCGCATTCAAGCTGATTCCAATTGCCTGGCAGAGGCGCAGTATTTACAGACCTTAATCAAGCAGCACAGCACTTTTGAACCAGAATTAAAGGCTTCTAAGGGCGAGGTACAATTAGTGATTTCGGAAGAAATAGAAGGTTCGGAAGAGGCCTATACTCTCGAAATTGAAGCCGCTAAAATTGTATTGAAAGGCAAAACAAGGGCTGGACTAATGCGAGCTATCCAAAGCCTGCGGCAGTTGATGATCGATGCTTTTCATGATGCCACTCAAGGAGAGGCCTGGGCTTTGCCGGCTCTATATATTGCCGATGCTCCTCGCTTTGAACACCGAGGTCTTTTGTTGGATGTATGTCGGCATTATTTTGATAAGGATGTAGTAAAGAAATACATCGACTTGCTAGCCCTGTACAAGATGAATGTCTTGCATTTGCATCTTACCGAAGATCAAGGCTGGCGCTTTGAAAGTGAGGCCTTTCCCAAATTACATCAAGAGGCTGCTTATCGTAGGGAAGAAGATGGCTCTAGATATGGGGGCTATTTTAGCCAGGAAGATTTAAGAGAATTGGTGGCTTATGCCGAAGCACGTCATATCACCATTATCCCTGAATTGGAATTACCTGGGCACTCGCAGGCTGCTTTATCAGCCTACCCTCAATTCTCTTGCCTGGGAGCAGATGCGAATATTGAAGTGGTTAATGATTGGGGCGTTTTTAAAGAGATTTACTGCGCTGGAAACGATTCAACTTTTCTTTTTCTAGAAACGATTTTAGAAGAATTGATGGAGATTTTCCCTTCTGAATACATTCACATTGGGGGAGATGAAGCCCCAAAATTTCGCTGGGAGCATTGTGCCAAATGTCAAAAACGTATGGCTGATGAAGACCTGGCTGATGAACATGAATTGCAGAGCTATTTTATAAAGCGTATCGAAAGCTTTTTAAACAGCAAGGGGCGCAAACTGATAGGTTGGGATGAGATACTGGAGGGAGGGCTTTCTCCTAATGCTACGGTCCAAAGTTGGCGCGGAATGGAAGGGGGAATAGCCGCCGCGCGTTCTCAGCATCAGGCTATAATGTCGCCTACCAGTCATTGTTATCTCGACTATGGCTTGCATCAAATTGATTTGAAGAAGGTCTACAGTTTTGATCCCATTCCGGTAGAACTAAATAAAGAGGAGCAAAAATTTATTATTGGGGGAGAATGCAATATGTGGACGGAGCATGTACCCAATGAGACTAATTTAGATTCTAAGATAAACCCTCGCATGCAGGCCCTGGCAGAGGTATTATGGACCTATCCGCAGGAAAGAGACTTTAGGGACTTCTTTCAAAGGATGCAAAAGCATTACCCTATGCTGGAATCCTTTGGGGTAGCCTATGGCCCGGAGATGATTCCCGCCGAAATCTATGCCGATGTGAATTTCGATAGCGCTGAGGTATTTATTGGCTCTAAAACCAGCTTTGAGGCTATAGATCAGGAGGTTTATTGGAATGATCAAAAAGGACCTTGGGGCTTTGTTTTAAAAGAATCCGGAATCTTAAAAGTACAGGCTCTGAAGAATGATCAGGCTTATGGAGATACCATTCAACAAAATTTCGCTTTTCATCAGGCCTTAGCGCGAAAACCGCAGTATCAATCCGAATATTCGCAATGGTATACCGGGGGCGGAAAGGCTGCTTTGGTTAATGGTCGCCTGGGCTCCCTGAATTTTAGAGATGGCCAATGGCAGGGCTTTTCGGGGCAGGATATTGAGCTGTGGCTGGATTTAGGTGAATTGAAAGAGATTAATTCGGTAAGCTCTAATTTTTACCACTACAACAATGCCTGGATATTTGTGCCGCAGAGTTATAAAGTATATGCCTCTAAAGATGGAAAGAGCTGGAGACTTATCGGCGAAAGCCAAGCTCAAATTCAAGCCAAGCAAAGGGGGCAGCATATTGAGCAATTGGAAGTAAAAAGCAAAACCCAGACTCGCTTTATAAAGCTGGTGGTTGAGTCACAAGGTCGAGTGCCGGACTGGCATGAAGCGGCAGGAGCAGAGGCCTGGTTATTTATGGATGAAATTATCGTGCAATAATGGAATTTGAAGCTTGTATTGAATCTTTGGAAGGCGCGCTATTAGCGGATAAATACGGTGCCGATAGGGTAGAGCTCTGTTCTGCCTTACATGAAGGAGGGCTAAGTCCGAGCACCGCGCTTTGCCGGCAGGTGGTGCAACAATCACAACAAAAGGTCTTTGCCATGATTCGCCCGGTAGCAGGAGGTTTTGTTTACAGTGCCAGGGAGCTGGAGCTGATGAAAATGGAGATCGTGGAATTAGCTCAAACCGGAATACAGGGAGTGGTATTTGGAGTTTCCAACCCAGATGGTAGCTTAAATGCCGAAGCCAATCAAGGCTTAATAGCCGTGGCTAAAGAGCAAGGATTAGAAAGTGTTTGCCACCGCGCTTTTGATTTTACACCGGATCCCTTTGCGGCACTGGAATCCATTATTGAATGGGGCTTTGGGCGCCTACTGAGTTCCGGCCAGCAAGCCAAGGCAATTGATGGTTTAGATCTTTTGGTTCGCTTGAAAGAAGCCGCTCAAGATCGTATTGAGATTATGGCGGGCAGTGGGCTAATGGCTTCTGCGATGCCAGCGTTTAAAGCATCCAATTTGGATGCCGTGCATTTTACCGTTGGAGCTTTTGAGGCCGATGTGCCCTTAGGAATGGGTGCTCGCTTAATTTCGGATGAGGAGAAGGTAAAGGGGATATTGGCTTTTAAGTAATGCTCAAAGCTATTCTTTAGCAAATTGAAGAAGGTCATCCATGTTACCCTGATCAGCAATTTTCAAGGCGGCAATGTATTTTTTACGAGTATTATTTGCTTGGCTCATTTGGTTCTGACTCCAGTTAAAAGCATTTTGATTAGTTAGTGCCTCCAAGATAAGATCCGCCATTAGTCGAGAATGTCTGCCATTTCCGTTGGGGAAGCAATGAATGCAAACCAACCTATGTTTAAATCGTATAGCAACTTCTTCAGGAGGGTAGGATTTTTCTGTAATCCAGAATTTTGTATCGTCAAGCAGTTTATGCAGTTCGATGTTTATTTGTGTCCAGGGAACGCCTAGATTTTTCTCTGAATTGCGAAAATTACCAGCCCACCTCCAAACATCTCCGAACATTCTTTTATGGAGGTTTTTGATGAAAACTGCACTTAGAATTTTTTTGATTGTGAGTTTCTGTTGAATAGTCCAGGCTATTGCTTTTTCAATATTCAATTGCTCGAACTCATCCAATTCGGTTTGATTCACAATGGTTTTAATCTTTAATCCGTCTTTTTCTTCTTCATTTATGGGGGTTTGTCCAGGTGAATAACTGAGGTTTAATCCCATAAAGATTTGTTTAAATCACGTTTTAGTTCTTCGGAAAGTTCACTGATGGCAAGTTTGATTTTTTTCTCTGTAATAGCCTGGTTTTCGAGCGTCATACTTTGATGGGCTCGCAAAACAATTTTACGAGCTAAATCTTCTGCTTTTTGATCTATTAAGTTTTGGATAGAGCCATCTTTAGGCACTAAAGCATATACAAGCCTAAATTCTAAAGCCTCAGCTGTTTGCCGAAGAGAATTTAGACTAATACTACCATTGACCTCGTTATCTTCTAATTTCTTTACTCCTTGTCGAGTAATATTGAGTTTAACACCCAGTTGAGCCATAGTCATGTTTAAACTACTTCGGATTGCTTTAATCCAACCCGTTTTTGGATTTTGTCCTTCTTGGACCTTAACAAAGGGCTTGAGCTTTTTTTCTAGTTGTTCAAGTTGAAGTTTTTTAGCGCTTCTCACGACCTTATTCTTGAGGGTTCGTATACTAATTAGTTTACTAAGGTAAGAAAATGTAAACTAATAAGATTACAAATGGTTTAAAAAGTAAACCTTTTAGTTTACGAAACTAATGGTTGAAGTAGAAAATAGTTCAGTTGATAAATCCTTTGATCCATTATTTTTACCCAATGAGGTATCCCACCCTTTTTATCTTTTACCTAATTAGCATGGTCGCTTTTGCGCAGGAGAAGGCTTTAAGCGAAAATTGGCAATTCCGTCGAATGGGTGAAAGTGAATGGCTTCCCGCTCAGGTGCCAGGAACTGTGCATCAGGATTTGATGCGGGAACAGCGAATTGAAAACATTTACTACGAGAACAACGAGCATCGTTATCAGTGGATCGAAAAGGAAAATTGGCAGTACCAATGTCGCTTTAAGCTAAAAGAGGGGGCTCCACAGAATTTGGTTTTCGAAGGCCTAGACACTTATGCCAGGGTTTACCTTGATGATTCTCTGCTGGGGGAATGTGATAATATGTTCCGGCGCTGGGTCTTTGATTTAAGTGAGTTTAGGCCCGGAGAACATAGCTTGAGGGTCGACTTTATTTCGCCTTATCAATACCATAAAAAGAGGGTGGAAAGCTATCCACGGGCATTGCCTGCAGGCTCTGAAATAGGCGATTTAAAAGTGAGTCCCTTCAGCCGAAAGGCAGCCTATCATTTTGGTTGGGACTGGGCCCCGCGTATTGTTACTTGCGGAATCTATCGAAAGGTCTATTTGCAATCACAGGAAACCCGAATACAAGAGGTTCGGGCGACTTTATTAGCACAGAGGGATTCTGCAGCTTTTGTCCAATTTGATTATGCCATTGAAAACGGCAATGGAAATCTATGGCTGGAGTTTCAGGGTCAAAGAATGGAAGTTGAGCGAGACCCAATGAACTCTCAAAGCTTTTTAGCCTTTCGCAAGAGGATTGATCAGGCAGAATTATGGTGGCCACGTGGCTATGGTGAAGCCCATCTGTATTATGACACGCTAAAGCTGTTTAGAGACGATAGCCTCATCGATGTATTTCCCTTTCACTATGGCCTTCGAAAAGTGGAATTGGTAAATGCCCCGGATAGCTTGGGAACCTCCTTTTATTTCAAGATTAACGGGAAGCCCGTTTTTGCTCGGGGAGCCAATTATGTGCCTCAGGATATGCTCTTGCCAAGAGTATCTAATGCAAGCTATCGGCGACTTTTAAATCAAGCGGCTTCGGCTAATATGAATATGCTGCGGGTTTGGGGCGGTGGTGTTTATGAAAAGGACCTGTTCTATGATTTATGTGATAGCTTAGGAATTATGGTATGGCAGGATTTTATGTTCGCCGGAACCATGTATCCCGCGGATCAACCGGGCTTTTTAAACAATGTAAAGGCTGAGGTAGAAGACAATGTGAAGCGCTTACGCCGGCACCCTTCTCTGGTGCTTTGGTGCGGAAATAATGAAATAGATGTGGCCTGGAAAAATTGGGGCTGGCAAAAGCAATTCGGCTATTCCAAGGAAGATTCTTTGCAATTGATCAGGGGCTACGAAAGCCTGTTTAAACAGCTTATCCCAGAAAGTTTGGCCGCATTGGACGATCGGCCCTATGTGCATACCAGTCCATTGAGTAATTGGGGAAGCGCAGAAAACTTTAATCACGCCAGTATGCACTACTGGGGAGTATGGCATGGCCGAGAGGGCTTTGATCAGTTCAATTCTAATGTGGGTCGTTTTATGGTGGAGTATGGCTTCCAGTCTTTTCCGGATTATAGAAGCCTGCGAAGGGTAATTGCGGATAGCAATATGTATTTAGAGTCGAAGGCCATGCAAAATCGCCAAAAGAGCTATATCGGCAATGGAGAGATTCGAAAGCAAGTATTGCAGTATTACGAGGAGCCAAAGGATTTTAAAGACTTTATAGAGAAGAGTCAGGCGGTGCAGCGAAAGGCCCTGCAAACGGCCGTTCGTGCTCATCGGATGCAAAGGGGTTTTTGCATGGGTTCTTTAATGTGGCAACTCAATGATTGTTGGCCCGGACCATCCTGGAGTGTGATCGATTACTATGGCCGGGAAAAACCAGGCTTGTATGCTTTACGCATGGCTTTTAGGCAGACTTTCTGGTATGTGGAAGACGGAGTCATTTATTTCTCCATTGAAGAAGATCAGCATTTTGATATTCGTTTACGCTTTAAACCCGAAGATGGTCCTATGATGAGTCCACTTGTGCAAAGGGATTTTAAAGGTCCGGGTACCTATCAATTGCGCTTAAAGGAAATTCCAGAATCCCGAGATTTAATGAAAAACGCGGAGCTGAAATACATTGAGATATTTCCGAGTGAAATCTAAAATTTCCTGATTTTCACCTCATCCATAAACAACCAGCTTTCTTTGCCTGCACTAATATGTCCGGTAGGTAATGGGCCGTAATTTTCGATTACAATTTTCACTTTTCGGGCTCGACGTCCACTAAAGCTTAGTTCGATATCTTCAATATGAGTACCGCTGGCTGTGTCGGTAGTTTCGGGCTGAACGGCTCCTAAAAACTCGAATTGATCATCAAATTGAGCGGCGTAAAAACGCACTTGCTTGGGTAAGAAAATCCAGGATTTGGTATCCTGCAGAAGATTGGTGCTCAGGCGTGAAATATGCTCGCCTTCCGGTCCGAGGTCGATAATTAATTCCACATCCTGCCCTTGCCATCCTTGCCATCCTCCGGTGCGGAAGTCATCGCCGCCATCCATACCATCCAGCAAAGTATTAGAGCCACTGCCGGGATATTGAGGATCAGTAGGAGTGCTGAATTCTATTTTTCGATTAGTTTTCAATTTCACGAAGACCGTTCCCGCAAGCTTGCTAGCCTTTTTTCCAGGGGCCTTTGCCATGGCATACAGCAGGGAATTATCCTTTAAAACGATGGGTTTTTCGTAGAGGGTAGAATTAGTGTCTACCTGATTTCCGCGCAAGGAATAATAGATTTTAGCATCCGGATCTGTACAATGTAGGCTTAGTACCAGGCTATCTCTAAACTCCGCATTTTCTTGCTTGATAAAGGGTACGGGGCTAATTAATTCATCCTTGATTTCAGAAACCGGTGCCTCTAGTTTTGGACCAGGTTTTGGGCCCATTACAAATGTCAATTCACCACTATCAAGAATCGATTTTTGACTGATCCAAGCCTGGGTATACGGATTTCCATTCAAGCGAATTTCCTGGATATAGACATTCTCCGGCCCTTGGTTCTCAACTTTGATTTTGAAGTTCCGGCCGTTTTCTAGCTCTAGGCTCGCATTTTTCACCAGTGGTGATCCTATGATATAATCAGGACTACCCGGCGTTACCGGATAAAAGCCCAAGGCGGAAAGAACGTACCAAGACGACATTTGTCCACAGTCTTCATTACCAATCAAGCCATCCGGGCTATTGTGGTACATCTCCTTCATGATTCTGCGCACCATGGCCTGCGTTTTAGCAGAAGCCCCGGTATAATTATAAAGATAGGCCATGTGATGGCTGGGCTCATTGCCATGGGCATACTGACCAATAAGGCCGGTTATATCTGCTTGCTCTCGGCCCGAGGTTTCTTGAGGGGCATTAAACAAAGCATCTAGCTTGGCATTAAAACCATCGGCACCACCTTGTAAAGCGATTAAACCACTTAGGTCTTGCGGTACATAAAAGCTGTACTGCCAGGAGTTAGCTTCCGTAAAGTTGAAGTTCACCTCTGCCGGATCGAAAGGCTCCATAAACATCTGCTTGCGCTTGGCTCGCATAAAACCCGTTTCGGGATCAAATATGTTTTTATAATTCTGTGCTCTTTCAATAAAAACGCGGTAAATACTATCCTTACCCAGTTCCTTAGCAAATTGTGCAATACACCAATCATTGTAGGCATATTCCAGGTTTTTGGAAACGGATTCATGTTCATCATTAGATGCCATATAGCCTTGAGCGATGTAATAAGCTTTGCCTAATTCATCCTTTTCGGCTTCTTCAATCATGGCTTTAAGGGCCAGCTCTGTATCAAAGTCGCGAATACCCTTAGCATAGGCATCAACGATTACCGGAATGGCATGGTAGCCAATCATACAACCGGTATAATTCCCGGCCAATTCCCACATGGGTAGCTCACCACCGTTTTGGTATTGATGTAAGAAGGTTTCAATAAAGTCGAGGCTGCGTTCTTGCTGGGTTAAAGTAAAGAGGGGGTGGGTGGCCCGATAAGTATCCCAGAGGGAGAACACTGTATAATTGGTAAAATTACTGTCTTGATGTACCTCAAGGTCGGTGCCTCGATACTGCCCATCTACATCTTGAAAGATATTGGGGTTCAAGTAAGAATGATAAAGGGCAGTATAAAAGATCTTTTCGTCTTCTGGGCTTTCGAACAGGGCTTGGATTTTAGACAACTCTTTATTCCAGGCCGCTTCACAGTTTTGACGTAGCGCCTTAAAATCCCAGTCAGGGATTTCCTGCTTCAGGTTTTTTTCTGCGCCTTCCATGGAAACGGCAGAGCTGCCAATTTTCAAATAGAGTTCCTCTGGATTATCAAAGTAAAGCAGGAGCTTAGTACTGTCCTCATCATAGCGACTCTCCTTTATGGTTTGGGAGAGTTCCAGATAAAAATAGAGATGCTGTTCCTGGGCCCAGGCCTTGGAAATACGGTATCCGCGAATATGGCTAGGATCTATAACTTCCAGATGAGCATCAAGCAGCTGATCCCGATGTTGTAGATCGATTACCAATCCTTGGCTTGCGCTTTCGGGGTATTGATAATGATGCATTCCCGCTCTTTGACTGGCACTGAGCTCCACTTGAATATTGTAATCCAAAAGCTCTACCTGATAATATCCCGCATGGGCTGATTCCTTACTATGACTAAAGCGGGAAGCGTATCCAGAATTAATACTGCTTTCAGAACCATTCTGAAAATGACCTTCCCCGCTAAAGGGCATAATCAGTACATCCCCGTAATCGGAAATTCCGGTGCCGCTAAGGTGGGTATGCGAAAAACCATAGATCACCGAATCGCTGTAATGGTATCCACCACATCCATCCCAACCGCTTAAACGCGTATCCGGACTTAATTGCATAAAACCAAAGGGCGCCGATACGCCGGGATAGGTATGGCCGTGTCCGCCGGTCCCAATAAAGGGATTTACTAATTCGGCCCAGTTTTTAGAGTCGATAGACTCAGGCTTAGGCCCGGAACAAGCAAGGGCAAGAACTAAGGGAGTGAAAAGGATAGATTTACTGCGCATGTTGGGCCTTTTTTTCATTCCATACTAGGGCAGAGGCACCCAGCACTGCGGCATTATGTTCGGTTAAAGCAGATATTTCAATTCGCACTTTGTTTTTATATAAGTGCAGAAGGTATTCTTCAAAGTACTTTTTGGTGGGTCCAAGTAGGAGGTCGCCGGCACGAGCCATACCTCCAAAGAGGAAAATTGCTTCCGGGCTGGTAATCGCTACGGCATTGGAAAGACTAAAGGCAAGACGCTTGGCGGTATAATCCAGGATATCCAAAGCCAGTTTATCGCCTTGGGCCGCGGCATCACCAATATCCTTACCACTAAGTTGGTCCATGGAAGTATTGCGAAGGATGGAGTGTTGTGAAGATTTAGCCAACATGATTTGAGCGGTGCGCAATAATCCAGTTACTGAAGCATAGGTCTCCAGGCAGCCTTTTCGGCCACAGGCGCAATCTCGGCCATCATGCACAATAATGGTATGGCCTAATTCTCCAGCAAAGCTATCATGACCATAAATGAGCTCGCCATTACTCACGAAGCCACTGCCTACTCCGGTACCCAGGGTAACTACCATAAAGTCTTTCAAACCCTTGGCTTTACCAAAAACATATTCTCCAATGGTGGCCGCATTGGCATCATTAGTTACATAGATAGGCAAGGTAAAATGCTGTTGAAAAAGCGCGATGAGGTTTACCACTCCCTTCCAGGGGAGGTTAGGTGCAAACTCAATGGTGCCTTGGTAATGATTCCCATTGGGAGCACCAATACCTATGCCCAGTATTTGTAGGTCTTCCGCTAATTCGGAAAGACTTTGTTTAATGCTTAGGGATAGGGCTCTGGCAAACTCTTCTGGATTGAGATAATCACGGGTTTTCACAGAACCCTTGGCGAGAACCTCACCTTTTTCGGTTACAATTCCATAGGGACTATTGGTGCCACCAATGTCAATACCGATACTAACTTCCATATAAGGCAATTGGCTGCGAAAGTTACGAGAAAAGCGTGGCTTTCAGCAGGGCTGGGGATTAAGAGCCTTCCAGCTTAAAGAAGGATCGCCCATCAGGGCAGTTCTCCAGGTAGGCTTGCGCCTTTTCGGCTTCTACTACTCCTGGATAATCGCCCTTAGCCCCTTGTAAATCGAGGATTAATTGAAAATGCAGATGAGGAGGCCAACCGCCATTTTCATTTTCGGCACCAAGATGGCAAATTACTTCACCGGCCTTTATGTCCTGACCTATTTCATGCCGGTCCAAATCGGCTAAACAAATATGTCCGTAGAGGCTGTAAAAGGTTTTGCCCTTTTGTTCATGTTCTAAAATTAAGGTAGCGCCATAATCCCCGGGGTGATCATTGAATTGGAAGGAATGCACTTTGGCATCACGTGGACAGTAAACCGGGGTTTTGGCTGGGGCCCAAAGATCCACTCCCAGATGGATGCTGCGTTTACCTCCTTCCGAATCGAAATGCTCAAATTGACTGTAGATTTTACGGTTTTCGCCATATCCTCCAATGGCATAAAGTCTATGTTCCTGGCGAATGCGTTGCTGAATGTATTTACCCAGTTTTTCCTGGGAGTCGATATACTTCAAATCCGGGTTTTCGGCCGAAAGGTTTAATTCCAGGCAATTACGCGGGTGAAGATTTAAACGGAATAAGGGGAATTGGGCTTTCGGTTTCATGATTGCAGATTTTTAGTTTTCGGCACGTCTTGCTTTGCGTTTTTTATGAGAAGCGGCTCTGGAGCCACCGCCGATAGCCGAGCTCAAGCCAATGAGAAAACCTAGCCAATACGGCCAACCGGTATTATTAAGAGCATGAATGCCAATATCTCGACCAAAGATTTTACCCAAGGTGGAGAAAAAGATGATGAAGCCATGCCAAAGACCATAGAAAAAGCCAGCGGGTTCTTCTTCAAAACCAGAGGGGGCACAGCTGCTGAGGCTAAGAATAATCAAGCTCAGAGCAATTATTTGAAGGCTTTTAGTTTTCATGGAGCTAGCTGATTTGATGGACCATTAAGGTACGAAAAAGCACCGTGTAGGGCAAGGAAAAGCCCAAATTAGAAAGCTTCAAAATATTGGCTGTCAGGTCTTAAAGGCTAAGTAGGAGCTATTGGCTATTTTGTATTCACCAACCTTTATTCTGATACTTGGGATTAGGCGAAAAGCCATGCAATCCTAAATCTAAATCGCCGCTTCCCGGAATGCGCAATTCCCTCCAATTACAGACTTTGGACTTCTCAGAACCGTATTCACGCCAGATACCTTGATATTGATGGTTGCGATCCAATCGAAAGGGATCAATTAGACCTCTTTTTACCTGGCTATCCTTATGCCGGATAAAATGACTTCGGAACTGACCCTCAAATAAACCTACATGCTTTTGATGAGGATTTTCAGCAAGCTTGTAAGTTCCACTTAATTGAAACCGCTTGGGGTATTCAGTACTTTTTTCGTCGGAGCTTAGGACTTGATAGTTTTCAATAAGCAAAATTCCGCTGAAGTCGCAACGATTATCGAATACAGTACTATGGCCAAAAACCTGATACTGGTTATCGAAACCTTTCACCTTTTGCAGGGAATCAAAAACCATATAAATCCTCTGTTTGTCCTCACCAATAAAACCCAAGAATTCAGTTTCAGGAATTAGAAGCTCCGAAAAGTCTTGAGTGCAGATTTCTCTTAGTTCGGAGACAGGGATTATAGTTTTAGTATCGCCAGGATTTGAAGCGATAAACAAGCCGCTAAGTGCGAGAATAAACAGACGAAAGGGCATAATCTACTTTTCTGATCCCTAATTTACCGATAATCGGCGATCAGCAAATGATTTTAACTAACTGAAAATAAGGGTGTAATAATTTCTTCTGCCGTTTATCGAGGATTATCGACCGTTTATCGAAAAGATTATCGGTAAACGGTAAAGAGCTGAAACAAAAAAGCCGGAGTCATTAACTCCGGCTTTATTCTATTCTTTTATTCGCTGCTTAAGAGGCTCTCAATTCTTTGATATAGCCTTCGTAATCTTCAGTTTTAGCACCTTCTTTCTTAGCTAGGTCAATGGCCTCCTCTTCAATCTTGATGGCTTGTTCCTTTTGACCGTTCACTGCTAAAAGGTGCGCGTAAGTATCATAGATATAATGGCTGGGAGCTAATTCAATTGCGCGCTTAGCCCACATCACCGCAGCTTTTAAAACTGCTGGATCTTCCACCTTTTCGTAAACGGTCCAGGCGATATCGTTTAATTGACGAGCATCATCCCAGCAATGCTCCTTAGTTCCTTTTAGGGCAACCATGCCATAAGCCTTATAGTCTTCATTTTGCTTTTGCTCCATAAGGTTGATTTGGAAGGCCACCTTTTTTGAACCCGGGAAGTCAATTTTTAGAAGCTCTTCTTTTTGAGCTTTGTAAGTAGCTTTAGCCTCTTCGCTGCGAGCACGGTAAAGGCCATTAGCCAAGGCATAGAAAACGGTTTGCTCCATAAATTCCTGAGCCACTTTCCCCTTTTTCTTAACTACTAAATCAGCATTCCGCAATAAGGTTTTAAAGGTTTTAGAGTTTACATCATCAGCCGTATACTGAATGATTTCCCAGTTTTTAGATTTTAACCACTCTTCCACCTCAAACTGCTCAAAGTATTTGTCAACCATTCCTTCTGCTACCATATTGGCTGCAGAGGCTGTTTTAAAATAGTTGAACATAAAATCAGCATCCTTAAAATTCGCCTCTACATTTTCGAGCAAATAAGGCAAATTACGTTTAGGGTCTTTAGCCTGCTCTCCCGCTTCGATATAGCTTTTTGGGTCGCGATTGGCACCTACTGTTACTAATAAGCGTTCTCCTTGATCATCTAAATAGAGCAGGGTAGGATAGGCGCGAATGGAATATTTCTTGGCGATATCAATCCCTTCTCCTTTCTCCATGTCTATTTTCAAACACACATAATTTTCATTGTAATATTCGGCCACCGCCGGATCAGTGAAAATATTGGCGCTCATCCATTTACAAGGACCACACCAAGTGGTAAAGCAATCAATAAAAACCGGTTTACCTTCTTCTTTGGCTACTTCCAACCCTTCTTTTAAAGAGAGGTCTCGGAAGACGATTTTATCGGCGTGCAAGCCATAAGCCATAAAGAGGCAGAGAACTAAATAGCGCATGTAAATCATTTTTAGGATTCCGGATTCTTTTCCGAAATATTAGTTAATTGATATTCAGGTTTAAGGAAGTCTAACAAATATACATAGGGAATATCTACAAACAGATGTCCCATGGCATAAGGGCCAATTTCATAGGGATTGTAATGAAAATGTAAACCTTCACGATCGTAGGTAAAAACCTCCGGCAATTGAAATTGGTCCTCTTCAAACCAAAAACCATGTTCATTAAGGCTTCCGGTTTCGGCTAATTGATATTCTTTCCTAAAGAAGGATTCTGCTAAACGCAATAAATCATTGGCATAAACCGGATTAATGAGGCTGTCGAGATTTAACTCGGCCCCATCCCTTAAACGGATTAATTGCGAGCCACCAAAAGTATTGGGATGTGCTCCACCGGTATAGGCAGAATGACTGCTATGATAGGAGAACAATCCTTCTTCATTAAACGCGATGGTCACAGACTGAATTAAATCCCAGGCAGATACCGGAGCAAAGTCGCTTTCACTTAGGCGCAAATATTCGGTACGAATACTGTCGTATAAGCCTTGATAGGAATTAATGTTTTCGGCAAAGCTGAGATTGCCCTCCAATAAATGCCTTTGTATTTTTTGATTGATAGCCAGATGCAAACTATCCTCTCCTTTAACCTGAAGATCTTCGATGTAAAATTTGAAGAATACCTCAGCGCTATCATTTTTAGCTTGCAGGGAAAGCGTATCGATTTGCAACTCTAAATGCTGAACGGTTTTCACCGGAGGTAGAGGCTCATTACAAGCAGAAAGGAGGATAATACTAATTAAGAAAGGCAGGTATCGCATGGCAAAATTTAACCGCTCTATTTTATGACTTATTTTTGGGCGAATCCGTAAACTAAGCTATGAAATTATATTCGGTAAATCTGGGAACATTTAAGTTAGACGGCGGCGCTATGTTTGGTGTGGTGCCTAAATCCATTTGGCAACGAACCAATCCGGCCGACGAAAATAATTTATGCAATTGGGCCCTGCGCTTAATGCTTATCGAAGATGGTAAGCGCTTAATTCTGGTTGACACGGGAATGGGGCATAAGCAAAGCGAGAAGTTTTTTGGCTTCTACTTCCGGGGAGGTGAGCACAATATTGATAAAGGATTGGCAGAACACGGTTTTCACCGCGATGATATTACCGATGTTTTCTTAACCCATATGCATTTCGATCATGTGGGCGGTGCAGTGATGTACGAAGGCGATAAGCTGGTTCCGACTTTTAAAAATGCTACTTATTGGTCGAATAAATATCATTGGGATTGGGCGGTAAACCCTAATCCTCGTGAGAAAGCTTCATTCCTCAAGGAAAACTTTGAACCCTTGCAAGCTAATGGTCAGGTGCAGTTTTTAGATGTCCCTCGCGAAAATGGCTGGTACGATACCGAGCTTCCCTTTAAAGTTTGTGTGGTAAATGGCCATACCGAAGCACAAATGCTTCCTTATATCGAAACCGGCTCCGAAAAAATTCTTTATACCGCCGATCTTTTACCCTCGGTTGGGCATATTCCCTTGCCTTATGTAATGGGCTATGATGTTCGACCTCTGGAGACCATGGCCGAAAAGGCTCCGGTACTTCAGAAATGTGTGGATGAAGGGATTAAGCTCTTCTTTGAGCATGATGCAGCCAATGAAATGGCCCTCTTAAAAATGACCGAAAAAGGAGCGCGTTTAGACCATACCCTACGCTTAAGCGATTTAAGTTTATAAAACCCCGGCCACTTTGCCTTTCAATTTTATTATGAGAAAAAACACCCTCAAGACTCTTCTGGCTCTGCTTCCCCTTTCTGCAATGGCTCAAGTACCACAAGGTTACTGGCAGCAGGAGGTGGATTATTCCATTCAGATTAAGCTCAATACTAAGAACCATCAGTTCACCGGAACGGAGCAGCTTAAATATTTCAATCATTCTCCAGATACTATAAATGAAGTATTCTTCCATTTATACTTCAATGCATTTCAGCCGAACAGTATGATGGATGTGCGCTCACGTAATTTGCCGGATCCCGATGGCAGGGTAAAGGATCGTATCTCCAAATTAAAGGGCGATGAGATTGGTATTCAAAAGGTGAAAACCTTTAAAATGAATGGTAAAGAAGCCTTTACCCAAAGTGAGGAAACCCTTTTAAAGGTACTTTTACCGGAAGCCTTATTACCGGGCGACACTGCAATTTTCGATCTGGAGTTTGAAGGCCAGGTACCGGTGCAAATCCGCCGTAGTGGTCGAAATAATGAGGAGGGTATCGATTATACTATGACTCAGTGGTATCCTAAAATAGCCGCTTACGATAATATGGGCTGGCATGCCGATCCCTATGTGGCACGGGAGTTTTATGCTCCTTTCGGAAAATTCGAAGTTCAAATTGAATTACCTTCAGATTACAAAGTAGCGGCCACCGGAAGCTTGCAAGATTTCGATTCTTATTGGGCAGAGGGTGAACTTGAGGATGGGGTTCAGTTTTTAAATTTAAAACCCTGGAAGCCTGATGTACGGACCTGGACTTTTAAAGCAGAAAATGTACATGATTTTGCCTGGGCGGCAGATCCGGAGTATATCCACAGTACTGTTCCGATGGATAGCAGCCTGGACCTTCACTTTTTCTATCTGGAGGATTATGATAAAACCTGGGAACGCTTACCTAAATACACCCAGCAGTTTTTCCGTGAAATGAATAAGCGTTATGGACGCTATCCTTATCCGCAGTTTTCCGCTATTCAAGGTGGAGATGGCGGCATGGAATACCCCATGTGTACCATGTTAAAAGGAACCGGCAAGATTAGCGGCCTGGTGGGTGTAACGGTACATGAAGGAGCACATAACTGGTATTACGGTATTTTGGGAAGTAATGAATTGCGCTTTCCCTGGATGGATGAGGGTTTTACTTCATTTGCGGAATCCGAAGTGCTGAATGCCATTAGTCCTCGCCCGGTAGCTAATCCGCATGCCAATGCCTATGCGGCACATGCCTTTTTGATTTCTAAGACGGAGCAGAATGAAGCTTTGATCACCATGGCAGACCGCTTTGAACGCAACCGTACTTATAGCATTAATGCCTATTCCAGAGGAGAGGTTTTCTTAGCTCAGTTGCGTTATGTCATTGGAAAAGAAGCTTTTGATCGCGGAATGAAACGCTTCTTTAATACCTGGCGCTTTAAGCACCCGGAGCCCTGGGATTTGATTCGCATTATGGAGCGCGAAAGCGGAATGCAATTGGATTGGTATTATCATCAATGGGTGGAAACCACCAAGACTATTGATTATGGTATTGCCCGTATTGAAGAAGGTAAAGGGGCTACCAAGATTTATTTGGAGCGCCTGGGAACGATGTCTATGCCCTTGCGAATTCGGGTTTACCTCAAGGATGAAAGTGTTTTCAATTATTATATCCCCACCTTAATGCAGTTTGGCGAATTGAAGGAGGAAGGCTACAATACCCAAAAAGCCTGGCCTTGGACCCACCCTGAATATGAGTGGTTGATTCCTTTTGAAGCGGATCAAATTGAAAAAGTGGTGATCGATGAAGAGGGCTTTATGGCCGATATTAATCGTACTAATAATTCCTATCCTCGCGAAGAAGGACAGAACTAAGTCCAGATGGCGCGCAGGGCGATAAACAGCCCAAAGCCAATCAGGATTAGGGAAATTCCCTTTTCGATCATGCGCATTCCTTTGCCAGCCAGTTTTTCTTTAAAGCGGCTGGCAAAGTAGATTTTAAGGAAGTCTATTGAAAGGTAAACCCCAATGGTGGTAGCATAAAACAGCACCATTCTTCGGGGTTCATTGTCGACTAAGTTTCCAATGGTTACGGTAGTAGCGAGCCAAAAAAGCAGCACTCCAATATTGAGGAAATTGAGCAAGAAGCCTTTGACAAGGAGTAAGCCTTTGGTATCGAGTTTAAGGTTAGAGCTAAATTGACTTTGATTGGAAGATTTACGGAGATAATAAGCACCAAAGGCCATCACGGCGAGTCCGGAACCCATGCCAATCCAAAGATTGGATTTTAAGTTTTCCAGTAGTGGTCTGCTGCCAAAATAAGCCAGCAGGATAAAACAAATATCCGCCAGCACGGCGCCAATATCCAAGCTTAAAGCAGCCGCCTTACCCTTGCTTATACTGGTTTCAATAATTACGAAGAAAATAGGACCTGCCGCGAAACTGAGGCTAAGTCCGAGGGGAAAGGCGTAGAGAATCTCCACCGCTGGTTTTTTGGTTTATTCGCTAGCCTCTTGCTCTGATTTCAGGGCGTCGAATTCCTTTTGCAGGTTTTGAAGATCAGATTCTAACTTCGAAATTTCTCCGTTTTTCTGATTGAGCTCTTCGTCCTTATCGCTTAGGTTTTGTTGCAACTGAGCAATTTCAGAACGCTTGTCTTCCAATTCTTTTTTAGTGGCCTCCAACTGCTCACGGAGCTCTTTAATTTCCTTCTGTAAACCAGAGGTAGTAATGGTATTGTAGGCAATAAAGAAGAGGAAGCCAACAGCAATAATTACGTTGGCATACAAGGCTTTGCTGGGATTGTCTCCCATTACAAAGTAGACGGTTAAAGCGGCGGCTACGACCAGGGTTCCAACGACCAGAACCAGGGTTTCCATTTTTTTTCTATCCATTCCCAATTGTTGCTCGGTTGAGGTTTTAAATGTACAGTTTTTTATACGGGCACAAAGTCCAGTTGTTTCTTCTCGAGGTCGGCATTTTTCACTTGAATGGCAATATTATCTCCTAATTGAAAGACCTTTCCATAGCGATCGCCAACGATGCAAAAATTAGCCTCATCAAAGACATAGTAATCATCCTTAAAGTCACGAATTCGGATCATTCCTTCGCAGTGATTATCGCGCAACTCGACAAATATGCCCCATTCGGTTACTCCGGAAATGGTACCCATAAAGGTTTCACCTACCTTATCTTCCATGAACTTCACCTGCATGTATTTCACCGATTCGCGTTCTGCTTCGGTGGCCACTCTTTCTCTATCAGAGCTATGCTCGCAGAGCATTTCATAATGGTCCTTTGAAGGTGATTGCCCTCCATCCAAATAGTGCTGTAATAGGCGATGCACCATCACATCAGGATAGCGCCGTATGGGTGAGGTGAAATGCGTATAATATTCGAAGCTTAAGCCATAATGCCCAATATTATCGGTACTGTAAATGGCTTTGGCCATAGAACGTATGGCCAGCTTAGAAATCATATTGTCTTCGGGTTTACCCTTAACCTGGCTCAGCATTCTGTTTAAGCTGCTGCTGATGGCCCGCGAATTGGTATAACTCACTTCGTAGCCAAATTGCTTTACAAAGGTTCCCAGGTCCCGCAATTTATCCGGATCCGGATCATCGTGAATCCGGTACACGAAGGTTTTGCCACTGGGTTTATTGCCTTTCTTACCAATAAACTCAGCTACGGCGCGATTGGCTAAGAGCATAAATTCCTCAATCAGATGATTGGCCTCTTTGGATTCTTTGAAGTACACCCCGGTAGGCTTGTTGTTTTCATCCAAATGGAATTTCACTTCCGCTCGATCAAAGGCCAAAGCACCATGTTGCATGCGATCAGCTCGCATTTTAAGGGCCATATCATTTAAGATATTGATCTCTTCGGCCAGCGGACCTTCTTTACTTTCAATTACCGCTTGGGCATCTTCGTAAGCAAAGCGATGATCGCTGTAGATTACTGTTCTACCAAACCAGGAATTGAGTACTTCTGCATTGCTGTTCATTTCAAAAACAGCGGAGAAGCAAAGTTTTTCTTCATGGGGGCGCAAGGAGCAAACTCCATTCGAAAGCTTTTCTGGAAGCATCGGAACCACTCGGTCTACCAAATAAACTGAGGTAGCGCGTTCTACGGCTTCCTTATCGAGGGTAGAGTTTTCGAGGATATAATGACTCACGTCTGCGATGTGCACGCCTACCTCATAATTACCATTCTCCAGTTTTTGAAAGGAGATGGCATCATCAAAATCTTTGGCATCGGCCGGATCAATAGTAAAGGTGAGAACTTCTCTAAAGTCGCGACGTTTTTTAATCTCTTCAGCAGAGATTTGATCGGGGATACTTTCAGCTTCAAGCTCTACCTCTTTGGAGAACTCTCTTGGTAATCCAAATTCGGCTAAAATGGAATGGATTTCCACCTCGTGATCACCAGGATTACCCAGTACTTCGATAATCTCGCCAAATGGAGAGGAAGCCTTAGGAGGCCAGTCCGTTATGCGAGCCACCGCTTTTTGGCCGTGTTTAGCCCCATTTAAATGCTCTTTGGGGATATAGATATCCACCAGCATTTTACGACTATCAGGTACCAGGAAGCCATAGTTCTTAGAAAGCTCAATGGTGCCTACAAATTCGGTACGAGCTCTTTCTATGATTTCAACTATCTCACCCTCAGGCTTCTTGTTTTTCCTTTGAGCGTACATTAAGACCTTAACTAAATCGCCTTGCAAGGCATTAAGGGTCGCTTTGGGAGTTATATAAACATCTTGATCCAGCTCTTCGCTAATAACATAAGCGGAACCTTTGGAGGTTAAATCGACCTTACCAGTGATAAAGTGATCGCTGTGTTTGTAGCGGTACTTGCCACGTTCGGGTTCTTCAACAAGATCCTGTTTGCGAAGGGAGGCAAGGGCTTGGAGAACCATGTCGCGCTCCGTATGGTCATTAATGCCAAGCTTGGCAGATATCTGTTTGTAATTGAATTGCTTAAGTCGGTCTTCTCTTAAGACCCCCAAGATCGCCTTTTCGATCTTGGCTAAACGCTTCAGGCGTTTATTCGTTCTTTTTGGTTTCATGTAATGCGAAGGTACGTTAGGGAATTAAGCTTAGGATTATCTCTGAGTCAAATTCGAGCATATTGGGCTTTCGCTGAGTTAACGGGCGGCCAATATTTCCTTTGCGAATGCTAAATGATTAAGAGGCTTTACTAAGTACAAGCCAGTAGGCATGCGGCTTCTAGCGCGATAATAGATACTTTCACCAGAAATAAAGAACCATGAAAAATCTATTAACACTAATCTTTAGCCTCACGCTATTAACATCTTTTGGCCAGGTAGTTATTCCGGTTGGCCAGGGATTACCCGGTCAATCGTATCAAAGTACTTCCGATCAAAATTACGCCTATTTCGAATCCTATGAATGGCAAACTCAGGAAACCAAAGTCCATCGTTGGGACGGTCTAGCATGGTCTAGTCTACCTCCTATTAACAAGCAGGTACTTGCCATGAAAAGTCATCAAGGGCAATTATATGTCGCGGTTTATGAGTCTATGATGAATGGTACCAGTTTGATGACATTTAGCAATAATAGCTGGCAACAAGTTGGACCTACCCTGGATGGGGTTATCAGTGATATGGAAGTGTTTAATGGTAACCTGGTACTGGCAGGTGGTTTTAATTATAATAGCCCTTTCCAAGGTATGGTGACTTGGGATGGAACTAGTTTTAGCCAGTTGGGAGACCTAACTTATGCGGACTCTATTTATGATATGAATGTTATAAATAATGAGCTGTGGGCCGTTGGAGACTTTAACCTGCAGTGGACGAGTGATACCTCTAAGGTGATACGATTAAACAGCCAACAAAATATTTTTGATTACCCGGCTACTAAAAGGGAAGCGACTCAGCAGTTTAGTTATTGGACCCAAGCCATATTCTCTATAAATAATAAAGTATATATCAAGAACCCTTATGGAATATGTGAAGTTCGCAATGATTCTGTGGTTTTAATAGCTTCTTCAAACTCTTATGTTTTTGATTATGCTGAGACTGGAAATGAGGTTTATTTAAGTGATGGAGGCTTAAAGGTTTTTGATGGAACCTCTGTACTAAACTTATCTAATGTTCCCAGTCAGAATCGCACAATCCAATACTTCAAATCAAATTTATACGTGTCTTTCTCGAACACATCCTGGAATAACTGGACCTATAATTATATCTATATGTTGCCGATTCAGTTAGCTTCAGTTGTACAAGGGTCTTTCTTTTATGATGCCAATTCGAATTGTACCCTTGATGCTAGTGAAAACATGAATCTAATTGGTGCATTTGAATTGAGCCTGGGCTCTTACACCATTACCGTTTCTTCAAGCAATAATTTTCACCTGATTTTACCTCCCGGATCTTATACGGTAAGCAATGTTAGGGCTCTTGGCCAAAACACCAAATATATACAAGCCAGCACCAGTTGTAATGCAAACTTGAACTTTACCGTAGGGCTGGGACAAAGTCATCAATTGGATCTTCCTTTCGAGCATAATTCGGCGAATGACATGAGTGTTAAGCTTTGGAATTTCAGAGGATGGAGGGTTCGTCAAGGATTTACGGAAAGAATGGCCCTTACTATCGAAAACCCTGGGATTAATCAACCCGGTCCCATTGATGTAGAGTATGTTGTGCCTCAGGGAGTTCAATTTGTAAGCTCAAGTCCTGCACCCAGCTCCGTTTCTGGCAATGTATATACCTACACTTTCCCGAGTATGGCCACTTTTGCCAGCAGTTCGGTTTACATCGACTTTAAACCAGTAATTGGCATAGGTAGCAATGTGTGTTTTGAGGCGCGTATCGTAAATCCGGCCAGTGATGATTATATGTCTGATAATGCAGATACTATATGTCCAAAGGTAGTTGCGGCTTACGATCCTAATGATAAAACAGCTAGTGTAGAGCGCGCTTTACCAGGATTAGATCGAATAGATTATCATGTTCGTTTCCAAAACACCGGTACAGATACGGCCTACAAAGTAGTGGTAGTAGATACTTTGGAATCTTATTTTGATCCGGCTACCATTAAATTATTGGGTGCCAGTCATAACTATAACTTTAAGATTGTTGACGACAGCATTCTGGTGTGGACCTTCGACAACATCCTCTTACCCGACTCCACCACCAATCTATTGGGTAGCCAAGGTTACTTTATGTTCAGCATTGGTGTAGACGCTACTTTACCCTTAGGGTCGATTATCGATAATGACGCTGAAATTTATTTCGATTATCAGGCACCGGTTCATACCAATCATGCCCAGACATTAATTACGCAGTTTATCGGTCTGGCGGAAAATCTAGAGCCTAGTATGAAGCTCTATCCCAACCCAGTCCAAAATGAGCTTCAATTAGAATGGGAAGGCAACGTGCAAAAAATTCGATTGTTTAATAGTAGTGGGCAGAGCTTAAGATCCTGGACCCCAAATACTGGTCAGGAAAACATGACTATTGACTTATCGGAGTTTACCAATGGTTTGTACATTTTGGAAATCGGCAGTTCACGCTTTAGAGTATTAAAGCTGAACTAGTCTAAACAATAGTGTTGTTTACGTCAAGCCGGGACTTTGCTCAAGGGAGCAGGGTCCCGGTTTTTGTTTTGATATAGAGGAAATTAGGACATAAGGGGCTTTGAGTTTGGAAAATAAACAACCTGATTTTCAGACAATAAGCGTAAATTTGAAAAAATATCAGCCCTCAAAGCAACTTGAGGGAGCACAATCAGTGTCAGTTTACTGAAGCCTCCAAAGAAATGGGAATAGTTCGCAACCTACCAAGCAACGAAAAGAGACTCGTGAAGCAGTGCCTTCGCGGGAATCATGAGGCGCAGCGCGAATTATATGAACGTTACGGTTCAGAAATGCTGGCTGTTTGCCGACGCTACACCCAAAATTTGGAAGATGCCGAAGAAGTTCTTTCCAATGGTTTTATCAAAATCTTCAGTCGCCTGGATCAATACCGTGGCGAAGGAGCTTTAGGAGCCTGGATTCGTCGCATTATGGTGCGCGAGGCCTTAAACTTCATCCGCTATCAAAAGAATCTTTTTGTAGAGGTGGAAGAGGAGCGCCGCCCGGAATTTGGGCACAGCAGTGTTAAAGATCACTACGATGCTGAGCACCTTATGTTGATGATTAATGAACTGCCAACCGGATACAGAACGGTTTTTAACCTCTTCGCCATAGAGGGTTATAACCATAAGGAGATAGGCGAAATGCTGGATATCTCCGAAAATACCAGCAAGAGTCAATTGAGTAAAGCTCGCCGACAATTGCAACAGAAACTGAGTGAATACGAATTACTAGCAAAAAATAACTGATATGAGTTCCAAGCATCCCATCGACTCGCTTTTTGAGAAGGAGCTCAAGGAGCATCAAATAAAACCTTCAGATAAGGTTTGGGAAAAGGTAGCTGCCTCTCAACAAGGGGCCAAACCCAAGCGTGAAGGTTGGCTGATGTTGCGCGCTGCAGCGGTAGCCTTGTTGATCGGAATTTCTTCTTTGATCTATTACAATCGCAATGCCAGTGAGCTGGACCTTAACAATATTGGAGATACCGATCAAAGCTGGGTAGCTGGTCCTGAAACTACTCCCAATACCAAGAATGATGAACCTAAGTCATCGGTGAAAACCGAAGACCCGAAAAAAGAAGAGCCTAAGGCTAAAACCAATCAAAAAACTCCCGCCAAAAAACCTAAGAAAACCGGCGCACGGGTGATTCCGGTATTACAGCAAACCATTTCGGAGCCTATTTTAGCTTTTAATGATTTGGGCGAGGTAGATTCAGATTTACCGCTGGAAGCAGCAGAGGATATAGATAATCCTGAAGTATATAAAGTGCGGGTTCAATTACCTAAGCTGAATGGCGCTACTTACAGCACAGAAAAGAAATCTAAGGATTTGGGCGAGCGCATGTGGGCCTATGCCTCCGATCAATACGAAAGAGTAAAATCCGGAGAGTCCATTGAATTGCCAAAAGCGGAGAATACCAAAATTGAGATTCCCCTTCCTGATTTTATCAATCGTCGATTTAATAAATAAGCTGTGATGAAGTACCTAGTATCTCTGCTGCTGATTTGCGGCCTAAGCTTTCAGGCTTCAGCCCAATCGGAAGAACGTAAGCAGGAATTGACCGAGAAACTGCAGAAAGAATTAAAAACGCTTAGTGAAACTGTTGCCGAATTAAGCCGGCTCATGGCAAAAGACCTGGATGAATCTTTGGAAGATGACAGTGTTCAGGTGCATATTGAGCGCTCCAAAAAAGCACTTCGCGAAAGTGCCGCCAAAATTAAACGCTACAGTGAGGAGCTAAGTGAAGACTACGAATTGTCGGATGAGCAAAAAGAACTCTTGAATAAAAGTGCAAAAGCCTTTGGTCAGAGTATGCGAGATTTTGGTGAGGCCATGTCTTTAATAGCTCGTGACCTCAGTAAGATGATCGAGGAAAAAATGAATGAATCTGAGAACCAACCATCGAAATGAATACTTCCAATTTTAAAACAAACATAAAAATGAAAAAGTCTGTATTAACCGCCTTACTGATTGCCTTTGGCTTTGGTTTGGCTGCGCAAAGCGATACAACCGCCAAGCGTAAAATCGAGCTTCAAATTGAAGAGAACACCCTTAGTTGGGATGCCAATAAGGATATGAATCAAAGTGATCTGGCCAGTATGATTGGCTTTGCCACTCAGCAAGTAGCCAAGCTTCAGGCGAACCATGAGCGCATTTTGAAAAAAATTGATACCCAGGAAAAAGCCGGTAAACTCAGTGAAGAGGAAGCTGAAATGTTACGTGATAAAGCCGAAGAAAGCTTTGAGCAAAGCATGGAAAACTTCGAAGCCATTATGGAAAATTGGAGTGAGTCTTATGCAGAGCGTATGGAAGCTTGGGCCGATCGCTATGAAGAAAGCATGGAAGCATGGAGTACAGAATTGGAGCGCGATATGGAAAGCGATTCTTTAGGAATGGCAAGAGCACCTTTGATGCCTCCAATGCCCCCTATGCCTCCAATGAATGGGATGGAACAAGATTCTGGTAAGAAGAAGATTATCATCTCTAAAGAAGGTGTAATTATCGGTGATCAAGAATTTGAAATCGATACAGATGAGGATGACGAAGACTTTGACGCCAGTGAATTCTTTGACCTCAGCGAACGTAAAAAGTCAAAAACCATTGAGCGTACCGAAGACTACTTTGACATTGCCTTCGGCTTTAACCAGCAATTAGAGGATGGTCAATACTTAGTAGAAAATGTGGCCGGTGAATTGGAGTTCTGGAAGTCTACTTCCTTTAACATGGGAATCGGTTACAAAACGCGCTTGGGAAGCCCTTACAGCAAGTTTTATTTCAAGTATGGTATCGACTTCTCCTGGCATAACTTCCGCTTAAAAGGTTCTGAAGTATTAACCGTAGATACCAGCGGATCTTCCTTTGCCAATATCGGCACCAACAATGTGTACGAAAAGAACAAGTACCACATTGCGTACTTCAATATACCAGTAATGTTTCAGTTGGATTTAAGTGAAGCGGGCGATCGTGATGAGTCTTGGACTATTGGCCTGGGTGGTTACGGGGGTGTGCGTCTCCTAGCAAAACGTGAGTTGGAATACAGCACTACGGTATATCGCCGCGTAGAGGAGAAAGCTTATGACGATTTCTTTACTAATCAATTCCGTTATGGATTGATGGCCCAGGTAGGATACAAATCCTTTAAAGTAACCGCATCGTATGACTTAAACGAGTTCTTCCAAGCCAATAAAGGCCCGGCCAGCTATAATATGCTGAACGTAACCTTAGGTTATACACTCTAAAAATACATTTGCCCAATTCGTGTGCTGGGCAAAAACCAAAGCGATCCATGGAGGGGATCGCTTTTTTTGTTTTCAGGCGTATTTTTAAAGCATGATTTGGTCTACTAAGAATTGGGAGGAGCTGACGACCCGAGAGCTATTTGAAGCCTATAAATTACGTACGGATGTGTTTGTGGTGGAACAGGGTTGCCCCTATCCAGAGGTAGATGAGCACGATCTAAAATCCCGACATCTATTTGCCTGGGAAGGGGCAGAGCTTATTGCCTATGCCCGTATTTGCCCACCCAATACGGTTTATCCAGAAGCTAGTTTAGGCCGAATCGTATTGGCGAAGGAAAACCGCAATAAAGGGATTGGCCGTGAATTGGTAAGCAGGGCTTTGGCCGATTTAAAAAAACAATGGCCCGAGGCACCCGTAAAAATACAGGCCCAACAATACCTGGAAGGCTTTTATGCTTCCTTTGGTTTTGAAACCATAGGAGAATCTTATCCAGACGTGATGGTAATGCACGTGGATATGAAATTAAAAGAGGACTAAAGGAATTTAATCGTCGAAGCTAACTACCACCTTTTCGGTGCGAGGGTGACTTTGGCAAGTAAGTACATAGCCGTCTTCCACCTCGTCATCTTCCAGGGCGTAGTTCATTTCCATTTCCACTTCGCCTTCAATCACTTTGGCTCGGCAGGTACAGCAAACCGCTCCTTTACAAGCATAAGGAACATCTGCACCAGCGTCTAATGCAGCATCCAGGATGCAATCGCCATCACTGTTAAGGTCGAAATGAGTTTCATCACCATCCAGAATCACCGTGATTTTAGAATCCAGCTTAGCGCCATTTTGCTGACTGCTAACCTTGGTTTTACCAGCCAGGCTTTGGGCCGGAGTAGTAAAGAGTTCGTAGTGGATGCGGCTCTTATCAGCTCCCAAGCTTTGCAGCTCTTCACTAACCCCATTAATCATGGCTTCAGGGCCACAAAGGAAATAGCCATCCACTTCAGAAATATCAAAGAAGCGCTCAGCAAAGACTTTACATTTTAAAGCGTCGATACGTCCTTTCAAATAATCGGTACCCTGATCTTCACGGCTCAATACATGATGCACCTCTAAGCGGTTCATGTATTGATTTTTAAGCGCTTCGATTTGCTCTTTAAAGATTACGGATTGGGCCGACTTATTCCCGTAAAACAAGGTGAAGGTAGACTCGGGCTCATTTTCCAATACCGATTTCAGAATGCTGTAAACCGGGGTAATTCCGGATCCGGCAGCGAAACCCACATAATTGTGTTTTTCTCGAGGATCAATATTGGCGGTGAAATTTCCTTCTGGAGTCATCACGCGCATTTGAGTGCCTACAGAAAGCTTTTGGTTGGCCCAGGTACTGAATTTACCACCTTCTACTTCCTTAATGGCTACCCTTAGTTCACCATCAAAAGGACTGGAACACAAAGAGTAAGAGCGACGAACGGCTTCGCCATCAATCTGAGCTTCGAGGCTAAGGTATTGTCCCGGTTTAAAGTGATAGATCTCGCTTAATTCAGCGGGAACTTCAAATGCAACGGAAACACAGTCGGGAGTTTCCCGACATATATCTAATACGGTTAAATCGTGTAAAGTAGGTCGGCTGTGTTTTTTCTCTGCGCTAAACAAAGAGGAGGGAGCCTTTTTGACCTTTTTGAAAAAGTTAAGCATAGAATCTATCTATTTTGGCAAAAGTACGTTCTAAAGCCCTTTGGAACAATTCCAAATCAGCTTAGTTTTAAGTATAGATGCTATCTTTGTAACCCTCTCAAAAAAGACGATTATGACCAAAGAAATGAATTTGGAGGAGCGCTTTCAGGCCTATGTTGACGGAGAGAACAAGGTGGAGCCGAAAGACTGGATGCCGGAAAAGTACCGGAAGACCCTAATTCGACAGATTTCACAGCATGCCCATTCGGAAGTAGTCGGAATGTTGCCTGAGGCCAACTGGATTACCCGCGCACCATCTTTGCGCCGTAAAGTGGCTTTATTGGCCAAAGTGCAAGATGAAGCAGGTCACGGATTATACCTCTACAGTGCTGCCGAAACCTTAGGAGCCGATCGTATGGATATGGTTGACGATCTCCTTACCGGAAAGGCAAAATACTCGAGTATATTTAATTATCCCACCCCAACCTGGGCCGATATAGGTGCTATTGGTTGGCTGGTAGATGGAGCGGCCATTGCCAATCAGGTAATGTTATGCCGTACATCCTATGGTCCTTACAGCCGTGCTATGGTGCGGATTTGTAAAGAGGAAAGCTTTCACCAACGTCAGGGATATGAAATTCTGATGACCTTGGCTCAAGGTACTCCAGAGCAAAAACAAATGGCTCAGGATGCTTTAAACCGCTGGTGGTGGCCATCTTTAATGATGTTTGGGCCAACTGATGATAATTCGCCCAACTCTGCACAATCCATGAAATGGAAGATCAAGCGGAAGAGCAACGATGAGCTTCGCCAAGAGTTTATTGATAAAACCATTCCACAGGCAGAGTATTTAGGACTCAGCGTTCCCGATCCAGATTTGAAATGGAATGAAGAGCGAGGTCATTATGACTTCGGAACTATCGACTGGGAAGAATTCTACCAGGTAATTAAAGGAAATGGTAAATGCAACAAGCAGCGTTTGCGTGCTCGCCAGGAAGCTCATGCCAAGGGCGAATGGGTTCGCGAAGCCGCTAATGCCTATGCCGAAAAGCAAGCGGTGCGCAAAGCCAAAGAAGGTAGCGCAGCCTAAGCTATTTTAAAAAAGACCAAACCGGCCATCACGGCCCAAGCACATAGCCATGAGTAGCAAAGACAATTGGAAAATTTGGGAGATTTTTATTCGCTCCCGAAACGGATTGAGCCACAAGCATGTGGGTAGTTTACACGCTCCTGATGCCGAAATGGCCATCAAAAATGCTCGCGATGTGTATACACGTCGTAGCGAAGGAGTAAGCATTTGGGTAGTACCCTCCGAAGCGATTACCGCCTCTTCTCCTGATGAAGCGGAACCATTATTCACACCTTCGGACGACAAAGTATATCGTCATCCAACTTTTTATGAAATTCCGGATGAGGTAGGTCATATGTAGACCCCTGATCTTGCAAAATCAAGCATCTTGAAAGCACAATTATTAGAATATACCCTCCGTTTGGGCGATAATGCCCTCATCCTCGGACAGCGATTAGGGGAGTGGTGCGGACATGGTCCCATCCTTGAGCAAGATATTGCTCTTTCCAATATTGCCTTGGATCAATTGGGGCAGGCCCGCATGTTGATGCAATATGCAGCAGAACAAAAAGGAGGCGATTTTACGGAAGATAAGGTGGCTTTTCTTCGTCCTGAAACCGAATACCATAATTGCTTATTGGTAGAACTCGAGAATGGAGATTGGGGCCGAACTATTGTGCGTCAGTTTTTATTTGATACCTACAATTACTTTTTCTATTCAGCACTGTTGAGTAGTGCCGATAATCGCTTGCAAGAAATTGCTCAAAAGGCGATTAAGGAAATCACCTATCATGCCCAGTGGAGTGCAGAATGGTTAATTCGCTTGGGTGATGGCACAGAAGAAAGCCATCAACGCGTACAAAGATCCCTGAATGATCTTTGGGAATGGACCGGCGAATTATTTAGCATGGATGCGGTTGATGAGGCATTGCTTGCCGAAGGTATTGCTGTGAACCTTGCCGAAATCAAAGTGCAGTGGGATCAAAAGGTAAATGAAATTCTCAGCCTTGCTACATTGAAAAGACCAGAAGATGCTTGGATGCAAAGTGGTGGTAAACAAGGAGAGCATAGCGAATATTTAGGCTACGTTTTAGCCGTTATGCAGCATTTGCCACGCATGTACCCTGAAGCGACCTGGTAGGAATTACCAATTCACTCTACTGAATGTCAGGCGGCAGGATAAACAATTTGTGCATTCTTGCGCATTCATTTAATTGATAGATATAGAGTGACGAGCCATGACAGAAACTATTTGGAATATTCTCAAGAACGTTGCGGACCCGGAGATTCCGGTGCTAACCGTGGTGGATATGGGGGTGGTTCGAGAAGTGGAAGTCGAGGATCAAAAGATCATTGTTAGCATCACTCCGACCTATTCTGGCTGTCCGGCCATGAATGAAATCGAAAGCAATATCCGTTGGGCTTTGGAAGAAGAGGGGTATAATAAGGTGGAAATCAAAACCTTAATCTCGCCACCTTGGACCACCGACTGGATGACGGATGAGGGTAAAGCCAAGCTTCAGGAATATGGCATTGCGCCGCCGGAAGGCAGCTCTGCCGACAAGTCGGTATTATTTGGAGAGGCCAAAAAAGTAATGTGCCCTCGTTGCAAATCGCGCAATACCACTATGGTTTCTCAATTTGGCTCAACCGCTTGTAAAGCCCTTTACAAGTGCGAAGACTGTAAAGAACCCTTCGACTACTTTAAGTGTTTGTAAATTAATTCGCTGACACCCCTAAATCATTCGTTCGAAAAGGTGCAAATGAATTAAAGCAAACGCGTTTACTAGTTTGCCTTGAATCAAGTCATTCGATTATCAGTATATTAGTACTGCCCTATTTAACTATAAAGTTCTCTGCCTATGTAGCAATTCCTAAGATTAAGATTTTGCTAATTAAGCTTTACTCTGCAACCTAAAGCTTAAGAAGCCCGCTCTGTGTCGAAAGCAACCCTATGCTTTTCGGTCACAGCTTTTTACTGTAAAAAATACCTATAAAATGAAGAAAGTAATACTAAGCCTTCTGGGCTTGGTTAGCTCTGTGGGTGCCTATGCTCAATGTAATTTGAGTGGGCCAGCAACGCTACCCTATGTCCAGAATTTCAACTCCCTTTCGGGGCCTATTGGCACGGATTCAGTTTTTATTTGCGAACCTTCGGCGAAGTGGTCTTTTGAAGGACCGGGGACCGATGCAGAAATGGAGATGGGAATTCCCTCCGGAACCACTGGAATAAGTGGGGATTTCCAAGGAGCTTCCATTGGAATTGCCTCAGTAACCACTTCCGATACAGCGAATATTGTTTTAACAATTGATCTTTCGACTTTAAATGCAGCGGATCCTGAGGATATTTATCTGAGTTTTTATTATGCTGACTTTGGCGATGAGAATGATGCTGTTGATCAAGTTTATTTAAGGGGAAGTGACAGCGATAGCTGGATCGCATTTTTTGACTGGAATGTAGGCAGCCCATCTGACTGGGAATATGCCTATTTCAAAATAGATTCCATCCTAACGGCCAATAGCCAAAACTTTAGTGCCACCACTCAAATTCGTTGGTCACAAAAAGACAATTATGGCCTAACTGGTGGTGATGGACTTGGATTAGATCAAGTGAGCATCATCTCATCAAATACTGATGCTCCTGTCGCAATTTCTATTTCTAATGTAACTGCTACAACCGCTGATGTTTCATGGACCGGAGCTGGACCTAATACTCAAATTGCATTGGGTAGTCCTGGTTTTTACTGGCCATCCGTAAGCCCACAGAATATTGCGGGTCTTAGCAGCGTAACCTTAAATGGTCTAAGCCCTATTACGGAATATGAGTTCTTTATCCGTGATAGCACAGCAGCAGGTGATGTAAGCGTTTGGCAAGGACCATTCAGGTTTACAACTGCTTGTGTTCCTTATAGCGCTCCTTATTTCACCAATTTTGATGCCGCTAGCGACGGTGATTTAGAAAATTGTTGGGAGCAATATCACTCTTACAGTGCTGCCTATGCTCGTGTTGAGGCCTTAACATCAGGTAATGCTACTCAGCCCTTTAGTGGCGCCAATGTTTTAGAGATTTATAATTCTGGAAGTTCTGCCACTGATACGCTTTTAGCGATTAGCCCAGAGTTCTCAGATATGACAGCCGGAGACAAGCAAATTCGCTTTAGGCTGGCTGCGAGCGACGCTAACACAGATCTTATTGTTGCCACTTTAAGCTCAAATGTGCTTGGGGCAACCATTACTTTTATAGATACCATTGACATTTTAACTAATAATACCTGGCAGGAAGTTGCAGTTCCTCTTACCACGGCAAATGGTTATAATGGCACAGATAAGTACCTTGCTTTAATTCACAATCGCGGTGGTGGTACTTATGATGACATCTACATTGATGACTTTAATTATGAAGTAATTCCACCTTGCTCTAAAATTTACGGAGCAAACTTTAGCAGCATAAGCTATAACAGCGCGGTGCTAAACTTCACCAGTACTTCTGACTCCGTACAAGTAGAATGGGGTCCTGCCGGCTTTACACAAGGAACCGGATGTGTGGGTAATGAGGTTAATGGACCGGTAACAATTTCAGATGCTTTAGATCCATCATGTTCTATCAGTTTGGCCCCTCAAACTACCTATGATGTTTACATCCGTAACAACTGTACTACTGCAGGAAACGGCTATTCTACCTGGAGTGGTCCTTACTCCTTTACTACAGCTTGTGCTCCTGTAGCCGCTCCTTATATGGAAGGCTTTGATAATTGGGATCCGGGAACCGGAAGCACTACCGCACAAAATGATAGTATTAGTGAGTGTTGGAGCCGCAGCCCTGGTTCAGGAAGCGGAACCTATATGTGGTTGGTTGAAGATGGTGGAACCACCTCTTCCAATACCGGTCCTACAGGTGATAACTCAGGTAGTGGATTGTATTTATATACCGAGGCCAGTTCAGGTTCTACCGGAAGCGAAGCAATCTTAAGTACTCCCTTTATTGATGTATCCGGCTTAAGCCTCCCTTATGTTCAGTTCTATTTACATGCTACTGGTGATGATTTGGATACGCTTCAAATTCAATACTGGGATAACAATAGCTGGAATGATTTAATGATCATTGAAGGTGAGCAGCAAACCGCTCAAAGCGATCCTTATTTACTGTTCGCAGATACTCTTAATGGTTTAAGTGGTAGCACAACTAAAATTCGTTTCCGTGCCGTTCGCGGTTCCGATTATGAAGGTGACTGGGCCATTGATGATTTCAGTATTATCGAAACACCGAGCTGCTTACCAAGTACTATGCTTGTATTGGACAGCACCGCTCGGACGGAGGTATACACTAGTTGGAAGGCGGGCTCTGGTATTAGCTTTATCGTGAACGCCGATACGGTTGGCTTTACCGCAGGTAATGGGCGCTATGGTGATACCGTAACTGTAACTAATGCCGGTATCAGCGGATTAAACCCTAATACTGAGTATGAGATTTACCTCAAAGATGTTTGCGCTGCTGGCGACGGTAGTAGCCCATGGGTAGGTCCACTTTTAGTACGTACAGATTGTCCTGAGCTTTACGCAGCACCTATTCTTTTTGACTTGGAAGGATTAGATATTGGCGGACGTACAGCCTTTAAAAATTGCTGGACAACGGATCGCACTTCTGCTCCCGCCTGGGAAATTGAAGAAGCCGATGGAAGTGATTTGAACTCTACGAGCACTGGCCCTGATTATGACCATACCTTAGGAACTTCAGGTGGAAACTATTTCTTCCTTGAAACCTCTGGTGGTTCATTAGGTAATGAGGCTAATTTGATGACTCCCGCTTTGGATTTAACTGCCATGACCGAGCCTAGCTTGTACTTCTGGTATCATATGTATGGATCTACCATGGGTAATCTTCATATTGATGTAGAGCACAATGGAACCTGGTTTAATGATTACTTTTTGATAAGCGGTCAACAGGATACTTCCGGCGCTGACGATTGGAACCTGCTTGAACTTAATCTGGCAGCTTTTGTGAATGATACAATTCACATTCGTTTCCGTGGTGAGAGAGGTAGTAATTACTACTCTGATATGTCGATTGACGACATTGAAATCGCTGAAGCAAGCAACTGTAGTGTACCTGTAAACCTAAGTGCCAATAATGTAACTGCCACTGGGGCAGATATCACCTGGTCTTCTTACGGTGGTCAGTTTAATTTAGCCTGGGGTCCGGAAGGGTTCTTACAAGGAACCAACCTCAATGGCGGTACCATCAATAGTGGGGTTAATTCTCCTGTAAGCTTGAATAGCTTAAACCCGAATACCTATTACGATGTATATGTACAAGACACTTGTGATACCAATGTTTGGGTAGGTCCGGTTAATTTCAAAACTCCATGTTTATCAGCATTAGCTGGTGGAACTTATACCATTGGAAGCAGCCCTAGTGATGACTTCCCAAGCTTCGATTCTGTAGCTACCATTTTGAATGGTTGTGGTATCAGCGGACCGGTTGTATTTAATGTACAAGCGGGAACCTATGTAGATAAATTACACCTCCAAAGTGTACCTGGCGTTTCCGGAACCAATACCATCACCTTTAATGGTACGGGTGGATCAGATTCATTGATTTACAATGGTCAATCGCATCAAACAGCGGTCTTGATTGAGAACACCTCTCAGGTGACCTTAAATGCCATGACCATCGTAAATAATGGAACTTCCGAAGCCTTTGGTGTTCTGTTGATGGGTAATTCTGATACCATAACTATTAGTAATACCACCGTAGTAGTGGATACTACTGGTTCTGGCTCAGATGTAGTGGGAATCTTGACTTCCGGTAGTTATGTTAATGACTTCACTGAAGGTGCGGATGTGGATTATCTCACCATTGAGTCCAGTACTGTGATTGGTGGTTCTACCGGTATCAACTTGGAAGGAACAGCTACCGACGATCCTGCCATGCATATCATGATTCGCAATAACCATGTTTATTCTCAGATGACTTATGGTATCTATGTGGATGAGGCGGAGAATATTTCCTTCATTGGAAATACCATTGATAAGCCTCGTGGGACTACCGACGGTATCTATTGCTTTGACATGAAAAATGTGGTGCTTGAAGAAAATCAGATTGCCGTTACAGACTATGCCGTTTATCTGAGCGACATTAATGATGGTTATGCGGTTTCTACCCCTTCGCGCCTTGTGAATAACATGATCAGTAGTACTACCGACTATGGTATTTACCTGAACGACTTCGAGAATATTGAAGTATATCACAATTCCGTGATGGGAGAGCCAGCTATGGCGATCAATGATCAGGATACTGTTTGGGTAGTAAATAACATCTTCGTTTCTACCGGAGACTTTGCTTTTGAATCTTTTGATAATTTCAATGGATCAGAGCAGGTAGATTACAACTTGTACTTCTCAGGAAACAGTGATGCCTTTGATATTGGTACTTCTACCCATACAACTTTGGCAGACTGGCAAACTGCAGATGCGGTTCATAATGCGAATAGTGTTTATGGCGATCCCTTCTTCCTCAATGCACCGGAAGATCTTCATGTAATTGGTGTTCTGGCTAATGATGTAGGAGACAATAGTTTGGGTATTACTGTAGATATCGATGGAGATACTCGTCCTCAGGCGCCATCTACTATTGTAGACATGGGTGCGGATGAATTCACTCCTCTCGGCGATGACGCTGCTTTGCTTGAAATTATTACTCAAGTGGGTTGCGGTGATAGTACCACTGCTGTTAGCTTGGTGTTCCAGAATATTGGACAAAATACCATTACAAGTTTACCAATGACTGTAAACCTAAGTGGTGGTTTAACAGGAACGTACTCTGCCACCTTTAACGGCTCTCTGCCTTCGTACCAGATCGACACCCTACAAGTAGGTGTATTTAATACTTACGCCGGAGTTAATGGTTTGATGGTTGGTGGTGACCTTAATCTCAGTGGTGATCAAGACTTGTCTAACGACACCTTGAGCGCAGGCCCATATAATTATGTTTCCTTTGAACCTGTAGGTTTTGATAGTACTTATTGTGTACAGGAAGACACAGCATATTTGCGCGCAAATTCACTTACTGGGGTTAATTACTCCTGGTTTGCCAGCAATAATGCGAATGATACAGTTCCAATTGTAAAAGGAGATACCCTGGCAGTGCCCGTTGCAGGAGCACAGTCTACTTATTACTTACAGTATGGATCCGCTTTAGACTCATTGGGTACTTCCTTTAATGGTGGAAATGGCCAAAGTGGTAACTGCTTTGACATATTACCATCTGCCAATATCGAACTTACCGGTTTTGATATGAACATTGATGGATCAGGTGCCCAGGATGTGGTAATTTATATCCGTACAGGGTCTCATGTGGGTAATGAAGCAAGCCTTACCGGCTGGACTCGCTTGGATAGTGTTACTGTAACCGCTAATGGTGCGGGTAATCCAACCTATGTTCCATTATCAAACCCACATGCAGTTTCTGCAGGAACCACTTATGGTTTGATGTTGGTGAGCATAGTAGCTGATGTTGATTATACCAATGGCACAAGCGTTGGTGCGGTATTAGCTCAGAATGACTACTTAACCATTTATGAAGGGGCAGGTATTAGCTGGCCATTAAACGATGTGTTTACTCCTCGATTCTGGAATGGACGGATCTATTACAATGCGGCTGCCTGTTCGGAAGTACGTGTGCCTGTTCAGCTTACTGCTGGCGTAGATACCGCTACGGCCGCCTTCAGTGTAGGTGGTTCTCAGCCTAACTTCACCTTCGATGCCAGTACTTCTGTAAATGCAGATACCTACACCTGGGACTTTGGTGATGGTAATACCGGTACTGGTGTAAGCACTAGTCATACTTATGCCAGCAATGGTGTGTATAATGTGGTTCTTACTGTGAACGATACTACAGATTGCTACAGTATGGCAATGGATTCTACTACTGTTGAAGTGAATATTGGATTGGAAGAAAACCCCTTACAAAGTTCATTAGCGGTATATCCAAATCCTGCCAGTGACTATATCAATGTAGAGTTTGATGTAGTGAACAGTGCAAATGCGCAAATCCGATTATTGGATGCCCAGGGTCGCGCCTTAAGCGAAAGCAATGAGCGTGCTCAGGGAGATCAGTTCCGTTACCAACTCGACGTAAGTCAGCTGGCCAGCGGGGTTTATATCCTCGAAATCGAATCCGGTGATCGCACCGCACAAGAAAGAATTAGCATCCGCTAATATTTTGGCTTATTGATCGAAAGGCCGTCTCGGAAATACCGGGGCGGCCTTTTTTATTTTACCTTTAGTAGCAAATCTCTGCGTATGAAAAGATTAGTACTCCTAGCCCTTATTTTGACTTCCGGATTAAAAGCTCAGCATTTTGTGGGCTTACCCGATTCCAATGCTATTTGGACCAATAGTTATTCTGAGTTGGTAACGCAGCCCTTTTTCCATATGGAACTGGTGCATACCGTAAAATTGTGTTTAAGCAATCAGGATACGACTATCCAAAGTCAGAATTACCATCAGCTTTTCTTGTGTGGCTCCAGCCAGGTTTATTTTGCAGCTATTCGCGAAGATGCAGGAAGAGTATACCTCTTACCTAAAGACAGCGCATCTGAAATCACGGTTTACGATTACAACCTTCTGCCCGGGGACACCGTAAAGAATATCTATTCGGTTGGATTTGGAAATTATTGGCCGCAACAACCCATTATTTATTTAGCTCTAGGCGATCCTATGGATCCGGTAATTGTAAATAGTGTAGATACCGTTTACAGTAGTCTCGGAGCACACCGCATCCTTGATTTTGGACTGAGTGGGATATGGATAGAAGGCATCGGTAATAGTCAGGGATTCTTGTGGGATCCCTATCCGAATATTTCCAATTTCGAGATTAAATTAGAGTGCATGAGCATTGGCGATTCCACTTATTATGATGGCTATTCTCGTCAACCTTTAGCCCAGGCTTTAAATGGCGCTTGCGATTTAAGCCTTTCGGTAGATGAAGCAATGGCCGAAGAGCAAATGAGCCCTTATCCTAATCCATCAAAAGGTAAAATCCAGTTTCATAACCAGGAACCAATGGATATAAAAGTCTTTAATAGTCTTGGTCAAATTGTTTTCGAACAAAGAATTCTGTCCAGGGCGATCTTGGATTTAAGTCGATTAAGCCCGGGTCAGTATATTGTTCAGGCGGGTGAACAAAAAAATATCTGGATAAAGGAATAGTTGGCTATGGGTCAAACCAATTACAAGTTCCTGTTTGCATTTGTATTTCTAAGTTTTTGTGGGGTATTACATTCCCAAAACTTTTTGGCTTTTCCTGATTCGAATGCCCGATGGGTTAATGAAAAGACTGAATTCGGGCAATACACTGGAGGTTCCTGGCTACGATCTGCGCCAGAATACTTTGTCAATCATGAGGATACTTTAATAGGGGGGCAATATCATACTAAGCTTTTTGAGCTACACCATAATCAGGTAATCTACAAGGGAGCTTACAGGCAAGATTCTGCTCGACTCTATCTAGTTCCGGCAGACGATGAAACAGAATACCTGGTTTATGATTTTAATGCTCAGGTAGGG
The DNA here is from genome assembly GCA_002501205.1 of Flavobacteriales bacterium UBA7878. Taxonomy (GTDB): domain Bacteria; phylum Bacteroidota; class Bacteroidia; order Flavobacteriales; family Schleiferiaceae; genus Croceimicrobium. Next base: position 48,646 of record DLRW01000073.1, read on the forward strand.
GATACCCTTGAAGATTGGTACTTCCTTGCTTCGAGAGGGATGGAGAGTTGGAGCCAACAAGGAACATTTACAGTGGACGCCATTGACACCATTGACACCTTTTTAGGAAGTCGACGCAGGCTTGTAACAAGTATGGAGAGCTTTATTGAAGGGATTGGCTGTGAAACCGGTTTTTTGGAAGGCCCCTGCCCGTGTCTTTCAGGTTGGTCCTATAACTTAACTTGCTTTAGCATCGGTGATTCCACTTATTACGACAATCGGTATATTTCCTATTCAGCCACGGCCGGTAACTGCGAAGCCTATTTTGATTTAGCGGAAGAGGTGAAGGAAGAATTTGAGATTTACCCTAATCCTTCTGAGGGAATGCTGTATTTCAAAACACTGGAGCCCGGTAAATTAGAGCTATTTACTATTGACGGACAAAAGCTGTGGTCAGGCTGGCTTGAAAATGAAGGTCAACTTGATTTTTCTCATCTGCCGAAAGGCCTATACTGGATAAGCCTTTCGGGGACGAGTAAAAAATGGATTAAGCGTTAGAGCTAAAGTTTCCAGCTTATTTCAATTTACGAATCAGTCGAACCGGTACGCCAAAACCTCCTTGCCAGGGGTTCATGTCTTCCACTTCTATTTGGGTTTCCTTTAGGATAGTCGAATAATTGCAATACTTAGCTGTTAGGTAATAGTGAGATATATTTTTAAAGTATAGAAGCCCAAAAGTTTCAAAACATGAATAAGCCTGAAGGATGTATCCTTCCTGCATTATCTCCTAACTTAGCCCAAAAGAAAATTCATGTCCGAATATATCCTTAGTTCACAGGAGGGCGCTGTGCTAACACTAAGTTTAAATCGCCCGGATAAATACAATGCTTTTGTTCGCGAAATGGCCTTGGCCCTGCAAGCTGAGCTGGCCCGAGCCCAGAAAGATTCTAAAATTCGCGGGGTAGTATTAACCGGCATTGGCAAGGCATTTTGTGCGGGTCAGGATTTGGCGGAAGCCACTGATCCCAATGGTCCAGAGCTTACCAAGATTGTAACCGAACATTACAATCCGATAATTGAGGCTATTCGAATTCTGGAAAAACCCGTGGTTGCCGCAGTAAATGGTGTGGCTGCCGGAGCAGGGGCCAATATTGCCCTGGCTTGCGATATTGTAATTGCCAGTGAAGCGGCTTCCTTTATTCAGGCTTTTTCCAAAATTGGACTCATCCCCGATAGTGGTGGGACTTATACCTTACCACGCTTGGTAGGTTTGCAAAGAGCATCTGCATTAATGATGCTGGGTGATAAAGTTTCGGCTTCAGATGCCTTAGACATGGGCATGATTTACAAATTGGTAGCCGCCGAAGAGTTAATGCCGGTTGCCCAAAAAGTAGCGGGACAATTGAGTCAAATGCCCACCTTAGCTTTGGCACGAACCAAAGCGCTTCTTAATGCCAGTTATCAGAATGATCTGAAATCCCAGTTAGCATTGGAAGATCAGTATCAAACCGAATGCGGTCAAAGTTATGACTACCGCGAAGGCACTGCTGCTTTTCTGGAGAAGCGTAAACCCGAGTTTAAAGGAGAATAATTTATTAGGACATATTCCGCGAAAGCGGCCAAAAAAGAAATACAATGCAAATAGGAATTGTGGGTGCCGGAGCGATGGGCTCAGGAATTGCGCAGGTTGCAGCCCAGAATGGACATCGCGTGGTGATTGTAGATAATCATCGTGCAGCTCTGGAAAAGTCGAAAGCCGGACATCAGAAAATTCTCGCTCGTTTGGTAGAGAAAGGCCGTTTGGCCGAAGGCGAAGACCATAAAATTGCCAGTCGGATATCCTATGAAAGCAGCCTCACCGAATTAGAGGGCTGTGGTTTGGTGATCGAAGCGATTATTGAAAAGCTGGACATTAAGCAGGCCCTTTTTAAACATCTGGAAGAGGTATGTGGTGCCGATGCGATTTTAGCTTCCAATACCAGTTCCCTTTCCATTGCCAGTATTGCGGCGGCCTGTGAAAAGCCCGAGCGCGTGTTGGGGATTCACTTCTTTAACCCTGCGCCTTTAATGCCTTTGGTGGAGATTATTCCTGCTATTATTTCGGATGAAGCGGTGGTAAATAAAGCCAAATCTCTGATTGATGATTGGGGCAAGGTGACGGTGCTGGCCAAGGATACCCCAGGCTTTATTGTAAACCGTGTAGCGCGACCTTTTTATGGTGAAGCGGTACGTATTTATGAAGAGGGCGTGGCGGATATTGCGACCATCGATTGGGCATTAAGTTCCTTAGGAGGCTTTAGGATGGGCCCCTTCACCCTGATGGATTTTATTGGTCATGATGTGAATTATGCTGTAACCGAAAGTGTGTTTACGGCCTTTTTCTATGACCCTCGCTATAAGCCCAATTTTAGTCAGAAGCGCTTGGTAGAAGCCGGCTTGCTTGGACGTAAAACCGGCAGAGGATTTTATGATTACCGCGAAGGAGCAATACAACCTGAGCCTAAGAAGAATGAGGAGCTTGGGCAATCGATTCTAAACCGGGTATTAGCGATGCTTATTAATGAGGCCGCAGATGCTTTGCATTTGGGAATTGCCTCGGCGAAGGATATTGACCTGGCCATGACCAAAGGGGTTAACTATCCGAAAGGGCTCTTGGCTTGGGCCGATGAAATTGGGTTGGATACGGTACTTGCCACCCTCGATGGCCTATATGATGAATACCGTGAAGATCGCTATCGGGCATCGGTGCTTCTACGTCGTAAAGTGGCCAAGGGAGAACAATTTTTTTAGCAGGCACTCAGGTACTTGCGAATTATTTTTAAAGCTGCCGTAATTTAGAGCGGCAGGTTTATACTAACCTTATAAATCAACGAGTATGTATTCACAACTCATTAAACAGCGTTGGCTACAGGTTTTTCGCAGCACCTATTTTCGCCAAGGCTGGGGAGTAAAAATTCTAATGGCCCTTTTGGCCCTTTATTTCTTGGCTTCTTTTGGGGCACTGGGATTTTTCATGAAGGAAATTCTCTCCGATAGCTTTGAGGATGCCACTAAATTAACCCCCATATTTTCCGGGGGGATTTTGTTTTATCTGCTGGCCGATTTGGTGATGCGCTTTTTCTTGCAGGATTTAAGTGTGATTTCCGTGCAGCATTACCTCACTTTGCCCATTTCAAAGAAGAAGATCATTCACTTCTTATTGCAGGGATCGGTATTCAATTTCTTTAACCTGCTGCCTTTACTCTTTATTCTACCCTGGGCCTTTCGAGTTATTCCGGGAGAATATGGTTTGGATGTGGCTTTGGTGTGGATTGCAGGTATGCTGGGAGTAATGCTGAGTAATCATTTCCTGGCTATTTACCTCAAGCGGATTTTAGCAGTTAAAGCGGCCGTTTTCTGGGGCATTGCCCTGGTCTTTATAGCTAGCTATGCCGCCCATTATTTAGGGTATATCGCCCTGGATGAGATTTCAGAAGCCATTTATCTACCCTTAGCTACTCAGCCTGTTGCCGTTCTATGGCCCCTGGTACTGATGCTGCTTATCTATTTTGTAAACTACCGCTTCTTATTGGGCATGACCCACTTGGATCGCTGGCGTACCAAAGCTAAAGAGGCCAGTAGCTTGCGTTTCTCCTATTTGGAAAATCGCGGAGTATTAGGCTTAATGATGGCCAATGAATTGAAGTTGATCACCCGAAATCGCAGAACCAAAACCGCCCTTTACCTAAGTGTGTTTTTTGCTTTTTATGGTTTGATATTCTATACCCAAGAAGCGTATAGTGACAACTATACCTGGTTGATGTTTGTGGGCATCTTTATGACCGGCATCTTCATGATTAATTACGGTCAGTTTTTGGTTAGTTGGGAAAGTGCCTATTTTGATGGGATTCTTACCCGCGCCTATTCCATGGAGGAGTTTTATCGGGCTAAATACTATTTAATGGTATTAAGTTGTGTGATCATGTATTTGCTCACTTTACCCTATATGTATTTCGGGATGAAAGCGCTGTACATCAATACGGCGACCCTCTTATACAATATTGGCATCAACACGGCGGTGCTTCTATATGCCAGCACCTACAATAAGAAGGCAATTGACTTAAGTAAGGGATCGGCCTTTAACTATCAAGGTACCGGGGCCGCGCAGTTTGTGATTGTAATTCCCCTGATGATTGTTCCTTTATTGGTCTTTCAGGCCTTTAATGTTTTCGACGAACCCTATTGGGGTTTGATTTTCCTTAGCGCTTTAGGCATTGGCGGAATCTTGAGCCACCGCCTGTTTATTCGCCAAACCATCATCAATTTTAAAGAGAAGAAATACATCAATGCAGCGGGCTACCGTCAGCATGACTAAAAATATACTAGCATGGAAATCTTAGAAGTAAAAGACCTCACTAAAGTTTATAATTCCCAGACTGTATTGGATATCCCCGAATTGAAGTTCAAAGCGGGCCAATCCATGGGTTTAGTAGGAAATAATGGTGCTGGGAAAACCACCTTGTTCCGCCTCATTCTGGATTTAATTAAAGCCAATCGCGGTTCGGTTTGGAGTAAGGGCGAGGATGTATCTAAAAGCGAAGTTTGGAAGAAATATACCGGCAGCTTTATCGATGAGGGCTTTTTGATCGATTATTTAAGCCCGGATGAATACTTCCAGTTTATTGGGCGCTTGCACGGTTTAACCCGTGGAGATTTAGAAGCCCGTTTATCACAGTACGAAGACTTTTTTGCCGGTGAAATCCGCGGAGGTAAGAAATACATTCGCGACCTTTCCAAGGGTAACCAGAAGAAAGTAGGTGTAGTAGGAGCCTTATTGGGAGATCCGGATATTTTAATTCTGGATGAACCTTTCGCTAATTTGGATCCCTCTACCCAGTATCGCTTACGCGATGAGCTTAAGAAGTTGGATCAACAAACTGATATTACAATGCTCATCTCCAGTCATGACCTGGGTCATGTTACCGAGTTCTGCGAGCGTATCGTGATATTGGATCATGGGAAGGTGGTGAAGGATATCCATACCAATACCGAAACCTTAAGTGAATTGGAAGATTTCTTTATTCAGAAAATAAAAGGAAAAGCCTCCCCTGTTGAGGAAGGAGAGGCTTTTAGCGAATCAAAGGAATAATTTTAGGCACTTTGAAAGACCACGCGGAAGGCCTCATCACTGGCCTGTGGGTCGATAATCTTTAGAAGTTTGTTGAGGGCGGCCCAGAGTCGCTCTCTTTCTAAACGCAAATCTTCAATACCTGCTTTAAGGCGATCGATTTCCGCTTCGTATTCCCATTTCTGTTTATCGGGAATAACCTGATCCATTAGGTCCCGGGGATCGATTTGCAAATGGTCACAAATAATCAGAAAACGCTCTAAATTGAGTGGACTCTGTCCGTTTTCCATTTTGCGATAAGCATCCCGTCCTAAGTTTAAAAGCAGAGCCATGTCTTCCTGGCTCTTATGTCTTTTTTTCCTGGCAATTTTTACTTGCTCAATAATGGAAGAATAAACAGTCATGATTAAGGGGCTTATTGGAAAGCTAAGGTGGGAAAAATAGTAGGTAGCAAATAGAGGGTTTTCCCCTATTTTTTTTGTGGAAAAAAGCGGTGAAATATGGTTAATCATCTAAAAAACAATGGTTAATGTTATAATTCAATAACCTGCTAGTTTTCAGCATTGGATCAGGAATAGTCTTTTATTCTCTTTGGATAGTCGTTTTGAGAAGACATACATCTATCTGAAATTCTCCTGAAAACGGAGACCTTGTTACGGGCAATTCACGCCACAGCGAATAGAACAATTACCTTTGCGACATGCAAAAGAAACGCGATCATATTGCCGAGTCTATCGCAGACTATATGGCAATGAGTAGTGAGGAACAAGGGGCTATGATTGCCCGAGTGATGGAAGATCAACCCTTTCTAATGGGTTTTTTAACCGATGTGGCAGATGAGTTTAGTGATGCTCAGCATGAGTCCCTGGTAGACTCGGTGATGATCTTACTTAATGCCTTTATAGCGGCTGGAATGCCGGTAGGTTTGATTCCGGGTCCGGCATTGGAAGAAGTTATAAAGGAACGCACGGAGGCTTATACCGAAGCTGATGTATTACTCCCGGAAGTATCAGAAAGCCCCAAGGTGTTTCAGGACCTTCGCAATTTGGCCATCGTTAAAGCCGATTTAAACGTGGATAGTGAGCAGGACTTGGCGAACTTCAATTTGATGCTGGATATCCTAATTACTTCTGTGGAGCGCATGGCTGATTATGAGCAAAAGCAAAAAGACGGTCCCGAATCATGAAAACGGCCAGGGAAGTAGTAGATACTATGTACAATGGGGATGCCTTTAGCCAATGGCTGGGCATAGAGGTGGAATCTTGCGAAGCGGGTGCATGCAAACTCAGCATGCGCGTGCGAGAGGAAATGACCAATGGCTTCAAGATCGCCCATGGTGGAATTTCCTATTCCCTAGCAGATAGTGCCCTGGCTTTTGCCAGCAATGGCCATGGCCAACACGCGCTTTCCATTGAAACAGCCATTTCTCATACCAAGCCGGTAAAAGCCGGTGAAAAGATTAGTGCCACGGCCAGTGAGATTCGCAAGAGCCGTAGCATTGGCATTTATGAAGTGCGAGTGGAAAATGAGGCAGGGGATTTAATCGCCCATTTCAAAGGCACCGTTTTTCGTAAGGATACCGAGTGGTAGAATAAATTCTTAGTGTATATTTGACACTAAGACCAATTGTCATGTATATAGAATTCTCTCCAGACGATTTTCAAGTGGCCTTAAGTACTTCAGTTGTGCTTTATGGTTTCGATGGGGAGGACCTCAAACTCCTGATTGGCACCAAAACCAATGAGCCCTATAAAGGGGCTGATGTATTGCCCTCGGTGGTGGTTAGGCCCAAGGAGGATCCTATTTTGGTAGCTAGGGAGCTGATGCGCTCCATTACCGGTTTCGATGATTGGTTAATAGAAAGGCTTAATGTGTTTGCCGATCCCTATCGCAATCCGGTGGGGCGGGTCGTAAATATTGCCTATTACGGTACTTTGCGCTTGAGCGAAGATTTGGAAAACGACCTACGCCATTCGGAATACCGTTGGGTGAAGGCCGACCATATTCCGCCTTTGGCTTACGATCACAATGACATTGTCGACTATTCCAAAGAGCGGTTGAAGCGGCGGGTAAAGCGTCGTCCTATTGGTTTTAGTTTATTGCCGCGTGAGTTCACTCTTAATCAAATTCAGCGGCTTTATGAATGTGCTCTGGGTCGGGAATTGGATAAACGAAATTTTCGGCGCAAGCTTTTAAAGTCAGAATTGTTGATCGATACCGGTAAAACTATACGAAGCTCTCCACGGGCCAAACGTCCTTCCGGTTTGTTTCGATTCGACGAGAAGAAGTACCGCACCCTCTCTTTGGAAGGTTACGATTTCGTGTATCAGTAAGTCTCGGTTCCCGGGCAATTGCGATATTCGCAGCGGCGTAAAGCCGATCTGAAAAACACCTCTCATGAAAGAAGCATATATCGTAGACGGAATCCGCACTCCTATTGGCAGTTTTGGTGGTAGCCTATCAGGCCTCCGAGCTGATGATATGGGAGCCCTGGTTATAAAAACCCTTATTGAACGCAATTCTAATTTAGATCCAGCAACTATCGCCGATGTAATTATGGGCTGTGCCAACCAGGCTGGTGAAGACAATCGAAATGTAGCAAGGATGTCGGCCTTATTAGCGGGCCTACCCCATTCAGTGCCCGGAGAAACCGTAAACCGACTTTGTGCCAGTGGAATGAGTGCCGGAGCCCAGGCTATGCGCGCCATTCGCAATGGTGATGGTGAAGTTTTTGTGGCGGGTGGTTTGGAGCATATGACCCGTGCGCCTTATGTAATGAGCAAGCCCAGCAAGGCTTTTGGCACGGACTCTAAGATGTACGATAGCTCTTTCGGCTGGCGTTTCGTAAACCCAGAAATGTTTAAACGCTATGGCACCGATGCCATGGGAGAAACAGCTGAAAATCTGGTTGATCAATTTGGTATTAGCCGCGAAGATCAGGATAAATTCGCTTTATGGTCGCAGCAAAAAGCCACTGCAGCAACGGAAAGCGGAAGATTGGCTGAAGAGATTGTAAAAGTTTCGATTCCGCGTCGTAAGCAAGAAGATTTGGTTTTTGCAGCCGATGAGTTTATCAAGCCAAAATCAAGCTTGGAGATTTTAGGGAAATTACGTCCCGCCTTCCGGAAAGAAGGAGGAACCGTAACTGCCGGAAATGCCTCAGGTTTAAATGACGGAGCCGCTGCGCTGTTAGTAGCTTCTGAACAAGGCTTAAAAGATCAGAACCTAAAACCCCTGGCCCGAATGGTGTCTATGGGTGTAGCTGGGGTGGAGCCTCGCATTATGGGAATCGGTCCGGTTTACGCCTCAGAGATTGCGCTTAAGAAAGCAGGATTAAGCCTGGCAGATATGGATATCATCGAATTAAACGAAGCCTTCGCGGCACAGGTTTTAGCTTGCACTCGCCAAATGGGTTTGGATGATCAAGATGAGCGCATTAATCCAAATGGTGGAGCGATAGCCTTAGGTCACCCTCTGGGAATGTCGGGAGCTCGCTTATTGCAAACCGCCGCTATTCAACTCCAAAAAACGGGTAAACGCTATGCTCTGTGTACCATGTGCATTGGCGTTGGACAAGGTTATGCCGTGGTTATAGAGCGCGCTTAAGCAACCTCCTCTGGGCTTTGCGTCTGTATTGATGATGAAGCAGATTAGCCTACTTTTATTTTACCTCCTGGCCTTTGGCCTCCGGGGGCAGTATCTCGATTTAGAATTGGTAAACGCTAAGGGCCAAGCCTTGGCTGGTGTAGTCGCCATTGATTATTTGGGAAAGGAATACGGCCCCAGTAATGCGAATGGTGCTTTGCGAATCCCGGAAACGGCAGGCTCGGCAGTACAGCTATTTAAGGAAGGCTACTATATTAAATTATTGGAGCTGGATTGGACTGAATTGGCCTCCCGAAAGGTACAAGTAGAAATGCAGTCTAATGCCATGGAGCTGGCTGAAATTGAGGTGCAGGCCCGGGCGATTTCCTTTACCGATACTTTGCGTGTGCAGGATTTCGACTTTCAAAATGAAATGTTATTGGTGTTGGGCTATGATTATCTGGTTTTGGCGCAACCCGATCTGAAGGCATTATGGAGTCTGGTAAATCGAGCAGATTATACCAGTATAGAACGGGATCCTCGCGGAAACCTCTTTCTATTGAGTAAGGATAGTGCCAGTCAGGTAATTCTGCGTTCCGATCAACTCTATTTTTATCCGGCGGTAAGCCGTACCCAATATGGCCAGTATATAGAGCCTCTGGTAGCGCAAATTGGTAAAGCTTTGATTGTTCGCAATAATCAAATGGAGTCTATGCCATTACCGATTAGTGAAATGCGGGCCGGAACTCAGGGCAAGAGTATGAGCTTTCCTCCTTTTCACAATCAAGGAGTACAATTATTTATCTATCGTGAAGGGCAAGAGCCAGAGGAGTTTTTCTTTAGTGTAGATACCCCATCTGTAATCGCTGCTCACCAAGCCTTTATGAATGCTTTTTCCATTGCGGCTGGAATTGAAAAGGTGTACGATATGTATGGGGTATGGCAACATGAAAAACTATTTGATTTAGATGTTGCTCAGAAAATGTATCAAAGAGCCCATGCCAAATATTATCCTACGCCCATGTTTAAAGTGGAGGAAGAATATTGGTTGTTTGATCGCTATAATGATCAATTGGTGGTATTCGATGCACAAGGACATCAGCAGGAAGCCCTTCCTTTTAGTATTGAAGAAGAGTATATCGCCCCTCTGGTGATTCAGGATTATCAGCAAAAGAAGCTATATGCTCTCAAGAAGGAGAGAGGCATGGTTTACCTCTATCCCTTTGAAGGGAAGAAATTAGGAGGGGGCCAAAAGGTGGCTCTGTTTGCTCGGGAAACCAAGGTTTACAATGGGCAGCTATATTATATTGATGAATACAATTTCATGCATCTCCGCGAAAGCGGTATTTCTGGAATAGAGCTGGCTTTACGCCTCTTTTAAAGGAAAGCCCTTAACTTGCCTTTTCTAATAAAGGCATCGATGTTTTACGAGTTTCAGGGCTTTAAGCCAGTGGTTAAGGAAAGTGCTTTTGTGCACCAAACAGCAGTTATCATTGGTAATGTTATAATCGGAGAGAAAGTCTATATCGGTCCGGGAGCGGTAATTCGTGGCGACTGGGGTCAGATTATTATTGAGGATGGCTGCAATGTGCAGGAGAATTGCGTGGTACATATGTTTCCGGGAGTTAGTATTCGCTTGGAAGAGGGCGCGCATGTTGGCCATGGTGCCATAATTCATGGCGCAAATTTGGGCCGCAATGTTTTGATCGGAATGAATGCGGTGGTAATGGATCGATCCACGGTTGGAGCAGGCTCTATTGTTGGCGCCTTGAGCTTTATTAAAGCCGATACCCAAATTCCCGAACGAAGTTTAGTAGTAGGCAATCCAGCCCGAATTATTAAGGAGGTGAGCGACACTATGCTCGACTGGAAAACCAAGGGAACCGAATTGTATCAAGAGCTGCCCGGAGAGCTTTATTCCAGTCTTCAAGAATGTGAACCTTTGGCTGAAGTGGAGGCCAATCGGCCCAAGCAAGAAAAACTCTTCCAAACCTGGAATGAGCAGCAAGGCGGCTAAAAAAAATTAATCTGAGCTTAACACATTCACCTCGTTTTTAGTACATTCGGAAACAAGTTTTTAAGGATAAATTAACTGTACAAGTATTTCATAAGCTTTAGGGAGAGCTTTAATACTTGATTTTAAGGGAACTAGGATTAACAGGTTACTGAACTGAAATGAGGAACTATTTCTTTCAGGCGCATGCTCGGCGGCATAATCGAGCCTTAAATGCGTACTTCGAACATCTTATTGATCAGGAAAAAATAGCTCAAGCTTTAAATAAGCTTAGAGTAGGGGATTTGTATGTATTTCCCCAATCCGCAAACTGTTTAAGCAAGCAGTTTCAACCTTCGCTTTCCTGTTCTAATCCCCACCATTTTTAAACCACTAAGCACCTTAGACGGGTGCAACTCCGCTTGGAATGCGGCATTTAACTGAATGTTTAACCCTATAAAAAAAACATCATTGAGCACTAACCCGAACTAACCTATTTCAATTTGATAATCAGGCTCGCTACTAACAGTTGATAATTAACCATCTATTTATGAAAAACAAGTACTACCATTTGTTAGGGCTGGTGGTCCTTGCCGTTTTCGGGCTCTCGCAGTCCGTTTTCGGGCAAGTTACCAGCTACCCCTACCTGGAGAACTTTGATTCTCAAAGCACATGCGGTACCTCTTGTACGTCCATTTGCACCCTTACTGCGGGTGGTTGGACGAATAGCACTACAGACGATAAGGACTGGGCTGTAGATGCATCAGGGACCTCATCCTCATCAACCGGACCAAGTGGTGACCATACCACCGGAACCGGTAATTACATTTACACGGAAGCGTCTAGCTGCTACAGTAAAGTGGCGGACTTAATTTCTCCGGTATTTGATTTTACTTCACTAACCAATCCTAGTCTGGAGTTTTACTACCACATGTATGGTCAAAGCATGGGAAGCCTCGAGGTTTTCGTGTCTACCGATGGTGGTACCACCTGGACTAATGCATTGTTTAGTCTAAATGGAGAACAGCAAACCTCAAATTCAGACCCTTATCTTCAAGCTGAAGTGCCTTTGTGTGCTTATGCAGGTCAGTCTAGCGTAACCATCCGAATTACCGGTACTACTGGTACTGCCTTCTATTCGGATATGGCTATTGACGATATTAAGGTTTATGAAGCCACCACTTGCTTTGCTCCAAGTTCTTTGTCTACTGCCAATGAGGTTGGAACCAGTGCAGATTTAAACTGGACAGATGTTTGTGCGGTTTCTTATGACTACGTTGTGGTACCTATGGGTTCTCCCCAAACTGCCACTGCCGTAGCTTCTGGAAACGTTGCAACTAATATGGCTACTGCCAGCGGACTTTCGGCTACTACTAATTACGATGTATACGTTCGTAGCAATTGTAGTGGGTCTTCTTCTGCCTGGGCAGGACCTTTTACCATTTTCTCAGGATGTACAGGTGCCTTAACTGGTAGCTATACCGTTGGCGGAAGCAGTCCTGATTATGCTACCATCTCGGAAGCTATTACCAGCTTAAGCAATTGTGGTATTTCTGCTCCGGTTACTATTAACATTGCAGCCGGTACCTATAATGAACAATTGGTTATTCCGGCAATTTCCGGAGCCAGCGCTACCAATACCGTAACCATTCAAGGTGCGGGTGCTACTTCTACTATCATTTCTTATGATGGCACCGGCAGCAGCGGTACTGCAGTAGAATTTAACGGCGCCAAGCATGTTAGCCTGAAAAATGTGGGAATTGAAAATACCAGTTCCAGCACACCTGCTTTTGGTATCCACCTGTGGAATGCTGCAGATACTATTTCAATTGAAAATTGTGATATTAAAGTTCCAACGAATACTACTTCCTCTTTAGTAGTAGGAATCCTGAGTTCTGGCAGCCAAACCAGTACTGGTACTACCGGAGATAATGCCAATGGCTTATTGGTAAAAGACTGTAATGTAACTGGTGGATACTATGGTATCCGTTTATATGGTTCTTCAACAACAGCCAGCGATAACCTTTATAACCGCATTGAAAATACAGTTGTAGATAGTGTATACTACTATGGTATCTACATGTATTATCAAGGTTTACCAGAAGTACGCGGATGTACTGTTTCCAACACCCGGAACTCATCAAGCTACGGTATCTACGCCGTTTATACCCCTGGTATTGAAATCCATAAAAACTGGTTGCAAAACTTGGGTACTTATGGTATTTATATTTCCAATGCCAACTCTACTTCTCAACCTCATGCTCGCAGATCAAATGTGACCAATAATATGGTGAGCGCCACCGGTAGTGGTGATGCCTTGTATTTGTCAGGATCTGATTCTATGAACATCTACTACAACACCTTGTATGCAGATGCGGATCAGGCTTTGTGGATTAACTCTACCAGTGATGATTACGATGTGCGAAACAATATTCTGGTTTCAGCTAATGAAACTCCAGTAGACTTAGATGCCACCCCAGATGCTACCGACATTATGGATTACAACGTAATGTATAGTGAGAATGGTAGCGATATCATGGATGTGAGCACTTCTTCTTATGCAGATTTGGCCACTTTACAGGCAGCTGCCTTAGGAACAAACTTCAATACCAATTCTGTAGAAGGTGATCCTTCATTTGTGGGTTCTCCTGACTTACACGTATTAGCCAGCACCGCAAATGATGTGGGTGTAGTAATCGCCGGAATTACTGATGACTTCGATGGCGATGCACGTTCAGGCTCTACCCCAGATATTGGTGCGGATGAGTTTAGCCCTGCATCTTGTTTACCTCCAACAGCAATGGCGGCGGCAAACATGACGGATCTTACAGCCGATTTAAGCTGGACTCCTGGCGGAACAGAAACTACCTGGAATATTGAGTATGGACCTACCGGTTATACTCAAGGTGCAGGAACTACAGTTTCAGCCGTAACCGCAAATCCTTATACCCTAACAGGTTTAAGTCCAAACACTACTTACGATTTCTACATTCAGTCTGACTGTGGTACCGGAACCAGTATCTATGTTTTCGGAGCTACTTTCACCACTGCTTGTTCAGCTTTCAGCGCTCCATTTAGCGAGTCATTTGATGCGACTAGCATGCCTAGCTGCTGGTCTGCTTATGGATCAGATCCCTGGTTATTTACCACAACCTGGCCTGCTTATGGTGCCGGTTCTGCTTCTGATCATACTGGTAATAGCGGATCATTTGCCGGTATTGACGGTTCAGGTGGTAGCGCTACCAGTGATGGTACTCTGGAGTCTCCATTAATTGATTTGACCGGTTTAACCTCAGCTCAATTAAGCTTTTATGTGTTTAGTGATAATACAAATGCTCCTGGCGACAATGCTACTTTAAACGTTGAGGTTTGGGATGGTTCAGTTTGGACTAATGAATTGAGCTATGCCGGTGATAATTCTTCATGGGTAGAGCAAACCGTAGACCTGAGCTCTTATTCAGGCACTATTAAGATTCGCTTTATCGTAGATCAAACCACCATGACGGGTAGTGCCTTCTACAATGATATTATGATTGATGATATCAGCGTAGCCAATGCACCCAGTTGTATTGCTCCTAGTTCTTTAGGTTTAGACACTGTAGACCACGCAATGGCGGTGGTGTACTGGACTACCGGAGGTGCTAGTGATTGGATCGTAGAATACGGACCAGCAGGCTTTAGCTTAGGTTCTGGAACTCAAATGATAGCGACCAATGATACCATTACCATTAGTGGATTGATGGCTTCTACCGCCTATGAGTTTTATGTTGCCGATAGTTGTGGACTAGGTAATATCAGTACCTATACCGGGCCTTTTGCCTTTAGTACAACTGCTAACTGCCCCGCAACAGAAACCCTGCCTTATGCAGAGAACTTTGATGCAGGAATTGGCTGCTTTACTGCCATTGATGGTGGAGGTTCATCAGGTGATACCTGGGCTCACTCAACCAGTGGTTCTCAAAACCTGGATGGTACGGGCTATATGCGCGTTGATAGCGATGCCAATGGAAATGGAACGCACATGATTGAGACCTTGGAGTCTCCAGTAATTGACGCTTCCAGTGTATCCAATTCACTCATCCTCGAGTTTGATCATTACTATCGTGCCCTTGGTGATTCTGCGACCGTTCAGGTTTACGATGGAGCCAATTGGGTAAATGTTGCTATTTATAAAAACTCCGCTGGCGGTTGGTCCAATCCAAGCCATGAAGTAATTGACGTTACCGCCTATGCCAATGCTAATTTCCAGGTACGTTTCTTCTATGACGATGGTAACAACTGGGCTTGGTATTGGAACGTGGATAATTTCTCTGTGGAGGATAAGTGCTTAACACAAAGCCTTCCTTATGTAGAGAACTTCGATTCCGGAGCAGGTTGTTTCAGCACTGTTGATGGCGGGGATGCTTCCGGTGATACCTGGGCTCCTGCATCAAGCGGATCTCAAGATTTAGACGGTACAGATTATATGCGTGTAGATAGCGATGCTAATGGCAACGGTACTTACATGCGCGAAGAATTAGTTTCTCCTAAGATTGATGCGTCTGGTTTCACCGGAACCTTACTCCTGGAGTACGATCACTATTATCGTTCAATCGGTAGCGATACCGGTTTTGTAGATGTTTGGGATGGTACGGCTTGGGTAAATGTGGCTATGTACACAGCGACTACTGGTGGCTGGTCTTCTCCTAGTCATGAGTCTATTGACATCTCAGCCTATGCTAATGCTGACTTACAAGTTCGTTTTGATTATGACGATGGTGATACCTGGGCTTGGTACTGGAGCGTAGACAACTTCTCTGTAACCGATGTAGGCTGTTTAACTCCAAGTGCTTTAGGGGTTGATACCGTGGATCACTCCATGGCAGTGGTATACTGGACTACTGGTGGTGCCAATGATTGGATCGTGGAATACGGACCTGCTGGCTTTACTTTAGGAACCGGAACTCAGATCATTGCTAGCAATGACACCCTTACTATTACCGGACTTTCAGCCTCAACAGCTTATGAGTTTTATGTTGCCGATAGCTGTGGATTAGCCGATGTTAGTGCTTTCGCAGGACCAATGGCCTTTAACACCACAGCAAATTGCCCTGCAGTTGAATCTTTGCCTTATGGTGAGAATTTTGATGCAGGAATTGGCTGCTTTACCGCTATTGATGCTGGAGGTGCCTCTGGTGATACTTGGGCACATACGGTAAGTTCTTCTCAGAATTTAGATGGAACAGGCTATATGCGTGTGGATAGCGATGCCAATGGCAATGGTACCCATTTGATAGAAACCCTGGAGTCTCCTGTAATTGATGCTTCCACTGTTAATCAGTCTTTAATACTGGAGTTCGATCATTATTACCGTGCTTTAGGTGATTCTGCAACCGTTCAGGTTTACGATGGAACCAATTGGGTGAATGTGGCCGTTTATAAATCTTCAACCGGTGGATGGTCTAGCCCTAGCCACGAGGTTATTGATGTTACTGCTTATGCCAATGCGAACTTCCAGGTACGTTTCTTCTATGACGATGGTAACAGCTGGACTTGGTATTGGAGTGTAGACAACTTCTCTGTAGAAGACAAGTGTTTAACTCAAAGCCTTCCTTATGCAGAGAACTTTGATACCGATCAAGGTTGCTTTAGCACTGTTGATGGCGGTGATGCCTCCGGTGACACCTGGGCACATACTACCAGTACTTCTCAGAACTTAGATGGAACAGGTTATATGCGTGTGGATAGTGATGCCAATGGTAATGGAACCTATATGCGTGAGCAATTAGTGTCTCCGGTAATTGATGCATCCGGTTTCGCTGGAACTCTACTTCTGGAATATGATCACTACTACCGTACCATCGTTGGTGATACCGGTTGGGTTGATGTTTGGGATGGAACAAGCTGGGTAAATGTGGCCATGTATACTGCCACTACTGGTGGTTGGTCTTCGCCTACTCATGAGTCCATTGATATCTCAGCTTATGCCAACGCCAACTTACAAGTACGTTTTGATTATGACGATGGAAACTCATGGGCTTGGTACTGGAGTGTAGATAATTTCTCCGTAACTGATGTAGGTTGTTTACCTCCAAGTGCATTAGGTGCTTTCAATGTGACTACCAATAGTGCAGAGGTGTTCTGGACTACCGGTGGCGCTAGCAACTGGCAAGTAGAATATGGTCCAGTAGGATTTAGCCCTGGTTCAGGAACCCTGGTTTCAGCTACTAATGATACGATCATGTTAACGGGTCTTCAAGTAGCAACCACCTATGACTTTTATGTAAGAGATAGTTGCGGTGCAACAGATCTTTCTGCTTGGGCCGGACCGGTAAACTTTACCACTCTCTGTGCTCCAATTAGCAGCTATCCATATATCGAAGACTTCGACAGTGGAATATTCCCTGCATGTTATAGTGAAACTACTACCAGTTCAGGAACCTACGTTTGGGGACCAGACGCCGGTGGTACAGGCTCCTCAGGTACAGGTCCAGCAGTGGATCATACAACAGGAACCGGAGTAGGTTACTATATGTATGTAGAAGCTTCTTCACCAGCTGCTGCTGGTGATAGTGCCTTCCTGTATACTCCCGAGTTTGATATGACCTCTCTTACTAACCCTGAGGTGGTTTACTATTACCACATGTATGGAAATGATATCGTAAATCTGGACTTCCAGGCTTATGATCGTAGCTCCATGACATGGGTTAGCCTGAACAATATTGTTGGGGCACAGCAATTCAGTGATGTGGATGCCTGGAAAGAAGCTCGCATTAATCTTGCAGCTTACACCACCGATACAGCTTTACAATTACGCTTCTTAAGCGTTCGTGGAGCTAGCTACGAAGGAGATGCTGCGGTAGATGATCTCATCATTCGCGAAACTCCACCTTGTGTGGATCCAGCTAATTTGATGGTGCTTACCGCTTCCAGCAATAGTGTGACTCTTTCATGGGATAGCGATACCAATATCGTAGCTTCTACGGTACAGTATGGTCCTTCCGGATTTATGTTAGGCAATGGCACAAATGCAATTGCTACTCCTGGCGGGTTTACCGTTACCGGATTGGCAGGAACTACTTGCTATGACTTCTATGTGAAGGATAGCTGTTCTGCCGGAACCAATTGGGTGGGTCCAGTTAGTGCATGTACTATTGCTACTTGCTCTGTAAGCAGTATGCCAAGTGGTACTACTAACGACACTACAGATTGTGATGGTGGTCCTACTACCTTAATGGCAACTTCCAGTTCTAATAATGATCTGGTGTGGTTAACTAATGGTATGGTGCGTGAAACCGGCGATACTTATGTAACCGATTCAGTAGCCTTTACCACTGCCTTTGATGTAGCCGAGTATGTTACTACCAACCCTGTTCTGCATATAGGTCCTTTAACCAATATTGCAGCTTCCGGATTCGGAAACTTCTCTAATGGTCAGTGGATTACTGTAGACGACACTATTCATATCGACAGTATGACGGTATTGCATCAAAATGATGTAGTGGCCTTCGCACAAATCTGGGATGCAAGCATTACCAACGTTATTCAACGTGGTGATACCTTCAGCACTCCAGCTGGTGTAACTGGTGATATGCGTGTACCAGTGAATATGGTGCTTACCCCAGGGGTGTACTTTATGAATGTAGACTTCCTTTCAGGTGCAGGTTCTTTATTCCGTGCTACTGATGGTGCTGCCTATCCTTATGATTTACCAGGATTGATGAGTATTGACTCAACTAACTTCTCGGCTCAAATCCGGATTTACTACACCTTCGATCTTACGGTAAGTAAGGCCTGTATCGGTGCTCCTACTCAAGCTATGGCAATTGTACCAGGTGCAAATGCCGGTATTTCTGATACCAGTCTGGTTTGCTCTAGCGACAATGCAGCCAACCTTGCAGCCTTCTTAGGGGTGCATGATAATGGCGGTACCTGGGTAGATAATGATGCCACTGGTGCATTAACCGATAGTATCCTCGATGCTACTCAGTTAACTACGGGTAACACTTATCACTTTAGCTACATTCTTACAGGTGTTAACGGCTGCGCCGGAGATACTGCTGATGTATGGGCTGAGGTTGAAGCCGCTCCATTTGGAGGCGTAGATACCAGTTTAGCCCTATGTAGCGGAAGTGGAATTACCATCTTACGTAACTACTTAAGCGGAACCGCCTTCGGTGGAACTTGGGTAGACCTCGATGGATCTGGTGCACTGAATACCGGAACCGGTGTGTTTAACAGCAATAATGCTGCTGTTGGAACCTACCGTATTCTTTATGTACTGGCTGGCGTTGCCTGTCCTGCAGATACTACTATGTTAACCGTATCCGTAGATGCAGTTGTAAGTGCTGGTATGGATATCAGCGATACTGCTTGCGATGACGAGACCATGGTAGACCTAAGCACTTATCTTGATCCTGCGGCCACTGCTGGTGGTACCTGGACCGACTTAAGTGGTAGTGGTGCTCTAAGCGGAAATATCTTTGATGCGACAGCGGTAGCTAATATGTCTAGCTATAACTTCCAGTACAAAGTGAATTCTGCTTGTGGCGATGATTCTGCTGCGGTAACCCTGTTCGTTGATGATTGCGATGTAAGTGTTCTTGAAATGCATACTGGTCTGATCAACATCTATCCAAACCCAACTACCGGTTTGATTAAGATCGATGATCAGAATGTACGCGGAACAATTAAGGTTGAAGTATACGCTGGAAATGGTCAGTTGATGATTTTCGAAGAATACGCCGAGAATGAAGAAATCCGTTTGGATATCTCCAATTTCGCAACTGGTATTTACACCGTAAAAGTGAATTCAGCAGCCGGTATTGATGTGAAACGCATCATGAAGCACTAAGCTGAAGCTTAAATAAACCAAGAGCCCCGACCTATGTGTCGGGGCTTTTTTTTGCCCTAAACTCGAGTTCTAAAAGTTTTATTCTTGCTAAAAGATGATTGTCAGCATCGAGAATTCTAAAACTAGGGCTCCTAAGCTTATATTTGTGCGTACCGATTCTGACCCACCTATCAAAAAATCAAACTATTATGAAGAAAGGACCATGGATCACGGGCCTGGCAATTGCCCTCTCAGTGGCCTGTACCGAAAAACCTAAGGAAAAGGAAGAAAGCATGAGTGCCGCACTGAATTATCCGGAAACCCGTAAAGACTCTACTGTAGATGATTATTTCGGGACTCAGGTGATGGACCCCTATCGTTGGTTGGAAGACGATCGCTCTCCCGAAACAGAAGCCTGGGTGAAAGCCGAAAACGAAGTGAGCTTCGGTTATCTGGAGACTATTCCTTACCGCGATGAGCTTAAAGAAAAGCTTACCGAATTATGGAACTACGAGAAAGTAGGGGCACCCTTCGAAGAAGGAGATTACACCTATTTCTATAAAAATAATGGCCTCCAAAATCAATATGTGGTTTACCGCTTTAAAACCGGTGAAGGCAATATGGATAATGCGGAGGTATTCCTCGACCCTAACACCTTTGCTGAAGATGGTAGTACTTCCTTAGGGGGTATGAGCTTTACCAAAGATGGTAGCCTTTGTGCGTATCAAATTTCTGAGGGTGGTTCCGATTGGCGTAAGGTGATTATCATCGACGCCGCAACGAAAGAACAAATTGGTGATACCCTGGTAGACGTTAAATTTTCAGGCTTAAGCTGGAGAGGCAATGAAGGTTTTTACTACAGCTCATACGACAAGCCGGTAAATGGTAGTCAGTTAACCGCCATGACCGACATGCACAAACTATACTTCCACCGCTTAGAAACTCCTCAATCTGAAGATGAGTTGGTATTTGGTGGTGAGCGTATGAAGCGTCGTTATATCAGCGGATATGTAACCGAAGATGGAGCGTACTTAGTGATTTCAGCGGCAGAATCCACAACCGGAAACGAGTTGTACATCCAAAGATTAGATATACCCAATGCTGCTTTTAAATCCATTATTACCGGATTCGATAGCGAGCAAGGAATCATCCATACCGATGGGGATATGATCTGGATCAAAACCAATCTCAATGCCCCTAATGGTCGAGTGGTGAAAACGACATTTGAGGCCATGGATCCAGAGAACTGGGTTGATGTAATTCCCGAAACAGAGAACGTATTGAATATCGGTTCAGCAGGTGGTAAGTTCTTTGCTACTTATATGATAGATGCCGTTCACAAAGTATATCAATACAGTGTTGATGGACAGATGGAGCGCGAAATAGAGCTTCCAGGACCTGGTTCTGTGGGCGGCTTTGGTGGCAAATGGGAGGATAAAGAACTGTATTACAGCTTTACTTCTTATATCTATCCTGGAACAACCTTTAAATACAATATCGAAAGCGGTGCGTCTGAATTGTACCGTAAATCAGCGGTTAATTTCGATCCCGAACTATACGAATCCAAGCAAGTATTCTATACCTCGAAAGATGGTACCAAGGTGCCTATGATTATTACCTATAAGAAAGGTATCCAATTAGATGGTAGCAATCCAACCATGCTTTATGGATACGGTGGCTTTAATGTAAGCCTAACCCCATACTTCAGCACCAGCAATATTGTTTGGTTACAACAAGGTGGTGTTTATGCCGTAGCTAACCTTCGCGGGGGTGGCGAGTATGGCGAAAAATGGCACGAGGCCGGTACCTTAATGAAGAAGCAAAATGTATTTGACGACTTCATTGCGGCTGGCGAATACCTGATTGCTCAGAAATACACTACTTCTGAAAAGCTGGCAATTTCCGGTGGCTCGAACGGTGGATTGCTGGTTGCAGCGACCATGACGCAGCGCCCCGATTTAATGGCAGTTGCCTTACCGGCGGTTGGTGTATTGGATATGCTCCGTTACCACAAGTTTACCGCTGGGGCGGGATGGCATACCGATTACGGTACTGCTGATGACAGCCAGGAAATGTTCCAGTACTTATATGGTTACTCTCCATTACACAATGTAAAGGAAGGAGTGGAGTATCCTGCAACTATGGTAACCACCGGCGATCATGATGACCGTGTGGTGCCTGCACACAGCTTTAAGTTTGCCGCCGAATTGCAAGCCAAGTACTCCGGTTCCAGGCCGATGTTAATTCGTATTGAAACCAATGCGGGTCATGGTGCCGGAAAACCCACCGACAAGATTATCCAGGAACAAGTGGATAAATGGGCATTTAGCCTTTACAATATGGGATATATGAGTTTACCTCAGCCTTACACAACAGAAACTGCAGCGCATTAATTTGTGTCTTGTTATTTGAAAGCGCCCGGTTGCTATGCAGCCGGGCGCTTTGCTTTTAAACCAATGCTTCTTTAAAGCTCAAGCCTTCCAGTTGTATTTTACTTAGGATATAGTTAATTCAATGCTGAGGATTTCCTCTTCCTCAAAAGGATTTTCTAAAAGCCGAATGAAAGGAAAGAAATCCGCCACGGCCGCCTCATTTATAAGCGATTGACCTATTTCATTGATAGAATGATGAGCAAGCCCAATTTTTGCGTTTTAATTGTGCAGGTAGATCTTCTAAGGCCTGACCCACCACCTTTCTGAATAAGCCTTATTGAAAAGAACAACGCTCACATAATCATCGAAAAAAGCCTGATCATATCGATCAGGCTTCACAAATTATAGTGGAATTAGGTAAAATTATTCCGGTAAAAGCACTGCATCAATAAAGTGAACCACTCCATTGGTGCCAATCAAATCGCCTTGAACTAATACCGCATCTTCAGTAGCGTTATTATTGTCAATTAGCTTGATTTTGGCACCAATATTCACAAAGAACTGGAATTTACCCCCCAGGCCATTATCTGCCAAAGTGGTGATATTTCCGGTTTGTAATTCTGAGCTCAAAATACCGGTGTTTGTGCCGTGGTAGAGAATAACATCAGCCAATTTATCGGTACCTAGAGAAGCTACTAATTCAAAGAGATTGGTCACATTGGGAGTTTGGTTAACCAGTGAATCGAAGGCCGCATTGCTGGGAGCAAAGATGCTGTAAGTCTGACTCTCATTGGCCAGTACGGTTTTGAGGTTTCCATCTGCCAAACCAATGGCGGCTTCAAAACTGCTATAGGACGGATTCACCTCAATTAAGCCGTAAACAGTCATGGGAAAGTTCACGGAGCTAATGGCGTGAATGGTTCCGTTATTGGCGTCGATATTGGCTTCTTGAACCTGTACGGTACCATTTAATTTGAGTTGAGCTCCTTTATCGAGATAGAGGTGCAAGCTGTCTTTCTCCGCATTAATGGCCAGGGTAGAATAATAGCCGCTTTGCAGTTTTACGGAAGTGTAATCGCCTCTTAAAAGGTGGTAGGCCAAAGCTTCTTTAAAGTCTTCCATGCCAATACCTTGAATAAGACCATCAAGATCTGAATAACCTTGATCCGTAATCCAGGCGGTAAAAGCGGCATCGGTAGGTGCGAAAACGGTGAAATTGCCATTGCTTTCCAGCATCGACTCCAGGCCGGTTCGTTTTAATCCATCCACCAAAATGCTAAAACGACTATCCGCAGAGAGGGTAGCGTTTAAGTTTTTACTTTGATTGTTGTTGTTCGAACCAGAGTCATCATCATCCGAACAAGAGGCTAAGACTAAGCTTAGGCTGATTAATAAAATGCGAAAAACGGGAAATTTCATAATCTTGGATTTTGGGTAAATCACTACAGCGAATTTGGTGATTTGATTGGCTATTCTCAAATACTAATCCAGAATCTTTTTTGTGAATTCGGGCTAATATCAATTCTGCCTCAGCAAGGATAGGAAAAAGGTATAGAATCTTTGCCCTCTTCTAAACGAGTGAGGAGCTTTGGAAGGTATATTTGATAGAGCAAAAATCGCTTTATGGAAGTCGAAATCCTCGCGCGCCTTCAATTCGCCTTTACGGTAGCTTTCCATTATATCTACCCTCCTCTAAGTATTGGCTTGGGCCTTTTAATGGTCATTTTCGAAGCATTATTTCTTCGCACTCGCAATCCTCAATATGAGCAGTTAGCAAGATTTTATACTCGCATTTTTGGATTAACCTTTGGGATTGGAGTGGCCACGGGCATTGTGATGGAATTCGAATTTGGCACCAATTGGGCAGTCTATTCCCGCTATGTGGGCGATGTGTTTGGCTCTGCCTTAGCGGCGGAAGGTATTTTCGCCTTTGCAATGGAGTCCGGTTTTTTAGGCCTGCTTTTATTCGGATGGAATCGCGTTAAACCCTGGGTACATTTTTTAGCCACGGTAATGGTATTAATTGGTTCCATGTTTTCGGCTGTTTGGATTGTGGTGGCCAATAGTTGGCAGCAAACGCCCGCAGGTTTCCATGTAGTAGGTGAAGGCATTAATGCGCGGGCCGAGATCACCGATTTCTGGGCTATGGTTTTTAATCCTTCATCGGTAGATCGTCTTTGGCATGTATGGAATGGCTCCTTTTTAGCCGGTGCTTTTTTGGTGCTCAGTATTTCGGCTTTTTATCTTATCAAAAACAAGCATGTGGCTTTGAGCCGAAAGGCCTTTAAAATTGCTCTGGTAGTCGCGACTTTCTTCTCCTTTTTACAGGCTTTTAGTGGTCATTCCTCTGCCAATGTAGTGGCCGAATATCAGCCTGCAAAGTTGGCCGCATTAGAGGGGCAGTATGAAGACAGTGACGATGCCGGAATTATGATTTTGGGTTGGGTAGATGAAGAGGCCCAAAAAACAACCGGGATTGAAATTCCGTCGCTACTGCATTTAATGACCAATAAGGAAATTGGGCAAGACACCATTCATGGCTTAAATCACTTTCCGGCTGATCAACGTCCGGAGCGTATCAATGCCATTTTCCAGTTTTACCATATTATGGTGGGTATTGGCTTTAGCTTAATTGGCCTCACTTTATTGGCTCTCTTCTTCTGGTGGCGCGGAAAATTATTCGAACAAAAATGGTTGCTAAGAATCTTTGTGTTTTCGGTGCTTCTTCCACAAATCGCCAATCAGTTTGGATGGTTTTCGGCAGAAATGGGTCGACAACCCTGGGTGGTTTATGGACTCTTGCGAACCAGCAATGCCCTATCGGAAGCCGTGACCGCAGAGCAGGTACTCTTTTCCATTATCTTGTTTTTTGTGGTTTATGCATTCCTCTTTTTGCTCTTCCTCTATTTGTTGAATCGTAAAATTCAACATGGCCCGGATGAAGCCGAAAAAGTAGAATACAGCGATGCACCCAAGCGTACAATTAGCGGAATAATTAAATAATATGGAGGCAGAACTTTCTTATTTCCTGGGCATCGACTATCCTACCTGGTGGTTTTTAATTGTGGGTGGAGTATTTGCAGGCTATGCCATTTTAGATGGTTTTGATTTAGGAGCCGGAAGCATTCATCTCTTTTTAAAGAAGGAGCAAAGTCGGCGAATAGCCTTGAATGCGATTGGACCGGTTTGGGATGGCAATGAAGTTTGGTTGGTGATAGCCGGAGGAGCCCTTTTTGCCGGTTTTCCGGTAGCCTATGCTTCTTTGTTTTCGGCCTTCTATATTCCCTTTATGCTCTTTTTGGTGCTCCTGATTTTTCGGGCCATTGCCATTGAATTTCGCTCTAAAGAGGATATGAAGTGGTGGCGAAATTTTTGGGATCGCGCCTATTTTGTGGCCAGTAATTCGCTTTCACTTTTACTGGGGGTAGTGGTTGGAAATTTAATGATCGGCCTACCCATAGATGAACGTGGAAACCTGGTGGGCTCCTGGTTGCAATTGCTTAATCCTTATGCCCTGCTGATGGGCTTTACCATCCTCGCTCTTTTTGTGATGCACGGAATTATATACCTCTTACTTAAAACCGAAGGCCGTCTCTATGCCAAATTGCGCATCCTCTTAAATCGTGCGGTTATCCTCTTCATTATCGCCTTCACAGCGGCCAGTGCTTATGGCTTATACGCCTACCCCAAACTTTCGGATGATCTGCAAAACTCGGTAAGCTTCTGGATTTTACCCAGTCTGGGAATCCTGAGCATTTTGAGTATTCCTCAGTGGATTAAACGACGGAAATTCCGCATTGCCTTTGTATCTTCAGCTTTGGCCATTGCCTTTATGCTTGGGGTTTTAGCCTTTGAGCTTTATCCGGTATTACTCTATTCTACTATTGATCCGGCTTATCATATCGATATTTATTCCGCCGCCTCTTCACAAAAATCCATGGGTATTATGCTCCTTATTGCCGCGATTGGTACCCCATTAATTTTAGGTTATACGGCCTTTGTGTTCTATACCTTCAGGGGGAAGGTGCATTTGGATGAGAATAGTTATTAGGGAGATTGGGCTTTTTGGTTAGACAATAGACGATAGATATTAGATCGCGCGCTGCGCTGTTAGAGGGATCATTTTAGATGTGAGTGTTCCATATTCTAGGTCTATTTATTAGTGATGGCTATCAGAGCATAGCCTACTATTTACAATATCGATCTCTTTAGAGGCTTGATATTAAAGGATATTTTATTCCTTTGGTATACACAAGTACGGCATGAACCTAGAAATTACCGGCACCGGAAGATGTATTCCAGAACTTCAGGTCCCCAACCAGAATTTTAGTGGTAATGAATTTTACACTCGCGAAGGTGAGCGTATTAATCAGGAGGGTGAAGAAGTCATCCGAAAGTTTCAAGAGATAACGGGGATCCGCGAACGACGCTATGCTCGACCCGATCAGCAAACCTCAGATCTGGCCACAATTGCCGCCCAAAGGGCCATCGACGATGCCGGTATTGACCCTGAAACCCTGGACGGAATCATCTTCGCCCATAATTTTGGGAATATCCCCCACGGGAAAATTCAGAGTGATATTCTACCATCGCTGGCTACCCGGGTAAAGCACAACCTTAAAATTAAAAACCCCAATTGCATTGCTTTTGACATCCTATATGGTTGTCCAGGCTGGGTGCAAGCGGTAATTCTTGCCTATAATTATATCCTTGCAGGCCAGGGTAAGCATTATTTAGTAATCGGTGCTGAAACCTTATCGCGCAAATTAGATCCCCATGATCGTGATTCCATGATTTTTTCTGATGGAGCAGGAGCTGCGGTAGTAGAGGCTATCGATAAAGACCTGAAGAAGGGTATTCTCAGTACGGCTTCGCAAACCTTTACCGAAGACGAGGCCTATTATTTAAATTACGGAGAGAGCAATAAGCAAGATGTAGGGCATGAAACCCGCTATATTAAAATGCAGGGGCAGAAGATCTATCAATTTGCTCTTACCCATGTACCGGCTGCGATGAAGCTTTGCCTCGATCGTTCGGGATTAAGCATTGATCAGGTGAAGAAGGTCTTGATCCATCAAGCAAACGAAAAAATGGATGAAGCCATTATTAAGCGTTTCTTCCGTTTGTATCGCACGCCCGAACCGGAGGGAATTATGCCTATGAGCATTCATCTTTTAGGAAACAGTTCGGTGGCCACGGTACCCACTCTACTCGATTTATTACGTCGCGGTGAGCTGGAAGGTCATGAGTTAAATGAGGGCGATGTGATTCTCTTAGCTTCAGTAGGGGCAGGGATGAGCATTAATGCCATTACCTATCGGGTTTAAGCAAGAACTGTATATTCGCGCAAATTTTTAACCTGAAATCATGCGCAAATCGTATTTAGCGATGGCTAGTCTGGCCATTGCGGCAATTATCGTATCCTGTAATAAGGATGAAGAATTCATCATCCCTGAAATTACCGAGTATTCATTTAATCAAGAATCACAAGAGGTAGTCCTAACTGCCGGTGAGAGCTTTGAATTTCAAGCACAAGTCAAGGATAATGTCCAGCTATCCAAGCTTAACTTAAGTATTGAAGCGAATAATGGCAATTGGTCTTATTCTAAAAGCTTCAATCTTTCTGGTACATCGGCTTCGGTAAATCAGCAGATTGAGCTTTCTTCGGATGCTAGTCCTGGCGCCTGTCTTATTAGGTTGACTGCCATAGATGCTTCTGGAAATAAGACCAGCACAGCTTTTCATGCTATGATTGAGGATAACCGCCCTCAAATTAGTTTAAGTGCACCAAGCATTTCTTCATCAGATAATCTCATTCATTTAAGCGCGGGATCACCTGTAACATTTATGGGCTTAATCACCGATAATGAAGACCTGAGCAAGGTGCTTATTCAGATCAATGTGAAGAATAATATTGGTGGCCCCAGCCAGGCGGTGAATGAGGAAATTGATTTTAATGGAAGTAATGATACAAGCTGGGACTTTGATGGTGGCTATACGGTTATGATTCCTCAGAATGCCATTTCAGTAAATTATCAATTGATCATAACGGCCTTAGACAATAAAGGCAATTTTAGCACTTTTAAACACGACGTTAAGATTGCGCCTTAAGCTCTAGGGCTTGATAAATTTCGAGAGCCTTTGCATAAAGGCTCTCATCATAGTCTAAATCCACTTTCCGCTGATTTACAAAAGCCTGCGGAGCTTCCTGCTCCCATTTTAATTGGAACGCTGCGAGGGCTCGATTGAGATAATCCACCGGCTCGGCACAGAAAGCTTCATAAGGGGTGAAGTGGATATTAGGGCCTTCGAGCTCTAGGGCAAAACGATAGTATTCGATCCAGATTTGCAGCCAGTAATTGAGCTCGCTTTTATCTCCTTCTGGCAATTGACCACCTTCAAATAAAAAGGGCTTTTGATCTAAGCCAAACTCATGATGCCCCAACCAATTCATATACTCCAAAACAAAGGCATCTTCACTTTGCATCTGACAATAACGCTGGTGCATAGATCGCAAGGAGGCCGCATGGAATAAAGGCTGACGAAAAAGTAGCACCAATTGAAATTGACTGTTCTCTTCCCCCAATCCGCGATAGCGTAACAAGAAATTATTGTTCTTAGCCAGGTAAATTTGATCGGGGCTTTGGCGGATAATACTTTGATAGTCTAAATAAGATTCATGCGCATCCGCCGAAAGGCGATATTCCTCCAGGCAATGCTCTTTAATATAGCTGTCCTTGCTGATGGCCTTAAAGAAATACTCTTCCAGGGCTTCATTAGAATTCATGCCCAGTTGAATGCCGTCTTTATGACTGCGTTCCCGACTTTGACCTGCTTTAGGCTTGTAAAAACGCGACCATAAATGCGGGCTCAGTAAAAAGGGCATATTGCCGTAATTCAAACTTTGAAATTGGGGTAAAGTAGCCAGGTGATTCATAAAGCTGGTAGTGCCTGCTCTTGCTAAACCGCTGATAATTAGGAAGTCTTTACGCTTCTCAATTCCTTTGCTTTTTACTTCGCGACGAAAAAGCTTAAGGCCCAAATGGTAATTATTCAGCACCATGCGGTGCAAGAGCATTGCTAGCTCTGAGTAGCCGGATGGCGACTTCTTGAAGGGTATTAAAAAAGGTAGAGTAGCACCTACAGAAAGAGCCAGAATACTTTGCCAGGAGCTGAGCTCTGGAGGCGCTTCCCCTTCTTCCAAAGCGATAAAAATATCATGGAGGTTTAGACTAATCAGAATAATTGCGCCTGCTCCAATCAACAGTCCGATAAAAGCTAATAGGTTAAGAATCAGCCTGCCAGTATGCGATTGTAATTCTTCCAGCTTTTCGTCTTCATCCTGATCGCCCAGCATAATGTCGAGCACCCGAGTGCTGCTAATGGCAAGTCGGTAAAAACTCTTCCGCCCCCAGCGAATCAGGCCAAAAGCTAGGGCAGCCGAGAGGGCCAGAATGAAGTAAAAGGCCATTTATTTTTTCTTCTTTTTCCCCATGCGCTTAATGCGGAGGTAAACGATATAGCCCAAGGAGAAAAGTACCAGGGCACCAATCAATAAGATCAGTACGATGGCGCCGGCGCTCATGCCCGGACCGATATAGAGAAAAGGACTTGTCATGGTTTTTCAGTTAAAATTCGGGTCCAGTTAGAAAGGTGATGATGCCCTTCATGCTGCGAAGGAAGCACATTTTTATACAAGAGCTCCCCATTTTTAAATACCCAAAGTTTTCCGCTGTTCTGCTCTTCAATCCAAAGGCTGCCATCAGCTAAAACCTCTTGCATGCCTTCGGTAAAGGTTTGAATTTGATGCTCATCATAAACCTTCTTCTCGTAGGGGTAAAGCCTTTCGTTTTTAAGGTCGTAGGCCATGGTATTGGAATAGTAGTCCCCGGCATCAATACGCTGATCAGCCACTCGCCAGTTGCCTGGACGACTGCTCCAGAAGGTGTGCGAATTATTATTGAAGAAGATAATGGTACTGTCGTTCAGGAAATCAATATCGTGTTGGGAGTAGAAATTACCTTCAATCAAGCGAATCACCTTATTGGTAGAAGGACGATAATGCATCAGCGCTGAGCAGTTTCTAAAACTTAAAAACAGATCACCCTCTTTGTACCAAGCGGTAGTTTTTAAAGCGGGCTGTACATCGTTCAGGTGAATAGGGTCCTCAATATTGGGCGATTTTAGGATCAAATTCGAAAGCCCGTTTTCATTCAAAATCTCAGTAATGGATTTATGAAAGAGAAGCTTACCCGTATTGGGGTCTAGTTGGCTGATGGTATTATCGATATACACCAATTCACGTCCATCCACATCGTAAAAACCTTTGTAGATAATGAAACCGCCATTTTCCTTAGTATAGGTGCAGGCCCAGATATTTCCAGCGCTATCGAGGTTAATCGAGTGGTGATGGGCAATCGTGTCCTGATTCCAAATTTGATTTCCGAGGGAGTCCAAACAAATTAAACCGGTTACGCCATTATAAGAATAAACCAAGCGCTTGCCTGGTAAAAGCAAAGGATCCATAATTCGATCATGCGCCTGATATGGGTTGGCGATATCCCATTTATGGAGGCTTTCGTCGTTTTTAAGATTACGGATTTCTACGCTACGCCCTTCTTCGGAATTGCTGTAGCTGATGAGGGCATAAAGGTCATTCTCCAATTTGTTTACGGCCTCAAAACCGGCGGGGGTAGGCACAAAGGTTTCGGGAAGCTTTTTTACTTCTTCTACCGATTTTTCAAAGAGGTCGAGAAAGCTCACATAGGCATCGAGGCCCTTGCCCACTTTGTCGCCCAAAATCTTATCACCGGTACTATTGTGCTTAACTAACCAGCCAAAAACGGATAAGCCGAAAAGGCTGAGAATGATGATGGCTAAGCGTAGGAAAAATTTCTCCATGGTCTTCAATCTGGCGCAAAAGTAGGGAAGATAGTCAAGATCGAATCGCAGGCTGAGAGAGGCCTGTCAATTTTTGAGGGGAAGTAGAACTTTATTGAGTATCAGAGTCCAGCCGAGCAATCCAAAAAGGCCCTTGTAAAGCCTTAATGCTAAACGTAAATTAGCCTTCTCAAAAAAGCACAAGATGCAGCAAATTCAGAATTATGTACAGGGTGAATGGGTTTCTGGCCAAGGCGAGGAACTAATTGCCCGCGACGCGATACACGGAACCGAAATTGGAATTGTTTCCAGTGCCGGATTAGATTACGAGGCCATTTTAGATTATGGTCGCAAGGTGGGTGGACCTGCCCTTCGTAAAATGACCTTCCAGGAAAGAGGGCGAATGTTGAAGGCCCTGGCCCTGCATCTCGTGAAAATTAAAGATCAGTTTTACGAAACCAGCTTTAAAACCGGAGCCACTAAAATTGACTCCTGGGTAGATATTGAAGGCGGTTTTGGAAATCTCTTTGCCAATGCTTCTTTACGTCGCCAGTTTCCGGATTTGCCATATTATGTTGATGGCAGCCATGCGCCACTTTCGAAGAATGGCACTTTTATAGGTCATCATATTATGGTGCCTAAACGCGGAGTGGCGATTCACATTAATGCCTTTAACTTCCCGGTTTGGGGAATGCTCGAAAAAATTGCAGTGAACCTGATGGCCGGTGTTCCTGCGGTGGTGAAGCCCTCTGAATATACCTCATTCTTAACCGAGCATGTGGTACGCGAAATTATCGCCTCCAAGATTTTACCGGAAGGAGCCCTGCAATTAGTTACGGGCTTAGGTCGTGGAATTTTGGATCATGTGACCACCGGTGATATGGTAACCTTTACCGGTAGTGCCGCTACCGGGAAGAAATTACAAGCCCTGCCTCATATCGTAGATCGCTCTGTTACTTTCAACCTGGAGGCTGACTCCTTAAACGCTTCGGTATTAGGTCCGGACGTGGAACCTGGAATGCCCGAGTTCGACATCTTCGTGAAGGAGGTTCAGCGAGAGATTACTACTAAGGCTGGTCAGAAGTGTACAGCCGTACGTAGAATTATAGTTCCCGAAGACAAGATAGATGCGGTGCAGGAAGCATTGATCTCTCGCTTGCAGAAAACCAGCATTGGCGATCCTCGGATGGAAGGAGTACGCATGGGGTCTTTAGCCTCCAGCATTCAGGTGGAGCGCTTGGCAGAGAATATTGCCCGACTTAAAAATTCGCAAGAAGTGGTTTATGGCGACCTCCGCGATTTTGAAGTGATGGGTGCTCAAAAAGATAAGGGTGCCTTTGTGAGCCCAACACTGTTCCGCAACGACAATCCTTTTACCAATACCGATGTACATGAAGTGGAATGCTTTGGTCCGGTATCAACCTTAATCCCTTATAAAGGCTTAGCCGAAGCGGCCGAGATTGCCAATATGGGTAAAGGTTCCTTAGTGAGCTCCATTATAACAGCCGATGATAAAATTGGTCGCGAATACGTAGTGGAAGCCGCACACATGCACGGTCGAATTATGGTGCTGAATGCTAAGAGCGCCAAGGAAAGTACCGGTCATGGTTCGCCAATGCCATTGCTTACGCACGGTGGACCCGGACGAGCCGGTGGCGGTGAAGAGATGGGTGGAAAGCGCGGTGTATTGCACTATCTGCAGCGTACCGCTATTCAAGGACACCCGGATACCATTACTGAAATCACACAAGTGTATCAACCCGGCGCCAGTCGCCCGGAAGCGGAAAAACATTTATTCCGCCAGCATTTTGAAGAACTCAAAGTGGGGGAAACTGTATATACCCATCGTCATACCGTTACGGATGCCGATATCGCCAGCTTTGCCCAGGTGAGCGGCGATAATTTCTATGCTCATGTGGATGCCACCTCTCTGGAGGGCACCATTTTCGAGGGTAAGGTGGCGCATGGCTACTATGTACTTTCCAAAGCAGCCGGTATGTTCGTTGATCCATGCAAAGGACCGGTATTATTGAACTATGGTATTGATGAATGTCGTTTTACCAAACCGGTATATCCTGGCATGACCATCGGCGTGAAGTTTACCGTGAAGGAAAAGATCGATCAGGAAAAACGCAGTGAAGATGATATCGCTAAGGGCATCGTGAAATTCAATGTGGATGTATACGATGAGGAAGGCGAGACTGTGGCTCTGGCAACTATTTTAACGATGGTGAAGAAGATTGATCAGAGTGTATAGGAGAGACTATAGATTTTAGACTATAGACATTAGATGTATTTAGATTGGAGTGATGATTGTTGCTTCGAGTAGAGCTTTGGTGGATTGTTTTACCATAGAGACGCTGAGAAGCACCTGCCTGACGGTAGGCGGGTAGCGAAGCGGGCGGTGAAGCAAATTGACAACTGTAGCTACTTAATGGAAAGGTGTAGTTTCAATATATTGGCGCAATGTCAATACAAACCTTAACTGATGACTAATGAAAATTATTTAAGTATCTGCGGTACTTGTAAAAACCGAAAGCTCACTCTGAAGTCAGGCTTGCTTTGCGGCTTAACAGATGCTAAGCCCAGTTTTACTGAGACATGCCCGGAGTATCTCCAAGATAATGAGGAACGCAAACAGCAAATTATGAAGCCCTTCGAAAGGACTGCTTCCGAAACTCTCTGGGGATTATCTATTAAGCCGGATACCTTAAAGACCCAAGGCTTATTAATTGCTGCAATTGGATTAGGAGGGACCCTTTTGTCAACCACTGTTGATATTGCCGGGCTTTTATCCCTTTCGATAGGTACTTTAATTGTTGGGGTATTGGCTTATCGAAAAAGTCAGCAAATAGAAAAAGCTTTAAAGCAGATTGAAGACGAAAAGCTTGAGGAAAATATAAAGGGTTAGTTACCAGTCGGTTGCTCGAAATGTAAATTACTATTGTTTCTTCGAGTGGAGCTTTGGTGGATTATTTTACCGCAGAAACGCTAAGAAGCTAAGGTTTGCAAAGAGTTTTATGTTTGCTCCAAGCTGGATGTAAACCTCTGTGTATCTCTGCGCTCTTTGTGCCTCTAGCGAAGCGGGCGGTGAAGCAATCTCACAACGATTCAGACCACGAGCCAAAGCGTATCTTAGCTCCCTTCCGTTTTTACCTAAAAAAATAGCAATCATGATAACCCACTGGAAAGGCGACCCACCCACAGCACCCTATTATGCGGTGATTTTTATTTCTCAAAAATCGGAGCAATTGGATGGCTATGCCGAGGCGGACGCTGAGATGATGTCGGAAGCTCAAAAGCAGGAGGGCTATTTAGGTTATTCTTCTTCCGGGGAGCCAAAGCAAGGAATCTTCATTTCCTATTGGCAAGATCAGGAGTCTATTCAAAAATGGCGTGCGCATAGCGGACATATTCAGGCCAAGCAGAACGGTAAGCAATCCTGGTATAACTATTACCATAGCATCATCGCCAAGGTAGAGCGCAGTGTGATCCACGGAGAGTGGTTGGAGGGAATTCAGTAGCTGGTAGTTGGAGTCGAGACAATAGAGTTTAGACGGTAGACTTTAGATACTAATGTCTATTGATCTTTCGGCTATAATTTTAGTGGCTTTACCGCAAAGACGCACCTGCCTGCAATAGATAGGAAGAAGCACCTGCATGCCGGTAGGCGGGAAGCTTCGCAAAGAGCTCAAGGCCTGCCCAAAGCTCGGTGTGAATCTCCATGCCTGAAAGGTCTAAACCTCTGTGCCCCTTAGCTTCTTTGCTCCTTTAGCGCAGCGAGCGGTGAAACAATCAACAGCAATACCCCTCTGTGAACCTCTGCGCCCTCTGTGTCTTAAGCGAAGCGAGCGGTGAAGCAACCCCGTAGCTTTATTACCTTTTCTCCTCCACCCTAAAGAAATACCCCGATCCCACATAGTTATCGGCGTTTCGCCAGATAGGCAACCAGCTATAACGAGCTACGGCTCCCCCATCTTTATCATCGATCCCCACATTCAAACGCAGGTATTGCCAGTTTTCACCCTGGAAGC
This sequence comes from Flavobacteriales bacterium UBA7878, assembly GCA_002501205.1. Classification (GTDB taxonomy): domain Bacteria; phylum Bacteroidota; class Bacteroidia; order Flavobacteriales; family Schleiferiaceae; genus Croceimicrobium. The sequence continues at coordinate 83,408 of DLRW01000073.1, forward strand.
TTTGGATATAGGAAATCGGCAGGGCCAGTTCACCTTCATAACCATAGTCGGTTTGGCGGCAAATCATCTTGGTGCCTTTCGGAAGATTGTTACGATAAGCCACGGAAGCTGTGGTATCATTTGCCGGGCTAAGCTGCTGAACGAAGTCCTGGGCATACCAATCATGACCTACACTTACAGCCCCGCGTCCCATCTTTTCAGCATTGGCTACAAAGCTCAAATTGTCTTGCTGCCAGGTAGCACCACCGCCATAGGATTGGATGGTGTCGTCTGTAACTCGCGCCGCAACGTAAACGTATTGCTCATCATAGGCCAGGTCGAACTCCACCTTTACCCTACCGGCATTGCGTTTGAAAGCATAGCTCATGGCGCCCCATTCTTGGGTCGAGCCATCCACTTTTGGCTTTTGGGAACATTGTTTCAAGGCTCTTTTTCGTAGGGGCTTAATCCTGTAAACATAGGGATAGGAGATATGGGCAGGCTCACCTTCAGCGCCCAGCTCTAAATCGGCAAACAGTTGGGCGGGAATTAAGGAATCACCTTCTCGAGAAAGGAGGTTTAAATTCATGAAAGCCACGCTGTTCGGAGCGACCGAAATTTGGCTGCTATCCGCGAATAGCGCTAGGTTAGGGCTGTTTTGGGTACGGAAATTCAAGCGCATGGGAACATTTTCATCATTGGTGATCTTCAAGCGTAGGCTGCCTGATTCAAAATGCTCACCTTCATAAAAGAGAGGTTCAATTTCGATGGGTGAATGGGCGCTAAATTTCTCAATCAAAGTCTTGGTATCTTGGGTAACTACATCTTCGGTCCAAATACCATCCAAAGCCAAATTGGCCATAATGGGGCCTTGATCGGTCATGGTCACCCACATCATATGATCGAACTCCCCCAATTTAGGTCCGCGTAAGCCTGATCCGCCACCAGTCGTGGCCAAGGTAAAGTACTTGCCATTATTACGCTTTTCCTTCACATAGCGATGCTCGTGCCCAGCATAAACAGTGTGATTGCGGTCGCCTAAAAGGGCTTCCAGCTCTTGCCAACGTACCGTGTTTCTCTGATGCCAAAGGGGTTGATGCATGAAGATTAGCGTCCAGCGCACATCAGGATTATCCTTTAAAACTTTGGCGGCATATTCAAATTGGGCATCGGAAATAGTGCCATGTCCAGCTCCCCTTTGCTGGTCCTCGGAATTGAGGCAGAGGAATAAGACATCTTTATAAGTGAAGTGGTAATAAGTAGATCCAAAGCGCGAAAGCCATTCTTTTTCCATTACTGCATTGGTAATATCATGGTTACCAGGCACATAGAAGAAAGGCATTTGCAAATGACCCACAAAAGAATTGAACTCATTCCATTGGCGGGCCAGCTCGATGGTATCCAGAGTATAGCCTTCGATGAGGTCGCCTACGCTCATCACAAATTCGGGCTGCATTAGGTTGAGCTTATTTACCCCATCCATAAAAACCCCGGGACGATGACCGCCAGTACGATCGGTTACAATCGCAAATTGAAAACGACAAGGGTCATTCTGAAAAGCCAGGTGGTTAAAGGGCTGAGCCGCTGTACTGGTATCTACCGAAAAGTTAAAATCAGTAGAACAGTTCTCCTGGGCCTGGGCCGATCCAAAGCAGATCACCGTAAGGTAAAAAAGCACTTTTTTCATAAATCAAAGGAAGCAAACTAAGGTTAGCCAGAGGTTAAGGGCAAATATCTATTAAGACCGAAAATGGAAATGACCTTCGGCATTCGCGTTAAGCGCTTTACCTTTGCGGCAAAATTTGAACTATGTCGGAGGCATTACAACAAGGATACATTCAAACCAGCATTGAAGATGGTGTAGCGAGCATTGAGTTTTTTCACCCAATGAGCAATTCGCTGCCCAGCAAACTTTTATCAGAGTTGGCAGCGGCCATTACTGAGGCCGGTTCGAATGAGGCCGTGAAAGTGATTGTATTGCGATCTGCAGGTGAGCGTGCTTTTTGCGCGGGTGCCTCTTTCGATGAATTGATTTCCATCCAGGATTTAGATCAAGGTAAGAAGTTCTTCAGTGGCTTTGCCAATGTGATCAATGCCATGCGTAAATGCCCCAAGTTAATTGTAGGTCGTGTGCATGGTAAGGCTGTGGGTGGAGCGGTAGGCTTGGCCTCGGCAGTAGATTATTGTTTTGCCACAAAATTTGCTTCGGTAAAATTATCAGAGTTGGCAGTAGGTATTGGCCCATTTGTGGTAGGACCGGCGGTAGAACGCAAGGTGGGCTTAAGTGCGATGAGCGAACTAGCGATTAATGCTACTGAATGGCGCGATGCGCAATGGGCGCACCAAAAAGGACTCTATTATCATTTACATGATACAGTGGCCGAAATGGATCAGGCAATCGCCGAATTAGTAGAGCGTTTAAAGGGCTTTAACCCCGAAGCGATGCGTCAGCTTAAAGAGGTTTTCTGGCAAGGATGCGAAAACTGGGATCAACTATTAGCAGATCGTGCAGCGATTAGCGGTGAATTGGTTTTATCCGAATTTACCCGCAATGCCATCAATGCCTTTAAGAAGAAATAATAATTTTGCAAAAAATTGCACGAATGCCAAAGGCCGCCCTCCTTATTATCAGCCTCTTGAGCTTGTCTCTCCACGCTCAGAATAATGCTTTAGTAAAAGAAAAAGATGTTCTGGAATTTCGGAAACTATCCATCCAACGTTTGGGGCAAGATGCTCTGGACACCACCAAATGGGATTTAGGAGGAAATTTCGGGATTCAGTTTACCCAAGCCAGCTACAGCAATTGGCAGGCGGGTGGTGTGAACTCGATTGCCGGGAACTCCATTTTTAATGGCTTTGCTAATTACATAGGCAAAGGCAAATGGGTTTGGAGTAATGCCATGACCTTGGCCTATGGTGTCAACTTTCAGGATACCATTTTCAATAAAACCGACGATCGAATTGAGATCGAATCGCGCCTAGATTACCTCCACAGTAAAAAATGGAGCTATTCGGCATTACTTAATTTTCGTACTCAGTTTCGTCCCGGTTACGAAAACCCCGGAGATATAGGTGATGATGTAAAGGTTTCGGATTTTATGGCCCCGGGCTATTTTCTTTTTGGTTTAGGAGCTACCAATAAGCCGAATAAACGTTTCACTATGTTCTTGTCGCCAATTACGGCAAAGGCAACGATCGTTACGGTTCAAAGACTTGCAGATGAAGGAGCCTATGGTGTTGATCCAGGAAGTAACTATCGCTTAGAAGCTGGGGCCTATGCTAACATCACCTATAAGCGCAAGCTTTGGAAGAATGTGGATTTGCAAGGTCGTATTGATCTCTTTTCCAATTATGTGGAAGACCCAAGCTTAATCGATATCAACTCCGAGCTGATCATGTTCTTTAAGGTCAATAAGTTTATCAAAGCGAATATTTCTTTGGCCTATATCTACGACCATGATGTGAAGTTCTATTTGGATGAGAATAATCCAGATTTAGGTGTTCCTCGCTCTCAGTTTAAGCAGGTATTGAGCATTGGCTTTAGCTACGATTTTGGCGCAGCAGCCAAAGATGAGTAAGGCATTTTTAGCCGATTTTTTCTTTTTTAAGCCTGTCCTTTAAAGCCTTTCGGCTGAGGGGCCTTCCTTCCCTGTGCATTTCCGATATTTGCAGCAGCAAAAAAATACGCATGTCTGCACCTAGCAAAAAAGCACCTCTGGTTTCTATCGATATTGCAAAAAAGGCTTTCCGCCTGATGAGTGCTGCCAAACAAATGGCTGAGCTCTACGAAGAGAATAAAGCGATCACCGCCAAATATGTACACGCGGCCTCTCGCGGTCATGAGGCGATTCAAATAGCATTAGGTTTACAGCTTCAGTCTTACGATTATGTTGCCCCTTATTACCGCGACGATTCTATTCTGATGTCGATTGGTATGCGTCCCTACGATTGCATGTTGCAATTATTAGCGAAGCGCGATGATCCTTTTAGTGGTGGACGTACTTATTATTCGCATCCCAGTTTAAATGATGCAGATAAGCCTAAGATTCCACACCAGTCTTCGGCTACCGGTATGCAAGCTATTCCCACTTCTGGTGTGGCGATGGGAATTCAGTACCGCGAAAAGATGGGACTTACTGAAGGAGATGAAAAGGCCATTGCAGTATGTTCTATTGGAGATGCAGCCATGACCGAAGGGGAGGTTTCAGAAGCTTTGCAGATGGCAGCTTTGAAGCAATTCCCTTTGCTCTTTTTGGTGCAGGATAATGAATGGGATATTTCGGCGAATGCCAAGGAAACCCGTGCGCAAAATGCCGCTGAATTCGCTCAGGGCTTTAAGGGCATTGAAGTTCGCAGTATAGATGGCAGCAATTTCGAAGAGTCCTATGCCACCCTGAATGAGGTTATTGAATTGATGCGTAAGGAGCGTCGACCATTCCTCGTACACGCTAAGGTGCCATTATTAGGACACCATACCTCCGGAGTGCGTAAGGAGTTTTACCGCGATGATTTGGAAGAGCATGCCTTGCGTGATCCCTGGCCTAAGTTACATACCTGGCTTGCGGAGGAAGGAGTTGAAGAGGTGGAATTAGATACTATTTACAAAGAGGAAGGCGAGCGTGTTTTAGCCGATTATAATGAGGCACTGGCTCAAGAAGATCCTCGTCCCGAAGACTTATTTACCCACGATTTTGCCCCCAGTCCCATCACCGAAGAAAAAGGGGAGCGCAGTCCGCAGGGCAAGGAAAAAACCGTGATGGTAGACGCAGCGCTTTTTGCGATTCAAGAAATTATGGCCGAGCATAAAGAGGCCTTATTATATGGTCAGGATGTTGGTGGTCGCTTAGGGGGTGTATTCCGTGAAGCCGCAACCCTGGCCCAAAAATTCGGCGACGATCGGGTATTCAATACTCCTATACAAGAAGCCTTTATTATTGGTTCTACCGTGGGGATGAGTGCCACTGGCCTTAAGCCTTTTGTTGAGGTTCAATTTGCAGATTATATCTGGCCGGGCTTAAACCAGCTTTTTACCGAAGTAAGCCGCAGTAGTTATTTATCCAATGGCAAATGGCCGGTAAGCTCGGTAATTCGCGTTCCTATTGGTGCCTATGGAAGTGGTGGCCCTTACCATTCTAGCTCAGTAGAAAGTGTATTGACCAATATCCGTGGAATTAAGATTGCCTATCCAAGTACGGGAGCTGATTTAAAAGGTTTGATGAAGGCCGCTTATTATGATCCGAATCCAGTTGTGATGTTGGAGCATAAAGGATTGTACTGGTCTAAGGTAAAGGGAACTGAAGATGCTAAAACCGTTGAGCCTTCGGCAGATTATGTTTTACCCTTTGGTAAAGGACGCATCGCTTATGAAGCCAGCGCAGAGAGCATGGCAGACCATAGCAGTTTATTAGTTATCACCTATGGAATGGGTGTGTATTGGGCTAAAGCTGCCCGACAGGCTTTAAGCAATAAGGTAGAGGTGCTAGATCTACGGACCTTATTTCCTTTGGATGAAGAGCTAATCCTGGAGCGTGTGAAAGTGCATGGTAAGGTTTTGATTGTAACTGAGGAGCCCTCTCGTAATGGATTCTCTCAAGGACTGGCAGGATGGATTCAACAGGAAGCCTTCCGTGACCTGGATGCGCCTGTAATGGTGCTGGGTTCTGAGAATATGCCGGCCATTCCGTTGAACAGCACTTTAGAGGCCGCAATGATTCCTAATGCAGAAAAGGTACAAGCGAAATTAGAAGAGCTCGCAGCCTATTAAGTTGGAGCTTCGATCAAAATAAAAAGGGCCGCTGATATTCAGCGGCCCTTTTCTTTATTTAACTCGCAATTGGTTCAAATTTCTTTAAGCGGAATTGATAGTTGAATTTCTTAAACAAGACCCGCCGATTGGTAGTAATGCTCGGTCCGCTGCAACGATTGTTAATCAAAGATATCTGGCCGCCCTTCTCACTGGCCTTCGATCCTGATTTGTGATTTGTAAATATTCCCATGTCTCCCCGTATATTGGAGGCCTAATGTAAAAAGTACGATTTAGAATCACAAGCTTAAACCGTTATTTATCAGTAAATTATTTTGGTAAAAAAATTTATATGGTTAAAAAGCGCCTATTTTACTAACGGTTTATCAACAGGTTCGATTTTCTGTTAGTAGATTATTGGCAGTGGCGATGCGCACCACAACTTGCTGCCCAGGAATGGGGTTTTCCTGCTCCTTCAAAGCCCATTGCACTAATCAGGCCTATTGAGGCATCATATAATTGATGAGAGCGAAAGCGAGGGTTTGAATTTATATCAACATGTACCGTTATCGAAGTAAGGCCTTTGAGCTCTGAAGCAACAGCTACTGCTTTCTCTACTTCCGTCCATAATCGGGTGTATTGATCCGGCGGAGTTTGTACTACCTCATTCTTGTAGATCTCACTAACTCCCCTACCAATATCCCACATACAAATGGCAGTACTGTATTTGGTTTGATGGCCTCTGACCTTGGAATCGCAACCCACGAAAACCTTGCCCCGCGGATGCTTATTAAGCCAGGAGGCTACATAGGCGCGCGGATCTTCAATTACTTTATCGTCGTAGCTGCGGAATACCGGATTTGGGATGGCCCTCATTTTCAAATATTTGGGAGAATTTAGGAAAATGTGAGCGAAGGGCCTTTACCCTAAGGTTAAAAAGAGAAAGGGAGGCTTATTGCCTCCCCTTGTTTCAAACTAAATCAAAACAATTAACCAAACCTTAACCACAGCTAATAACGGTGCCCAGGGCAATAGGTTCACGGTTTTGAGAAATATTTTCTTTTAGGATTTACAACCCACACAAAGATCATCGCGATCCATCAACCAAATTAATGCGGCGAGGCTGGCAGAGCCCATGGTAAACTCGCGTGCATTTACGGAGTTGATATTATCCAGGGCTGAGTGATGCACTTCGAAATAACGATGATTGTCGGGCCGCAGTCCAATTAGAATAATATCGTCGTTCTTAAGCTGACCTATATCGGCCCCCGAGCCGCCTTTGGAGAATTGATAAATACCATAGGGCTCAAATAATTTGCGATAGGCTTTCAGCTTTTCCACCATCTCATCTGAGGCATCAATACTAAAGCCTTTGGGGGTGAAGCCACCGCCATCGCTTTCAATGGCGATTACATGTTTTTCTTTGGCGCTTTTAGCGGCCCTTGCATAAACCCGGGCTCCGTTTAAACCGAATTCCTCATTCATATACCAGACCATACGCAAAGTGCGCTTGGTTTTAAAGCCCATCTCTTTTAAAAGGTAGAGACTTTCCAAGGCATGCATAGCTCCGGCGCCATCATCATGCGCACCGGTTCCTAATTCCCAGGAGTCGATATGGCCGGATACCACAATTACATCATTGGGCTTGCTGCTGCCTTTAAGGTCGGCAATAAGGTTGTAAGAATAAACGGAATCTTGCCATTCGCAGGCCATTTGCAATTTGATTTGTAAGCCGGGATCCTTTTTCAAAGACTTGCTTAAAAGCTCAGCGTCAAAGGTACTTAAGGCTGCAGCAGGAATGCGCTTAACCTCATCGGCATAAGCCATACTACCTGTATGCGGATACTTATTAATGCTGCTGCTCAGGGAGCGGATCACTACCCCAATAGCACCTTTTTTAGAAGCTTCAATAGCGCCGGCCCAGCGTTGCTTTACAGCTGATCCGTAGGCATAGCCCGTGCTAATAAAGCTGGGATCCATTGGGATATTGAAAAAGGCAATTTTCCCTTTTAGATCCAGACTGTCTAAGGCTTCGAAGGAAGGGATTTCGACCACATTGCCGCGTAAGCCTCCCGCAGGAGTGGCGATAGAGCCTCCCAATGCGGTAACGGCCATTGCTATTTGATCAATACCTTGAATTAGCCAGGCTTGTTCCTGCGGACCGCGAACCCAGTGTGGTACCTTCACCGCTTGCAAGCGGGTTTCGAAACCCATGGAGTCTAATTTGGCCTTGAAGTGTAATACAGAGGCTGTGGCCTGATCACTGCCCGCAAAGCGTGGTCCCATGCTGCAAAGCTCTCGCAGCCATTCATAGCCCTGTTGTTCAGTGAGAGCCTGGGAATAAATTTCCCGAAAGGTTTCGGCTTCCTTCTGCGCACTAAGCTGGAAGCCAATCAGGGCCAAGAGGCCAGGGAGCCAGAACTTTTTCATTAAGGAGCAACCGTTTGCATTAATAATCCACAGAGATAGGCGCCATAGGTTCCTACCGCATAGCCTAAAACTGCAAGTAAAACTCCTACCGGAGCGAGTGAGGGGTGGAAAGCTGCTGCAACCACCGGAGCCGAGGCCGCACCACCAATATTGGCTTTGGAGCCCACTGCCAGGAAGAAGAAGGGGGCTCGAATAATTTTTCCAACGATAAAGAGTAAGCCAACGTGAATAGCCATCCAAACTAATCCAACCAGGAAGAGCCCGGGGTTTTCAAATATGCCCATGATGTTCATTTTCATACCGATGGTTACCACCAGAATGTAAATGAAAACCGAACCCACTTTGGAGGCCCCTGCACCTTCATAATTACGAAGGGAGGTAAAGGACATGATAATACCGGCCGTGGTAGCCAAAACGATTAACCAGAAAAAGCCACTTCCCAAGCTAAAAGTTTCGGCTAAGAAGGGAGAAGCTTCGGCGATGGCCGGAGCGATAATATCAGAGAGTAAATGGGCCAGTCCCGTTAGGCCAAAAGCGATCCCTAGAATCACAAAAAGGTCGATAGTTGTAGCGATACGCGAAATGCGGGACGAAAATTCCTGCATGTGATTCTTAAGCGCAGTAACGGCTGAGGCGTCGGCCTTGAAAAATTTGTCAATCTTATCGGACTTACCCACTCCTAAGAGGAGGAAGAACATCCAGATCTCGGCAACGATCACATCTACGGTAATCATCACCGAATAAATCTTGCCAGAAATAGCTCCATTTTCACCAAAAACTTCGAACATGGCAGCCTGGTTTGCGCCACCTCCAATCCAACTACCGGCAATGGTGGTCATACCGCGCCAAATTTCATCGCTGCCAGCTCCAACTACATCCGGGGCCACCGCACCAAAAAACAAGAGTGCTAAGGGGCCACCGATAATAACCCCTAAGGTTCCGGTTCCAAACATGATGAGAGCTTTAGGCCCTAAGCGGAATACTTCTTTAAGGTCGATACTTAAGGTAAGCAGGATTAAACTGGCCGGTAACAAATAACGAGAGGCCATAAAGTAAAGCTGCGACTTGCCCATAAAGGGTTTTAGTAGGGCCACATCAACTTCCTGATTGATCACAAAGTTTTTAAAGGCCTTAAAACTATTTAAGCCATCAACGGCATAGCCTTGCTCTAAAAGAAAGGCCTTGGCGGCTGTAACATCGATCCACTGCGGGGAAATAATTCCCAGGGTACTGAATACCGATGGAAGGAAATAACAAAGTAAAAGGGTGGGTATTACCGCATAAAACTTCTTGAAGGCCGGCATTTCGCTACTGCGAAAAATAAAGAGTAATAGGGCCATCAGGATGCCAAATACCACGGCATCATTGGTGATTAAGGGAATATCCGAAACGACTTCTTCCATGGGCGTGTTTTCTTTGGAGCCCAAATGTAAGGATTGCCGTTGAAGGGTCTACTGCTCGCCGCTTTTCGAACCGGGCTTTGCTGGATTTTGCGCTTTCCTCCTTTTAGCTTGAGGTGCTTTTTGCTTCTTTCCCTCGGTTTGAGCGGCTTGCTTATCCTTGGCTTGGGCGTTTTCGGCCTTGCCAGTATTAGGCTTGCGGAAATTCTTCTGCCTTTGTTTTTTTCGAGGCTTCTGACCCAATGGTGCATCGGCACGCACAAATTTGCTGCGCTCCATCAAGGCGGTCATATTTCCACCCAGAGCCAATAGAAATTTGTCGCCTTTTTGTTCCAAAATGCTGCCCTTAATACCCGATTCGAGGATGCGCACCTCCATACCCATCTTAACCTCTTCCTGAAGGTAGCGGTCTAAGTCTTTGTGGTGTTGTTTTACTTCCTTGCGGTGACTTTTTTGCTCTTCCACTTCCACTTCGCCAGAGCGCTGGTTAAGCATTGCAATAAAGCGAGCTACAATGGCCTTTTTATCTTTTTGGGATTTTTGATCCATCCAGCTATCAATAAGCTTTTGGAATCTCTGTCCCCAGTACATCAAGCGATCTTGCTCCTCATTAATGCGGCTATGCTTCTGTACTTTCTCTTCTAATTTCAAGATGCGATCCTGCTGCACCCTTTCTAGCTTGCGGAGCTTTTGCAATTCTTTTTCCTGAGCGGTACGCACTTTTTCAATTGCCACCTTATCCTGCTGAATTTGCACCAAGAGCTTATCCACTTCCAGGGTGTTTTGCTGCACCCGACCGCGGGCATCATCAATTAAATGACTGGGAATACCGCTGCGCTGGGCTACTTCGAAGGTGTAGGAGCTACCCGGTTGCCCGATTTGCAATTCGTAGCGAGGATCGAAAGATTTTTGATCGAACAGCATGGCGCCGTTTACCACTCCGGGCATTTCAGCGGCCAGGGCTTTAATTGCATTAAAGTGAGTCGTGATGATGCCATAGGCCCCATAAGCATTGAGTCGATCGAGGAATACCTGAGCAAGAGCCGAACCCAATTCGGGATCCGAACCACTACCAAACTCATCAATCAGCAATAAGGTCGACGAATCCGTGTAGGTGAGGAAGTGATCCATCTTTTGCAGCTTGGAGCTATAGGTGCTCAGCTCATTCTCGATACTCTGGGCATCGCCAATGTCGCCCAGCAATTGATCAAAGAGGCAAAATTGGCTGTCGGGGTGCACCGGAATTGCCAGGCCACTTTGGAGCATAATCTGCAAGAGTCCCACCGTTTTAAGGGAAAGAGACTTTCCTCCGGCATTAGGTCCACTGATTACCAGAATCCGTTGCTCCGCATCGAGCATTAAGTCGAGAGGAACCGTGCTCTTATTTTTCTCCTTATTGAAATGTCTTAATACCGGATTATAGGCATCCTTAAGGAGGATTTTCTTTTCAGATAAAATTTCCGGGTAGCAGGCTTCTTGTTGGTAGGCGAATATAGCTTTGGCCCGACTGAGATCTAACCATACCAGGGTTTTACATACGGCATCCAGATAATCATGATAGGGGCTAAGGTCGGTGCTTAATTGCCTTAAGATGCGTTTGATCTCCTCCTTTTCCGCTTCCAGAAGTTCTGAAATCTCATTATTGATTTCTACTGTTTCTCCCGGTTCAATATAGGCGATACTGTGTTTGCTGGAGCTGCCGTGTAAAATCCCTTGAATTTGTCCTTTATAAGAAGCGACAATGGCCAATACCCGGCGCGATTCGGATACACTTTCATCAAAATCGGCGATATAACCCTTGTCGCGGTATTTCTTTAAAATGCGGTTAAAGATGCGATCAGCAGAAGCTCTTTTTCGGGTAAGCTCCCGGCGGATATGGCTTAATTCGGCTGAGGCCGAGGAGCGAACCTGAGCCCTTTCATCCAAAACCTTATCAATCGCCTCTATCACAAATTTTTCAGGAAGCAAATATTCCAGTGGTGCCCAAATTGCAGGCAAACGTTCTTGTTTATTGGCAACAAACTGGTGTATATGGCGGTAATTAATCGCCATGCTGCGGATATCTGCAAATTGCTCTTCGCGTAAAGCGTGACCTCTAACCTTTAATTTGCTTAGAAATTCACTTAACTCAGGATGCTCCGCACTGGGAAAGCTCTCGTCGCTCAATAATAAGGACAGTATTTGATCACTTTCCGCAATCTTTTGCGCTAGTAAATCGGCCTGTGGCTCGGGCTTTAAGTCCAGGGCCAGGTCTTTGGCTTTGCGACTGGAGCAATAACGAGCTAGCTCTCGCTGTATAAAAGGAAAGTCTAAAGCTTGGGCCAGATCAGGAGGATAGAGCTGCAAAAGGGAAATTTTTGGCAAAATAAAGACAGTTTAGCCGGATTATGGCCTTTGAAAGCCAGTAAATAGCAATTTGCTTTATCGGGCCGAAGGGTTAATTCACAGTGAGAGAATGACGATCTAACGAAGATTTATGTGCAGCCTAAGCTCAGATTCTACTTTTCGGGAAAATTCCAAGATTATGGCAAGCTTAATCCCACTTTTAAACCAGTCCCTAGGTGGTTATCTCCGTGAAGTACTGGCGGCTTATCGGGCGAAAGCCTATCCCAAAACCACGCATACCGAGCGCTTTGTTCTATTTGGCAGAGGACGCACCGGAAGTACCTTATTAAGTGATTTGCTAAATCAGAGTAGTGATATTGATTGCGATAAGGAGATTTATAATCGCAAGGTGCTTTTTCCAAAATTATTCTTGAAGCACCGCAATCGCGTTTTTAGAAGTAAGGTCTATGGCTTTAAATTACTTTCCTACCAATTGCGGGAAAAGCTAGGCCAGGAAGATGGTCGGGATTTCTTAAAATATTTGGTGGAGAAGCAGGGCTATAAATTGATTTATCTAACTCGGGATAATTTGGTGCGCCAAACCTTATCTAAGCATTACGCCCGTTTTCGGATGTCTTGGCATGAAACCCAAAGTTTAAAAAGTCGCCCTAAAATGAGAGTGGATATTCCCGCTTTTATGGCTGAACTCCGCGCGGGTAAGGAGCTGGAGCAATATGAAGAGAAATGTTTGGAAGGATTGCACTACTTCAAGGTTTCCTATGAAAAGGATTTAATGAAGGCCTCAGACCGAATTAAATTAGTAGATCGCTTGTACCATTATTTGGGTGTACGCCTCTTTAAACCCCAAAGCCGCTTAAAGCGAATTAGCGCGGATCATATTGGGGACTATGTGGAAAACTGGGAGGCTCTAAAACAATGTTTGGTCTATACCGAATTTGCGGAGGATCTTAAAAAATGTTAAACGAACAAATAGACAGGCCTGCTGTTGTGAGGCAACAAAACAGGTAAAAATGCGCGTGAAACCCACTAAGAAAGAATATGCCGGTCAGGAGGTGACTATCATCTGGCAGGCCCATAAATGCATACATTCCGAGCGCTGCTGGCGCAATTTACCCGAAGTATTTCGTTATGGACAAAGACCTTGGGTAGACCCCGATGGGGCGGAAGGAAATAAAATTCGCCATCAAATAGAGCAATGTCCCTCCGGGGCCCTCACTTATGTGGGTCAGGAAAAGGGTCTATCTATGGAAGATGGAGATTTAAAAGCCAAGGTTATTCCCAATGGACCCATTATGGTACAGGGTAGTATTAAGTTTAGCCATGCTGATGGTAGTAGTTCTATAGAAAAGAACCCGGTTTTGTGTCGCTGTGGCGGATCGGCCAACAAGCCCTTCTGCGATGGCACGCATAAGCGAATCGGTTTTGAAGGATAATAAAAAGGGCCCCATTTCGGGGCCCTTTCCATTTTAGAAATTGTAGCGTAACTCAATCCCTCCATAGCTGTTTAAGCGATCCGGAGCGGGTAAGTAGGCATCCGCTAATTGGTTTACAAAAACCATATAGTAATAGCGGCTGCTAAGCTTATTATTTAAGCCCACAAAGACATGCAGGTTAAAGCCTGCCGGTAAGGCAACCTTATAGCCCGCCTTTAAATTGAGCACATCAAAAGCCTCGGTTTCATTGGCGCCATCCGAAGTAATATTCATGGCACCTTGATGACGTAGACTTAGTTTGGTATACCAACCGGCGGTACCTTGAATGTCAATCCCCACATTATAGCTTAGGGGACTTACGCCGGCTACTGTCTGACCATCGTACACTTCGGTCACGGCCTGACTGGCACCACGGGGTACCCCTTCATAGTAGAAATCGCGGTAAACGAAATCATTGGCAGTTACATTGGCCCAAGGCTGTACATGCTTAAAGATGCGGTTTTTGGAGCCTATAATCTCATAGCGCACGCTGGCTTCCAGTCCTTGATTATCCTGCCCGCCGGCATTAATCAAATAAGTATAGGCGGTGGTAACACTATCTAATGGCACTGCAAGGGAGGTCATCTTATTACGGAATAGGGTGCTAAAGGCTGCTATCTGGAAATTGAGTCGGCCATTGAGCAAATTCCCTTGCGCCCCAATTTCAAATTGACTGCCACTTTCGGGTACCAGATCAGTATTCAGTTCACCGGTTGCGCCGATAATAATATTCCCACTTAAGGGTGTTTTATAGGAACGATTATAAGAAGCAAAGAGGCTCCATTTTTTAGCAAAGCTCTTACGCAGAGCAATATGGGGCGACCAGTAATTTTTGTAATCTACCTGATAGCGTGGATCCAAATCATTACCATTTTGGTACATGCGATTTTCGAGGTCGATGCTTAAGGAGCTTAAGCTGATCCCGGCTTCGAAAGACCAATTGTGAGGCATTTGCAATTCCCATTGACTGAAGTACACCTGATTTTGATTGCGAACAAATTGATTGCTCTTTAAAGTTCCCACGATATTATAGCGAGAGGGATAAAGGCTATCCTCAACCATACTATGGCTTAAGGCATGGTTGCGCTGAAACTGAATTTCAATACCGGTATGTCCAGAAAGCAGGTAGTCTTCGGCCAGTTTAAAAGAGCTTCCAAAATCACTGCGCAGTCCAAAATTAATGGGCTGCTCATCATTCCAACCGCCGGCAGAACTCGAGGTGCTGCTAGCTCCAGATCCAAAAACGGTGGTTTGATTATTCCAGTGGCTATTGAATTGATAGTGATTGCTAAGCCCGAAACGAAGGCGCTCAACTTTGGTGTGCGCGTTATTCTTGATATAACGGGCGTTTCCGGTATTGTCTCCTGCTTCAAACTGGGCGATGGTGAGCTCTCCACCTCTTTCATCGTAACTATCGCTATATCCGAAATAAGTTTCTACTCGTTGTTTGGCCGAAATACGGAAGGAGCCAACCCAATTCACAAAGTCTTTGCGAGAGGCGGTATGCTCCATATAGCCATCCGCTTTTTGATGACCATAGTTTAAAAGCCAGGAGCCATTTTCGGTACCTCGGGCAATGGTGGTGGTATAGCGCTGCAAACCAAACTCACCAATGATAGCACTTTGCTGTACATAGCTTTCGCCTTCCTTGGCGGGAAGAATGCTGAGATTAATCGCTCCGGCAATGGCGAAACCATATTTAGAGCCGGCCGGTCCTTTTTGGATATTCACCGCACTAATGCTGGCGAAGTCAATATCATCCAAAACGGTTAAGCCTTCAGCGTTTGTAAGGGGAATACCATTTAAATACACCTTGGTTCCCTGGGTATTGAAGTTATTGCTGGCACCACGGAAACCTACGCCATTACCATACCCCCGGATATTGAACTGTTGGCCACCGGATACAGTACGACGCCACATATTAACACCCGGAACATGGGTATTAATGGCTTCGTCCATAAAGAGGCCTTTGCCCATTTGTAATTCGCGAGGATCGAGGTTTTGCACCGCCTGACTTTCCTGATAGCTGGCCTTGCGAGGCGCACTTACCTCTACCATAGGTAATTCCTCGCTTGAGGCTAAAAGGGCTATTTCGTAGAACTGATTACAATCATCAATTTCTACGGTTTGGGTGATAAAGTCAGGGTGGCTAATGCGAATTTCAGCACTGCAGTTTAGGCTAAAGAGACCTTCTTTATCACTGCGTACCTCTTGACCATCGGCATTACTTATCAGCACTCCGGCCAGGGGCTGGCGATTTTCCGCGTCGCTGATGCGGCCACGGACATTCTGTGCGAAGCTCAAAATAGGACTGAGCAACAACACTATTAATAGTAATCGTTTCATTGATTCATTTTTTAAGACCTGCAGACCTATAGCCATAGCAAGCCCAGCCCTTTTCCAAGGGCGATAATTGGAAAAACGGAAACAGATTCGCGTTAAGGCGGATATTTAGGCCGGAAATTCGGGGGGTGGAGTTTCGACTCCTAAGTATTTCTCCAATAAGGGAGAAGCTCCAGGCAAAGATGGGTGGAGCTTAGATTCAATTTGACACTTGGGGCTTTCGGCGTAGAAGATGAGAAAGAGGTCGCTGAGCATCAATTGAGTTATTTGACGTTCCTCCTTAGCGGGCCCGGAATGGTATTGTAAGCGACAGATTTGGTCTAGCTGTACAAAGAGCGCTTCTTCTTCACGGTCTTCGATACACCAAAGAATACGCTCTGAGGGGTAATTTTCTGCGCGTACTATATCGTACATGCTGCCCTTATAACGCACTTCATGGTCGTTTACCCAGTGAAACTCTAGGGCATTTTCACCGGTGATTTTAAGGGCATGCAGTTCCTTTTTCGGAACGCCGGATTTTATCCGAGTCTTAACCGCTCTGCGGATTTGCTGGCGCTGAATTTGAAAAAAAAGACCATTCCCACCGATGTGAAACAGCAGTAAAAAGACCAGGAATAGGCCTGCAATTTTGGGTATGATTTCGGTCCTCTGCAAATCTTCGCCAAGAAAGTGAAAAACCCCGGAAGATACCAATGGCTCAGCTCCCGGGGTCCCCCATCCAAACAATTATGACTTATTGCCATCCTCCACCCAGGGTTTGGTATAGCACCACCTGAGCGATTAATTGTTCTTTCTTCGTTTCTATTAATTCAAATTTGGACTCCAGCGCATCACGTTGGGTCATTAATACCTCCATATAATCAGCGCGAGCCGATTTAAACAGATCATTAGAAATGGTAATCGATTCGTTCAAAGCATCCACTTCCAGTGATTGGAATTTCAGGCTCTCATTGAGATTCGTAATCTTCGAAACCTGATTGGAAACCTCGAGATAGGCCTGCAGCAACTGCATTTCGTAGCGATAAGCCATTTCAATTTGAGTGGCCGATGCATTGGCATAGGAGGCCTTAAGTGCTCTTCGGTTTATAAGGGGGGCACTCAAATCACCAGCCAAATTGTAGAGCATAGACTCGGGACCAGTTACCAGGTAACTGGCATTAAAAGCCTGCATGCCTAAGCCAGCACTCAGATCTAAGGAAGGATAGAATTGGGCTCTGGCTACTTTCACTTGTAGTTCGGCCGCTTCTAATTCTCTCTCTGCTTCGCGGATATCTGGACGATTCGCCAATAGATCTACCGGCTTACCATAATGAATTTCCGCGGGCTTAATATTGAGGAGTTCCTCGGAGCTACGGCGGATAGGTCCAGGATAGGAGCCTAATAGGAAATGCAATTTATTTTCGGTTTCCCGAATTTGCTGAAGCACACCAAAGCGCAGACTCTTAGTACGGAGTACCTGAGCTTCAAATCGACGTACCGCCAACTCATTCACCTTGGAGGCGATTTTTTGAAGCTTCACAATTTCCAGCGCATTATTCTGCAGGGCGATGTTGCGATCCAGAATTTTAAGCTGGTTATCTAAAGCCAATAGCTCATAATAGCTGGAGGCGATTTCAGCGATAAGTTCGGTTTGCATAAAGTGACGCCCTTCGATGCTGGCCATGTATTCAGCTACGGCGGCATCTTTTGCATCATGCAATTTGTGCCAGATATCAATTTCCCAGGAGGCAGTGGCCCCGAAAAGTAAATCGGGCACCGGATCCGGCATAGCACGTCCGGGAGCAATATCAGTAGTTGCCTCATTAGCCCCAAGCGGGGTATAACGAGCGGTTTTGTCTACTCCGGCTCCGGCCTGTACGCCAGCAAAGGGAAGGTATTCCCCCTTACGGGCCAGGATTTCGTTATTGCGGCGCGCCATTTCCTGGAGATTGATATTGAATTCCTGATTGTACTTTAAGGCGGTATCAATCAGGGCTACCAAATTGCTATCCTGGAAAAATTCGCGCCAGGCAATTTGGGCGCTATTCAGGGTATCGGTCTCAGCCTGAAAACTTTCAGGTACTGTCCGGTTCTCTTCTTTTAGCTCATGCACGGGGGCACAGCTAAAAAGCAGTAGAGCCGGTAAGCTGAGAACTAGAATTCGTTTTGCTGTATTTTTCATGATCTTAATTCTTAAGGCTTAAGATTCTGATTCATCCGTTTCGATCGCATAACTCTCGGTATAAGGGCGGTTATCCTCATCCTTAATCAGACTCTTACCTTCGGCCAGGCTACCAAATATGTAGTAGAGACCGGGTACGATAATCACCCCGAAGAGGGTACCGAACAACATGCCACCTAGAGCGGAAGCACCAATAGTACGGTTACCTACGGCACCTGGGCCATGGGCCATTACCAGTGGAATCAAACCCGCGATAAAGGCAAAGGAGGTCATCAAAATGGGACGGAAGCGTACTCTCGCACCTTCAATAGCAGCTTCCAATACGCTAAAGCCTTGCTGGTTTTTCTGTACGGCAAATTCTACGATTAGAACCGCGTTTTTACCCAAGAGACCCACCAGCATTACCAGACCTACCTGCGCGTAGATATCATTGGCTAATCCTAAGGTTTTAAGCAAGAGGAAGGAACCAAATACCCCGGCCGGTAAAGAGAAGATTACAGCTAATGGCAGGATAAAGCTCTCGTACTGAGCAGCCAGTACCAGGTACACGAAACCGAGTACTACCAGGAAGATGTAGAGTGCTTCATTCCCACGTTTTACTTCATCGCGGGATAAACCGATCCAGTCGATATCAAAACCACGAGGTAATTCACTGGCCACTTCTTGGATAGCAGCAATGGCCTCACCACTACTGTAACCATCAGCGGGGGCACCGTTAATGGCGGAAGAGGTATACATATTGAAACGGGTGATCTCATTCAGTCCCTGCGTTTTCTTCACTTTCATGAAGGAAGAGTAGGGCACCATTTCATCCCGATCGTTTTTCACATAAAGCTTCATCAAGTCTTCGGGCAAGCGACGGTATTCGGGTGCAGCTTGAACGTAAACCTTGTAGAAACTACCAAAGCGAATGAAACCTTGCTCGTAGGTACTACCAATCAAAATTCCCAGGTTATCCATGGCTTTTCCAATGGATACCCCTTTTTGCATGGCAGCCTGGTTGTCGATTTCCAATTCGTATTGAGGGTAATTGGCCGCAAAGAAGGTGAAGAGACCGCTGAGCTCGGGACGCTCATGGAGTTTGGCCATAAACTCATCGTTTACCTTCTCAAAGGCTTTATAATCACCACTATTGGTTTTATCCAAAAGTCGCAGGGCAAAACCACCGGCGGCACCATAGCCAGGTACAGCAGGAGGTTGGAAGAATTCGATAGTAGCACCTGGTATTTTATGCGCTTCTACCTCCAGTTCTTCAATGATTTCCCACACGTTTTCTTTCCGTGCCGACCAGGGTTTGAGGTTAATCAAACAGGTACCAGCATTAGATCCCCGACCTTCGGTAAGTACCTCATATCCGGCCAATGCCGAAACCGATTGAATACCGTCAATTTCCTCAGCAATTTCTTGTAATTGGCGTGAAACGTCATTGGTACGTTCCAGGGTCGATCCGGGAGGCGTTTGGATAATTGCATAGATCATCCCCTGGTCTTCACTAGGGATAAAACCGGCCGGAAGGATATTACTCACGCCAATAATACCAATACCAAAAGCCAACAACATGCCGAAGGTCACCAAACGACGGTTTACGATCTTCTTCAGTAAGGCAGCGTATTTGCCGGTAAGGCGATCGAAGGCATTGTTAAAGGCATCCAGACCGCGTTCCAGAATATTCATCTTGCGCTCCTTGCCGTGATTATTCTTCAAGATCATGGCGCTTAATACCGGAGTAAGGGTAAGTGCTACTACCCCGGAAAGGATAATGGCCGTGGCCATGGTAATGGAGAACTGGCGATAGAAAATACCTACCGGACCCGACATAAAGGCTACCGGTACGAATACCGCGGCCATCAGGAGGGTAATGGCGATTACGGCACCACTAATTTCATTCAGCACCAGCTTTACCGCTCGGAAAGGATTTAGTTCCGGGAAGTCGTGCATCTTGGCGTGCACCGCTTCTACCACTACGATCGCATCATCCACCACAATACCAATGGCCAATACCAAGGCAAAGAGGGTGATGAGGTTAATGGTGAGGCCAAAGGCCTGCATAAAGATGAAGGTACCAATTAACGATACGGGTACCGCCAGAGTTGGAATTAAGGTAGAACGCCAATCTCCCAGGAAGAGGAATACAACCAGAGCCACTAGTACAAAGGCTTCACCCAGCGTATGAATAACCTTTTCGATGGAGGCGTCGAGGAATCCTGATACGTCGTAGCTAATCTCATAATCCATTCCCGGAGGGAAATTTTCAATCTTGAGTTCCTCCAGTTTTTCTTTCACCTCCTCAATAACCTTGGAGGCATTACTACCATAGGTTTGTTTAAGGGTAATAGCCGCAGAAGGACGATTATCGAGGTTGGAATAGATATCGTAAAATTCACTACCAAATTCAACTTCGGCGATGTCCTTTAAATGCAGGATTTCACCCTCGGCATTCGCACGGATAATTACATCCTCGTATTGTTCTGGCTCATTATATCGACCGGGATAGGTAAGCACATATTCCAAAGATTGGGAGGTTTTGCCTGAGCTCCGACCGATCCGGCCAGGAGAGCCGATTACGCTTTGTTCTGAAAGGGCCTCCATAACTTCCTCGGTAGAAACATTATAGGCCCGCATCCGATCCGGTTTTAACCAGATACGCATGGCATACTGACGACTACCTAAGATTTTGGCCCGTCCTACACCCTTCAAGCGTTTCAGCTCGGGGAGGATATTTACACTGGCGTAGTTGTAGAGGAATTTTTGATCGGCCCTTTCATCCTCACTGTAGAGGTTCACATACATTAGCATGTTGGGCTGGGATCGACTCACGATAATACCTTCCCTTTGTACCAATGGCGGCAGTCGGTTAGTAACCTGCTCAATGCGGTTTTTAACACTTACTACTGCCTGGTTAGGATCGGTACCCAAATCAAAAACTACCTGAATAGTGGCCTCACCAGCCGAAGTTGCATCGGAGGTCATATAGTTCATTCCCGGAGTGCCGTTGATGGACTTTTCCAGAGGAATAAGTACCGACTTCACCAATACATCTGCACTGGCACCGGGATAAGCGATAAAGATATTTACCCGTGGAGGGGCAATGGAGGGGAACTGAGAGATGGGTAGAGACTGGATGGCCAGCACTCCCATGAATATGATTACCAACGAAATACTGATCGACAGTACAGGTCGGCGAATGAATTGCTTAAACATGATGGCTGAAAATTATTCGGCGTACAGTTTCAATTCTTTCCAAACGGCTTTGGGATCCTTCAATTCGAAGTTGATATGATCGCCATTACGCACTTTTCGAAGTCCTTCCAACAAGATGTGCTCACCTTCCAATAAGCCACCTGAGATGAGGTAAAGGTCTTCCATTTCATGTGCTACTTTGAGCTCACGCAGATGTACCACATGCTCTTCGTCGATCACAAAAACATAGTGTTTGTCGAGAATTTCGAAGGTGGCTTTTTGAGGAATGATCAAAGCGCTTTCGAGCTTGTCTTGCATAATGATGTTCCCGGTTTCACCGTGGCGCAGCAATCCACTAGGATTGGCGAAGGTGGCCCGGAAGGGAATATTACCCGTTTCATTATCGAAGTCAGCCTCAATAGCACTCACTTTACCTTCATGCTGGAAGATGCGATCGTTGGCCATTCGCAATTGAACGGGCAATATGTGCTCTTTTTTTAATCGCTCCTGGTAATCGAGGTATTCGGCTTCAGGAACATTAAAGTACACCCACATTTCGCTGTTATCGGAAAGGGTGCTTAGCAATTCACCTTCGTCAATTAAGCTACCTTCTCGTACGTGGAAGCGGTCGATAATCCCGCCAAAGGGCGCTTTAATTTCGGTGAAGGACATATGGGTTTCGGCCAGGGAAAGCTCTGCTTTAGCTTTAGTATAGCGGGCTTTGGCCATGGCTAATTCGGCCGAAGAGACCACATCGCGATCGGCCAGAGACTTGGTGTTCTCGTATTCGATGCGCGCGAGTTCGGCCTCCGCTTTGGATTTCTCCAATTCGGCTTTGTAGATATTGGGCATAATGCGGAACAGCAATTGCCCTTCTTTTACCTGATCACCCTCATCCACATAAATGTGTTGCAAATAACCTCTTTCGAGGGCTCGCAATTCGATGTGGCGGATGGAGTGAATTTGACTTACGTATTCTTTGGAAAGTGCGGTGTCTACTCGCAATGCCGTGGTGGCAGTAAAGACAGTTTCAGAATGGTGGTTTTCAGAATGCTCAGATTCACAGGCGCTTAAGATGCTTAAGGCCAGAATTCCGAAGCCAATGATTCGTCTCATTTTGAGAATTTTTGAATTGAATAATGGATGGGGTTGAGGTAAGAATTAGTAAAATCTTAACCCTTCCGGTACTTATTCTGCAGAAGGCAAAAGGGAGTCCGGAGCTCCGGTTTCAAAATGATTAAATCCTGGCAGATGGAATTTTTAAACTGCAGAATCGCAAATAGAGAGGAATATCTCTACTGAATGAAATAGGGCTTTCGAGAAGGCTAATATGCTCTTCTGAAACACCAAAGACAAATTCTTCGATTTGTGAGGGCCAGGCAAAAAGGCTCCAGTCCAGTAAATCCTCTTCCGACTCGTTTTCCGAGGTGAGACTTTGGAATAAGGCGTGAATACTATTCTCCTTATCCTGTTTTTGAATATAGCTGGATTCGGTTTTTTCAAGCAGAATTAAGTTGGATTCTGCTGTACTTCCGGTTCCGCTAAAATGAGCCAGGGCAAGGGACAGACTGAGCTCGCCCAATAGAGAGAGTCCAGTTAATAAGAAGAGTATCCGTCCAAAAGCTCTTTTCAAAGCATGAGAATTACGGCGCGAAAGTATTAAAGAAAAGCACAGGAATAAAAATCCTAAGCTAAAAGTCCTATTAATATCGATTATCGGTAATGTTAGGATAAAAAAAACAGGGATCTTAAAAGACCCCTGTTTGTACTTACTCATATATCAAACACCTCGAACCATTACAGTTCACCTGAGATGTTTTGTTCTTTACCCCCTAAATAACTTTCATCCGCAGATTCCATCAGGAGAGGTGTTTGATGGAATCAAAGTAAGGGACTTCAAGCCTTTTGGGTTGTAGCTCTTTGTTGGGGATTAGCCTAAACTTTAACTACAGAAAAGTCATTATAGGAATATTATAATCAAGTAAAGAATAGAGCGGTAAATTAAGAAGCTTTAATGGCGATGCGCAGTCCGGCATCGGTCTTAGTTACTTCCGTTAGTCCATGCTTGGCTAATCCTTTTAGGCCTTTGTCCCATTGTTTATTGGATAAGCCTACTGCCGATTTTAATTCGTTTAGGTCCATTTCTTCTTTCTCTTTCAAGATTTCGAAAATGGCCTTTTCATTATCAGCTAGCTCTACTTTCTTTTCGGCTTTCTTCTCCGGTTTCATCTGAGGGAAGAAGAGGACTTCCTGGATAGAAGCATTATCGGTTAACATCATGGTTAAACGATCGATTCCAATTCCCATTCCAGAGGTTGGAGGCATACCATATTCCAGGGCGCGTAAGAAGTCCTGGTCAATAAACATGGCCTCATCATCCCCTTTCTCGCTTAAGCGTAATTGCTCTTCAAAACGCTCGCGTTGATCGATAGGATCATTAAGCTCCGAATAGGCATTGGCCACTTCTTTACCATTAATCATCAGCTCAAAGCGCTCGGTATATTCAGGCTTATCGCGGTGCTTTTTACAAAGAGGCGACATCTCTACCGGATAGTCAGTAATAAAGGTTGGCTGGATATAATTGGGTTCACACTTCTCACCAAAGAGCTCATCAATCAATTTGCCCTTGCCCATGCTGGGGTCGGTTTCAATACCCAAATCGGCGCAAGCTGCACGCAATTCGTCTTCGCTCTTACCATCAATATCAAAGCCGGTATGCTCTAAAATAGCTTCGCGCATACTAACTCTGGGGAAAGGTGTTTTAAAGCTAATTTCTTTGCCACTCAGGCTAACCGTAGTATTCCCTTTATGCACGGTTTTCACCACATGCTCCAGCATTTGCTCGGTAAAGTCCATCATCCAGAAGTAGTCTTTATAGGCTACATAGATTTCCATTACGGTAAACTCTGGATTATGGGTGCGGTCCATACCTTCGTTACGGAAGTCCTTGGCGAATTCATAAACCCCTTCGAAGCCCCCTACAATCAGGCGCTTCAAATAAAGCTCATTGGCAATCCGCAGGTACAATGGCATATTCAGCGCATTGTGATGCGTGATAAAAGGTCGAGCCGCCGCTCCACCAGGAATAGGCTGTAAAATGGGGGTCTCTACCTCCAAATAATCAAAGCGATTGAAGAATTCCCGCATGGCATTAATAATGCGTGTTCGGGTCACAAAGGTTTCTTTCACCTTGTCATTTACTACCAAATCCACATAGCGCATACGGTAGCGTTGCTCGGGATCCGTAAAGGCATCGTATACATTTCCTTCATCGTCCTTTTTAACGATCGGAAGGGGTTTAAGGCTTTTGCTTAATACCCTAAGACTATCAGCCTCAATGGTAACCTCGCCCATCTGGGTGCGGAACACCTTACCGGTGATGCCAATAAAGTCACCAATATCCAGGTGGCGTTTAAAAACAATATTGTAGAGGTCTTTATCTTCATCCGGGCAAAGAACATCGCGGTTCAGGTAAACCTGGATGCGACCTTTGCTATCCATCACATCCAGGAAGGAGGCCTTACCCATGATGCGTTTGGTCATGATCCTCCCGCTAATCTTAACTTGTTTCCATTCCTCAGCTTCTTCCGATTTCTCGAAACCTTCGAGAATGGAGCTTGAAAAATGACTGGCCTCATAACGTGCAGCAGGATAAGGCTCAATGCCCATCTGCCTTAAGGCGGCCAGCGATTCGCGTCTTTGGATTTCCTGTTCGGAAAGATGTTGGCTCATGACCTGAAATTTCGCGCAAAAGTACCGAATTTCTAATGCCCGACCTCAAGCTTTAATAGGCCATTGGTTTTAGTTATAGGCTTGCGCTTTTAAAAGGCCTCGCTCTAATGAAGGAAGTAGACGGTGCTAAATACGATGAGTAGTCCGCTGCAAAAGCCTAGCACCAATTCTTTGCCATTATGAGCCTTGAGACTTAAGCGGGCGGAAGCCACAATGCCTGCCACCAAAATCAGGGCTCCAATAAAAGGAAGCAGGTTTAAACTGTATTTGGCAGAAACGGCCATTAACATGCCTAAAAAGCCTCCCAGTCCTCCTAAATGAGCACTGGATTTTAAGAAGCTGAGCAAGACTAAATGCAACAGAATAACATAAGCTGCTCCGGCCAGATATTGATGCGCTTCGGCTGCCAGGCCAGCATTTTTTATTAGTAGAGAGGTGAGGTAAAAACTCAGAGCTCCAATGGTATAGGGCCAACGTCGATCCTCAGCCTTGTTCATCATCAGGCTACTAATCACGCGAAAGCGGTAGAGTAAAATACTAATCAAAACTGGGATGAGGTAGGTGCCGCAAAACACCATCAATAAAGAGAGCAGCACTACCTGGCGTGGATAGTGATAGGGCAGGTATTCGAATATGAAATATAGGCCTATTAAAGGGTATATCGCCGGATGAAAGAGGATGGAGATAAACTTGGCTAAGCGGATATTCATTTAGAGTTGCTTGCGTAAACGGGCTACCGGAATATCCAGTTGTTCCCGGTATTTAGCTACAGTGCGACGGGCAATGGGATAGCCTTTGTCTTTTAAGAGCTGGGCCAGTTTATCATCGGTAAGAGGCTTGCGTTTATCTTCTTCAGAAACGGAAACCTCTAAGATTTTCTTGATTTCGCGGGTACTTACATCTTCCCCGGCATCATTCTTCATGCTTTCGCTGAAAAATTCTTTAATCAGGAAAGTTCCATAAGGAGTACTCACATATTTGTTGCTGGCGACCCTGGACACGGTAGATATGTCCATCCCAATTTCATCGGCAATGTCCTTCAAAATCATGGGGCGAAGCTTTAATTCATCGCCAGTTAGGAAATAATCTTTTTGATATTCCATGATAGCCCCCATGGTAAGCATTAAGGTTTGCTGTCTTTGCTTAATTGCTTCGATAAACCATTTGGCACCATCCAGTTTTTGCTTAACAAAAAGGGCGGCTTCTTTCTGCGCTTTGTTTTCTTTTTGGCCTTGGCGATAGGTTTCCAGCATTTCGCGGTACTCCCTACTTACATTAAGCTCGGGGGCATTGCGACTATTTAGGGTCAATTCCAATTCGCCCTCTACAATGCGTAAGGTATAATCAGGAACCACTACCTGTACTTCGCGATTGCTATTGCTGGTGCTGTTGCCGGGCTTGGGGTTAAGGCGGGTGATTTCCAGTATCGCCAAGCGTAAATCTTCCTCATCCAACTCCAAGCGCTGGATCAATTTTTCATAGTGCTTTTTGGTAAACTCATCGAAGAAGTCTTCCAGAATTTCCAGTGCTAATCTTTGATGGTAACTGCTTTCTTCCTGACGTAATTGAATCATCAGGCATTCCCGCAAATTGCGTGCACCAACTCCGGCAGGCTCCAGGGCCTGAATAAGTTTTAGGTAGCGCTCCAATTGCTCTTCCTCTACAAATATGTTTTGGGTAAAAGCCAGGTCATCAACTATGGCGCTAAGCTCTCGACGGATATAGCCATCATCATCAATGTTTCCGACCAGATATTCTGCGATCTGGCGACCTTGCTCATCGAGGGGATAGGTGCCTAATTGTTCCAGCAGAAATTCGTGAAAGCTTTTTCCACCGGTAATGGGGACCTTGCTTTCTTCATCGTCGGGCGAATAATTATTGGCTTGTAAACGATAGTCAGGAATTTCATCATCACTCAGATACTCATCCACATTGATGTCTTCCGCCTCAATGCGTTCCTCTTCTCTTTCGTTTTCCTGATTGTCAAATTCGAGATCCTCGCTATCGTTTTCGCTTTCCTCCTTGCCTTCTTCCAAGGCGGGATTGCTTTCCAGTTCTTCCTTAATTTTTTGCTCAAAAGCCAGGGTCGGCAACTGAATCAGCTTCATGAGCTGAATCTGCTGCGGACTGAGTTTTTGCAGTAATTTTTGGTTGAGCTGTTGTTTAAGCATGGTGCAATTTGGCTGGGTGAAGTTAAGAAAAAGCGGCTCGACCTATCAAAGATTCTGCCGTTTTTGCTCAAGCTTAACAAACTGCGTGCCAGCTCCCGATTTTAAAGGATCAGTGCCTTAAAACTCGGCGTTGCCTGGAGTACGTGGGAAAGGAATTACGTCGCGAATATTGGTCATTCCGGTAACGAATAATACCAATCGCTCAAAGCCTAATCCGAATCCACTGTGTACGCAGCTGCCAAATTTTCGGGTATCGAGATACCAGTCTAATTCTTTCTCGTCAATACCGAAATCATTCATCTTGCCCCGCAGTACGTCGTAGCGTTCTTCTCTTTGCGATCCCCCTACAATTTCGCCAATGCCAGGGAAAAGGATATCCATGGCACGCACAGTTTTCTCATCTTCATTAAGGCGCATATAGAAGGCCTTAATCTTGGCGGGATAGTCGAATAAGATTACCGGCGCATTGAAATGCTGAACCAGGTATTTCTCATGCTCCGATTGTAAATCAGCGCCCCACTCGTCGATGAGGTAGTTGAAACGCTTTTTCTTGTTCGGCTTCGAATTGCGCAGAATGTCGATGGCCTCGGTATAACTTACTCTGCGGAAGTTGTTATCAACCACAAATTGCAGCTTTTCGCGCAGGGGCTCGCTGCGGTCTTTTTCGGGTTTGGATTTTTCTTCATCCTTTAAACGGCTTTCCAAAAATTCCAGATCATCACCACAGTTTTCGAGGGTATAGCGAATGACATGCTTCAAGAAATCTTCCGCTAAATCCATGTTGGCATTCAGATCATTGAAGGCTACTTCGGGTTCAATCATCCAAAACTCAGCCAGGTGGCGTGAGGTATTGGAGTTTTCGGCGCGGAAAGTAGGTCCGAAAGTATAGACCTTAGATAAGGCCATGGCTCCTAATTCGGCTTCTAGTTGACCGGATACGGTAAGGTTGGTTTCTTTGGCAAAGAAGTCTTTGCTATAATCGATGTTGCCGTCTTCGGTTAAAGGCGGATTCTTTTTGTCGAGTACGGATACATTAAACATTTCCCCTGCTCCTTCGGCATCACTACCGGTAATAATAGGAGTGTGCAGGTAGAAGAATTGCTTTTTATGGAAGTAGTCATGCACGGCATAAGCCAGATGATGACGAATACGCATTACGGCACCAAAAGTGTTGGTACGCATGCGTAAATGAGCAATATCTCGTAAGAACTCCATGGAGTGTTTCTTAGGCTGCAAAGGATATTCCTCCGGATTGCTCTCACCTAGAACCTCTAAGTCAGTTACATGGATTTCAACATCCTGACCTTTACCCTGGGAGCTTAATAAATCACCTTTGGCGCGGATAGCAGCACCGGTTGCGATTTTCTTCAGCAGACCTTCTTCTAGGTTTTCAAAGTCAACAACTAACTGCAAAGTCTTAATGGTTGAACCATCACTTAAGGCAATAAAACGATTGCTGCGAAAGGTTCTAACCCAGCCTTTTACTTCTAGTGTGGTGCCAATGGGCTTTTGCTGTAAAATATCTTTAATGGATAAACTCATTCTCTTCCGGTTTGGGCCGCAAATTTCACAAATTTTCCACTGTAAACAGGCCTATGCTTAAGAAACCTTAACACCAAGAAACTTTTTGCATAAAATAGTTTCCGCGTGCATTTTGTTTCCCAGTTTTGCCGCCGTTATGGAGACAATGGAGAATGAAATAATTGGGAAGGCCCATGAAATGTTTCAGCGTTACGGCTTAAGGCCCGTAACGATGGATGACATTGCCAAGGAGCTGAGCGTGTCTAAGAAAACCTTGTATAAATACTTTGCTAACAAGGAAGAATTAGTGGAGCGCGCAGTGGAGCGGGTAATGGACAAAGTAAGTGCTCGCATGGTCGAGCTCTTAAAAGCAGAAGGCAATGCGATTGATATGCTTTTTGCCATGGACGAAGTGGTGTGTGCCAATATTGAGGCGCATGATCACAGCATGCAATTTCAGCTAGAACGCTATTACCCCGAATTGTACGCCAAATTGGAAGGCCGCAAGCGTGAAATGGTTTTAAAAATGATGCACGCAAATATCGAACAAGGGAAGCGCGAAGGTTTGTTTCGCGCAGAACTGAATAACGATGTGGTAGCCTTTTTATATTACAGTCGGGCTCGCCTAATGACCGAATCCGACATTGCAGAATTTGAACAAATGAGCATGCCCGAGCTCATGCGCGAAATCTTGATTTATCATGTGCGCGGAGTGGCCAATGCCAAGGGGATCGCCTATTTGCAGGAAAAATTAATGACAACTACTAAAACACAATCATGAAAAAACACCTGGTGCTTGGATTAGCCCTTTTAAGTGCACCATTATGGGCACAGCAGGAGGCCAAGCAATTTTCACTTCAGGAAGCCCAGGACTATGCAGCCCGGAATTCCTATACGGTACAGGATAAAGTACTGGACTACGAAAAAGCCCGGAAAACCATTAAGGAAACGGCAGCCATGGGTTTGCCTCAAATCTCAGGTTCCTTTGGTTATAGCTATAATGCTCAGGTTCCTAAGCAGCCCATTCCAGCGCAGTTCTTCGATCCCAATGCTGGTGAAGATGATATCGCCTATGTAGCTTTTGGAGTAGCTCATT
This sequence comes from Flavobacteriales bacterium UBA7878, assembly GCA_002501205.1. Lineage (GTDB taxonomy): Bacteria > Bacteroidota > Bacteroidia > Flavobacteriales > Schleiferiaceae > Croceimicrobium. Next base: position 112,982 of record DLRW01000073.1, read on the forward strand.
CCAATCAGGCGCAGTTTCAATTAAACCAGCTGTTGATCGACGGATCTTACTTCGTGGCTTTGCAAGCTACCCGAGTGGTAAAGGAAACCAAAGCTTTAGAGCGTGAGGAGGCAGAGATTAATGCTCGCCGCAATACGGCTCAGAGTTATTATGGTGCCCTGGTAGCTGAAGAAACCCTGGAAATCTTGAAGGAAAACCTGAAAACGGTAAAATCCAATTTTGATGAAACCCAAAAATTATTTGAAAACGGATTTTTAGAAGATCAGGATGTAAGTCAGATGGAACTGCTCTACAATAATTTGCAGAACAATGTGAATAATGCAGAGCGTCAGGTAAAACTGGCTTATCAATTACTCAAGTTTAATATGGGTATTTCTTTGGAGGAAGAAATCGTTTTGAGCTCCAGCCTGGAGGAGGTTATCAATCCGGTTCGTTCGGATGCGACTTTAGCTCAAAACCCTTTTCAGGTAGATAAGCATATCAGCTTCCGTAATCTTTTAAGTCAGGAGAAAGGCGCCAGCCTTCAATTGGCCAATGAAAGAGCGAAGTACTTTCCTACTTTAAGTGGTTTTGTAACGCATAGCCAAAGTAATTTCTCGAATGAAGCTAGCCAGGCTTTTAGTTTCGATACCTATTGGATTCCAGGAACCACCATCGGCGCAAGCTTAAGCTGGAATATTTTTACCGGTTTGGCGCGTACGGCCAGAGTGCAAAAAGCGAAGATCGATTTAGAACGCATTCGCCTGGCCAAAACGGCTACCGAAAGTCAATTGGAATTACAGTTCCATCAAGCGCAAAGCGATTATGATTTTGCCCTCGATAATTTGAGTAACCAAATGCGCAATCGCACCTTAAGTGAAAGAGTGCGCGACCGTATGCAACGCAAATACAAAGAAGGTTTGGCCAGCAGCCTCGAATTAACGCAGGCCGAGAATCAATATCTTGAAGCCGAACGCAATTACATCAACGCAATTTTAAACGTCCTAAACGCCAAAGAAGCCCTGGAATACGCATTGGGCCAATAATTTTAAGCTCTTCAATTAAACCATGAAAAAATTAAGCATCTTATTCATTTTCGCGATTCTGGCCTCTTGCGGTCAATCGCCTAACGATCTTGCCGGTCTTCAAGCGAGCTTGAAGGAAAAGGAAACCGCATTAAAAGGTTTACAAACTGAGATCGATAGCATTCAGGCCCAAATTGAACGTCTGGATACCACTCATGTGGTAGAAGCCTCTTTAACTCCGGTTGAAGTGCGCACCATGGAGAATCAAACTTTCCGTCACTTCGTACGCTTAAGCGCTACGGTTAGCTCTAAGGAGAATGTGCTTTTAAGTGCTGAAGGTAATGGTCGTGTAGTTTCGGTAAATGCCGAAGAAGGCGATCGTGTTTCTAAAGGTCAGACCATCTTACGTTTAGAAAGTGATTTCATCGAAGGTCAGTTGAAAGAAGCTGAAGCGGCTTATCAATTGGCAAAAACCACCTTCGAGCGTCGTGAGAATTTATGGAAAGACAGCATTGGTTCCGAAATCGAATACCTTAATGCTAAGACCAATTTCCAGGCAGCTGAAAATCGCGTTAAGCAAGCCCGTGCCCAGTATGAGCACACTTTTGTGAAAGCTCCGGTAAACGGAAGCTTAGACGTAATCCGTGTAAACAAAGGAGAATTTGTGGGTGCCGGTACGCCGGTAGCACGCGTGGTAGACCTTAGCAATTTGGAGTTGGAAACCGATATCTCTGAAAGCTATTTGAAAGCGGTTAAGGTGGGCGACTCCGTAGAAGTGAGTATCCCAGCTTTAGGATTGAAGCAAGACGAAAAAGTGATTTTCGCCAGCCAATACATCAATCCAGAGAACCGCAGCTTTACCATCAAAGTAGGTTTGAAAAACAACAATGCTTTGATTAAGCCTAACCTTTTAGCTGAAATTAAGCTGAAGGATTACGAAAACCCCAATGCCCTGGTATTGCCTTCTATGGCCATTCGTAAGGACTTAAAAGGGGATTATGTATATCTAATTGATAAATCAGAAGCTAAGCCCATCGCTCGCAAACGCTATGTGAAAATCGGTCGCTCCTTTGGCGAGGATGCCGAGATAGTCGAAGGTCTGAAGGCCGGAGAGCAAGTGATTGTGGTTGGGGCTAATTCTGTGAACGAAGGACAGGAGGTAGAGATCCAGTAATTCGAAAACTACTATGGCAACAAATACCAGTCGAAACTTCGGGCTTAGTACGCTAGCCCTTAAAAATAGCATCAGCGTCTTTATACTTTCGGCGCTGTTGATCCTCTTCGGAGTGTTCTCCTACATTACGATGCCTAAGGAGTCCTTCCCGGAGATTGTATTCCCATTGATTTACGTGCAAACGCCGTATCCGGGAAACACCCCTCAGGATATTGAGAACCTGATTTCCCGTCCACTCGAAAAAGAAATTAAATCGGTGGATGGTATCAAAAACCTTAATTCTGAGTCGGTGCAGGATGCATCTATCATTAATGTAGAGTTTAACATCGATGTTGATACCGAAAAAGCCCTCCAAGATGTAAAGGATGCGGTAGATCGTGCGATGAGTGATTTGCCTTCTGACCTCGATCAGGATCCGGTGGTATTGGATATCGACCTCAGTCGTATTCCGATCCTCAACATCAACCTATCCGGTGATTATTCAATTGATGATCTGGTAGATTATGCGGAGCTTTTACAGGATGAGATCGAAGAGCTGAGTGAAATTTCTGAAGCCACCATTACCGGTGATAAGGAAAAAGAGGTGCAGATCAATGTGGATATGCCCAAAATGCAGGAGAATAAACTCAGCTTTAATGATGTGCAAAATGCCCTGGCGGCGGAAAACATCAATATTGGAGCAGGAGATATCCTTCTGGGTAAAACCCGACGCAGTATTCGTACCGATGCGGAGTTTACCTCCATGGATGAGATCCGTAATGTGATCGTTAAGCATGAGAATGATAATATCGTTTACCTGAAAGATATCGCCGATGTGGCCTTTACCTATAAAGAGGTGGAGAGCATGGCGCGTTTGGATGGTGAGTCGGTAGTATCCTTAAACGTGATTAAGAAAGGTGGTGAGAACCTTCTCGACGCTACGGATAAGATTCGCGAGATAATCAAGACGGCTAAAAAGAGCCTCTTGCCTAAAGATCTGCGAATTACTATTACCAATGATCAGAGTACCCAAACTCGAAATCAAATTGCGAACCTGGAGAACAGTATTATTTCAGGGGTTATTCTGGTAACGCTTACCCTCTTATTCTTCTTGGGTTTACGGAATGCCACTTTCGTGGGATTGAGTATTCCTTTCTCTATGTTTATTTCCTTCCTGGTATTAAGTGCGGCGGGTGTAACCCTGAACTTTATCGTTCTTTTCTCGCTGATCTTAGCCCTGGGGATGTTGGTAGATAATGCCATTGTAACCATTGAGAATATTTACAGGCTTTATGCCGAAGAAGGGCTCTCGGCCTGGGAGGCATCCCGCCAGGGGGTGGGTGAAATTGCGGTACCTATTATTAGCTCAACTGCTACTACATTGGCCGCCTTCTTCCCTCTCTTATTCTGGGATAGTATTATTGGTGAGTTTATGGGTTATTTGCCCCGTACCTTGATAATCGTATTGGGATCATCCCTCTTCGTAGCCTTGGTTATTAACCCTGTAATTGCCGCATCCTTTATTAAGAATCAGGATTTTGAGGCGGATAAAAATCACCGCAAGGCTTTGATTTGGTTTGCTATATTCCTGGTACTGGGTGTACTGGCGCATATGGCTTCCAGCACTATTTTAGGAAACTTGCTATTAGCCATTTCCTTTGGAGTTCTAGCCTTCACTTATGCCTTAAATCCATTATCAGCCTGGTTCCAATTGGTATTGCTGCCGAGGGTCGAAAACTTCTACGCACGTACCTTGGCTTACTCGCTTAGAAAATGGAGGCCCGCAGCTATTATTATAGGAACTATCTTTTTGATGTTTTTCTCTATCAGCTTCTATTTTGGATCCAACCCTAAATTGGTTGATTTCCCAGAGAATGATCCGAACTATATCAATGTATTTGTAGAGCTGCCATTAGGTACTGATGTGTTGGCAACCGATAGCATTGCCCAACGTGTGGAGTCGGAGTTGAACACCATTTTGGTTCCCTACCAGGATCTGGTAAAAAGTGTGGTAACCAATGTGGGTGCTGAAACGGCCTCTCAGAATGAGTTTGGCGGGGGGGGTCAAAATACCCCGAACAAAGCCCGTATTACAGTTTCCTTTGTAGAGTATGAGTACCGAAATGAAATTAGTACTAGTGCTATTCAGAGAGAGGTCACTCAGAAATTGAATAACTGGCTGCCTGGCTTAACCATTAGCGTGGAGAAAGAGCAAAATGGTCCACCCACCGGCCGGCCGATTAATATTGAAATCACCGGTAGTGAATTTGATATGTTGATTGCGGCTGCTGACGATGTGAAGAAGGTGGTAGATGCTGCTGAGATTCCCGGTATTGAAGGTTTGCAAATTGATTTGGAGACCAATAAGCCCGAAATGTTAGTGCGTATTGATCGTGATCGTGCCGGACGTTTAGGGGTAAGTACCCAGCAGATTGCCATGGTACTTCGCACCGCCCTATACGGTTCAGAAGCGAGCAAGTACAAAGAAGGGGAAGACGATTACCCGATTGAGATTCGTCTTAAGAAGGACTATCGTTACGATGTAGCCAGCTTGATGAACCAGTTTGTGACCTTCCGTTCACAGGCCAGTGGAAAAATTGTACAGGTGCCCATCTCTGCGGTTACCAGCTATGAGTTTGTAAGCTCCTATAACTCCATTAAGCGTAAGGATTCGGAGCGTTTAATTACGGTTTACTCGAATGTGGTGGAAGGTTTCAATGAAACTGAAATCAACAATGAGATCAAAGAGGTTTTAAAGGATTATAAATTGCCGGAAGGCTATGATCTGAAGTTTACCGGATCTCAGCAAGAACAGCAGGAAAGTGCTGAGTTCTTGACTCGCGCGATGTTGATTGCGGTTTCCTTGATCTTTATCATTTTGGTATCCCAGTTTAACTCTGCTCTCAAGCCTTTCATTATCATCCTTACCGTACTCTTCAGTACCATTGGTGTATTCCTGGGATTGGGAATTTTCCAAATGGAGTTTGTAGTGATTATGACTGGTATTGGTATCGTTTCCCTGGCGGGGATTGTAGTGAACAATGGTATTGTACTGATCGACTTTATTGAGTTGAGTAGAGCGCGTATGCGGGAAGAAAAGCAATTGCAAGAAGGTGAAGTATTGGATGATGGCAGCTTGGTATATGCCATCGAATTGGGAGGTAAAACTCGTTTACGTCCGGTATTACTTACCGCAATTACCACCGTATTAGGTCTCTTGCCATTAGCCGTAGGATTGAACATCGATTTTATCGGATTATTAGATGGTCGTGGTGCTAATATTTACTTCGGTGGAGATAATGCCGTGTTCTGGTCACCTATGGCCTGGACGGTAATCTTTGGTCTGGTATTTGCAACCTTCCTAACGCTGATTGTGGTCCCAGTAATGTACCTGGTTTTAGAACGCTTGAATCGCATTGTGCGATCTTGGTTCGGCCGCAGTAGCAATTAGGTTAAGGTTTGGTTAATTGGTTGACAAGGCCCCGGTTCTCCGGGGCCTTTTTTGTGGGGTGTATATCCTACTTTTGCGCCATGACCTATCCCATTCTGGAAAAGCTCAACAGTCCGGCCGATCTACGGCTTTTAGATAGCCATCAATTGGAAGAATTGGCGGCTGAATTACGTCGCTTTATCCAGGAGCAAACTCGCACCAAAGCCGGGCATATACGCTCAAGTCTTGGGGTGGTCGAACTAAGCATCGCTCTGCATTATCACTTTAATACCCCCGAGGATATTTTGATTTGGGATGTGGGGCATCAGGCTTATGCGCATAAAGTGCTCTGCGAGAGACGGTCAATATTTCAGAGCAACCGTCAAAAAGGCGGAATTTCAGGCTTTACCAAACGCAGTGAAAGTGCTTACGATCCTTTTGGGGCCGGGCATTCTTCAACTTCCATTTCGGCGCTGGCCGGCTTTGTGAAGGCTGCCCAGTTGGAGGGCAATCCGCGCAAACATGTGGCGGTGATTGGCGATGGGGCCTTAACTGGTGGTCAGGCTTTTGAAGCCCTTAATTATTTGGGTGATTTGGGGGCAGACTGTCTGGTGATCCTCAATGATAATAAGGGGAGCATCGACCCCAATGTGGGAGCCTTGCAAAAGTTGAATAGCTATCAGGCCTGGGCAGAATCCCTGGGCTTTCAATATCATACTTGCGAGGCCGGTAATTCCATGGCCGATTTATTGGCGAAGCTGAAGGAACTGAATAACCTTTCGGGTCCACTATTCTTGCATGTCCAAACCGAAAAGGGCCTGGGCTATAATGAAGTCATTGAACGGAAAGGCAGTCCAGCTGCTCCGAGCTTTCAATCGGTATTTGGGGAAACAATTTTTGAGCTTTTAGAAACTGAGCCTAAGCTGGTGGTATTAAGTCCGGCCATGTTAAGCGGCGCCCAATTACTGGAGGCTCAAAAGGCCTTTCCAGAGCGTGTGATAGATGTGGGTATTGCCGAGCAAAATGTGGTGACCATGGCCGCTGGTTTGGCCGCATCAGGCTTTAAGCCATTGGTGCATTTATACAGCACTTTTGCCCAAAGGGCCTTGGATCAGATTATACACGATGTAGCCTTACAGCAATTGCCGGTGGTTTTTGTTTTAGACCGAGCCGGTTTTGTGGGGGAGGACGGGCCTACCCATCACGGGGTATTCGATCAGGCCTTATTGGCAGATATTCCAAATATGCGTTTAATGGCTCCAGCTGGAGCTAGGGCTTTGAAAGCCATGTTAAGCGAGGCCTTGCAGGCGGAGGGCCCTATCGTAATTCGTTATCCTAAAGCTAGCTTCGATTTGCAAACCGATGACTTATGGCACGGAATGCAGGCTCATTGGTGGCGCCAATCCGCTAAGGCCTCTGCTATACTATCTTACGGTTCACTAGCTTCTTTAGCGCAAAAGGCTGCGGAAACAAAGGATTGGAGTCATTTGCATATACCCCAATTCCGGCCTTTGGATCAGCCGCATTTGGTAGAACTTTTAGCCTTTTATCAGCGCTTGATTTTGGTGGATGAAAATCCGGCTGGAGGTAGTTTGCATCGTGATCTATTGGCATTGCTGCAATCCGGAAAACTTAAGGCTGAGTATCAAGCAGTATTAATCGACAAGCCATTTAGCGAACATGCACCCAGAGTGGAGCAGTTGGCGGCTTCGGGATTTAGTTTGGAAAAGTTATTGGAGCGGATGGTTTAATGTCGTATTTGATCTTAAGAGATCTAAGCCCTATCCCCCAACATCCTTGCTACATACTTCCCTAAAATATCGAACTCGATATTTACATGAGAGCCTAATCCTAAATCCTTGAAATTGGTATGCTCATAGGTATAGGGAATAATAGCCACCGAAAAATGTTCGGGCTCGGAGCGCACCACGGTGAGGCTTACTCCATTGATGGTTACAGAGCCTTTTTCAACGGTTAAATGTTGTTTGCCAGGAGCATGCTTGAAATGAAATTCCCAACTGCCATCTTTCTCCAGGACTTGCTCGCATTCGGCAATGGTATCCACATGGCCTTGTACAATGTGACCATCATAGCGGCCATTGGCTTGCATGCAGCGCTCCAGATTTACCTGATCACCCTTTTGCAGTTGACCTAAATTGGTTCTTTGCAGAGTTTCATCAATGGCGGTTACGGTATACTCATCACCATTAATAGCCACCACCGTTAAGCAAACCCCATTATGGGCCAGGCTTTGATCAATCTTTAATTCAGAGGTGAAATCACAGCTGAAGTCGAAATGCATATTGCTTCCTTCACGACGACTGGCCTGAAGGGTGCCGAGGCTTTCTATAATACCGGTAAACATATCTTTATTTATCTCACAAGATGTACAAATCCCGAAGCGGTTTGTTCCATGGTAGGTCCAATACTTTCGGCCGTATAACGGCAAACATAGTAATAAACACCATCGGGTGCAGGACTGCCATTATCCTGAACATTGCCATCCCAGCCATTTGTTATGAAATCCTCTAAGTCGGTAGTGCGGTAAATTAGATTACCCCAACGACTGTAGATTTCAATTTCCAGATTGGCCACCTGCTCAATTTCAACGGGCAGGAATCGCTCATTATAGCCATCGCCATTAGGGCTGAAAATATTCGGGAATTTAATAGTGAAGCAGCTTTCAATGCAAAGCTCCTCGCTAAAGGCACTTTCATTCGCTTGTCCACCCGGGTCTTGATCGGCATCATCTACCGCGGTAATGGCATAGCAGCCAAATATGGCTTGGTCGCTTACAAAACGGATGGTGGAGTCGCCATTTACCGGAATGGAGAGGAAAGGCTGGTTGCCAAATGCATCTTCGCCAGTGCGGAAGTAAATATTGATTTTGCTAACATCGTTTTTACAGCCATTGCCCTGCGCTAATTTCCAGGAGAAATAAATGGTATCGGGGCAGGCATTGTACAAGGCAAATTGCGGTGGGCAAGGAGCGGTGGTATCTCTGGCGGTAGCGCAAGTAATTTGACTGCGATTAACTATTGGCTTGGGCAGCGAATCACTGGCGGTATAACGACCATAGCTCTCGGCATAGTAACAGTAGTTTTCGCCATTCACCAAGCCAGTGTCGGTATATTCAGGTACAAAGCTTTCGCCGATGCTATCAAACTGTCCTGATCCAGGAGGGTTTTCCCGATAAATTACAAAACGTTCGTTCTGCCAGGGCGTATCAAAATTGAAATCGAGGATTACACTTTGATCTGATCCGGTAGGCTCTGCATATACTGAGGAGGCTAAGGGACTGGAGCCCACAAAATCTTGATTGGGTCCAGCATAAACATCCAAGCGGTATTCATAAGAAAGGTCCTGGGTATTTAGATTGTTATGGGTGAAATTGCCAGCATCAATATTGTTGGCGGTGCTCAAGAGGTTAAAGGCGCCATTGTCTTTTTCGCGTCCCCATAATTCCAAACGATATGGAGGTAGATAAATGGTACTATCGAATTCGGGGGCTTCAATCCATTCAATGCCGATGGTTCCGCTGGCCGGGTCGGTACTTTCTACATCTACCTTGGTAAACATCGGCAAGGTTAGGGGTAGGGCCGCACAAAACTCTTCGCTGGCATAGCTTTGTGCCTCATCCTCAAAATAAGCGACCACCATATAGCAATACTCCTTTCCCAGCTCCACATCGAAGCTGTCGAGGTAGGTAGTGTTATTTACATTCAATAAGCTATCGTGAAATTCATAGCCGGTATAAGCCGGCACGCCGGTTTCACAAATACCAGGGACAAAGCCATAAGGCGATTCGCGACGGTAGAGTAAATAACCATCGGCTTCCGTACAGAAAGAAACATCCCAATTAAGCCGTAGGGCCAGACCTTCTGCTTGCGCATCCGGATTTTTAGGTGCTGGAGCGATAACCGTAATTTCGGTGGTATAGATATCCGAAAGGGCAATATCATTGGGGTCTTGGGGAATATCAGTGGCCTTAAAGCTAACCTGATAAGGCTGTTTACGAACATGATGGCAGCGGGTATTCCAGTTGAAGAACCCACTCAAGGGGCTGGGGCCATTTACTTCCGGAAAAGTGGCCGGAGGAGTAGGTACTTCGAAAGGGCCACCAAAAGCCGAAAGAATTAAATCGTCAGTATCAGGGTCGGTAGCCGTTACACTGAAGTTGAGGCTAGTACCAGCTTCCACACAGAATGGTCCTACCGGGATAATTTCCGGAGGGTTATTCCCACAATCTTCGATATCCACCTGTAAATCGCGGGTCACGTAACCAATCCGCACATAGCGACCTTGGGCATTTTTACGGAATTCTACAATTTCAAAAGCGAAGTTATACTGACCTACATTTCGGGGTAAATCCCAAAAGAGTAATCCGGTGTTGGGGTCAATTTCAATCGAATCCTGCACATATTGAGGATCGTAAATTGTTTGAATAGGGTCGCCATTTTGAGCTTTAGAGTACACCAATCGATAAGCTAAACTGTCACCATCCGGGTCATAGGCGCCTGGATTATGCTCAAAACGCTTACCCACACAACCACGCTCTACCGGAGGATTGGTTAAAATGGGAGAGCTATTGGCTCCTAAGCTGGGGCTGATGTATAATTCGGTTTCAATATAGAAAGGCACCTGATCCGAATTGAGAATATTGCTAATTCCCGCATTACGGTTTCGATCTTCCATTTTGATAGTGTAGATCCCTGGGGCGTCATAGGTATGGGTACCTATGTAAATGTTTTTTCGAATTTGATTGATGGGGTCAATGATTTCTCCATCACGCGCCTGCAGGCAAACGATCCGGGGGCCATTGGATCGAGCGAGGGTATCACCCGTATTATCACCCCAGTCAACGGTTAACTCACAGCGGTCGGCACAGAGCTGACAAGCTCGGGTATAGGTGGTAATCGTAACCTCGTAAGTAAGGCCGGTTATCCAGCGATAGGTAATTTCACCGGCCCGGTTATGGGTGGCATGTAAGGCCATTCCGGCGAAAAGGAAAATAAGCAGTAGGCTTTTTCTCATAATTGGGGAAAATCCGCGATCTATACCTAAACGTTCAAAAGCAGGTTTTGTGTTGGGCAATAGCTCTTATCTTCGAGGCTTTTGAATTGGTAACTTTGCTCAAATTTAAATATTCTTATGTTGTTTTTCAGTGAAAGCAAGGTCAAGCATGACCTGGATCACCAAATATATTTACTCAATCGACCTGAGGATTATTCCAAGCTCGATTTAACAGAGGCTGAGAAAGCTTATCTGGCAGATCAACTCAAGGCGGATAGCTTTGTTCATTTTAGTCGCTTACCGGAGCTTAGCGTTGCCTGCTTGCCGGAAGGTGACGGTCCCCAAGCATTTGAAAAGGCGCGAATTCTGGCCACCAAGGTTCAAAAATCTTGCAAGGTCAAACATATTGCTATCTATGGCGAGGCCTCAGATAGGGCTATGGCTTTCGCCGAAGGATTAGCCTTAGCGGCTTATAAATTTCAGAAGTACTTCAGTAAGAAGGAGGACCTTTTAGAGTCTATTCAGCTGGATTCCTCTTTTAACGATGGGCAGTTGCAGGAATTGAATGCCGTGGTATCTGCTACTTACCTGGCCCGTGACCTGGTAAATGAACCCTTGTCTTATCTCACAGCGAAGCAATTGGCGAAAGAAGCCCAAAAGGCCGGAGAGAAATCTGGTTTTAAAGTGGAGGTTTTCAATAAAAAGAAAATTGAATCTCTAAAAATGGGAGGACTTTTAGCAGTAAATCGCGGTAGTCAGGATCCTCCCAGCTTTAGCATATTAGAGTACAAAGGGGAGGGTGCCAGCGGCCAACCGATTGTTTTAGTGGGTAAGGGCGTGGTTTACGATACCGGCGGTTTAAGTTTAAAGCCTACTCCGGGCTCCATGGATTCTATGAAGAGTGATATGGGGGGTGCTGCCGCTGTAATTGGAGCGATCTCTGCTGCTGCCGCTAATAAATTGCCTATCCATGTTATTGGTTTGGTTCCGGCCACCGACAATCGCCCGGGTTTAAATGCCTATGTTCCCGGCGATGTAATAAAGATGTATGACGGATCAACCGTTGAGGTTTTAAATACCGATGCCGAAGGGCGCATGCTTTTAGCGGATGCTCTGGCCTATGCAAAAAACTATAAACCTGCCTTGGTAGTTGATTTAGCCACTTTAACCGGTGCCGCCGCGGTGGCAGTAGGTAAATACGGTGTGGTGGTAATGGGTACCGCTTCGGATGAGGAGTTCAATGCCTTAAGTACGGCCGGAGATATGGCTTATGAGCGTACCGCTCGTTTTCCATTCTGGGAAGAGTATGATGAATTGTTGAAATCCACTATTGCCGATCAAAAGAATATTGGTGGTCGCGAAGGTGGAGCCATTACTGCGGGTAAGTTCTTGCAAAAATTCACCGATTATCCCTGGATTCATATCGATATTGCCGGTCCCGCCTTTTTAAATGCGGCGCATCATTACCGCAGTCAGGGTGGAACCGGAGTGGGCGTTCGCTTGATGTACAATTTCTTAAAATCGAAGGTATGAGTGAAGAAGCATTACCACGAATAGGAATTAGTATTGGCGATTTAAATGGGGTGGGCATGGAGCTCATCATCAAAACTTTTGGCGATGCCGAAATGCTGGAGCTTTGCACTCCGGTGGTTTTCGGTTCAACGAAAGTGGTTTCCTACCATCGCAATGCTATCGATCGACGCGATTTTAACTTCCATATCATTAACCAGGCAGATGACGCCTTGGAAGGCAAGGCCAATTTGGTGAACTGCTGGAAGGAGGAAGTGAAAATGGATTTTGGCAAGGCAGATCCTGAGGTAGGGGCCTATGCTGTAAAAAGTTTGGAGGCGGCCTACGAC
>DLRW01000028.1 GCA_002501205.1 Flavobacteriales bacterium UBA7878
AAGAAAAAGGCTCTGATTTTCAGGGCCTTTTTTCGTTTCGTGATTTTGGATGAGTTCTTATGCATTCAAAGCTGACTGCATTCCAATTCTTGCAGGACAAACTTTTCTAAATGGCATTGGATTTTATTTCTATCCACATCGATTGAAATTTTGGAGGATTCTTATCCGCCAAAGGCGAACCCGGGTCCAAACCTCGTCCTCGCTACAAAAAGAAAAAGGCTCTGATTTTCAGGGCCTTTTTTCGTTTTACTATTCATTTAGCTATTTCAAGCCATTTATACCTTCCTAAGATCTCCTTCTAGCAAGACACTTTTTGGAAGGGCGGCATCAAAAAATTTCTTGAGAAAGATCATTTGGGGAATGGCCCTACTCTTTCCATAAAGTCCGGCCAGGTATACCGCTACCGCTCCTAATACCGCAATGGGCAATAACCAAAATCCCCAAATGGTTTTATTGAGCACATATTGGGAATAGCTTAAAACGAAGCTTCCTGCGGCAATTAAAATACAGATGGTATAGAGGAACATGAAAAAAGTCCAAATACCGGCTGCAGGGCCAATCAAAACGCGAATCAGGGTGCCTCCCTCCGCTTGTTCTTCCAGGTTTAAATCCATTTCTGGCGACCAGGTATGTCGGTCTTTTTTCTTGTAGGAGAAAATTAAATGTCCGTGCGTATCCTTATACTGTAAAGGCCAATTAGCATCGCTGCTCAAGGCCTGTTTTAAGGAGCTACGTAATTCAGCTGCAGTACGCTCATTACTAAACTTGTAACGAGGACGCATTTGATACTCATTAAGGCTGGGTTGGTTCATGAAGCTAATTTATTAAAAGGCAGTATTCGATGAACTATTAGCAAATCGGGAATAGTATTTTTGCGCTCATGTCGCAGGATGAACTCTATATCCAACGCTGTTTAGAGCTGGCTGAAAAAGGCCGATACACCGTAGCCCCTAATCCTATGGTTGGGGCCCTAATTGTGCATCAAGGAAAAATAATCGCTGAAGGATACCACCATCACCCCGGTGGCCCCCATGCAGAAGTGGTGGCCATTTCGAGAGTGAAGAACCCGGAACTACTTAAAGAGTCCTGCATCTATGTGAGCCTGGAACCCTGCTCTCATTTTGGTAAGACTCCCCCCTGTTCTGATCTCATTATCGAAAAAGGAATTCCAGAAGTGGTAATCGCCTCTCGAGATTATAATGCCGAAGTGAATGGCAAGGGCATTGCCAAATTGCAAGCGGCTGGAATTAAAGTTCGCGAAGGAATATTGGAAGCAGAGGCTCTGGAATTAAACCGACGCTTTTTCACTTTTCACCGCGAACATCGTCCCTATATTAGCTTGAAATGGGCCCAAAGTGCAGATGGTATAATGGACCCGGATCGTGAAGCACAAGAAAAAGGGGTTCAATGGATTAGTCAGCCCGAAACTCAAGTTTTCACGCATAGATTAAGAGCGGAGAACCAGGCAATTCTCGTAGGTCGTAAAACCGTGGAAATCGATAATCCCTCCTTGGATTGTCGGGCTTTTGAAGGATCCGATCCATTGCGGATTGTTTTAGATCCTTCCTATCATTTAGGATCTCATTATCGCGTATTCCGAGATCAAAATTACCTGCGTTTCAGCCGAAAGGCAGCAAATGAAAGAGATAGATTATTAGAGCCCAATTCGGATTCTTTGTCTTCCCTGATTAAAACCTTATACGATGAAGGCATTCAAAGCCTATTAATTGAAGGGGGAGCGCATACCCTGCAATCCTTTATTGATGCTGGACTTTGGGATGAAGCCTGGATTATTAAGGCTAGTCATGATTTAAAATCCGGTTTGTCTGCTCCAATACTAAAAGGACAGATTTACGATGAATTTAAATTAGGTAAAGACCTCATTCAAAACCTCCGTCCCCTATGATTTGGTTGCTCCTGAGCATTATTTGTTCGGTACTGATCTTCATCGTATTCAAGCTGTTTAAAACTTATTCAGTTGACAATCTGCAAGCCATCTTAATCAATTATTTCGTGGCTTTTGGGATTGGTCTGGCCCTTAGTGATGGCGAGCAACATCCCCTGAATTTAGCAGAACAGCCTTGGTTCTCCTCTGTTTTAATTTTAGGCCTACTCTTTATTACCCTCTTTCGATTAATGGCCTGGGTTAGTCAGAATTATGGCATGGCCACCGTTTCGGTAGCGGTGAAAATGGCTGTGATAGTTCCGGTTAGTTTTGGGGTACTCTATTTTGGCGAATCGCTGGGCGCCATTAAACTGGGGGGAATTCTACTGGCACTTGTAGCGGTTTATATGACTACCTACCAACCCAAAAAAATGAAGGGCTCAGCAGCTAATTTTTGGTTTCCCATTATTCTGTTTCTGGGATCCGGCTTTCTGGATGCTTTTTTAAAATACAATGAAGCCGAATTAGTTCCGGCTGTGGATCAATCCTGGTTTGCTTCCAGCATTTTTGGAATGGCCGCGATTTTTGGACTTTTCTTTGTTGCCTACCAAAGAATCATGCATAAGCAAAAATTTAAGCTGAAATCAGTCATTGGTGGACTGACATTAGGTATTCCCAATTATGGCAGTATCTATTTTTTACTCCGCTCCTTGAGCATGCGCGGATTGGAAAGCTCCAGCATTTTTGCCCTTAATAATGTGGGGATTGTATTCTTAAGCGCGCTTTTGGGTTATTTCTTTTTCCAAGAAAAATTGAGTCGTTTAAATCTCGCTGGTATAGGCCTGGCTATAGTTTCCATTGTTTTGATAGCTTTAGCCCTATGATGCAAGAGGCCCTAACCGCCGACCATTACCAAAGTATAAAGGAGAAATCAGAAGCACTTTTTAAAGATCGTGGTTCGAAATTTATAGCCTTGGCTTTTCCTTTAAAAGATGAAAGTGAATTCCCCTCCATTCTGGAGCAGGTGAAAAAGCAGTATTATGATGCTCGCCACCACTGCTATGCTTATCGTTGCCAACCTACTCAGCCCCAATGGCGTTTTAATGATGATGGGGAACCCGCCCATTCTGCCGGCACTCCCATTTACCACGCCATTCAGTCGCAAGAACTATGGGATGTAGCAGTAATTGTGGTGCGTTATTTTGGTGGAACCAAATTGGGAGTTGGAGGCTTAATTAATGCCTATCGCAGCTCTGCAGAGGAGGCTTTGCAAAATGCCCGGCCTTTGGATGTATATTTATATCGTCAATTTGAAGTGCGCTTCCCCTACTCCGCCATGGATGATGTAATGCGAGTACTGCCCCAAAGCGAATTTGAAATTGTAGGTGAATCCATGGATAAAGATGCAGGCTATCAGCTAAAAGTGCGAAAGTCTAAGACCGAATTAGCCCTGGATCAACTGAAAGAATTATATCAAATTAAGATCAAAGAACTGGATGAAGATGTTTAAAAAAGCCCTTTACCTCCTCCTGTTAAGTCCGGCCCTCCTTTCGGCCCATGGCAATAAAACGCCACTTCAAAATAGTCAGGCTTACGGTAGTCCAATGCTGGAATATCGTCAAGATCATTTTTCCGGGGAAAGCGCTTTAAACCTAGCCTTGGGATTATTACCCGATGCCAATTGGACTCTTCAATTGGATAAAAGTATTCAAAGCCCTGCCGGTCATCATGAGCATTACACCTTGTTTTTAGAAGGGCGAAAGCTGGCTTTTCAAGCTTTATCGCTTCATTATTACCAGAATGGCAGTCTGCTAATTCAATATCCAGATCTACCTAAGCAATTAAGCAATTTGGAGGAGTTGAAGATAGATACCACTGCCATGCGTCTGGAATTAGATTGTGATAGAATGCATAGTGAGGCGGGAATCCTAGCCTTACAAGATGTATTAATGCCAGGTTTTAATCTGGATTTCTTTGGTGCAGAAGGAGTCCATTATCAGGCTTTCGTAGCCGGTGCTGAAATCTTTAATCTGGCTGATAATCGTCGCTATGGCTCAGACTCTACCTGCACGGCCAATATATATCTCCCTGATCCTTTAAGTACTGCCAATGTAAACTACGGCGGCAACTATTCCGATATTAATGATGGTACAAACTCCAGTTTAAACGCGCAACGCTTCCTGCGTAATTTTACGGCAACCTTTGATAATGGGGTCTTTAAGCTGGAAAATGCCGATATCAAGATTGACGAGTTTAGTGCCCCAATTATCAATCCTGCCACCAGTACCATTCCTGTATTTAACTACACCCGAGCAGATGATGAATTCGAGGATGTAAATGCCTTTTTTCATTTAAGTCACTATAAAAATTACCTGGACAGCCTGGGCTTTACTGCACTCCCAGGAGCACAAATTTCCATTGATGTTCACGCTTTGAGTGATGCCGACCAGAGTTATTTCAGTCCAGCCGAGAAACGGATTTATATGGGTGAAGGTGGTGTTGATGATGCCGAAGATGCCGATGTAGTTATCCATGAATATGGTCACTCCCTAATAAGTGGTGCCGCAGCCAATACGAATCGTATTAGTGAAAGAGCGGGCATGGAAGAAGCTATTTGTGACTATTTTGCCATTAGCTGGTCCTTGGTTTTTAGCCCCAATCAAAGAGATCGGGTTTTTAACTGGGATGGACACAATTCTTTCTGGCCCGGACGGTCCGCCTCCAGCACTAAGGATTACCAAACTATTACCTTCAATTCTAATATTTACCAGCATACTGATTTGATGGCTTCCTGCCTTTTGGAGATTCGTGATAATACCAGTCGCCAAATTGCGGATAAAATCATTCTAGAAGCCTTATTCACTTTACAGAACAACAGTACTTATCCCGATTTTGCCCGCATGGTCATTCAGGCGGATGCCAACCTTTATGGTGGCTCCCATTTTCAGGTGATTAAAACCGCTTTTGTACGGCGAAATGTGCTTAGCTCCGACTTTAGCCTCGAAGAGCCCGGAAACCCCTATGGAATTCGTTTATTCAATACGCTCGGCTTTATTAAAGGAGAGTCCCTGATCCTGGAAAGTGATGATTCCTTAAGCCATTATGCATTGCGTGATGTGCAGGGAAGATTAGTTCAAGATGGCAGCCTGGAGGGCCACGCTGCAGAATTAAACTTTTCCATTAGTACCGGACTTTACTTCCTGGAAGTTGAAAACTTAAAAGGTGAAAAAGCCAGCTTCAAGGTTTTGAAATAAGCTTAAGCCTGAAATATCAGCATAAAAAAAGGGCCTATAAGAGGCCCTTTTTTTGAAGTTGACGATTCAACCATTTTCGTAAAGCCAAAAGCTTCTCTGGCTCATTTTGTTGTGTAACCACTTCTTTAGACACCATACTATTACTCGCACTACACTCTAAGTGATAGGTATAATGGGGTCCGTCCATGGCTCCTTCAGTTTGATAAAGACTATCCAGACTATTGAAGTTCAATTGTTCCAAGAGCAAGGCTAGATCATCGTTAAATTGACTCTCCCCCTGCAATAAGGTATCCCCTACAAACTGTGTATTTCGAATACCTTTAAAGTTCAAGGTATTGCCTTCTAATTTAGCCGTATATAAGGCACAAGTTCCCATGCATGCTTTAGATTCCCACGCAAAAGACCATGATTCATTTTCGGTGATCATGTTCTTATACAAAGTCTTAGAGGGAGAGCAAGCGGTGATACCTGCCAATACTAAAGCCAGAGGAAAAAGGCGCTTCATAAATTACTTTTTACGACGTTGTTGACGACTTTGATTTTGCTGCTGTTCTTGCACTTCACGCATGCGACGCATCAAACGATTTTCCTTTTGCGGGCCTTCTTTACGCTTAGCAATTTTCGCTTTGATCTTATCCTCATCAATAAAGGAACGAATAGCGAACTGCTGACCAAAGGTGATCATGTTGGCCACAAAATAATAATAGCTTAAGCCGGCAGCATAGTTATTAAATACCCCAAGGAACATAATCGGCATCAGATAAATAATGTACTTCATCTGAGGGAACTGCTGATTTTGAGCCGAACCGGTTAACTGCTGGTTCATATAAGTGTAAATCAGCGTAGAAACGGTCATTAAGAGGGTAAACAAGCTTACATGGTTACCATATACCGGAATGGTAAAAGGCAATTGATAAATCGAATCGTAGGTACTTAAATCCGTGGCCCATAAGAAAGGCTGTTGACGCAATTCGATCGAAGCCGGGAAGAACTGGAAGAGCGCAATTAAAATCGGGAACTGCAAAAGCATTGGTAAACATCCACCTAAAGGACTTACCCCCGCTTTATTATACAATTCCAATTGAGCTTGCTGCTTCTTGGCTGCATCATCGTATTTCTCATTTAACTCATCAATCTCAGGTTTTAATACCCGCATCTTCGCCATAGAGCGATAGGACTGATAGGTTAATGGGAACAAAATCATTTTAATCAATACGGCGATGATCAGAATAATCAATCCGTAATTGATTCCATAAGCCTCGAGCCAGTTAAATACATTCAGTACAATACCACGGTTTATCCAACCGAGGATACCCCAGCCTAAAGGAATTAACTTCTCAAACCCGGCATCGTAAGAATCTAGAATTTCAAATTTGTTAGGTCCGAGGTAAATTGACAATGGTAATTGTAAATCTCCATTGCTGGCTTTTGGATACTGTAAGCTAGAAGCATAATATTTAGTGTAGCCTTCTTCATCCAAACTGGCTACTTCAAAATCGCCGGTTGCGAAAGGTTCCCCTCTGGATTGTAAAATGGTACAGAAAAACTGTTGGCGATAAGCTACCCAATCTAAAGAACCTTCAGCTACTTCCTGATCACGAGAAGTGGTATTAAAGCTTTCTACATCCTGATCTTTAACCAGGCGGTACTGCATTTCGGAGCGAGTAATCTCGTTGTCTTTGTTTTTCTCATGACGACGAGCTTTCATCTCCCAAAGCAAGTTCTGATCTACATTAGCCAGTAAGTTGCTTAAACCTTGACTTTGTACATCAAAATCCAGGCGATAGTCATTATCCTTAATGGCATAACTATAGCGCAATTGACCACCTTCATCGGTTTGGGCCACCAATTCCACAAAGTTGTCACCTTGTTTGGCTAGCTTAAACTGCAATTGAGAGCTACTGCGCAACTGCCCCGCCTGAATATTAAATCCAAAATTGCTGTTCTCCTTTAAAAGATAAAGGGGCAGTGAATCGTAGGTACGGTATTTCTTGAGTTCAGCCTCAACCAACTGTCCGCCAAGACTTGAGATTTTTACTCTGAGCAATTCA
Source organism: Flavobacteriales bacterium UBA7878 (assembly GCA_002501205.1). Classification (GTDB taxonomy): domain Bacteria; phylum Bacteroidota; class Bacteroidia; order Flavobacteriales; family Schleiferiaceae; genus Croceimicrobium. Next base: position 7,191 of record DLRW01000028.1, read on the forward strand.
TTCTCCAGCACAAAATACTCGGTACCGGAGCGACTCATCATGTGCTTGGCGAAAGGTCCGTAAAGACTTACCGCTTTCAAATATTCCAGACTATCACTTTGCAGTGTATCATTGGAAAGTGCCATTTCGGGTTCCACGGCTTCCACTGCAGTGCTGTCAATGGCCGCTTCTTCCACTTGGGTACTGTCGGTAGAATTGGCCAGGGCCGCATCCGCTGTAACATCGCCATTGTCGAAGAATACGGTAAAATAAAGAACAATAGCACCGATTAGCAGGAAGCCAACGATGCTGTTTAAATCCAGCTTACTTTTCATTTTAAGCGTTTTCGTTTTCGCTGTACTTCAATGCAGCGGCTACAAATTTTACAAATAAGGGATGGGGGTTGGACACGGTACTCTTGTACTCCGGGTGGAATTGTACGCCCATAAACCAAGGGTGATCCGGGATTTCTACAATTTCCACTAAATCCATATCAGGATTTTTACCGGTGGCAATCATACCATTCTTCTCGAAATCAGCGAGATATTTGTTGTTAAACTCATACCTATGACGGTGACGCTCACTAATTGTTGGGCGACGGTAAACACCATAGGCAATAGAATCTTCTTTCAAAGCGCAATCACATGCACCTAATCGCATGGTTCCTCCTTTACGAGTAAGACCTTTCTGATCTTCCATTAAGTCGATTACCGGATAGGCGGTATCGGCATCCATTTCGGTACTGTTAGCCCCTTCAAAGCCTAATACATTGCGGGCAAACTCAATTACTGCGGCTTGCATACCAAGGCAGATACCCAAGAAGGGAACCTTACTTTCACGAGCATAACGGATCGCATCCAGTTTTCCTTCGAAACCGCGTTCACCAAATCCTGGGGCAACTAAAATACCATCCAATCCGCCCAGGGTTTTCTCCATGCTGTCTTTGGACAGATTTTCGGAGTGTATCCAACGGATTTTCACTTTGGTTTCATTGGTAGCTCCAGCGTGAATAAAGGCTTCCGCGATGGATTTATAAGAGTCTTTAAGCTCTACGTATTTTCCGATTAAGCCAATTTCCACTTCGTTTTTAGGGAAGCGCAATTTGTAAAGGAAGTCCTTCCAATTTACCAAATCCAAATTGTCGTCAATAGGAAGGTTCAAGCGGTTTAATACCACTTCATCCAAATGCTGGTTACGCATTAAAATGGGCACTGCATAAATGGTTTCGGCATCAATACTTTGCACCACTGCTTCCTTCTTCACATTGCAGAAGAGCGCCAGTTTTTTACGAATATCTTCTCCCAGATCATGTTCAGTACGACATACCAAAACATCGGGCTGAATTCCTGATTCCTGTAATTTTTGAACAGAGTGCTGGGTAGGCTTGGTTTTCATTTCACCTGTGGCCGCCAAATAAGGCACTAAGGTTAAATGCACCACCAAGCTATCATCGCCTAATTCCCAACGTAATTGACGAACGGCTTCGATATATGGCAAGGCCTCAATATCCCCTACCGTACCTCCGATTTCGGTAATTACAATTTCGAATTCGCCGGTATTTCCCAATAATTGGATACGACGTTTAATCTCATCGGTAATATGTGGAATTACCTGAACGGTTTTTCCGAGGTAATCACCACGACGTTCTTTTTCAATTACGGTTTGATAAACGCGACCAGTGGTTACGTTATTCGCCTGTGAGGTAGGACGGTTTAAGAAGCGCTCATAGTGCCCCAGATCCAAATCCGTTTCGGCTCCGTCGTTAGTTACATAGCATTCGCCATGTTCGTATGGATTGAGGGTTCCTGGGTCAATATTAATGTAAGGGTCCAGCTTTTGGATCGTTACACTGTATCCTCTGGATTGTAATAGAGTGGCTAAAGAAGCCGAAATGATACCCTTACCCAGTGAAGAGGTAACACCCCCGGTTACAAAGATGTATTTTGTTGATGGCATAGTATAGGTGACCTGCGTTGTCTACTGGGGTGCAAAGCTACTAATTATCCCAAGTATACCGAGCCCTTTCAGACTAAGCCTTCAATGATCTTTTCAATACTGATGCCTTCGGCCTCTGCACGGTAGTTTTTAACGATACGATGACGTAAAATAGGCTTAGCTACAGCCATAACATCTTCGGTATCAGGGCTAAACTTTCCTTGTAAAGCGGCATGGGCCTTAGCGGCTAAGATTAAATTTTGTGAGGCACGTGGACCAGCTCCCCAAGAAAGATATTCGCGGGTAACCTCCTTAGCATTAGGGGTATCCGGACGCGTGGCCTGTACCAATCGGATGGCATATTCATAAAGGTGATCACTCACCGGAATTTTACGCACCAATTGTTGATATTTTAATATCTCTTCAACACTGAGCACTTCATTTACCTCGGCTTCCACTCCAATAGTGGTGTTCTTTACAATACTCACCTCTTCTTCAAAGCTGGGATATCCTACTTCGATATTAAACATAAAGCGGTCGAGCTGTGCCTCTGGTAAGGGATAAGTTCCCTCCTGCTCTATTGGGTTTTGCGTGGCTAATACGAAAAAGGGATTCGCCATTTTATAGGTATGCCCTCCGGCAGTAACCGAACGCTCCTGCATGGCTTCTAATAAAGCCGACTGCGTTTTAGGTGGTGTACGGTTAATCTCATCCGCCAAAATAATATTGGCGAATAAAGGTCCCTTAACAAACTTAAACTGACGATTTTCATCCAGAATTTCTGCCCCAACAATGTCCGAGGGCATTAAATCCGGGGTAAACTGAATTCTGCGGAAACTTAGACCCAAAGATTGAGCTACGGTATTAACCAATAAGGTTTTGGCCAATCCCGGAACCCCAACTAAAAGCGAGTGCCCTTTACAGAAAACAGAAAGTAAGAGTAGGTGAATTACTTCGTCCTGACCAATAATTACTTTGCCAATTTCATCCTTTAGGACTTGGTATTTAGCACCTAAGTCCTTAACCATTTCTACATCTCCACTATTGTTCTGCATACGAGGAATTGTTTAGCCACTGGCGCTCAAAAGTGCACTGTAAGTAATCATTATTTACCCGAACGTAGGTATCCAAAATTTTTTCATTTACCCATTCCTCCAAGACTTCTTGCTTCTTCTTAGCCAAAGCTACCTGCTTGATACGTTGATAGTCGGTGGCCATATCTGCAACATGGGCCTCACTACGATCTATCAGCTTTACAATTTTATAGCCCTCCTTCTCATCACGGGTACGGAATAATACTGGTTGTGAAATGGTACCTTCTTCAATTCCTTCAAGCGTATAGAAAACCGTTTTATCCAACTGCCCTGTTTCCCAGCGGCTATCTCCGGTTTGTTGGTTCATCACCCGACCACCATTTAAACGTGATTCTTCACTACCAGAGAACTTCTGAGCGGCATCTTCGAAACTGATTTTAGAATTTAAAATCATGGTTCGGATACTATCTGCCTTCGAGCGAGCTTTTTCCAGGTCCTCACCCGAAATTTTAGGTTTAATAAGGATGTGACGTAGATCTAATTCTTGACCAATCTTTTTCTGGATTTGCACAATGTGATAGCCGTATTCGGTGCGGAATGGCTCTGAAATCTCATTGAGTTTTAGGTTAAAGGCCACCGCTTCAAATTCTTTTACGAATTGTCCACGTTTGATGCCCTTGTACTCACCACCATTCCGGGAACTACCTGGATCCTCAGAATAAAGAACGGCCATGGTACTAAAGGAAGAGCCATTTTCAATCCGATCTTTAATCTCCTTCAATTTATCGATAGCCTCTTGCTTGGCCTGATCCGTGATTTCAGGGAAAATGGAAATTTCTGCATACTCCACTTCGGCGTTAATCAGTGGTAAACTGTCTTTGGGAATACTCTCATAAAACTCCCGCACTTCAGAAGGGGTGATTTCTACATCGCCATTAATTTCCTGAAGCATTCTTTGGGCGGTCAATTGATTCTGGATTAAAGGCGCCATTTCTTCCTTAATCTCCAAAATTGACTTTCCATAGTACTGCTCTAATTTGGCTTCGCTACCAATCTGCTGGATGAAAACTCCAATACGACGATCGATATTCGCTTGTACTTCATCCTCACCCACTTCCACTGAATCGAGTGCAGCTTGGTGAAGAAGTAGTTTCTCCATTAAGAGATCTTCGAAGACCTGGCAGTTATTCACCTTAAGGCCGGGATTCTGGCGTAGCTGTGCTTCAGCGGTCTGATCTAAATCACTTTTAAGTACAATCTCCTTTCCAACAACGGCCAATACTCCATCCACTAATTTGGGTTGGGCCGAAAGGGCCAAATTGAGGCCTAAGCCTGCCAGAATGAGGTAGAATTTAAGGGTAGGTTTCAAATTCTTTCTTTTTTAATGCGTCACTTAGTAAGTTCTTCTCCAACTCTGCAATCAAATCCAAACGGCGTTTGTTTACTAAAGTTTTGCGGATAATATCCTCCACATAGATTAAGGGTGAAGGATTGTCTTTGATCTTGTAATTCTTGATTTCAGCGAAATATACTAAACCCTCGGCTTCCATTTCCACGAATTTATTTTGCGCCAGGAAGTCTTGCTGATTATAGGTACGGATGGGCAGTAATTGGCGGAATTCATTGAAGCTTATCCAGCTAGTATCCTCCAGAGAGAAACTGCGTGCAAAGGAAAGGGCATAATCCAATAATGCTTTTTGATCCTCTTCCTTATTGCTTTTAAAAAGGGCTGATACCTTATCTACATCCGGAGCATCCTTAGGCAGGCTTAAATAGCGCAACTGTAAGATGTTTTCCTTTAACTGAAAGTTATCGAGGTGTGCTTCGTAATATTCTTTCACCTGAGCATCGCTAATACTGGTATCCAGGCGGTCATCCACATATTTCTGCTGATAAGCAAACTTCAACAAGTCATTGCGATAATTCTTGATTTGCTCTTCAAACTGCTTTTGCTCCTCGGTAAGATTAAACTCAGCCTTATAAATCATTAGCTCGTTCTTAGCCCAAACATTAATGTAGTTCTGAACGAAACTAGTACTGTCATCCGCCGAAAGGCCATTGGGAATAATGTCTTCCAGATCCGTTTGATAGAGGTAAGAATCGTAAACGCGAGCCACCACCGGCCCTTTATTCTCCTCCTCTTCCAGACCCTGGAAAAAATCGCAGCCTCCTGCGGTGAACAGGAGGCTTGCAATTACTGATATTCTAAAAATATTATTCAAGCTCAGAAATGACTTCCTGAAGAACGTCTTCATTCACCTTTACGGTATACTTAGCTCGTAATTCTTCAATCCAGGCTTTTTCTAAATAGCTTTGGTAATCGCTAATTACTCGACCTTTTGCTTCGCTGAGTTCTTTAGCACGTGGTGCTTCAACCGAAATAATTACGGCTTGCTTGTAGCGCTCATGCACTTCAGTAATATCCGTGCGACCAGGCTCCGCTTTCTTTTCCACTAAGGGTGCCCATTCGCCTAATTCCTTCAATTCGACCGTGGCACTATCAATGTTCAAGTTAAGCTTGGATTCGATATTCAAATCTTTCATTACCTCGGCGCGACTCTTTCCTTTATCCAAGGCCTTGCTCGCCTTTTTAGCGGTCTTCTTATCGACGGCATCGATCAGATAAACATTGTAACGAGTTTCCCACTGGTAATTCTCACGGTTGTTAGCGAAAAAGGCTTCTAATCCGGTCGTATCGGTCATAGCACGACGCCAAACTTTTTCTTCCGTCAAATCAAAAAGCAAAATGCCTTCATAATATTCACGCTCCAGCATTCTGAAGTCGGCATATTTCTCAGAAAGGCGACTCTTCTCGTAGTTTAACAATTCCTCTTCCTGATAATCCTTGATAAGCTTATAAACCTGAGAACGCAAGTTTCCACCGCGGCCATAGCGAGCTTGACGCTCCTTTACCAGTTCAAGGATCTCTTTTACGGAGTATTTGAAATTGGCAAACTCAAATACAGTTTGATCGGCATGATGCAGCTTGCTAGGTACTTTATAGGCACGCTCCATAAAAGACTCATCTACCTGCTGATATACCCAATTAAAGGCTTTGGGATATTCTTTGAACTTATAGTCCTGCTTAATGCGTTTCATTACTGATACCTGGCTCTGTTGCGCACGGGCATCACGCTCTACCTTATTGCGGATTTGTCCTTCAGCTTCTTCAAAATCAGGTACACCAATATGATCTACCAACATGATGATATGCCAGCCGACCGGAGTTTTGATAGGCGCTGAATAAGCACCGCTATCTTGTAAGGCAAAAGCTGCGTCCTCAAATTCAGGATACATCTTGTTGATTCCAAATGCTTCCAGAATACCATCTTGAGGTACTGAGGTTTTATCTTCAGAGTACTGTTTTACCAAGGTAACGAAGTCCTCTCCTGCTTGAAGCTTGGCGTAGATCTCATCGATCTTTTTCTTCACATCTTCTTTCTGCTGTGAAGTGCTCTTATCATTATCAATCAACATTAAGTGCGCCACACGAACTTTACCACGGGCATCACGCTTATCCGTTGTTTTAACGATATGGTATCCAAACTGACTGCGTACCGGATCTGATATTTTTCCAATGCGAGTATTGTAGGCAGCGTTTTCGAATGGATAAACCATATCAAAAACAGTGAAATAACCTAAATCACCACCCTTACGAGCGCTGTAGGTATCATCTGAATTGGTTTGGGCCACCTCTTCAAACAATTCCCCTTCTTCGATCTTCTTCTTTAAGCTCATAATCTTGTTATAAGCAGCCAAAGTATCTTCTGGAGTAGGGTTCTTAGGCAAGGCTACCATAATATGCGATGCACGCACATCGAACTTCATCCGGCTGTAAGCCTCACGAATCAGTTCCTTGGTAACATCCTTATCGGATAAATAAGGCTTGGTTAATTGCTCGCGGTAATTGCGGAATTCGCGTAAAAAGGCAGGCATGGTATCCTTCCCCATTTCTTTGGCCTCGTGCACCTTCAATTTAAAATTGAGGTATAAATCCAAATACTCGGAAGGAGATTTAGGATCAATTTCCTGACCGATGTCGCGATTCTTATTGTACACCGCCATGTATTCTTCGGCGGTAACGGTATCATTTTCTACCGTAAACAGGACTTTTTTGTTCAGCTCTGATTGAGCTTTAAGACCGCCGCAAAGCAGCGCAAGACTTAGGATTACTAAGGACTTGTTTTTCATCATAAACAGAGTTTATTTTCGGCTATAGTTTGGTGATTCGCGGGTAATGTGCACATCATGTGGATGACTTTCATGTACGCCGGCAGCCGTAATTCGCACGAAGGTGCCATTTTTTTGTAAAGTAGCAATGTCTGCAGCGCCACAATATCCCATTCCGGCACGCAAACCACCGATAAATTGATACATCACTTCGCCAACTTCACCCTTATAAGCTACTCGACCTACAATTCCTTCCGGTACTAATTTCTTGATATCGTCTTCCACATCCTGGAAATAACGATCCTTGGAACCCTGTTGCATGGCTTCAATAGAGCCCATTCCACGATAGGTCTTATAACGACGGCCTTCGTAGATAATGGTTTCACCCGGAGCCTCTTTTGTTCCGGCTAATAGTGAACCTAACATCACGGTATCAGCACCTGCAGCAACGGCTTTTACAATATCGCCAGTGAAGCGAATACCACCATCAGCAATAAGAGGTACATCAGTACCTTCCAAACCTTTACGTGCTTCCATTACCGCAGTAAGCTGTGGCACCCCTACTCCTGCCACTACACGAGTTGTACAGATAGAACCTGGCCCGATACCTACTTTAATTGCATCGGCACCCGCATCCGCTAAATAGCGGGCCGCTGAGGCTGTAGCCACATTACCTACCACTACATCCAGTTTAGGGAACTTGGCTTTTACTGCTTCCAAGGCTTTTACCACCCCGGCACTATGGCCATGAGCGGTATCAATAATAATGGCATCCACATTAGACTCCACTAAAGCGGTAACGCGATCCAATACATCCGGGGTAACACCTACTGCTGCGGCTACTCGCAAACGACCAAAGTCGTCTTTATTGGCATTAGGCTTAATATGAGACTTGGTAATATCACGGTAAGTAATCAAACCAATCAGGTGATTATCCTTATCTACTACCGGTAATTTTTCAATTTTATGTTTTTGCAGAATCACTTCAGCTTCCGCAAGACTGGTATTCTCGAAAGTAGTTACCAAACCTTCTTTGGTCATGATTTCCGACAAGGGACGTAAATCATTCTTTTCGAAACGCAAATCGCGGTTGGTAATAATACCTATTAGCTTCTTTTGATCATTAACGATAGGAATACCTCCAATGCGGTAATCAGCCATCATTTTCTTGGCATCGCTCACCAAAGCATTTTCATGCAAGGTTACCGGATCGAGGATCATTCCACTTTCGGCACGCTTTACATTTCGCACTTCCACCGCTTGTTGTTCGATGGTCATATTTTTATGCAATACTCCGATACCTCCGTCTTGCGCAATTGCAATAGCCATAGTGGCTTCAGTTACGGTGTCCATCGCCGCAGAAACAATGGGCGTTTTAAGACTGATATTACGCGTGAATTTGCTGGAAAGATCAACTTCGCGTGGTAACACTTGAGAATAGGCCGGTACGAGAAGTACATCATCATAGGTTAAACCTTCACCCATGATTTTATCACTGAAAGTTGACATAGAGCGGTGCAATTAGAATTAAATTGCGCGCAAATTTAGCAATTAATAGCAGACCTAGCGCTAGCAATATGAGCTTATTGTTTAAGCTTATCTTAAAATTAAAAAGCCCCTCCCTTTCGGGAGAGGCTGCTTGAAATCGCCTTAACCTTTCTAGCGGATAAGGGTAAAGGATTGTCGTTCCTCAACTTCCTGATCACCTACGGTTTGGAACTTTAAATAGCTCACATAAACTCCCTGGGGAACTTGATTGCCTTCGTAGGTTCCATCCCATCGATCATCGGGATCACTGGTTTCAAAAACTTTCTTTCCCCAACGATTCATAATGTAGAAGTGATAGTTATCCACATCATTTAGGCGCATAGAGGGACCATAAGTTTGATTTTCGGCAATGCTACTTCCCGGACGGAAGGCTGTTGCCATATACACTTTGGCATTTTGCTGAGCGCAGGCCTGATTTGAAATCACACTCATTGGATTACCTTGATTATCCACAATTCCTTGAGGGTTCCCCCCTTCAATGGCTTTGATATAATAGCAATAGGCTCCTGCTTCAATTGGATTGGCTTCCACCAAATCGGCAATCTCATAGTCAATCCAAGTAGTGTCTTCTCTACCGTCAACGGTAATGTTTTCACCAACCTTTTTCCAATTAAAGCCATCTCCCGGCCTGCGATAGATTTCATAACGCTCCACATAGCCATCCCAACCGATGTAAGTATTCCAGCTTAAACGATTAGTTACATCCTCAGCGGCATTTACATTTAATTTCAAGTTAGTGGAGATATTACTAATGGTATCGTAGCCACCACAACTGTCAATAGCTGTTAAGCGATAGTAGTAGTTGAAGTCATTAGGCTCTACACCAAAATCCTGAAATGAAAGAATATAAGGCGGTGCCTTGGGTTTTCCCATAGTGGCAATAGTTTCATAGGGTCCATAGAACTGTGGGGCTCTTTGTACCTGGAAACTGCGAACATCCGCATCTCCATCAATATAAACGCTTACATCCAAGGCATTGCGGCTAAAGTCATTGGTTACTTTAGAGATGTACAATTGCTCAGATTGTTGAGGCACCGCTGCTTCCACACAAACTGAATTTGAGGTGGAGCTCAGGTCTGCAATTGTATCTCGAGCTTCAATCACATAACAATAGACATAATCCTTCTTCAACTCATTTTGTTGGAAGCTTGTATCCGTTGGACTGGCAGTGAAATAAATGGTGGGTGGCAACTGTGTGCCATCGTCCTCGGTAATTTGAACCCAAACTCGGTATTCATGTACCCCATTAGGGAACTCTTTATAGGCATTCCAACTAATGCGAGAATAGCCCTCACACTTGTTTAAATAATTGCGTGCATATACCGTATTAAAGGTGCTTACCGCGAGATCATCGCTGGCATTTTCACAGCTATCTACTGAAAGTATTTTAAACTGCTCTGAGTGCGAATCGGCTTGTGAACCTCCCCAAACATAAGGCATAGGTTCATCAGCCGGAATGGTATCCACGATTACCCATCCGTTTAAAGGATCATTAAAAAGCAGATAGAACTCTACAATATCCTTTATGGAGTCTGAATCGAACTCAACCGCTGCTTTATTATCCTCATTAACATACACGCGTGCTAATTCAACATCCTCCACATTGGTCAAATCCTGGAAGCGTCCGGTATCCTGGCTAGAGCCCGAATAGCAATCTACCACGGTATCGGGTACTCTAATTTGATAGTTCACCAGCATATCACATACGCTAACAGTATCTATATAGTCTAAACTGGTCGTGGAATCTACTTTAATCCATTCGCCGCTACCCGCAGGTGCTTCTTTCCAAATTTGATAGATATTTCCTCGCAAAGGATTTAAACCAGCCCCATTATGTGCGGTCCAGTTCAATTGAGCATATTCCGGACTATTCGGGGGAATTGGTGTAAGGGTTAATTCCATCGGACTGATGATATCACTGGGTTTAGAGATAAAATCACAGGGACCGGTACTCATCTCCATAAAGAAATAGCTGTTATTTCCTTGAGATGGAACTATGGTCGTTAGGGTATCAAAATGTGGAATACTATCCACTACTGTAAATGGTCCTCCAGGTGAAGATGCACCGTAAATACGATAGTAATTAAACTCCAGTACACTATCCAATTCCGGTTGTTTCCAACTTAACTTTATGGAACCATCGACTTGCACGTCAGAGCAACTTAAATCCGGAGGTGTTGGGTCCCCGGCGATTACATCAACAATGATCGTCGCCAGACCTACCTTAGGAGCAGCACAACCATCATCCTCCATTCGTACGGTAAAATAATAGGTATTAGAGGCGGTACCACAACCTCCAAAGTTCAAGTGTACACAATCGGGCACCCAGAAAAACTCAACGGTGTTCTGAATAACGCTACAATAGTTACCAGAGCTATTAAATGAGGTTAAGGTTGCACAGGGTGCAGCACCATTACAACCGGTGTTGGATGCATAGTTATCACTGTTCAATTGCAGTCCACCTGCCTTCATACAAATCTGCTGGAAGGAACCATTGGCAAACTGGTCTAAATCTCGTGCTACTACCCTAAACTGAACCGTATCCTGAGGATAGGTACGAATGCGATAGATATTACCACTGCGGCTCACATTGGGGTAAACTGATGTATCAATTTCTGCAGAAGGGGTACTGGGGTTGGTAGGGCAATCTGTTGCATCTAAGTAGTAAACAGGTACATCGCGGTAAACCTCTCCAATCAATTGATTACAACGATATTCGCGAATTACTACACAAGAGGCATACCAGCCTTCACTGGGATTATTGGCTAAGGTGGTAATCTCCCCTGAAAAACGATCCAAGGTATTAGGTCCATTGTTAGGATCCTCACTTCCATCCGGGAAAGGAGCCGTAGAGCTATAGCCATTATTAAAGGCTATGTTTTGGTTTGCACCAAGCTTGGGCATGGCCCAATCGAACACCAGACTATCAATATCTTTATCAGAAGGAAGGTGGTTAAACTCGAATAAGAAGTTAGGGCAGGTTACCGCATTGGCATCCTGAGCGAATACCGGACTGTTATCATAACAAGTACTGGTATTTAAGGTACCTAAATTTGGATCGGTATAAGGGAACATTTTAGAACGTAGATAATAACCGGTATTACCTCCCGCATTTTCTAAAGTCGGCCGAGCAAAACCAGTCCAACTGAACTCCCAACCTGCAGCAGGTGGTACACCATTTAAGGATACCGGACCACTGCGAAAAACATACTTTTCTATCGAACCCGGATCACCATCTGCACAGTTCAAATCCAGTGCCGTATTAGGACATTGGGGAGACACATCACCTGATAATGAGGGCACATAAGTACAGACAATATTTACAGGACCAACGATGGTTTTTGGGTTAGTTAAAATAGTAGAACCTGTACAATCTCGATACAAGGTTAAGGTAAATATATGCTGACCATTAGGGGTACATTCCCAATATATTTCTCCTCCTAAATAATGAGACGCAGAAAGCGGACTTATTATAAAAGTTAAAAATAAAATTAGGCTAATCTTCAGGTGTTTCATAGGGATTAATTTTCCTTAAAAGTATCAGGCCTAATTTGATAATCATAAGCCCAATGAGTGTAACACCCTTTTGAAATTGTTAAAGATCAGACAATTTAACAGCTTCGTTAAAAAAGAAAAAGCCCGCACAAAGGCGAGCAATTTCAGTATTTATTCGCACTAAATAAATATTATCGAACTAAGGATAAATTCCCCCGTTCTTCTTGTTCCGA
>DLRW01000048.1:0-17439 GCA_002501205.1 Flavobacteriales bacterium UBA7878
TGAAAGTGCCGAGGAAGTACAACAGCTTGTTGAGGGCCTGCAGAAAAAAGGGCTTTTAAGCTTTTGGTTCTTGAGCTGTCCTCATAGTTTCAGGATTGCGCCCCCACTCAATATTTCGGAGGAAGATATTCGCTGGGCTTGTGCCCAAATTCAAGAGGAAATTGCGCGCTTAGATTAAAGCTGAATCTTTTCGAGCTTAGGCGCTGATAATGGCTTCTCGATATAGCTCTTTACGATGGGGCTTTGTTCGGCTTGCTGTAAATCGGAAGGATCGATACTGGAAGAAAGCATGTGAATATTAAAATTCACCTCCATCCCGCTGGTGATAAGAGCATCCAAAAAGTCGAAGCCATTCATTACTGGCATCTTGATATCCAGTAAAATACAATTGGGTTTACAAGCCCCGGACTTCAACATTTCCAAAGCGTGTTCTCCTCCATTCGCCTTATAGATCTCGATTTCGGAATCATAGCGTTCCAAAGTCTTTTCATTGATCATAAGGTCAATGGGATTGTCATCAATGAGGAGGACAACTTTCGACATTACTACTGCTTTTTGGGTAATAGGAGAGTAAAGGTACTACCTTTTTTCTCTTTAGAGTCTACAATTATTTCTCCATTTAAATTCTCAATTACTTCTTTTAGAATATACAGTCCTAATCCAGAACCGGGATGTTCTGATTTCACTTTAAAGAACATATCAAAAAGATAAGCTTGCTTTGCTTTAGGAATTCCCAGCCCATTATCAGAGACGCTAATCTCCCAATGATTCTCACGACTGGAAACTTTAAGCTTTACCCAAGACTCTGATTTGGAGACATCCCTATACTTTATCGCATTAGAAATTAAATTATTAAGTACTATTTCGATACGGTAAGCATCACTTTTTATCGTTGAAACTTCGAATTCTTTAATGAACTTTAATTCACGGTATCCCGGTATAAAACGAAACTTTTGTTCCATCTCTCGTATCAAGTCTTCAAGGTCAATTTCCTCTTCCTCAATAACAAAGCGCTTGTTCCGTGAATATTCGAGGGTATTGCGGATATAACTATCCATACTCTCGGTTGCGTCCACTAGCATTTTGCCGTACAATTTGGTCTCGGGCAAATGCTGTGAATTTTCAATCAAGTTTACCAAACCCATAATGCTGGATAAGGGAGCTCGTAAATCATGAGATATACTGTATACAAATTGATCCAGTTCTTTATTGCTCTTTTCGAGATTCGAATTCTGGGTCCGCAGGGCTCGGTTGGCATTGTAGAGAGCTGACACATCCTCTACCAGCATGGTTAAGCCAAAGATTTTACCTTCACGATCCTTGGCTGGTGCAAAATTGATCTTCAACTGAAAATCACGATTGCGATGCTTCCAACTTAAATATTCTTCGGAGTGACTGCCATTTAGAGCCTTAGTGGCCATTTGCTTGAATGGATCGCTAAAATCCTTTGGAATTAAACTGCGAAAGGAGCGTCCTTCTTTAATATTAACTCCGGTAAATCTGCGCCAGGCACGATATGCAGCCGAATTGCATGACATCAATTCGAACTTATCATTAAAAAGCAAAAAGCTATTGGGCGTGGAGTTTATAATCGCCAAATGCCGCTGCTCCAATTGTGAAAGCTCCTCCCGGGAGGTCATTTCTTCAATCCGAACGCTCAGCACCTCAGCGGTTCGCTCCAATAAATCCTGGTGAATAGGTCGGAAGTAATTGAGTTTGTCACTTTCACAGTCGATCACTCCAAACACCTTCCCCCTAACCATAATTGGAACGGCTACCTCAGAACCGGCCTCGAAATGCTGTTGAATATAACGAGGGTCGGTCCGACTATCGGCCGTCATATACGAAACGGCAGAAGTAGCAACATATCCGGTAATACCAGCTGAGAAAGGAACTTTAATACCCACCGCTACTTCACGTTTACCAATGCGCTGATTACCATGAGCAGCCACAGGAACCAATACATTACCCTTTCGTAAGAGTATCATGGCATCTGGTAAATAAAGCTTGGAGAGCAATTCATCTACCAAGACCCACATCAGTTCATCTACATCCTGAACTTTAATGGCCTTCGCCAAAAACTCAATCTTCAATTGATTAAAACGATGCTCCAGAAAGGTATCACTGAGCTCATCAAAACCAATGGCATAGTATTTCACCTCTTTAGACTCCATAACCATTTGCACTTCGGCGTCGATGCGCGTTTCTTGCTTTGGCCAATGATCAATGGTTGAGAATTGATATTGTCGATGAGCTGGATTTAGTTTTTTAAATGCATCCAACCAGATACGACTATGCCCTTCGGTATCGTTATTAAATAAGTCTAACAAGGAAAGGCCGCCCTTAGAATTATACCCCATCGACTCCATTAGATTTCGGTAGGAGCGATTCAGGTAGAGGAAGTTGAACTCAGCATCCAAAATCGCGCAATATTCACGATTTAGATCGCCCAGCAGTTCCAATAGTGACGAATCCAGAGGTAAAGTAGCTTTCATAAAGTTCCGTCTCTAAAGTACAAATTTGCACACACTAAGTCCCTAAATTCTAGATATTCAGTCGCTTTTATTCGATGAGTCTAAATTTTTCTAGAAGCTATCCACCTCATTTATTTGGAAATAGTTTCCCGGGGTTGAGAATTTCTTGGGGATCGAAAATCTTTTTAATGGAGCGCTGAATTTGCAGTTCTGCCTCATTAAATACTACATCCATATAGTCTTTCTGCACATATCCAATGCCATGCTCTCCGCTTATCGTCCCTCCTAATTCCTTTACCTTTTGGAATAATTCGCGAATACCTTTGGGCAAGTCTTCCTTCCAGGCTTGATCACTCATTTCATTCTTGAGGATATTGACATGCAAATTGCCATCGCCAGCATGACCGTAGCAAACCGAATGGAAACCATACTTCGCTCCTAATTCTTTTACTGCTCGTAAAAGCTTGGCCAATTCTGCCCGAGGCACTACCGTATCTTCCTCCTTATAAATGGAATGCGACTTTACCGCCTCTCCTACTTTGCGGCGTAGCTTCCAAAGGGCTGCCTTTTCTTGCGCACTTTCAGCAAAGAGGACTTCCCCTGCCTCAAAACCTTCAACAATGTCGGCAATAGCCATACAATCCTGCATGAGCACTTCGGCATTATTACCGTCCACCTCAATTAGTAAATGGGCTTGTACTTCCGGACCAATAGGCAAGCTAACATCGTCTACATATTGCAGGGTATAATCTATAGCATCTCGTTCCATAAATTCCATGGCCGAGGGTGTAATACCAGCTTGAAAAATAGCGGAAACCGCCTCGCAGGCCTTTTCGGCCGATTGAAAGGGAATCAACATTAGACGATCCTGCTGGGGATAGGGTATCAATCGAAATACGGCCTTGGTAATGATCCCCAGAGTCCCTTCACTCCCCACCATTAATTGGGTAAGATTATAGCCGGTACTGTTCTTTAATACCCGAGCTCCGGTACGGATTAATGCACCATCAGCCAAAGCCACTTCCAAATCCAGAACATAAGCATTGGTCACTCCATACTTTACCGCTTTAGGCCCACCGGCGTTCAGCGCTAAATTCCCGCCCAAGCTGCAAGAACCCCAGCTACTGGGATCGGGAGGATAAAAAAGCCCCTTCTCCTTGCAGGCTTCGTGAAAAACCTGATTAATGACCCCCGGTTCAACGGTGGCTTGCAAATTTCGCTCATCGATTTCTATAATGCGATTCAGCTTTTCGGTTGAGAGAACCACCCCACCGTACACAGGCAAAGCCCCACCACTTAATCCGGTTCGCGCACCGCTGGTATAGACTGGAATCCAGCGATCATTGCAATGCTTTAGAATATTTGCTACCGCTTCTGCACTGGAGGGCTTCAAAACCAAATCAGGGCTAAATTGATAGTCTTCAGTTTCATCATGCCCATAAGGCTCACGCTCTTCGGGATTTGTGATAATTTCCGACTCCTTTAAAAAGGATGCAAAGTGTTTCAGATCCTCATTATCCAACCGGCGATAGTCCATAGGTCTCTCTAAAATATTCTAATTTAGGCGCGCTTAAAATTCAGGCAATGTTCTATCGCAACTTAGTTATTGTTTTTGTAATTCTCATCGCCCCTGGCAGCCTTCTGGCCCAAAATCGCGATGTTACCGTTCAGGATGTTTGGCGTGGTACTTTTTACGCACGTAGTACCAGCGGTTTACGCAGTATGAACGACGGTTTGCACTTTACCGTTTTAAATGGTGCGGATGGCAGTATTGATAAATACAGCTATGAAAGTGGTGAAAAAGTAGCCACCCTCCTTTCCTCCAAAGAGATTGAAGAGAAAACCGGTCAAAGCATCCAATTTGACAGCTACCAGTTTAATGCCACCGAAGACAAGGTATTGCTGGGCACCGAATCGGAATCCATCTACCGCCACTCCTCCAAGAGTTATTATTTCATTTACGATTTAAAGCAAGGCAGCTTAAGCAAGGTAGACGCCGAAGGCAAACAACAATTAGCCGATTTATCACCTACCGAAAATAAGGTAGCCTATGTTTACCAAAACAAAATGCATGTGCAGGATTTAGATGGTAAATCTGAGTCAATCAGCTTCGGTGAAGGCAAAGAAGATGCCTTAATCGCTGGTGCCGTGGATTGGGTATATGAAGAAGAATTTAGCTTCCACAAAGGTTTCCACTGGTCACCTGATGGAAAATATATCGCCTATTACCAATTTGATGAGTCTGAAGTACCAACCTTCTCCATGGATGTATACGGACAGGCTTTATATCCTTCGCAGGAAGTATTTAAATACCCTAAGGCAGGCGAAGTAAACTCCAAAGTGAGCATCCATATATATGATCTTAAAAATCAGAAAGACCATAAAGTGGAACTTCCCATGGCGGTAGAATACTATCCTCGCATTAAATGGACCAGCGAAGCCGATGAATTGGTGATCACCACTTTGAATCGTCATCAAGATCACTTGATCCTATGGGAGGTGGAAGTAGAAAAGAAGGGCCTGGAAGTGGAAAAGCTCTACGAAGAAAAAGCGCCTGCTTATTTAGAAATTCATGATAA
Organism: Flavobacteriales bacterium UBA7878; assembly: GCA_002501205.1. Taxonomy (GTDB): domain Bacteria; phylum Bacteroidota; class Bacteroidia; order Flavobacteriales; family Schleiferiaceae; genus Croceimicrobium. The sequence goes on from DLRW01000048.1 coordinate 5,054, forward strand.
CCTGCGTTTCCTGGACGACAATAGCTTTATCTGGACCAGTGAAAAAGACGGCTATAATCACATTTACCACTACGGTGAAGATGGTAAACTGATTCGTCAAATTACCAAAGGGGAATGGGAAGTAACCGAATTTTACGGTTATGAGTCTGGCAGTGGTTATTTATACTACCAAAGTGCCGAAGAGTCGCCCATCCGCCGCAGCGTTTACCGCGTAAAATTAGATGGAACCGGCAAAGAAAAGCTGAGCACTAAAAAAGGATGGAACGACGCGACTTTCAGCAGTGGCTTCCAGTTTTACATTAACCGCTATTCCAACGCCAGCACTCCAACCTTGGAGACTTTGCATCGTTCGAACGGTAAAGAAGTACGGGTAATTAATGACAATGAGGGCACGCAAAAGCGCATGGGAATGTTCCGTTTGTCGCCCAAAGAATTTATTCAAATCCCTAATGAGGAAGGCACCCCATTAAATGCCTGGATGATTAAGCCTCAGGATTTTGATGCTTCTAAAAGCTATCCGGTATTAATGTTTGTATATGGTGGTCCCGGATCGCAAACCGTGGAAGACAGCTACGATGCCTTTAATGGATTTTGGTATCAGGCCTTAGCCGCCAAAGGTTATATCGTGGTAAGTGTTGATAATCGCGGTACTGGAGCTCGCGGTCGTGATTTCCGTACCCAAACCTATCAGCAATTAGGAAAGCTGGAGACTGAAGATCAAATTGCAGCCGCCAAATGGTTAGCCGAGCAAAACTATGTAGATGGCGAGCGCATTGGTATTTGGGGATGGAGCTATGGTGGCTATATGAGCAGCTTAGGCATTACCAAAGGAGCCGATGTATTTAAAATGGCCATCGCGGTTGCTCCGGTAACCAACTGGCGTTTTTACGATAATATTTATACCGAGCGCTATATGCGTACGCCTCAGGAAAACCCTGATGGATATGATGATAATAGCCCTATTAATCATGTAGATAAATTGGAAGGAGCTTACTTCCTGGTGCACGGTAGTGCCGATGATAATGTGCATGTGCAAAACACCATGCGCATGATTAGTGCTTTGGTAAAAGCGAATAAGCAATTCGACCTATTTATTTATCCGGATAAAAATCATGGGATCTACGGGGGCAATACCCGCAATCACCTGTACACCAAGATGACTGAGTTCATTGAGGAGAACCTTTAAAAAGCCAATCACCTTTGGATTAATTTTTGTTAATTCGACGGTCAAATTAAATTCCTAAAAATGTCAAACACCGATCTAACGAAACAGGGTCACCCTAACGGATTATACATTCTGTTTTTCTCCGAAATGTGGGAACGCTTCTGTTATTACGGAATGCGCGTACTGCTTACCTTATATCTGGTAAAATCATTAATGAAAGGAGATGCAGAAGCTTCTCTGATCTACGGAGCCTACACAGGACTGGTATACGCCGCTGCGGTTTTAGGAGGCCGATTGGCCGACCGTTATTTGGGTTATCGGTTAGCGATTTTGTTAGGATCGGTCTTAATGGCTATCGGTGAGTTTATGATTCTGGGTGGCGATGAAACCTGGCTATTGCTGGGAATGGGCGCCATTATTGTTGGTAATGGCTACTTCAAAGCGAATATATCCACTATTGTAGGAAAGCTTTATGAAGACAACGATCCTCGCCGAGATTCAGGTTTCACCATTTTCTATATCGGTATTAATGTGGGCTCTCTTCTAGCCACTACCTTGGTGGCTTATATTGGAGAAACCTACGGCTTTAAATACGGCTTCTTTATGGCCGGTATTGGCATGTTGTCGGCTTTGGTAATCTTCTGGTTCGGTCGTCATCGTTATGCTGCCGCTGATGGCCTGGATATTCGTCCTGCCGCTCGTGAAAAGGCATTTGCCGGAATTAGCTGGTTAACTGTAATTATTGTAGGTTCTTTATTAACCATTCCTGCTTGTTATTTATTAATCTGGCAAAACCAAATTATGGACTTCCTTCTACTGGGTGTCTTTATTGCGGTAGCCTACAGCTTGATTAAGGCGGGTATTGACAAGGGGCCTATTTGGCGTGATCGAATGATTGCCCTGGTCATCTTTATCATTATTAATATCGCCTTCTGGGCCAGCTTTGAGCAGGCCGGAACCTCCCTTACCTTATTTGCGGATCGAAATGTAGATCGTGAGATTTTTGGATGGGTAATGCCCGCTTCCATGACGCAGTTCTTTAACCCTGCCTTTATCATCATCTTCGGATCGATCTTCTCGGTAATGTGGGTTAAGCTTACTAAGATCGGGAAGAACCCCAGCATCCCGATGAAGTTCTCTTATGGTATATTACAGCTGGGATTAGGCTTCTTGGTAACCTTGTTCTTCAGCCAATTTGCAGTTGACTATCAGGTTCCATTAATCACTTTATTACTCTTATACCTCTTGCATACCACCGGAGAGCTTTTCTTATCGCCTATCGGTTTAAGTATGGTAACCAAGCTAGCGCCTAAGGAAATTGCCGGTGCAGCGATGGGTGGCTGGTTCTTGAGTTATGCCATTGCCAACTTCGTAGCCGGTAAAATTGCGGCTTTAACCGGAGTGGAAGAAGGTGGCGGCGGTGAGCTAGACATAGCTGCCGGATTTGACACTTATATTGGGGTATTCTCAAATATTGGCTTTGTTTTGCTGGGAATTGCGGTGGTAATCGCCTTCCTCAGTAAACCTCTAAACAAATTGATGCACGGCGTACGCTAAGCATTAATAGCAAATAATTAAAAGCCATCAGTCTTCGGGTTGATGGCTTTTTTTAATCCTAATTTTAAGGTTCTCTGCTTTTAAATCTCGAAATTGAGAGCTAATAAGCTTAAATAAACATTGAGTTAGTAATCTTTATTAGATACTTAATGAGACGATTTTCATATTATATCCTTTTAATCGGATTACTAGGTTGTTCCTCGAACAGCAAGGCAAAAAAGGAGATAAGCCCTTCTTCAACAGAAAAAATAAATACTGCATCAGGCAATAAAGACCCAAAGGATGACTATAAAGAAATCGTGCTTTCGGAAAATAGGCTAGATACCTTTTCCATTCCATTCCCTAAGGGAAACACATTAAGAGTTTTAAAAAATCACTTCACCCCCTTTCAGGTTGAAAATAAGCTAGGTCAACAAGATGGACCCGATTTCCGATATATCCTTATCTCAAAGGACAAAGAAAACCCAGTTGCTTATTTAAATTTTAATTCTGAAAATGAATTTGAACTTGACGAAATTAAATTAGTCAATCCATTGGCTATTGATCAATATGGAGTGCGAGTTGGTGATACTTATAGACAGGTACTTCAAAACGCAAAGCCGACTTTAAGAATTCCACAAACTATCACCAACACACATACCTGTATACCACAGATTCAAACATTTACTATGAACTGTTGGGGGATTTTGTCTTCACAGAAGAGATGCTAGAAAATCTCAAAGATCTAGAACTGACTGAGGAGCAACTGGAGATGTGTAAAGTGGAATCTATTATTTGGCGAAAGAAAAGCTAAATAAAGAAGACAAGCAGGCCGCAGGATTTATACAGCCTCAATTAATTACCCCTAAAACATTTCAAACCAATTACTCCCATTGCAAACCACCATATAGTTATCGACTATACTTATCAACTTCACAATAGCGATAAATAATAGCTATTTTTGAACAGAATTTAAAAACCATAGTCATGAGCAATAATCAAATCGGTTTACCTATCAATGAAGCCAGCAAACTGGCCGATAAACTGAATATCCTCCTTGCCAATTACCAGCTTTTCTACGCCAATAGCCGTGCCCTGCATTGGAATATTAAAGGCGAAAAATTCTTTGAATTGCATGTTAAGTTCGAAGAGCTCTATATGGACTCCTTCCAAAAGGTAGATGAAATTGCCGAACGTATCCTCACCTTGGGTTATACGCCACTGCACACCTTCACCGACTACCTGAAAGAAGCCAAAATTGCCGAAGCCGCTAATATCAGCGAAGCTCGTCCAGCAGTAGAAGCAGTACTTTCCGGCTACAAAACATTATTGGAACTGGAGCGCGAAATCCTCGACCTTTCCGGTGAAATGAATGATGAGGGTACCAATGCCCTAATGAGCGACTACATCCGCGAACAAGAAAAAAGCGTTTGGATGTACAGCGCCTTCTTGAAATAAAACAATAGTAAAGGGAGTTGGGTTAAATACCTAGCTCCCTAAAATTTCACGATTATGAATTTCCATACCCGCAAATGGGTAAAACCCGAAGACCTCAACCCTAACTTAAGCCTTTTTGGTGGTCGCCTACTTTCCTGGATCGATGAAGAAGCGGTAATCTACGCCATCGTTCAATTGGAGAACAAGCATGTAGTAACCAAGTATATCTCTGAGATCAATTTTATCTCGGCTCCCAAGCAAGGGGATATCGTAGAGCTGGGGATTGAAGCCACTCACTTCGGAAAAACCTCTATTACCATGCGCTGTGAGGTTCGCAATAAATTAACTCACGAGCCCATCCTCAAGATCGACAAACTGGTTTTCGTAAACCTCGATGATCAAGGCAAACCGGCCGCTCACGGTAAAACCGAAATCACTTACGTTAAGGACCGCCTCGATTCTTAAGGCATATAAGCTTTGTAGCTAGTGGTATCGGTCAATGCCTCCAAGAAGGAAATCAAATCCGCCTTTTCCTGAGCACTGATACTAAAACCTGTAATTAGGGAACTCTTTAAGCGATGATTACTTCCGCCTGAAGCATAGTGATCTACCACTTCCTCCAGGCTTCCTAAACTACCATCATGCATATAGGGGCCGGTTAAAGCGATATTGCGCAAAGTCGCCACTTTAAACTGCCCTTCATGCTCGGGAATATTATTGGTTACTCGGGCCCGACCGGGATCCTCATAAACCTCATAAAGGCCATTATTCTGAAAGCTAAAATCAGTAGTCAGTGGTAATACATGACAGGCCACACAATTGAGCTCCGCGCTCTTAAAAAGCGCTAAGCCTCTTTTCTGACCTGGACTCAGGGCCGATGCGTCTCCAGCGTATTCATAGCGATCGAAAGCTGAATTAAAGGAGACCAAAGCTCTTTCATATGTGGCCAGAGCCAATGCCAGGGTTTTCGGATTCACATCCTCCTTAAAAGCCCTTTGAAACAGTTCCTGATAATAGTCAACCGCTGCCACCCGAGCTATGGCCTCTGAATAGGGTAAATCCATTTCCCGATGCTCTTCAATAGGGCCAATCACCTGACTTTCTAAAGTAGGATTTCCTCCATCCATAAATAGATAGGGCTGCCAGGCCACATTAAATAAGGTGGGCGAATTACGATTATGTAGCCTTCCCTCTGTTCCTATCGCCACCGCTCTACCATCCGAAAATGCCAGCTGCGTTAAATGGCAGGAGCTGCAAGGCAAGTCCCGATTCCGACTCAAGATCGGGTCGAAAAACAAGGCCTTTCCAGCGGCAATAGCCTCTTCAGTTAACTCCTTCCCTTCTTCGAGGGGCATTTCAGGGAAATGATTGATGCTAATCAGTACCGGGCTGGGCTCCGATTGAATATTCAATTCGGTATCGGGCTGACAAGCCTGAGCCAAGAAAAAAAGCATTCCCATCGCGACCATAATCTTCGCGATGGGGAATGCTCCAAGTTCTATTTTACTTTTTGTGTCCATGATCGCTACCCAATTCAAAGCTGGTAGCGGCATCGAACTGATTCATCATTTTCTCTGCCAAAGGACGGGCATCGCCCATAGACATAGTGAGAATTTCAGAATGCAAATCGATTCCGTGCAGGAACTGCTGATAATCTACGGTCATGGTGATATCCAAGGTATCTCCTTTTTCTACCGAAGTATGAAGCATGGTACTGCGATCTTTACGGAAAGGATCGGTACCCAAGTGATACTTGAAGCTTTGGTCATAGGTACCATCACCTTCATAGTCGATTTCACCTTCAATCTTCACGAAGATATAACCTGAAGCCCAAGACCAGTACATGCCTTCCGGCTGAGGAGCCAAAGGATGGTTCACATCACTGAAATCAGTGGGTTGCATACCATTGCCTCCGGTTTCGGTATTGGTTTCGGCATCTACTCCGATGCTTAGATTGAACATATGGGCATGACCTGCTTCGATGGTTCCCATATTGCTCATCATCACATCCGGACGAATGATGTAATATTCGGGATCTAAGGCAGTAGAATTTCCCGCATCATCCATAATAACTGGCTTTGCTAAATAGAAAGTGGCCAGAGTATAGCGAATGGTATAACCGCTATCGCTGGTAAACTCCTGGTTTAAGGCAAAGTCTGTAGTTCCGTATTTAAAGTCATAATGCAGAATTACGGGAACTTCAGAAGTTGTAGTACTGGGATTCTGACTGGGGGTATCGTCCTCACAAGAGGTCATGAAAGTAGCAAGCGCTAAGGCAGCTACGAAATATTTAAGTTTCATTATTTGATCTGATTTAGAGTTAATTATATAGGGATTCTATGAAGGGAACCTATACAATCGGAGGACGCCAGATCATTTTCAATGCACCGCTGGAAAGCAGTGCTTGATTGCTTAAAGGATAGTCTAAAGTGAGCTTATGAATTTCAATTGGAGTTTGATTAGACTCGAAGTCTGTCAAGAATAGAGAATGTTCTTCTTTGTACTCAGGTAAGGCAGGCTTATCCGGCTCATCATCTGCTTGTAGCAAGGCTTTCAACTGACAGTGACCCTGACAATCATTATCCTTGATTTCCTTTTTCACACAGAGTTGAGTGGCATAATAGTCTTGCTGTACCTCAAACTGCATCCAAACTATCGAATTATAGAGGCTGCTGGCGAGGGTACCCAAACTGATTAGTATAGCATAGAGCCATCTCATGTTACAAAGGTAATTCCTAACTCAGTTTTCTTATGTATCCAAGGACACCTAATTAGTATACGAATGAAAGTTCCTGAGGTTGGCTGGGCACATTAGCTAAAAGTATAAAAAAAGCCATCCTGAACATTCAGAATGGCTTTTATACTAATAAATGGGCTTAAGACTATAAAGCCCCTTCTTTGATTTCATCCACTACATCCGGATCCAATAAGGTAGAAGTATCTCCTAAATTGGAAGTATCTCCTTCTGCAATCTTGCGCAGAATACGACGCATAATCTTTCCGGAGCGCGTTTTGGGCAATCCACTTACGAATTGGATTTTATCGGGCTTAGCGATTTTACCAATCTCCTCTACTACCGTTTCCACGATTTCCGCTCTCAGCTTATCAGGATGGGTAGGTGGTTCTTTGGTAATCACGTAGGCATAAATTCCTTGCCCCTTAATATCGTGAGGATAACCCACTACTGCAGATTCTGAAACGATATGGTCATTTGAATTAATAGCATTTTCAATTTCGGCCGTTCCAAAACGGTGACCGGATACATTGATTACATCATCAACCCGACCGATAATCCGATACATGCCCTTATCATCTCTTCGAGCACCATCACCAGTAAAGTAATAGCCATTATAATGAGAGAAATAAGTGTTCTTGCAACGCTCATGATCACCATAGGTGGTGCGCAACATAGATGGCCAAGGGAAGCGCATCGCTAAATAGCCTTCTTGATCATTACCATCAATTTCCTTTCCTCCTTGATCGAGCAGCACAGGCTGAATTCCCGGTAAAGGATAGCCCGCATGCGAAGGTCGCATAGGACTATGTCCACCTAATCCCGAAATCATAATTCCACCGGTCTCAGTTTGCCACCAAGTATCCACAATGGGGCATTTTTCTTTACCAACGTGGATATGGTACCATTCCCAAGCCTCCTCATTAATGGGTTCACCCACGGTTCCTAAAACCTTCAAGGAATAAAGACCATAGCTCAATACGTGATCCTCACCCTTGGCCATTAAAGCCCGAATAGCGGTGGGAGCAGTATAGAATTGATTAACCCCGTGCTTATCACATACCTGCCAGAAACGACCGGCATCAGGATAGGTGGGCACCCCTTCGAACATCAAAGTGGTAGCACCATTTAGGAGAGGACCGTAAACGATATAAGAGTGACCGGTAATCCAACCAATATCGGCGGTACACCAGTACACATCACTCTCATCGTATTGGAATACATTCGCAAAACTATAACCGGCATACACCATGTATCCACCGCATGTATGCACTACTCCTTTGGGTTTACCGGTAGATCCAGAAGTATAAAGGATAAAGAGCATATCCTCGCTATCCATGGGCTCAGCGGGGCAAAAACGATCTACATCTAATAATTCCTCATGCATCCAATAATCACGACCTTCCTTCATCTGCACATTCCAGCGGGTACGCTCAGTTACCAAAACCGTTTCCACGCTGGTGCAGCTTTTTAAAGCTTCATCTACCACCCCTTTACAAGGAATCTCTTTGGCGCCACGGTAAATACCATCGGCGGTAATTACCATTTTACAAGATGAGTCATTAATACGATCGGCCAGAGCATGAGCTGAGAAACCTGCGAACACCACGGAATGCACCGCTCCAATGCGGGCACAGGCTAAAACGGCAATTGTTAATTCGGGAATCATAGGCATATAAATCGCCACACGATCCCCTTTGCCAAGCCCGTGCTTCTTCAGCACATTGGCCGTACGGCAAACCTCCTCATGCAATTCGCGATAGGTCATCCGCACAAAGCGTTCTTTGGGATCATTAGGTTCCCAAATCAAGGCTAGTTTATTGCCGCGCTTTTCCAAGTGACGGTCTAAACAGTTCTCGGTAATGTTGAGTTTGGCATTAAGGAACCACTTTACATCGGGGCTATCGAATTCCCATTCCAGGGTTTTATCCCAGGGCTTTTGCCACTGGTAGTTAGAGGCGATCTGCCCCCAAAAATCTTCAGGTCTTTCTGTACTGAGCTTGTATTGCTCTTCGTATTCTTCGAATGAATTAATTCGGAATTTTGCTTCCATTCTTAGCTGGTTATTTGTTTAACACTTGGATGAACAATATCATTGATCTCCTCCACAATGGCAGGATCATCAATGGTTGATGGTATTTTTAGCTCCTCAGCATTTACAATGGCACGGAGTAATTTTCGTAAAATTTTTCCAGAGCGGGTTTTAGGCAAGCGTGGTACCTGATATACTTTTTTCAAAGCAGCCACCGCTCCGATCTCAGAACGAACTGAAGCTACAATTTCTTCCGCTACTTCAATAAAGGGTCTTCCTGTTTGATGACATACCACCAGGGCTAAGGGAATTTGCCCTTTCAAGCTATCATCAGCACCAATAACAGCACATTCTGCCACATCAGGATGGGCAGCCACCACTTCTTCCATCTCAACAGTCGACAATCGGTGTCCGGCCACATTGATAATATCATCTACCCTTCCGGTGATGTAAGTAAATCCTTCGGCATCCTTAAAGCCTCCATCTCCACTAAAATAATAGCCGGGGAAGCGCTCTAAATAGGAAGATTTAAAACCTTCTACATTATTCCAAAGCGTAGGCAAGCATCCTGGAGGCAAGGGCAATTTCACCGCCACATAGCCTTCTTCTCCGGCCGGAGACTCTTCCCCCGCTTCGGTGAGGATTCTGAGATCGTATCCGGCTACTGGTTTACTTACAGAGCCTGGTTTGACTTCCAGCAATTCTATTCCCGCGCAATTCGAAATCATCGGCCAACCACTCTCGGTTTGCCACCAATGGTCGATTACCGGAATACCCAATTGTTTTTGTAACCAGGTAAGGGTATCTACATCGCAGCGTTCACCGGCTAGAAACTGATACTTTAAAGAAGACAAATCATATTGCTTGATAAACTGCCCTTTAGGGTCTTCCATGCGAATAGCTCGAATAGCGGTAGGTGCCGTAAACATCACCTTCACTTGATACTCTGAAATTACCCGCCAGAAAGTCGAGGCATCAGGAGTGCGAATAGGTTTACCTTCGAATAAAACGGTGGTGGCTCCGGTTAATAAAGGTGCGTAAACTATATAGGAATGCCCAACCACCCAACCAATATCGGAAGCAGCCCAATAGACATCACCTGGTTTGATACCATAAACATTTTCGATGCTATAACGCAGCGCAACAGCATTGCCACCATGATCACGCACTACACCTTTGGGTTTCCCGGTGGTTCCACTGGTATAAAGTATATAGAGTGGATCAGTGGCATAAACCGGAGTACATCCTACATACTCCGCCTGCCTTTCCATTTCTTCAAAGTCGATATCATAATCTTTACTGGGCACGAGTGCGCCAAGCTTACGCTGAAAGATCACCACCTTCTCAGGTATATACTCCGCCAGCTCCATGGCTTTGTCCACCATAGGCTTATAGGGAATAATGCGATCTACTTCAATACCGGATGAAGCGGTAATTAAAACTTTAGGTCGGGCGTCATCAATGCGAATCGCCAATTCGTGCGGCGCAAAGCCGCCAAACACTACCGAATGTACCGCTCCTAAGCGCGCGCAGGCCAGCATCGACATTACCGCTTCGGGAATCATGGGCATGTAGATAATCACGGTATCTCCTTTGCCAACCCCCAGTTTCTTAAGTCCACCAGCAATTTTCGCTACGCGATCGCGCATCTGTCGATAGCTAAACTGAGCTTTAGTTTGAGTTACCGGTGAATCGTAATACATCGCCACCTGATCAGCTCGACCGTTTTCTACATGGTAATCCAGGGCCAGGTAAGCGGTATTGGTCATCGCTCCTTTAAACCAGCGGTACAGTCCATCCTCGTCAGTGGACAGCACCTTATCGGCTGGGCGATACCAGTCTAGTTTTTGTGCTTGCCGGGCCCAAAATCCTTCCGGATCCTGCAAGCTGTTTTGATATTCGGTGTGGTAAGACATGGTTTTAGATTAGCTCTTCTATATGTTGTAATAAATCTTTGTTTGAGAAGGGTTTTAGAAGATAGAGATCGGCGCCATGCCCATAGCCTTTTTGCACATCGTCTTTCTTGCTTTTAGCGGAAAGGAAGACCACTTTGGGTGGAGTAGATTTCGATTTCAGATAGTCGCATACTTCATATCCATCAACATCCGGCATCATAATATCCAATAGCACCAAATCCGGCTCATAACGATCGGCCAAATTCTTGGCTTCGTTGCCGTTTCGGGCGATGTACACCTCATAACCTTTACGTTTAAAAAGGTATTCCAGCGACATCAGGATATTGATCTCATCATCAACTATTAAAATTTTGCTACGCATCAATGTGGGGTTTCGAATTCTTCATTTGCGCCTCTTGCAGATACAATGGCAGGGTAAAGCTAATCTTTGCGCCTCCTCCAGGGTTATCTTCTATCCATATTTTCCCCTTATGCATCTGAATAATATTCTTGCTAATTGCTAAGCCCAATCCGCTGCCACTGGGCTTTCTACGAGTTTGATTTCGTACCTGATAAAATTTATCAAATACCAGTTCCCGGTCGCTTAAAGGAATTCCATTGCCATTATCATGGATGTTCACCTTTAAGTCCTGATCCAATCGATATGCCGTAATCCATACCGCACCATTATCATGACGAGCATGTTTAAGAGCATTGCCAATTAAATTATGTAAAACCTGAGCAATCCGATCTTCATCCGCATAGGTGGCGGTAAGGGGTGCCGATATTTCACAGCGAAGACTATGTCCTTTTTTGGCCGCCAATGCCTGAAACTGCGTAACCGTATCTTCTATTAACTGCCCCAGATCCACGCGGTTCAAGGAAAGCTTCTGACTGCCGCTTTCAAATTTTTCTAAATCCAGCACATTGCTGATTAAACGGGTTAATCGCTCACAGTCTTGCACCATATTACCAATAAAACGCTGACGATCTTCTTCGGGCATTTCCGGATCATCGTGCACCAATTCTGATTGAGTGCGAATAGCAGTTAGGGGTGTACGCAACTCGTGGGTAACCGTATACAAGAATTCATCTTTCAATTCGGTTAATTCCTGAAGCTTATAATTGGCTTGTCGTAAATCCTCTGTAGCCTTGCGCAGTTCCTCGCTTCGAGTGCTCAATTCGCGGTTTAGGCGCAGTACCTTCTGACTTTCTTCTAAAATCCCTAATACCTCGGAGCGACTTAATTCCTCTCGCTGCACTACCGAGGAGATCATAATCTTAGCGCTGGCGGGACCAATAGCCTCAGAAAGCAAGCGCTCGGCATAACTAATCACCCGGCTATCGGCGGTGGGCGAAACACTCCAATCAATATTATTGAGGCGGGCATAACGATCAAGTACCTTTTCGGTACGTTCATTCCCCAAGAAATTGTTGAGCAGACTTTTAATATCCGGGAAAGGTGCTGATCCACGATAAATTTCTGGAGCCTCATTTCCGCTCAATAAACTACTGGCTTTCACAAATAAAGTAGCCTGATTTTCCTCTTCTTGAGTGGCTTCCAAATTCAAGGACCAGCCGATAAAA
>DLRW01000048.1:17754-44912 GCA_002501205.1 Flavobacteriales bacterium UBA7878
GGACCAGCCGATAAAAATGCTAGCATTAACTAAAAGGCTAAAGATGGTGGCCGCACTAAGCACACTCACCCCCATAGAATTGGCAATTAGCTGTGGAGAGGCCCAGTCTAAAAGTTGAGGATCGCCACTCACCAGATTCAATATTTCGGGCAGTACCAAGAAGTAGAACCAAATACCAAAACCGGTGGCAATTCCGGCGAAGGCCGCTTTGCGATGTGCTTGTTTCCAAAACAAGGCCCCAAAAAAGGCGGGTGCAAACTGACTAATGGCCACGAAGGACACCATACCAATACTTACCAGCGATTCTTTAACCGCGATATAGTGATAATAGAAATAGGCTAAAATGAGGATCCCGAAAATGGCCCATCGCCTTAAACCAATAATGCGACGATCCAGAGGCTTGTCTTTGTTCCAAACAATTTGAGGCACCAGTACATGGGTGCTAAACATATTACCCAGGGCCAGAGTAGAAACTATGATCATGGAAGTGGCGGCCGAAAGACCACCTAAAAAAGCCAGGGCTGCAGTGGCCGGACCCCCACTTTGAAGACTTAAGCTCAAGAGGTAAAAATCGGCTTTAGTTCCCGGGGCTAATTCGGGGCCCATCAAAGCAAAAGGCAAAACCAATAAGTTGAGGACTAGCATGTACAAAGGCACCAACCAGAGGGCCTTTGGAATATTTTTTTCGCTGGTATTTTCTACCACTCCCATTTGAAACTGGCGTGGGAGCAACATAAATGAGAGACCGGAAATCAACAAAATAGAAGCCCAATCAGCGGTGGGCAGCTCGAAAGATTGATGCCTAAATCGATCCAGGGCGGAATAGAAACGATCGTCTCGTAAAAAACTATTGAGGCCTATCAGACCAACTACCAAAAAGGCTAAAAGCTTAAACAGACTTTCAAAGGCAATGGTACCAATAAGCCCGGCTTTGGGTCGGTTATTCTGAACATAACGGGTTCCGAAGAATATCGTAAAAGCAAACATGATCAGGCTTACATAGAGGGCCGGATCACTCAAGCTAAAGCCCGTATTCAGAGAAGAGGCACTGCCACTTAGGGTAGTAAAGCTTTCGCTGATGGCCTTGATTTGCAAAGAAATATAGGGTAAGACTCCGATGAGTGACAGGGCCGCTACCAATTTGCCCATGGCAGCATCTTTACCATAGCGAGATGAAAGCAAATCCGCCAAAGAGCCAATCCCTTGATTCACTTTCAAGTAATAGAGTTTACGGGCAATAGGGTACCAAAGGAACATCACGAGGGTTGGCCCGATGTATATTAAGAGGAAATCGAATCCCGATTCGGCGGCCCGCCCAATGCTACCGTAAAAGGTCCAGGCGGTACAATATACGGCCAATGCCAAAGCGTAGATATAGGGCATCCATCGGCGGAAGCCTACATTACTGAGTCGCTTTTCAAAATACCAGGCGGCACCAAAGATGAAGCCCAGATAAGCGGTTGCTATGACAATGAGTAGCAGGGTCATCAGGGGTTTTCAATCTTTTTAGCGGTTCGATATAAGAAGTAAACCCAGATTACAAAGAGGCTAAAGAGGTAAATAATAAACGAAAGTGATCCTTCGAAGAAGGACCAAAAGAGCGGAGAAATCACGGTAAGGCTCAAGACTACAATCAGGGCATTTTTAGTTAAAAGCTTCTCCATCTTTCAAATATTGCAAATTCCAAAAACTGTGCGGCTGAAAATTATCATAAAGAAGGATCGCCCGGCCAATAAAAGAGGGGTACAGCCGGGCAATCTTCTTAAGCTTAGGTTTGGTTAGCTTTTTTAATTAGTGTGCTTGGGCATCTCCTGCTCCAGATGGGATACGAATATCTTCCACCAATTCCTGAACATCTTCTGGGGTTTCGGGGGTAAAGCGCATCACGATTAAACTCACCGCCAGGTTAAACAACATGGCAATAGTTCCAAATCCTTCAGGACTAATACCGAACCACCAGCTTTCTTTCAAGCCTGCGGTTGCCGACATGCCACCGTCGAATACTCCGAACTTAAATTTAAGAATATAAAATATCATTAATCCTAAGCCGGCGATCATTCCAGCCACAGCACCTTCTTTGTTCATCTTCTTCATAAAAATACCCAAGATGATAGCTGGGAAGAAAGAAGCCGCTGCCAATCCGAAGGCAAGGGCCACTACTGCCGCTACATAATCGGGAGGATTGATACCAAAATACCCGGCCACACAAACTGCGATGAAGGCTGAGAAGCGAGCGGAAAGTAATTCACCACGCTCAGAGATATCGGGCATCCATTGCTTCTTCAATAAATCGTGAGAAATAGAAGTAGAGATTACCAATAATAAACCAGCAGCGGTAGAAAGAGCCGCGGCTAAACCACCGGCCGCCACCAAGGCAATTACCCAAACGGGTAGGTTGGCGATTTCGGGATTGGCCAATACAATGATATCACGATCTACAAACAGCTCATTTTCATTGCTGTTATCGGGATTGCTCACAATAAGGTTTCCTTGCTCGCCTACTTCATTGGAAAACTTAGGAGCCTTGCCAGTTACAGCGGGACCAGGACGGTATTGAACTTTTCCATCCCCGTTTTTATCGGTCCAGGCCAATAAGTGCGTTTGCTCCCAATTGGAAACCCACTGTGGCAACTCAGAGTAGGATTTACCTTCAACGGTTTGAATCAAATTGGTACGAGCAAATACTGAAATAGCAGGAGCAGTAGTGTAAAGGATGGCAATGAATAACAAGGCATAACCAGCCGATTTACGAGCATCACGTACCTTAGGCACAGTAAAGAAACGTACAATTACGTGAGGTAATCCAGCGGTTCCTAGCATTAAGGCCGCGGTAATAAAGAACACATCTACCTTACTTTTAGAGCCATCGGTATAGGAGGCAAATCCCAGTTCCTGATTGAGCTGATTGAGCTTATCCAATAGATAGGTATCATCGGCGAGTTTACCCCCCATTCCAATTTGAGGAATGAAGTTATCAGTTAACATCCAAGAGATAAAAAAGGCGGGCACCATAAAGGCGAAAATCAATACACAGTACTGAGCCACCTGAGTATAGGTAATCCCTTTCATACCACCTAGTACGGCATAGATCAGTACGATTACCATACCGATAATTACACCGGTAGTTACGTCCACTTCGAGGAAGCGAGAGAATACCACCCCTACTCCACGCATCTGTCCGGCTACATAGGTAAAGGACACGAAGAGCGCCGCCACAATAGCTACGGTACGAGCAGTATTACTGTAATAACGGTCGCCAATGAAATCGGGCACAGTAAACTTTCCAAATTTCCGGAGATAGGGCGCTAGCAGCAAGGCCAGAAGCACATATCCACCGGTCCATCCCATCAGGTAAACCGAGCCATCATAGCCCTGGGTAGAGATAATACCGGCCATGGAAATAAAAGAGGCCGCACTCATCCAGTCGGCTGCAGTGGCCAAACCGTTAGCCAGAGGGGAAACTCCACCACCGGCAACATAAAATTCTTTGGTTGAACCGGCGCGACTCCAAATCGCAATACCGATATATAAGGCAAAAGTGATCCCTACGATGATGTAGGTCATAATTTGAATATCCATTTCCTTAAGCTTTTAGATTATTCCTCGGTATAGCCGTATTTGGCATCGAGCTTATTCATTTTCCGAACGTAGACGAAGATCAAAATCACGAAAGTGACAATGGATCCCTGTTGTGCAAACCAGAACCCTAGCGGGAATCCGCCAATGTGGAACTGATTAAGGAAATCGACGAAGATGATTCCGGCCCCATAGGACACCAGGAACCAAATGCTTAAAAGTATAGCAAGGAGCTTGAGGTTTTCGCGCCAGTATTTATGCGCTTCGGTGTGATCTTTCATGCTAATTAGGTATTAAAAATTTATTGGCAGAGCCGATTGGAGTTGAATGGGAGGCAGGTGATAGATTGGCCTGCTTTCCCATTAGATCAGTCCAGAATCTTTGCTCCTTATAGATAAATCATTGCTTGCAGGGTGATCTCCGATTTACGGGTCACATCATCAGGATTGGTAAAATCCGGGCGACTGCGGTAATTGAGGGTTAATTTGGAATGATGACCGGCCATATACATGTTCAGACCTAAGTCGAAAACACTTACCGACACCTTTTCGCCATTAGAATCTTGCACTCCTTCAAAGTCATTGTAGATCAGAGCTGCATAGGGTTGCCAGATCAGGTCATCCCGTTTTTTAGGCAGCATATAACCCACCTGGGTATAGATGCTAGTTCCGGTTCCTAAAGTGGGGAAAGAATTTCCGCGTAGACCTGCACTAATGGTAGAACCATCCGCAGGGTTTAGGATACCAATGCTACGCATATTATTAGGTCCGAAATCATTGAAGTATCCCGCTGCATAAGCGGTTAAGGCGCCACCATTTTTCAAGGGTAAATCCAGGAAGGCATCCACCGAAAAGAGATTCATTCCACTGGTTACAGTATCGCCCGCAGTATTGGAATACCACATAGCATCAGGATTACTCATGAATCCCGCTCCGATATTGAATACCTTTTTGGTACCTAAATAAGTACCTACCCGGTAGGGTAAAAGATTTCCTTCAGCATCGAAGAACTCATATTGGAAATACCCCTCATATACTTTAGCACTGTTTTGAGGATTGTAATTGGCGCGGTCTACCGCAATGGCACCAGCGGTATTAGTTTCGAAAGGATCGTTCACCGCTACTTGATAGGCCAATTTTCCAATTTTACCTTTCGCGAATATGCCCAGTTTACGTGCAAATTGATCGGTAGCTTCAATGGTAGCCCAGTTCAAAATTGGGGCATCATAAGCCATTAAGTTTAAGGTAGAGGCATTGGTCATTCGGCTTAAGCCATTCCAATAATGCAAGCCACCCCCGAGGTTTAAATATTTAGGGATTACGGTATAGTCTACCCAGGCATCGTGCATATAGAGCTGTGGCTTCTTGCCATCAACACCTAGATAACCTCCGCTTACCGCATTTTGGTTATTGATTCCGAAATGGGTAACAATTAAGAAACGCTTATTAAGCTGACTAAACATCAGAAAGCGTGAACGACGCAAACCCACATCGGTGGTCGCATCTTGAGGAGCGCCTGCGCGCAAACTCCCTTCATTGTTTTGATTGTAGCGTAACCACACCTGATGCCAGGTTAAGAGTCGGAAATACTTAGAGCCATCTTCGTTTAGCTTCACCTTCAGTCCGCCATTGTAATCGGCGAAACCTTGTGCCATAAGCGAACCTGAGCCAATCAGGAGCAGCACTAAGAGTAATGTTTTTTTCATCGTCTAAGAGTTTGGTTATGGGTACCATAGCATCACGCTTTGGTATTGCCAAGGTTCTACAAATCTCTCTCAGAATGAAAAATGGTATAGTTTTTCGCTAAAATTCAGATTTCCGAATCTCTAAGTATCAGTCTCTGAAACGTTCCCAACGGATGAGCATGTATTTATCACCCAATTCTGTTACTACCATTCCTGCTCCTTTCAAATTATCAGCATTTTGGTAAAACTTAAGAAGTTCATCATGGGTCAGAATTCGATAGGTAGGATGGTAATTCGAATTCATGGGGCGTTTCACTTTATGCTGCCGCACCCAATTAATTACACTTACATGGGAAACGCCTAAAATGCGCTCAATCTCCCGATAAGAAAGACCTTCTAAATAAAGCTGTAAGGCTTTGGTAACGTAATAATCATCAATCTTTTTACCTAAGCGAGAAACGGTAAAATGGTATTTGCATTTCTTGCAGCGGTAGCGTTGTCGACCTTTAACGATTCCGCTTTTAGTCGACTCTTCTCCTCCGCAATTGGGACAAACTCTATTTTCCATTTTCGGTATACCTATTTAGCAAAGATATATCAATTTAGCAATTAAGTGTTGAGCCGACATTTAATAATGGACAAAAAAAAGCCTCCGCGCGAAGCAGAGGCTTAGATATCCATTGTTTATGAAAAAGTATACTAGAAAGGATATCTATTCGAATCGATAACCTTGGCAGCGATTTCGCGACGTAATGCTTTAACGTTTACCGGATTAGAAGGCTTAGTAAAGCGTTTCAGACCTATTAACATCATACGTTGCTCATCCCCTTCAATGAAGCTGTAAATAGCTTCACGTCCTTTATTGGCCACAGCTTCCTGGGCCCAGTGCAAGTACAAACGGGCCATGGAGATTTCCACTTTCACCGCTTCCTCGCCTTTTTGCTTGGCTAATTTTTCTGCTCTCAATAATGCAGACTCTGCAGCATATACTTCGATAATCATATCAGCTGCATTCATAATGATCTCTTGCTCTGCTTCCAGATCCATCCCGAAGGTCTCTACCGCTTTGCCGGCTACCATTAAAATGGATTTCTTCAATTTGGCAATGCTTTCCTTCTCTTCGGCAAATAAGATATCCTCATCCGGTGTATCAAAAGAGGGAATCTCCATTAGTTCATTAGCCACGGCCATAGCAGGACTCATTAAGTCGAGCTCTCCTTTTAAAGCCTTTTTAAGCAACATTGCCACCGAATGCAGACGATTGATCTCATTAGTACCCTCGTAGATTCGTGCAATGCGCATATCGCGATAAGCGGCTTCTAATGGCGCATCGGCACTATAGCCCATACCGCCATAAATCTGCAGACCTTCATCCGAAACAAAGCTTCCCGCTTCAGAACCTAATACCTTTAAAATGGCACATTCAATGGCAAACTCCTCTACTCCTTTCAACTTCGCTTCACCTTGGTCCATTCCGGCTTCCATTAGGCGAGCAATATTGTTTTCTACATCCTGACCAGCACGGTAGGTAGCCGATTCAGAAACCCAGGTACGAGTGGCCATATCTGCCAGCTTTTGCTGGATCGCACCAAAAGTGGAAATAGAAGTTCCGAACTGTTTGCGCTCATTGGCATAAGATACCGCGTGAGTAGTAACCCGGCGGGCGGCATCCAAACAAGCAACTGATAATTTGATTCGACCGTAATTAAGGGCGTTCATGGCAATTTTAAATCCACCATTACGCTCCCCTAACATATCTTCAACAGCCACTTCGCAGTCATTAAAGAATACTTGGCGGGTGGAGCTAGCACGAATACCCAATTTATTCTCTTCTTCCCCGAAAGTCATTCCGGGATTACCCTTCTCAACAATAAAGGCGGTTAAATATTTGTCGTCTTCGATGCGGGCAAATACCGTGAAGACATTCGCAAACCCTGCGTTTGAAATCCAAATTTTCTGTCCGTTGATTTTATAGCTCTTACCATCCGCACTTAATTCGGCTTTGGTTTTCCCGCTATTGGCATCCGATCCTGCTCCAGGCTCAGTCAAGCAATAAGCTCCCATTAATTCACCTGTGGCCAATCCGGGTAAGTACTTCTGCTTTTGCTCCTCTGTTCCATAGAGTAAGATCGGCAGGGTACCAATTCCGGTATGCGCACCGTAGGCAGTGGACAAGGATCCTGATATACCTGAAATACGATCGCAAACTAACATGGAGGTATTAAAATCCATTCCCAGGCCGCCATATTCTTCGGGAACACTAATTCCCAGGAGACCTAATTGGCCGGCCTTCTTCATGATGTCTTCGGTAAACTTATAGTCCTTACTTTCAAAGCGCTCGCGCTCCGGAGCTACCTCTTTATCAATAAAGTCAGAAGTGGCCTGAGCCATCATCTTCTGTTCTTCTGAAAACTCTTCCGGAATAAAGATTTCATCACTGCTTACCTCACGAATTAGAAATTCGCCTCCCTTTAAAAAGGACTTAGTATCGACATCTGCCATTGCGAGAATTTTTTGGATTTGCCCAAAAATACTAAAATTTACTATGCATGCATAGCTTATAGTCGGGCTTTTTCAAAAAAATAAAGGTGCTCCTTTTTCAAGAAGCACCTCCATTGCAGAGTATCCTTTGTGTAATCTACAAATCCTTACCAGTGGTAGGATACACCCAACTGGAAAGAATACCGTAATTCATTCCTGTCGTACAGCACAAAATCTTGTTGCAGGGGATAGCGAAGCTGCACGCGTCCCAGAACGGACCAACGATCACTAAATCGCCAACTCGCACCAGGTTGTAATAAGGCACTCATTCCAAATAAAGTTTGGCTTCCGCTTTCATCTTCGGAATAAGCCAAAACCTGTTGTAATGCCAGCCCACCGGCCAGTTGAAACTGCCAATTGCCTTTACCCATTTGGTAACCATACAAAAGCGGCAGTTCGGCAAAATAATAAGCCCTTACTCTTTGGTTTACGATATTCGTCCGGTATTGGTTTGTATCTACACTTAAATTAATTGTGGTGTCGCTTACGATTCTACGAGTAGTATCATAGACATAGTGCCCGGCCTGAAAGGAATCAATAACCCATTGGCGACTCACTTCAATCACTTCACGGTCCTGAATATTGGTTTGCCAAGTACTATCAATTCGCATTATTTGGGAAGGCACATTGATCGTATAAGGTTGCTCTACCCTATAATACCCCAGTCCTACACTTAAGAACTGATGACGCTTTTGCCATTGCAATTCAGCTGCAGGACCATAGGCCCAAAGTGAGTTGGATTTCAGATCATTTTGCAATCCGGCGAATAGGCTTAGTCGGTTCAATTCAAAACCGCTTTCCTTACGGATAAACTCATCTTCCTCTTCCTCCTCTTCAGGAGCAAGCTTGGGTTCTTCATTAGTTCCAGCCTCTGCTTCAGTGGATGCCTCTTCCTTATCGGTGGTTTCATCTTCTTGCAAAGAACCACTTTGATTGGATGCCTCACTTTCGGATAGTTGATCTGAAGCTGCGGAATTACTTTCTGAATTTCCCATTGCATTTTGGGATTTAAATTCCGCTTGATCATTTAAACCAGAGGAAAGGGGTTCATCTCCATTCGACATTTCTTCAGCCTGCCGATTTATGAGTTCAGTCCTTCTTAGGGTGCTTTCAGCAGCCACAGCTTTATTAGACTTAAAAGTGTTTTGAAGGCTGTTCCCCTCCTGCTTATCAATGGTAATTGCTGCAGCTACAGCTTGCTCGGCTTCGGTATTTTGTGGCTCCGAATCTTTAGTAAAAGCTACCGCGGAATAACCTGACTCCTGTCCTTCTTCCTTCAGGTTTGGATCGATCTCTAATTCAGACGATCCCGTGCTTGGTCCTTCCTGCCTTTCTACATCTCGGTCGGCATCAGGTATTCCCACAGTAGTTTGATTTGAATTTTTAGGTAAGGGAGCTTCCAGGCTAGACTCACTATTCCCAACTCCACTCTCCCCTGAAGAGCGAGGCCAGAAATACAAGGAACCCATGCCCAGCATTAAGCCAATTAGTCCGGCAACCAGCCAGCTAAACCAAGAATTTTTAGGGGCAGCCGGAGCTAAAGCCGGCTGGGCTGCAATTTTAGCCTGCATAGCCTCCCAGTCCGCAGGGGTCGGACCATCGGCATTTGCACCAATTTTATTTTTAAATTTATCCCAATCGGCCATCAGATCACTTTCTTTAATGCTTGTTTATGGCTGAGTTCTTTTCTAAGCAGCTCTTTGGCTTTATTTAAATAGCGTTTGGAGCTCCGTTCAGAGCATTCGAGTTTGGAAGCTATTTCCTTATGTTGGTAGCCCTCCCATTCGTAGAGGACAAAGACCATTCGTTCGGGTTCTGGTAAGTGATAAATCAACTCCTTTACTTCTTCGGCCGACATCTCATCGACCACCTTAACCAGTCCGGGGTTTAAATGGGGTTCTTCCAATTCGGCATCGGTTTCCTTCAAATCCGTTTGCTCTTTATACCGCTTTTCGCGGCGGTATTCATCAATTGCGGTTCGCACCGTAATACTGGAAATCCAGGGTAAGAAATCCTGTTTCTCATCGTAGGAATCCAGGTTCAGTAATATTTTCAGAAAGGCGTCATTTAACAAGGAAACAGCGTCCTCTCTTTGCTTCTTATAGCGGAAACATATGGCCAATAGATAGTCAAAGCAGTGGTGATACAAATCAAACTGCGCTTGCCGATCATTCTTTCGGCATTGACTAATTATTTTGGTCAGCTTCCTATCCATTCTATTCTAAGTTAAGGAATGTCATTTTGGAAATTTCGACAAACCTCAACTCCGGTCTGAGTTTTGGAAATCATTCATGAAATAGCGAGCTAAATTTACTAATGCATATGCTCTCTGCCATCTCAATCCAAATTCCCTGTTCACAACCTTGACCCCAAGCCCAGCTACGGAAAAAGCGCCCCGGTTATCCCGGGACGCCTTCTTTCCAAGGGCTGATGATTTTAGTGTACGATCAATCGAAGCGTTTTGCTGGCGGTTGCGGCATAAACACGCACCAGGTAAGCTCCGCGGGGAAGATCGTTAATCTCTAAGCTAGCTGCTTCAGAAGGACTAACACTAAGCACTTCTTGACCGGCTAAGGATAATACCGATACATTTTCCACCTTCAAAGCAGGGTCCCAGCTTAGGGTCACCTTCTCATTAGCAGGGTTAGGATACATCGCTAAACTTTCATCAAGCAAGTTTTCTTCTAATCCAACGGTTGCTGGGTCAATTACATTAATGGTAAACCCACCAGTTTGACCTTTGTAAACCAAGTTTCCATTAGAGTCGAATCCAATAGAGTCACAGAATGTACTCATGCAAGAGTCACCTTGAGCATCCACCGCCATAATGGTTAAGCATACATTGTATACACCAGTGTTGGCATAGGTATGACTTGGATACTGAGTGTTGATTACAGTACCGTCACCAAAGTCCCAGCTGTAGCTGAAAATGGTTCCGTTAGAGTAAGAGCTTTCCCAGATGATCAATTGATTTTGGAATAAACCGGAGTTTACAGTGTCTACTGCATAGTATGCATTACACATGATTGGGTTACCACCGCCACCGGTGCTTCCACCTACATAAACGCTATCGCAGAAAGTAGAATTACAAGTATCATTTCCTAATACGGATGTAATGCTTAAACAAACGGCATAGTAACCAGTGCTGCTGTAAGTATGGGTAGGAGCCAAAGCATTAGGGCCGGAAGCAGTGGTTCCGTCACCAAACTGCCAGTCATAGTTAATGATAGTACCATTAGTGATAGAAGCATCACGATACATCATAGCATAACCACCAGCGGTTGCACCCAAGGTATCCGCAGTAAAATCAGCAGTACAGTTCACGGTAGTACCACCGCCGCCATTTCCAGCAATGCTGAACGAAATAGGAGAGCAAGAACTATCTACACGAGAGTAGGTAATGTTATAAGGAGCAGTGTACTGGTTCATACCAAAGCTCAAACTATCGTAGTTTGAAGAAGTAAAACCACCTGAACCAGTACCATTAACAGTCCAATGTCCGGGGATATTACTCGGTAAGTTAGTCTGACTGAACTCCAATAAAGGATAAGCCTCCACTAAAATGTAGCTGTTTGCAGGAGATGCAAATGAATCTACACGGAAGATGGCGTCACAATCACCGGGCATGCAGCTTAAAGCTAAAGTTCCGGTAATGTTGGCTCCGGCAGAGGTTAATACACTGCCACCCCAGATCACATTTCCACTGCAATCTTTGGTAGCATAAAATACTGTGTCACCCACGTTAACATTCCAAAGGTTAAAGGTGGCTACACCATTACCACTGGTAAAAAGAGGGTAATCGAAATTTTCCATAGTTGGTCCAGCTGCTCCGCCATTGGCAAAGAACTTGGCATCCGAACTGTAGTAAAATACGTTTACGCCATGTGCGGGTACACCATTGTCCGTTACGGTAACCGTAAGGGTAGATTGGGCAGCCACACTTAAGCTGAAAACGCTTAATAGAGCTAATACTAATTTCTTCATTGTAAGAGATTTTGATTCTTGTATTAGCTAATACGGATCTCAGCCTTCAAAAGGGACAGCCCTTCCTAAATATTTTTCTTTATCCATAAAAAAACCCGGGTATCTCAAGCCCGGGTTTCCTACAAATCAGCGTATTCTTGGTTCTATAAAAGCTCGTAGATGCCCGCAGCACCCTGACCTTCACCTACGCACATGGTTACCATGCCGTATTTCTGATCACGTTTTTTCAATTCATTAAAGATCTGCACCGATAATTTAGCACCAGTACAGCCCAGTGGGTGGCCCATCGCAATAGCCCCACCATTCACATTTACTTTGGATGGATCCAAATCCAATTCGCGAATCACCGCTAAGGACTGTGAGGCAAAGGCTTCATTCAATTCGATTAAATCAATATCATCCTTTTTCATGCCTGCCGCCTTCAAGGCCTTGGGAATAGCATCCACCGGACCAATGCCCATAACTCGAGGCTCAACGCCTACCACTTGATAGTTTAATAAGCGAGCTATCGGCTTCAATCCTAATTCATTTACCATCTTCTCGCTCATCACCACCACAAAGGCCGCCCCATCACTCATCTGTGAAGAGTTTCCAGCAGTAACAGAACCACGTGCAGCGAATACCGGACGTAATTTAGCCATGGCCTCAACATTGGTTCCCTTACGCGGCCCTTCATCCGTATCCACCGTATAGGTGCGTACCTGACGTTTTTCATTTTCATCCAAGTAGATTTCCTCCACTTCGATAGGTACAATATCATCCTTAAAGCGACCTTCTGCAATAGCATTTAAGGCCTTCATATGGGATTCGTATCCAAATTGATCTTGATCCTCACGTGATACCTTATACTGTTGAGCCACCGCTTCAGCAGTAAGCCCCATATTATTGTAGTAGTCGGCATGCTGCTTGGCCAGCTCATAGCTAGGCACCACCTTATACCCCCCCATGGGAACATAGCTCATGCTTTCTACTCCACCAGCTATAATGCAATCGGCAATACCCGCGTGAATCTTAGCAGAAGCAATGGCAATAGACTCCAGTCCACTGGCACACCAGCGGTTTACGGTAGCCCCGGGAACTTTCACTGTATCCAATCCCATTAAAGAGACCAGGCGCCCCATGTTCATTCCTTGTTCTGCCTCCGGCATGGCATTCCCCACTATCACATCATCAATGCGTTCCTTATCCAATTGGGGCATATCCTTCAGGATTTCCCGAATTAAGGTGCCCGCCAAGTTATCCGGACGCGTAAATCGAAATACACCCCGAGGAGCTTTACCTACGGCAGTACGTTTTGCGGCTACTATGTATGCGTTCATCTAATATTGTTTTTAGTTCTATATTTTACTTAGGCAGATTTGAGATATGAGAATTGAGATATGAGAATCAATGGGTCTTTAATTTGGATTGGAAACTGAATATCATTTTCTGCAATTCATCTAATTCTGAAATAATCCAATTAAAGGATTCTGACTCTTCCAAAATTTTTAATCTCTGAGATAATAGCAATTGAGTTTCAACTTCATTGATTGAACCATTTGCCATATCTAAAAATCGACTAAAATCCATATCTGTTTTTCTCCCTGCTCCTTCAGCGATGTTTGATGGAATAGAAACTACAGCACGACGAATCTGAGATTTCAGGCCAAATCTTTCTTCATCAGGAAAACCTTGGCTTAGTTCATAAACCTTTTCAGAAATCCCCATCGCTCTTTGCCATATTTTCAAATCCTTGTACTTGTGCATTTCTCACATCTCACATCTCACATCTCATATTTAGTTCCTCAACGGCCTCCCAGTCTTCAACATATGCTGGATACGCTCCAGGGTTTTCTTTTCGGTGCAGAGGCTTAGGAAGGCTTCACGCTCAAGGTCGAGGAGGTATTGCTCTGATACGAATGTGGGTTCCGAAAGATCTCCGCCACTCATAACGTAAGCGAGTTTCTCAACCATTTTCTTTTCATGTTCGGTGATATAGCCGCCTTCTAACATGGTGTGGGCACCTACGGTAAACATGCCCAGGGCCTGACGACCTAGTACTTTTATATCGCGTTCGCGAATAGGCATTTGATAGCCGGTTTCCGCTAAGGCTAGTGCACGTTCTTTGGCATCGGCAATCAAACGATGACGGTTCATGGAAATGCCATCCCGACCATCTACAAATAAGCCCATATCAAAGGCTTCTTTCGCCGACTTAGCAACCTGCGCCTGACCGATTTTGAATAAATTCTCACGATAGGCATTGGTTTCGATATCATCTTTCACATAGCGAAGGCCTGCTCTACGGGTCAATTCTTTGGTACCACCGCCGCCAGGAATTACGCCTACTCCAAACTCAACCAAACCGATATAGGTTTCGGCCGCTGCTTGTACCGCATCCGCGTGAAGCGACATCTCACAACCGCCCCCCAAAGTCATTTGATGCGGAGCCACCACCACTGGTATGGAAGAATAGCGTACCCGCATCATGGTATCCTGGAAGTATTTGATGGCGAAATTTAATTCATCATACTCTTGTTCAATAGCCATCATAAAGATCATCGCCAGGTTGGCACCCACGGAGAAATTATCCCCTTGATTGGAGATCACTACTCCTTGATAATCCTGCTCAGCCAGCTCAATACCTTTATTGATACCAGCTAAAACTCCACTGCCTAAGGAATTCATTTTGGAGCGGAACTCAATATTGAGGATTCCATCGCCAAGGTCTTCAATGGCGCATTCCTTATTCTTCCAAACTGTTTTGCTGGGGCGAATATGATCCAATACGATAAAGCTCTTTCCACCCGGTAAAGCCTGATAGTTCTTATCGCCAATATTGTAATAGTAACCCTGACCTTCCTTCACGGTATAGAAGGAAGTATGTCCGGCAGCTTGCATTTCTTTCACCCAGGGAGCCAGGCTCAATCCTTCAGCTTCAATCAGTTTAATTCCCTTCTCGAAACCAATGGCATCCCAAATTTCGAAGGGACCATGCTTCCAACCAAAACCAGCCCGCATACCTTGATCGATCCGGAATAGATCATCTGCAATTTCTGGAATACGATTAGCCGCATAAGCCATAACTCCGGCTACAGAACGACGGTAAAATTCACCCGCCTTATCCTTGCCACCAATCAGCACTTTCCAGCGCTCACGCACATCGTCGATGGTTTTAGTAAGCTCGAGGGTAGCAAATTTACTGCGCTTTTGAGAGGTGTATTCTAAGGTATCTAAATCGAGAGATAAGATTTCTGACTTACCATCCTCGCCTTTTACTTTCTTATAAAAACCTTGACCGGTTTTTGAACCCAACCAATTGTTTTCCTGCATTTTTTGCAAGAAGCCCGGAAGTTTAAATACCTCTTGCTTCTCATCATGAGGAACCGCGTGAGCTAAACCATTGGCCACGTGAATTAAGGTATCTAAACCCACCACATCTGCAGTACGGAAGGTGGCAGATTTCGGACGACCAATCAGCGGTCCGGTGAGCTTGTCGATATCCTCTACACTCAGGCCCATTTCCCCCACTTTATGGAAGAGATCCATAATGGCGAAAATGCCTACCCGGTTTGCGATAAAAGCGGGGGTATCCTTACAAAGCACGGTGGTTTTCCCCAAGTAGCGATCGCCATAGTGCATGAAGAAATCCACTACTTCCGGATCTGTCTTCGGAGTAGGAATAATCTCCAATAATTCCAAATATCGGGGCGGATTAAAGAAGTGGGTTCCCAGGAAGAATTTCTGGAAATCCTCACTGCGCCCTTCCGTCATTAGATGAATAGGAATTCCACTAGTATTGGAAGAAATAAAGGTTCCCGGCTTGCGATACTGCTCTACTTTTTCGAATAAGCTTTGCTTGATATCCAAACGCTCCACCACCACTTCGATGATCCAATCGGTTTTGGCGATTTTAGCCAAATCATCATCGAGGTTACCGGTTTCAATACGGGAGGCATAGGCCTTATCAAAAAGAGGCGCCGGATTCATCTTTACTGCCTTAGTCAGGCTTTCATTTACAATCCGGTTGCGCACGGCCTTGTCTTCCAAACTAAGGCCTGCTTTTTCTTCTCTTTCGTTTAATTCGCGCGGAACAATGTCGAGCAAAAGCACACGCACACCAATATTGGCCAAATGACAAGCAATCTGACTTCCCATAATACCGGAGCCGATTACCGTTGCGTGTTTAATAGTCTTTTTCATACAATTACTTTAGTTCTTGAGTTGCGAGTTTATTCTCCTGCAGCATGGTTTCGATTCCGGTGATCACCTTAAAGAAGGTCTCCAATTCGGAGGGATTGAATCGATCAAAAACCTGCTGGTTAAATCCAATTACGGCCGCCTTGGCATCACGGCGTTTCTCAATCCCAAAGGGGGTTAAAAAAACGAGGACCGATCTCCCGTCTGCCGGATTTGGCTTTCGTTCAATCAGTCCTTTTTCTTCCATGCTTTTTAAAATGCGAGAGAGACTGGTGGCCTCCATTCCCATTTTGGGACCCAAGGCTGTACTGGGGGTCCCTAATTCTTTATCTATATTAAGTAGCACATATCCGGTGGCCATAGTGGCTCCGTATCCTGCGGCTACTTCATTGTACATCTTGGCAATACTTTGCCAGGTACGTTTGATGTGAAAATCAACTGTTTCTTCGGGTTTCAAGCGCTTTTATTTTGAAGCTGCGCTAAGATATAAAAATTATGCATGCATAAGAAATTGCAGCATTTCAATTTCCAGGAATTGATCGGGAAATTAACTCAAATTATTCAGGCTTGAGCCGCTCTCTGAAAATGAGATTGGCGCTCTAAGAGCGATACAGTTTCACTCTTAGCCATGCGTAAAAGCTTCGCACTACAGACTATGGTTAAAGCACTAAAGAAGCATAGGAGGGTATTGATTAGTATGCCTCTATCGGTAAGGAGTAGATTGAAAAAACCATCCTGATTAAAGAGAATCCAATTATTAAAAGGAGTAAAATAAATCAGGTAAAACAACCAACCCGATTGATACAGGCTGCCCATGATCATGCTTTGATCACCGCCTAATTTTTTCGACATCTGACGACGTTCCCAAAAAATATAAATGACCAGTGAGATGATGGCAACATAGTTTATCACGTAAACAACCTGACTTAAAACGGGCCAGTTTAACATTAGGAGATAAAGCGTTGCAAAAACCAAAAGGGTAAGTACGACCTGCGGTATTTTGAACCAGTGCTTCAATTCTTTCCACACGGTAAACCAAAAACGGCGGGTCACCACCTTTTCATGTTCCTCCGCCACCTTGGACAAACCGAATATACCGAAGGATTTATAAACCTTATGAAATGCCTCTTTGAAACTTAACCGGGGCTCTTCTTGCCACAGCTCCTCAACCCGCGAGGCAATATGATCTACCAATTCCAATCGCAATTCGAGATAACGAATATCCTTACGCTTGCATAAAGCGTAAATTTCAATAAGCTCTTCTTGACTTACTCTGCGCTCTTCCATTCCTCCTCATTTTTAAAAATTGCCGCTAAGGCACTGATATACAACTGCACCTGGCTTTCCATTTCAGAAAGTAATTCCTTACTCTCCTTGGTGGCGGCCAATCGATAATATTTGCGCGGTCGACTCCCATCCGTTTTAAAAACAGACACCAATAGTCCTTGCTCTTCCAGTTTATGCAATACCGGATACAAGGCTCCTTCATTCAATTTGAT
This sequence comes from Flavobacteriales bacterium UBA7878, assembly GCA_002501205.1. Lineage (GTDB taxonomy): Bacteria > Bacteroidota > Bacteroidia > Flavobacteriales > Schleiferiaceae > Croceimicrobium. The sequence continues at coordinate 35,218 of DLRW01000048.1, forward strand.
GACACCTTGGGTTCGCTCTTCCACCATCCGCGTAAGCTCATAACCATAGCTCTCGCCTTTCTCGGCAATCAAATGCAAAAGAATATCCTTTAAAAATCCTTTAATGTAAGATTTACTCATACCTCAGAAACTGAGGTAAAAATACAAGGCTATTTTTAGAATTCCAAAAGGGACAGCTTAAGTTGTTTTCCGATAATTTAAAATCGCCCAGGAATTAGAGATTATAGCCATTAGTGCAATAATTCCAAACTGGGGTAAGAGATCCTTAAAGCCCGAGCCCTTCAAAACCACCAGACGCACCACCTCAATAAAATAGGTAACCGGATTTAAAGCCGCTACCCATTGGGCCCATTCCGGCATGCTTTCGACAGCCGTAAACAAGCCCCCCATCAAAATGAATATCATCATAATGAAGAATGCCAAAGACATGGCTTGCTGCTGGGTTTCCGCATAGGTAGAAAGCATCATCCCAATCCCCAATACCGCTATCAAATACAAAAACAGGAAACTATACAAGGCCAAAATGGAACCGATGGGCACAATGCCATAGACCAATCGAGCCACGCCAAAAAGGCCCAGACTAAAAACAAAGAAGCCTATGATCAAGAAAGGAATGAGCTTACCTAAAATGAAATGGTATTTCTTAATTGGACTCACATTGATCTGTTCAATGGTTCCCACCTCTTTCTCTTTTACAATATTGAGGGAGGTCATATAGACCCCCACCATGGTCACCAATAGCACCAATATCCCCGGTACCATAAAGGCCTGATAATTCAAAAAAGGATTGTACCAGTTTAGGCTTTCCACCTGAATGCCACCCGAAATATTGGCCTGCAACTTTTGGGCAAAGCGATTAATCACCTGATTGAGATAAGCACTCCCCACGGTTGCTTTCACCCCGTTAATGGCATTGGCTGATATGTTTAGAGAAGTTTTTTTAAAGTCAATAATCTCCTTCTCAAAATGTGCGGGAATTTCAAGGATAAGATCCGCCGTTCCTTTTTCAAATGCTTGATTAGCTTCTTCGAAGCTGTTAAAATCACCCACACTTATAAAATAACCGGAGGCTAAAATGGCCTCTTGCAAATCCTCCGCATAGGGACTTTTATCGAGATCCACCAGCGCGATATGGATGTTCTTAATTTCATAATCTGCCGCCAAAGGCATGATCAGCAATTGTACCACCGGCATCATTAGGATCATCGTCAGAATACTGCGGTTGCGAAAGATCTGCTTAAACTCCTTTTGTAAGAGAAACTTCAAAATTCTCATGCCAGTCGGGTTTTAAATTTGCGGATACTCAAAGTGAGAAATACGGTGGTCATCCCCATTAATACTAACATTTCTCGCCAGACGGAAGCCAGGCCTTGGCCCTTAATCATAATGGCTTGCACAATGATATAATACCACTTAGAAGGCACGATATTGGAAATCACCTGTAAAGGCCAGGGCATATTTTCCAGGGGAAACATAAAGCCAGTTAGCATTACTGTGGGCAGCAACATGGCCATTAAGGAAATAAGCATGGCTGTTTGTTGCGAGGCGGTTGAATTGGATATAAGCAGGCCTAGTGAAAGGGCCGTCAATATTAAGAGCGCACTGGAAAGGTAGAGCAGGCCTAAACTTCCGGCGATCTCCATATCCATCAGCAGCACACTTAAAATTAAAATTACTGTGAGGTTTACCAGCGATAAAAAGAAATAGGGCACCGCTTTGGCGATAATCACCAAGATGGGGTTAAAAGGTGAAACCAGCAGTACTTCCATAGTTCCGGTTTCTTTTTCACGCACAATGCTTACGGAGGTCATTAATACGCCCACCAAGAAGAGCACCAATGCCATCACCCCCGGTACAAAATTGGTAGCTCCTTTCAATTCCGGATTGTAGATCATCCTGGTTTGGGTTTCAATCTGCAAGGGCCCTTGACCAGGCAATAAATCCGATTTTTGATAATCCTGAATAATGGCAGTGGCATAATTCGTTAAGGTAGTGGCTGTATTCGGATCCGAGGCATCGGCAATAATCTGAATCTGGCTGCCTTCGGTCCGACGGCGATCCAGGCCAAAATTAGGCGGGATCATTACCGCTACCTTAACCTTACCTTGACGAAAGGCTTCCTCCACCTCAGCTTCACTATTCAATAGCAAACCCTGAGAAAAACTGCGATTGGCCTGAATTTTTTGAATGAGCTCTTGAGCAGCCCAATCGCCCGACTGATCTACAATAGCAATGTTTACATTCTTAATCTCATTGGTGAGGGCAAAGCCAAAGAGCACAATTTGAGCAATGGGCATCCCGAAGAGCAGGAGCATAGTCTTAGGATCGCGGAATACATGCCAGAATTCCTTGCGGATGAATATGATAAACTGCTTCATCTTAATCGGATCTTTTCGCCCCGCGGGCCATTTCGTAAAACACCGCATCCATGCTGTCTACCCCAAATTGCTTTTTCAAATTGCGGGGCGTATCCAGGGCCTTCATTTCACCATCTACCATCATGGAAATTCGATCGCAGTACTCTGCCTCATCCATATAATGTGTGGTAACAAAAACCGTAATCCCTCGGGCCGCAGCCTGATGAATCAAATCCCAAAACTGCCGACGGGTAACCGGATCTACACCACCGGTTGGTTCATCCAGAAATACCAATTTGGGCTCATGCATAATAGCCACCGAGAATGCCAGCTTTTGTTTCCATCCCAGAGGTAAGGAGGACACCAATTTTTTGCGCTCCTGTTCCAAACCCAGATTTTTAATGACTGCCTCCGAAGCCTCCTTCAATTCCTTTCGGCCCAAGCCATAAATTCCGCCGTAAAAACGAAGGTTTTCGGCCACCGTCAAATCCTCATAAAGAGAGAACTTCTGACTCATATAGCCAATGTTCTTTTTGATGGATTCAGTTTCCCGATAAATGTCAAACCCGGCAATAGTGGCTTCTCCAGAACTGGGCTTGGATAAACCACAAAGCATGCGAATAGCGGTGGTTTTCCCAGCACCATTGGCCCCTAAAAAGCCAAATATTTCGCCTTTATACACCTCGAAGGAAATAGCATTGGTAGCAATAAAATCCCCAAAGGCCTTGCTGAGCTTTTCGGCTTTAATTACTACTTCCATCGCTCTTTTGCATTAGTTCAATAAAGCAGTCTTCTACCCCGGCCTCAATGCTATGGGCTTCGAGATCCTGAAAGCCCTGGCTCCTTAAATCCGCCAATAAAGCTTCCATTCCCTGTGGGCTTTGTTCTTTGAAACTCAGGTGATGGTATTCACCAAAAGCATAGACCGAAGCCAGTTCAGGCTTATCACGCAGGCTATCCAAAAGCTGATTCATGCCTTGAGCCCGCAAAGCAAATAAGGGTCTGGGGTATTTCTCTTGTAAGCCTTTCGGCTGATCGATACTTAAAATATGCCCTTCTTGAATAAGCGCAATCCGGTCACATAAACTGGCTTCATCCATATAGGGGGTAGAAACCAAAATGCTAATCCCTTCGGCTTGAAGCCCCTTTAGCATTTGCCAAAACTCCTTACGGGAAACAGCATCCACGCCGGTGGTAGGCTCATCCAAAAACAAGACTTTAGGTCGATGAATCAAAGCACAGCAAAGTGCCAACTTCTGCTTCATCCCTCCAGACAATTGCCCGGCCCTACGATCTTTAAAAGGCTCTATCTGAACGTAGATATCCTTGATTAAATCGTAATTAGCCTCAATAGTGGTTCCGAAAAGAGTGGCGAAAAAACGCAGGTTCTCTTCAATGCTTAAATCTTGGTACAAGGAGAATCTACCAGGCATATAACCTACCGCACTGCGCAGGGCTCGCAAATCTTTGCGTACATCAAAACCTGCCACCTCCGCATGACCTTCATCCGGAAGCAATAAGGTAGTGAGGATACGGAAGAGGGTACTTTTTCCGGCACCATCAGGACCAATTAAACCAAAGAGCTCACCTTTTTCTACTTCGAAGGAAATATCCTTTAAGGCCTGAAGCTCTGGTTTCTGGTAGCGCTTGGAAATATGTTCTACGCGCACTTCCATTAGTCCGTCCACTTTACTTCGCCGTACATGCCAATTTTATAGCGACCATCATTAGGTAGCCGCACTTTTATGGCATATACCCGATTGGCTCTTTCATCTTTGGTTTGAATGCTCTTAGGGGTAAATTCCGACTGATCGCTAATCCAGCTAATCCGTCCTTCTGCCTGATGCATATCGCCATCCCCATTATCCGTTAAAACTTGCACCGGCATATCCAATTTGATTTGCGCCAGCTGATCACCACTTACATAAGCACGCAGGTAAATAGGATCGAGAGCCGCAACTTTAAACAGAGGCTTTCCGGCCGCAGCTAATTCCCCTTTAAAACTATAGGTCTGAAGGATTCGACCAGCAATTGGACTTTGAACCACAGCTTTATCAATCTTCAAATCAATCTGCTCGATTTGTAATTCCAGGGCTCTTACCTCCCGACGAACCGATTCATTGGCATCCTCCAATTTGTCCTGCAGGGCCACCAACTGTTCCTTAGTGTGAATTATCTGAAAATTGATATCATCTATTTGCTTGCGGGTAGCAGCATTGGCGGCCAATAATTTCTTCAGCCGTTTTTCTTCATAGTAGAGATTGCCAAGGGTGGCTCGTAAGGCGGCCGTTTGCTGTGCTACGCCTTGGGTATGCGACTCGGCCACCGCGATTTGAGCCATTAACTGCCTTTTCTGTAAATGCAAAGCCGTGGTGTCTATCAAGGCTAAAACTTGTCCTTCTGTAACAGAGCTACCTTCCTGCAATTCCCATTTCTGAATTTCGCCATTGGCCTCGGAAGAGACAATGATTTCATCGGCTTCAAAATTTCCGGTGGCATCAAATTCGGCCTCAGAATTACTACAATTCGCAAAAAGAAAGAGGCTAGCGATAAAGAGTGTTATTTTTTTCATGGCTTAAGATTCTAGTTTTAGTTTCCCTGAGTGTTGGCATATTGATATTCGGACATCAACCTTTGCAGGCGATGAAGCTCCAAATCCTGACGAGTACGACTCACATTATTCAAGCGACGTAAATACTCGCTGGTTTGCAGAGTACCTTCCTTTAATTGTACCGCACTAGATTCCAGAATTTCTTCTTGTAATTCTAGCAGACTTAGGTCCTTGCTCATCACCGAATCAAGGCGCTCCAAATCGGCCAGCTCTTGGGCCAATTGCAATTGAGTTTGGTACACAAAGCTCTCTTGCTGAGCGGATACCTTCGAATGCTCCAGCTTTAGAATTTTCTTTTGATTGCCGGCAGTATAAAAGTTACTGAAGTTCCATTGCAAGCGCAGTCCGCCGATATAATAGAGATCAAAATCATTGTTCAACATATTTAAAGCAGGACGACCATAACCACCCTGGAAGAACAAACTGATTTGGGGAAGCTTTTGCTGATCCACCAAATCCCTTTGTAAGTCGATTGCCCTTTGCTGCTGGCTAAACAATTGCAATTCGGGACGATTAATCTCCACTGCTTGCGCACGGTTGCCCGGTTTTTCGAACTGAGCATTTTGGGCGGAGCGACCAATCATCTGGCTAAACATAGCGCGGTAGGCCTTGCCCATAGATCGCAAGTCAATTTGCTTCTGATCCAGCTTTAGCATTTCTGCTTTTATTTGCGCCAAATCCACGGAAGTGATTATTCCATTATCTAAAGCGGCCTGCATTTCCTTTTGTCTTGCCTCCAAATCAGCTCGAGTCAATTGCAATTGATTCTCCTGAATATCTAAAAGCATGATCCCGAAGTACAATTGAATTACCCGCTCTCGAATTTTATAGAGCTCCACTTGTACTTGCTTATCCTGAACAGCCATTTGAGCACGGGTCAAGTCCTCCTTACCTGAAGTCGTAAAAAGCGCGGTTAAGGATTGATTAAGCTCCCCATATACCCGGTACTGATCCTTACTCAATTCGGGGATATTCATATTGGGAATCTGTATCGGTAAGGAAGTTACATCCGACTGATAAGTCGCCTGCCCCGCCAACTGAAATTGGGGCAAATAAGCCTTGCGCACATTGGAAACGGAATAATTCTCCGACTGGGCTATTAAATCCAATTGTTTGACGGAAGGATAATTTTGCCGCGCCCACTGTAAACAAGAGTCGAGCGAAAGGGTCTGTCCATGCAGTCCAATCGACAGCAAAAAGAGCAGAAGCCCCCAATAGCTAATCTTCACTTTTCGATTCATCTTAGTATTTTGATTTAATCATTTGTTTAATTCACAGTCAAAAAAATATTAGTCGGCCCGCAGCATACTTTGCACCCATATTGGAATCAAGCGCTTTCGCTCTTCCACCATAGCTGTAAACTCCGCATCCTTTAATCCGCCAATATGCTTAATGATAGGCGCCGCCATAAATGGAAAAACACAGAACGACATCAAATTGAGTACAAATTGCAGGAAGGGCATTGGTCCAATTTTACCTTCGGCTTGCAGGTCTGCATACTGCTTCACGAAATACGATTCCAATAAAATAGATCTTAGATTGATATGCTTGATCACCTCCGCCCCTTGGCCCTGCCTTAATTCGGTTAGCATAAAAATGGGGAGGTCGGGTTCCTGACTAAAGAGTTTCAGATAGCGCTCGGCAATCAGCTCCAGTTTTTCTTCAAAACTCGAATCCATATCATTAAAAACACCCGACATCGAATGCATAAACTGCTGCATCGACTCGAGCATGATGATTTCAAAAAGCTTTTGCTTGGAGCGGAAATAATAATTCAAGAGCGCCAGGTTGATACCTGCTTCCTCCGCGATATCCCGCGTTTTGGCCCCGGCAAATCCCTTGCTATGGAAGACCTTTCGTGCTGCTTCCTTGATTTTCAATTCTGTGCTTTCGTCCGTTTTGGGGGCCATTACCTTAAATCTTAGGCAAATGTAAAGCATAAAAAAGGAATTAAACAAGAGATTTAATCAAATGATTAAATTTTGGAGACGATAGACGGTAGATTTTAGATGCTAGACTAGGTGATGCCGCAATAAAAGATAGGCCTAGGTCGAATTTGTAATTCGACCGACAATGGCTTTAGCTTGAATTGCAAATTCAAGCTAGTTGCAAATTCAAGCTAGATGATTATTTGATTTGGATTAAGAAGCCCAATCGACTTTGCGATACTGACCGGGAGTTTGGCCGGTTTCCTTTTTAAAGGCGGTAGTAAAATGAGAGAGATTCTCAAAGCCGCAGCTCATCGCTACTTCACTAATACTGGCTTCGGTATTAAGGAGCAATTGGCGGGCCTTTTCCAATCGCAAACGCTGTAGGAAACGAGCGGGAGTTTCGCCATACATCTCCTTAAACTTGGCAAAGAATTTCGCGCGACTCATGCAGGCCTTAGCGGCGATATCCTTCATGGCAATACTTTCGGTAAGATGCTGGGACAGGTACTCCACCGCGGCAGACATAGGATTTGACACTGAACTACGCTTATAATCGCGGATCAATAAACTACGAGCCTGAGTTTGCATTAGTCGGATGATCATTTCCTGCATGGCTAAATCCAGCAAGGCATCTTTAAGTTTGGCCTGCTCATTAACCGAAAGATGTACTAAACGATTGAGGGCATTGGCTAAATCCTCACCATTTAAGAGATGATGGATTTTCATATCTAAACTCCAATCGCCACAAGCCTGGGGTTTATTGAATTTCTCATTGAGGAGGTCTGCAGTTTTTGAAATCAAATCATCACCAATTTCAATTGCCAGGCATTGGGTAGGATTCTCCTCACAGGCTTCCGGAAAGTCGATGACCATTTTTTCACCCGGTGCAATGATTACCGATTCACCTGGCAGATAGTCAAATGCGCCTTTACCTTCTAAATGCATCACCTTCTTCCCTCTAAACATGGAAGTAAAAACAAAGTCTTGAAACTGCAACTCCACCTCATGCGCCTTTAAATGTGTTTCAAAGACATTTAATTCAAATTGATTGTGGCTGTAAGTGGTGCGGTTCTCGACCAAGCTTTTTAAATCCCGCGACTGGGTTAGCGAAGGCTGCTGCAAATAGTTCGGCATAAAATTCTTCCTTTAGCTATACTGTCAAATCTACAATAATTAACTGTAGCTCAAGCATTTTAGACGCAGAGCAAAAAAGTATAGACGCAGACAAAAAGCCTTTCAATTTTAGACTTTGAGCAAATTGAAAGGGACGCGCAGCAAATTGAATCTGTTTTAATGTTTTGACTTTGAGAGGGTCTAACAAAAAAAAACATTGAACATGGATGTAATGAATACGCCACAGAAAGCGGTGGAGCGCCCCCAAATTAAAGATCAGTACAATCACTTTATTGGTGGTGAGTGGATAAAGCCCAGTAGCGGTGCCTATTTTGAAAATATCAGTCCAGTTGACGGTAAAGTTCTATCCCATGCCGCCCAAGGTAATGCGCAGGATATTGAGCTGGCTCTGGATGCTGCCCACAAAGCTTTTGCTACTTGGAGCAAGGCCAGTGCGATTGAGCGCAGCAATACCCTATTAAAGATTGCCGACATTATGGAGGCTAATGCCGAATTATTGGCGCGGGTAGAAACCCTGGACAATGGTAAAGCTTTGCGCGAAACCCGTGCTGCCGACATCCCCCTTTGTATTGATCACTTCCGCTATTTCGCTGGGGTTATTCGTGCCGATGAAAGCACCATGTCGGAGCATGATGAAAATACGGTAAGCATTAACCTGCAAGAGCCCTTGGGAGTGGTAGGTCAAATTATCCCCTGGAACTTCCCGCTCTTAATGGCTACCTGGAAAATTGCTCCTGCTTTGGCAGCCGGATGTACTACCGTAGTTAAGCCCGCTGAACAAACTCCTACCAGCATTATGGTTTTGATGGAATTAATTGCCGAGGTAGTTCCCGCCGGGGTAATTAATGTAGTAAGCGGATTTGGCCCAGAAGCCGGAAAACCCCTAGCTACCTCTCCACGAGTGGCCAAAGTTGCCTTTACCGGTGAAACTACTACCGGTCGTTTGATCATGCAATATGCTTCTGAAAACCTGATTCCGGTTACCATGGAATTAGGGGGTAAATCACCTAATATCTTTATGAAGAGCATTGCCGATGCGGATGACGCCTTCTTCGATAAATGTGTGGAAGGCGCTGTGATGTTTGCCTTAAACCAAGGGGAAGTATGTACTTGTCCCTCACGGATTTTGGTGCATGAAGACATCTATGACAAATTTATGGAGCGCGTGGTAGCTCGTACCAAAGCGATCAAAATGGGCCATCCCTTAGCGGAAGATACCATGATGGGTGCTCAGGCTTCCAATGATCAGTACGAGAAAATCCTTTCCTATATCGAAATTGGCAAGCAAGAAGGTGCCGAGGTGCTTTGCGGAGGAGCCGCCGCCAATCTTAATTCAGGTTTGGAAGAAGGCTATTATATTCAGCCTACCATCTTGAAAGGCCACAATAAAATGCGGGTCTTCCAGGAAGAGATCTTTGGTCCGGTAACCTCAGTAACCACCTTTAAAACCATGGAAGAAGCGATTGAAATCGCCAATGATACCCTTTACGGTTTAGGAGCTGGCGTTTGGACTCGCGATGCGCATGAGATTTACAAACTGCCACGTGAGATTAAAGCCGGTCGGGTTTGGGTAAACTGCTACCACGCCTATCCTGCCCATGCTCCCTTTGGAGGTTATAAGAAATCAGGCTTTGGCCGTGAAACGCATAAAATGATGCTGAA
>DLRW01000048.1:45220-45810 GCA_002501205.1 Flavobacteriales bacterium UBA7878
TGAAACGCATAAAATGATGCTGAATCACTATCGCCAAACCAAGAATATGTTGATTTCTTACGACAAGAATAAACTGGGCTTCTTTTAGTAGATAGTCATATTCATACTGGCCCCGACCGCCTGTGTCGGGGCTTTTCATTTCAAAAAAACAGCTTATGAAAATTGAACGCATTGGCGCTACGGAAGCAGCCTTAGGCCTCATTCATAAACTCGAAGCGCAGTATGGTGATTTGATGTTTCACCAAAGTGGTGGCTGCTGTGATGGCTCCGCTCCCATGTGCTTTGAGCGCGGTGAATTTAAAATCGGCGAAAGCGATGTTTTGCTTGGGCATATCCTGGAACATCCCTTTTACATGTCGCGCGACCAATATGAGTATTGGAAGCATACCCACCTCACCTTAGACAGCACCCGCGGCCGGGGCTCCAGCTTTTCCCTGGAAATCCCTTATGGAGAAAGGTTTATAATTCGGTCCAGGCTCTTTAGTGATGAGGAGTATAAAGCCTTAGTCAAGGAATGGGTGATTTAGATGAGATCGAATTGCAAATTTGATCTAGGATGGGATTGAGATTGAATTGCAAATTCAATCCAG
>DLRW01000048.1:46175-46411 GCA_002501205.1 Flavobacteriales bacterium UBA7878
CTAGGTTGAATTTGCAATTCAACCGAAATTTTCTGGATGCACCCCAGGGTCAAAACCCCAAAACCAGGGTAAGATGAAATAAACAAATAGGATCAACAGGATTGCCGATAGCAGGTTTAGCCAAATACCGGTGCGCAGCATATCTTTTAATTGAATCACGCCACTCCCAAAAACGAGAGCATTGGGAGGCGTGGCCACCGGAAGCATAAAAGCACAGGAAGCAGCGATTGCAACCG
>DLRW01000070.1:0-12546 GCA_002501205.1 Flavobacteriales bacterium UBA7878
TAAAATTCCATTTACTAGTTTTAGACCAACATACATTTATGGTCCAAATAATTACAATAAAGTTGAAAATTGGTTTTTTGAAAGAATAGTAAATTTTAAAGAGATACAGTTTATACCTGACCCAAATACTGATGTTGGGAAGAAAGTAAGATGGTATTTAAGTAGAGAATTAAAAGCGAAGGTGGATCAAGAGCTTAAAATGAGAAAGCAGGGTTCTGCTTCCTTGCAGTAGTTGGTAAATCGTATTCGAGCAACTGATTGGGTAATGTGCTACTTTAGGAGGTGGCGATAAAATTGAATCGTAACCTGTTGAGAATCAAAAATTCTCACCATTAGAAATGATAGAACAGAGGGTAATTCAGATGAGTTATCCTCTGTTTTTGTTTCGGATATAGAGTTTGATCTTGAAAACACACACTGAAAATGCATATAGGGACTCTACCTTCCGCTTTAACGGTAAGGAATGGGATGATGAGACGGGGAATTTCTATTATGGGGCCCGTTACTACGATCCCAAGATTAGCGTGTGGTTGAGTGTGGATCCATTGGCTGAGGACTATCCTTCTTTATCCCCCTATACCTTTGTGGCAAACAATCCTGTTGTTTTTATTGATCCAAACGGAGAATCCATTTGGACAACCTTAAAAGGTTGGGCAGTGATGGAACGTGCTTTTCACGCAACCCTGGGCAAGGACAATCCGTTCACATTTGATGGAGTGGAAGTGAAATTTGATGAAAATGCAGATTTATCTGGGTATGACGAGACGCAGATGGAGATGATTGAGCATTATAAAACCCTTATTCAGGATGAAGATTATGATACCTATGTTTATGTGGTGGGAAATGATGAAGAGTTTAAGGATGAAAATGGGCAAACTTCTACTTTACGAAAACGTAAGGCAACTGGAGTAACTGTGCCTAGCAGTGCAAAGGAACAGTCCATTGTATATTTAAGTGAAGACCCCTTAGTTAGAATTGATGGGGAGTTAAGGCCAACATCTCAAACTCTAAACGAGCAGGGAATAACATCAGTTCATGAAATTGGCGGCCATGCTTATTATAATCAACAAGGGATAACTAATAAAACTATTAATAATACACTTACGACTGAATTTGAAGGAAGGATGCGTGAGATTTATAATGCTTTATATCAAAAGAACTATATTAGAAAAAGACCTCCAATAAGTCATTAAGGTTGTAATATGAGAGTCAGTTTAATTTTATTAATAGTAATTGCTACTAATTGTTTAGGTCAATCAACTTATGACAATTCTAGCTCTCAAGTGGAAGGATATTGCTATTTGAGCTCCAGTAGTTTTGTTATTGGGGATACGGTGAAGGTGCGAATGTATGGAGGCCATTATAAAGGTTTCTGTGAAGGTAAAAGCAGTATGTTCGATTGGGCGTCGGATTCGCTAAAGGCCAAGAGTGACTGCAGTTATAACCCAAAAGAAGGTGAAATAGGAGTCATTAAGTATGCGTCTCCAAATTTAAATGACCGTATTGGGATTAATAATATCTTGTATCTAGTTGATTTTAATGGTCACATGGTGGCTATAGGATGTGGATATATTGTCGATGTGGATAGTTTAAGTTTAGGGGAGTTCAATCAACTCAGAGCCCAAAATGAATCTTTAGCAAACGAGGATTATGCTAATGGGTGTGGTTTTAAGACTTCTTTTTTTAAAGGAGGCTTATATGAAGCAGGTGTTTTTTCGATTGATAAGATGGCAGAGACCTTTGCGTGTCAGTTGTTAGAAGATCAAGTTGATACAATTCTCTTGTTTAAGGTTTTTTACGAGGAAAATCATAAGCTGGGGTTCTCTGAATATGAGGCTGTTATTTGGAGAGAGAATGATGTGTCTACTATTAAATTATTTCAGCAAATTGAGGAGGATTTAGGATTACCTGAAGCTGCTATTATTGACCTTTCAGCTTTTTTCACATATTTTGAAGAAAACAATCTTGGCTTAAAAGAATCTAGGCCAATTGCTTTGGGCGGAATGAGTTCACAATTGATTTATTCAATCCAATATATGAGGGGCGATAAATTTTATACAGATTCTTTTTCGGAGTTTGAAGTTCAAAACGACCCTTCAAATAGGACCTCCATTTGGGTTGCGATGCTATTAAGTGTTATCGAAGAGAATTTTAATAGAAAATAGAGGGGTAAACTTTCGTAAAAAATTATTACGATAGGCACTAATGGAGATTGGTACTGAATGTATGCTTTTGTCTTTGTAGAAGGTAAAAATGCATTCTTCGCGAAAGTAGTTCTGGTTTATAGTATGTTTATTTCCGAATGATATTAAGGTTTTTCCGAAGAATTTATTGGAGGTTTCATGTTTTAATCCAACCAATTACTGCTGATTCTGAGTCGGCTAAAATTCTTGGCTCATCTTCTTTATTTACTATGGCAACTTTGTTTTGGCTCATTTCGATTTATAAGAGCATTGCCAAATTCTACATTGTTAATCCATTATTAGATAGGCCAAAGGTTGGTATTGTTTTTATCCTTGCTCTGGCTATTTCAGTTTTTATAATTTTAACAACAAATAAAGAAATTGAAAACTGGGGACAGAGACAGGGGTTTTTATATAAATACGTATTTGGCCTTTTAAGTTTGATTTATGTGGTTGGTTCGTATATTGTTTTTTTCGGTTTTACCTTATAAAAGCTATTGCTAATTATTGCCTTTGATAAATGAGTATTGGGATTAATTATTCAAACCAATCCTAATTTTGGGTATAGAACTTTGTTTGAAGGGCAATGTGCTACTTTAGGAGGTGGCGATAAGTTAAGAATCGTGACCAGTTGAGATTTAAAAATTCTCACCATTAGAAATGATAAAACAGAGGATAATTCAGATGAGTTATCCTCTGTTTTTGTTTCGGATATAAAGTTTATCTTGAAAAAACACACTGAAAATGCATATGGGAATTCTACCTTCCGCTTTAATGGTAAGGAATGGGATGATGAGACCGGGAACTTCTATTATGGGGCCCGTTACTACGATCCTAAGATTAGTGTGTGGTTAAGTGTGGATCCGTTGGCGGCTAAGTATCCTAGTTTATCACCATTTAATTTTGTTGCAAATAATCCATTGGCTCTAATTGACCCCGATGGAAAACAATTTAAATTAGCAGGAGATCAGAGAAGGGCTGCTTTTAAGCAATTGAGAAAAGCAATGAAACAGAATGGCATAGAACTTTCTATGAATAAAGAGACTGGGGTATTAAGTTATAAAGTTACGGACCCAAATGCTAACCGATCCAAAGCTGTTAACACCTTTTTAAACGCAATTATCGATGCTAAGATGGATGTTACTTTAACAGCTGATTCAGATATGATAACAGATAAAGGAGCAAGGCACAATGGTGGTGCCTTTCTCGGGGCACAATACCTCAAAGAGCCGAATGGTGGGGAAAGTGTAGTTGTTAATCAAGAAGCAAACCCTATATTTTTTAGCTCCCTTGAAAGTGCATCAGGTGAATCAAATGGAAAGAATTTATTACATGAGGCGACTGAAGCTTCAATTATTGGATACGAAGTGCTAAAACAAAAGAAAGATGCAGCTCCAAATGGACCAATTTATCAGAACGCACATACTTCGGCAACACCTCACACAAACTCGATAATAATTAATGGGTATGATAGTCAAGGAAATCAGCTTCCTTCATATACTGATCCTTCAGTATATGAGTTTCGATATTATACGGATGACGTGTATGGGAATATTATTCCAGTGCCATTTTATACAGATTTAAAATGAGAACTATTTTCCTTATTCTACTTACTTTGATTAGTTTAAATGGATCGCCTTTTGTTGTGTCCAAAATGGATTTATCAGAGTGGGATAATGGCGTGGGTATTTTCTGGATAACAGATACAGAGGATACTTATAAAGTTTTAGTATTTCGAGACTATCATAGCTTTGATCAATTGCCAAGTATAGGGGACACTGTTGACTGGAATCTTGTAAACTATAGTTTCCCAAAAAATACTATATCATCTGATGGAGATAGTATTTTATGGCATCCAGGAAGTCACTGGCCAAAATGTTGGTCAAATACTCAAATTAAAATATGTCCAGATACCGATAGCTCTTATTTGTATATGTTAGAAAGGTAAAAGGTGATGATCCAATTTATCACTTTGACTCTGTTTAGTCATAAAAGTTAGCATATCGATTTTAACATAGTTCTTTAAGGAGTGGGGGCCATTTTTATTGGTTGTGAGCCTATTAAGATTGAACTGTAAATTATACCGCCTTCTCCAGTCGTTTCCGCTTTAATGGCAAGGAGTGGGATGAGGAGACTGGGAACTTCTATTATGGAGCGAGATACTATGATCCTAAGATTAGTGTGTGGTTGAGTGTGGATCCGTTGGCAGAAAAGTATTCAAGCTGGAGTTCGTATAATTTTACCATGAATAATCCTATCAATTTGAAAGATCCTAATGGAATGTGGGTTGAAGGAGCAGGGTTTTGGAATAATTTGCTATACTCTGATCAGAGAAATGAGGCCATGTTATTAGCAGGCGAAAACGGTTCTTTTTGGAAAACGAAGAATGGATGGCGAGTTTCTAGGCCAACGCAACAACAACCGGTTCAACGTGACGTGTATTTCACTAATGAAGTTTTAGATGAAGTTGAGGTATTTGATATTTTAGATAATGGAGAGAGATCGGTAGATGATCATGCAACAAATTTTGTAAGAGGATTAGCTAATATAGCTGTAGTGTTGGGGACGGCCTTGTCTATGCCATTTGTTGCGTTATATAACAATGAAATAAAAAGTGATCGTAGTCATTATAAATCATCAAGACCTTTTATAATAAGAGAGGATGTGGGTTTTAGGCAGTTGGATGATGTTAGTAAGCAAGAGGCCGCAAAAGAGACAATGAAGGCTACTGTTGGGGCAATCCTATTTGCTATGCCACCTTCACAAGAGTTAAATTGGATGGGTGAGAATATTACGAATGGAGTGAAAGGGATTTTAAGCGGTCAAGCCCGCGATGCAATTGATGATATAAAAGAAAATTAGAGGAATTATGGATGGATTAATTGAAGCTATTATATTAATGATATTTGCCCCAGTCGGCTCTTTTTTTAAATTCCTAGTTTTCAGAAAAAAGACTTTAAAAAAGTATATAGAAGATCAGTCCTTAGTAGATGGATTTTTAGGCTTGTTTATAGTTTTAGGAATAATGTGGGTCATTTATCGATTATTTGGTTGATTCTTAAAGCTTGAGGTAATGTGCTGCTTTAGGAGGTGGCGATAAAATAGAGTCGTAACCAGTTGAGAGTCAAAAATTCTCACCATTGGAAATGATAGATCAGGGGGTAATTCAGATGAGTTATCCTCTGTTTTTATTTTGAATACAAAGTTTGATCTTGAAAAAAACACTAAAAATGCATATAGCGATTCTACCTTCCGCTTTAACGGTAAGGAATGGGATGATGAGACCGGGAACTTCTATTATGGGGCAAGGTATTATGATCCTAAAATTAGTGTGTGGTTGAGTGTGGATCCAATTATCAAAGCTCATGAATCGCCCTTTATCTTTACCTCCAACAATCCTTTAATGTTAATTGATCCTGACGGAAGGGATACAACTGGGGCATTTGATGCCAATAAAGGTTTAAAGAAAATATTTGATTATACCTACAATTATGTTTCTGGTAGAGCAAATAAATATAATAGGCAAATTAAAAAAATTGAAGATAAGGCTAGGGGTAAAGATGGGAGTGTAGATTATTCCAAGCTCTCAGATAGACAATTGAGTAGGCTAGAGCGAAAAGTGGCAAAATGGAAGAAATGGAATGACATTAAAGCCGACTTTGATGAGGCAATTAATTCAGAAACTCAAGTGACTTTTTATACGTTTATCTCACAGCGTAATGCAGGTGAAACATCCTGGGAATATGGCGGGGTTAGAGCAATGCTTGAGTGGAAGGATACTGATGCTGAAAACATTGCGAATTTGATTCATGAAATGTCCCACGTTGGAGAACTATTGATGAATGGCGGCCCAATGAAGGGGTCGATTGGAAGTGAAATGACTGCTTATAGAAAAATGCAAACCTATTATCCTCAGTATGTAGAAAGTTTTATAAATGACTATAATGGACAAGGAAGTCTTTTAAATGCAGTTTATAATGCATACCCTGGATACGACAAGAGGATACTTTCGAATGCAGATTTTAAAAAATGAGTAAATTGAAAAAAAATGAAAAAACACTTTTTCAGAAGGTTTGCGGCATTTTACATCTTAGTTTATCTTTTAACACTTTGTTCTCAGACAGGCTATAGCCAATCTAAGGATACACTGCATGAGCCTTTTGAGGTAAGTGTGTTGTACGATTTGTATTTAGCTAGAGGGGTTAAGTTAAGCGAGATGGGCTTGACCTTCACCTATAAAGAGACTCGGTTCAAGCTTTGGGAAATGAAGCGTGTTTCGTACTATGAAACCATAGAAATACCCTGGGCTGAGCTAGATCAAAATGTTATTGATAGTCTATGTGATTATTTGAAGGCCATGGATTGTTTCAATAATTTAAAAAGCATACCGAGGCCCGAGTCCATGGGAAAGACATCCTTATATATTAGAATTAACGGATTGTGTTTGACGGGACGTACTATGATGGAACATGGATCGTATTATTCACTTTCTAGCTCCAAGGATGAATTCCTTCCTAATTATAAACTGGAGGTAGAAGCTATTAATACCTTAGTGGACTATATAAATGCCTTAGTCCCGGACAAATACGATACAATAATAGAACCGCCTAGACAGATTGTTAATTAGAAATTTACATTTGATTTGTGGGCATCTTTCCCATCAGGTAATGTGCTACTTTAAGAGGTGGCGATAAATTAGAATCGTAACCAGTTGAGAGTCAAAAATTCTCACCATTAGAAATGATAGAACAGAGGATGATTCAGATGAGTTATCCTCTGTTTTTGTTTCGAATACAAAGTTTGATCTTGAAAAAAACACTAAAAATGCATATAGCGATTCTACCTTCCGTTTTAATGGTAAGGAGTGGGACGATGAGACTGGGAACTTCTATTATGGAGCCCGTTACTACGACCCTAAGATTAGTGTGTGGTTAAGTGTGGATCCGTTGACGAGTGAGTATCCTGGCTGGACACCCTATCATTTTGTTCATAATAGTCCCTTGAATTTAGTAGATCCAAAAGGCATGAACGCATGGAAGCCTGGCGATATTGAGGGCACTTGGATCGCTCAGCCAGGTGATGGTGCTGAATCTTTAGCAAAAGATGCTGGAATTTCACGAGCTGAGGCTTACCGAGTGATGGATGAGCAAGGACATGGAACATATGTGGACCGAGCCGATGGAGTTACTAAATCTAAAGTTGATCCAGGTGATGTGGTGACTTTAAGTGAACCACGATCAAGTACAGCCTCAGCATCCGAACCTCCTCTCGATTTATCGAAGAAAGTGGTTGTGCCGCAAATAGGGGCAACAAGCGGGTCAAATAATTCTCCTAGGGTGAGTAACCCTGATTACAATAAGCGTGCAAATGCGGTGTCTTTCGGGCTAACGGTTCAAAACTCTATTATTGAAATAGGAACAGAGGGTCAAGTTGCCGGTCAAGGACTGAAAACATTAAATACAACCACTAAATGGTTAGGTAGAGGAATGGGAGCGTATAATGCTTATTCATTGATGGAAGACTATCAAGCTGGTAATATAGGAGATGTACGCTTTTATTCGGACCAGGGTTCAAACGCCGTTTCAACTTTGGGGGGCTTATATGGTGCTGCCTGGGGAGTAGGTTGGGAAGGTGGTCGAAAAATAACTGAAACGGAAAGTTATCAGAGTTGGAAACAGCAGACTTGGTTACCTTTTAGAAAGGAAGTCTTAGGATATTAACTTTATTAAATAGATGTGTTAAAAGCAGTGTATTTCCATTATTATCAGTTTTATACTAAAGTTGTACCAGATGATCAGCCTAATGCGACGGTTATTTTCGTGTTGAGTTTTATTGAGTCATTATTAGTTATAGCATTAATTGACTTTTATTTGTTAAAATTCCATTGTCAAGGAATTACTAAATGGCCCATGATTAGTGTGGCAGTTGCTTTGATTATTTTTAATTATCTATATTATTACAGGTCTGGCTTGTATGTTAAAATACTAGAAAGTCAAGGTGAATCGATAAAAAACATGAGATTGTCGCGACTGATGACATTATTTATTTCACTTGTTATTGTTTCATGGATGTTTTGGGGACCGGTATATGGAAAGTATGTTTTGGAGGCTTGTAATTGAGAAATCGGTATTGTAGGGTAATGTGCTACTTTAGGAGGTGGCGATAAAATAGAATCGTAACCTGTTGAGAGTCAAAAATTCTCACCATTAGAAATGATAGAACAGGGGATAATTCAGATGAGTTATCCTCTGTTTTTGTTTCGAATACAAAGTTTGATCTTGAAAAAACACACTGAAAATGCATATAGCGATTCTTCCTTCCGCTTTAACGGTAAGGAATGGGAGGGCCGAGCGTTAAGAAATAGGCCAGTGGCCTATTTTAGCGAAGGAGCCAGGCTGCCGCTCTGGCGGAGGAACTTCTATTATGGGGCCCGTTACTACGATCCTAAGATTAGCGTGTGGTTGAGTGTGGATCCGTTGGCCAAAGACTTTCCTGGTTGGACACCCTATCATTTTGTTCATAATAGTCCCCTGAATTTAGTAGATCCAAAAGGGATGGCAGCTGTTGATCCTGGTGATGGTGACCCCACAAAGCCACCAAAGACGGATCGGGGACCCGAAAGATTGCCAGAAGGAACAAACCCACATATTCCAAGGCCTGTTGGTAGTGGAAGTGGTGGTTCAGGTAGTTCTTCTACTGAATCAGATCCATATGCTACTGAACCATGTGATGGCTGTGGGGTAATTGGAGGGGCAGGTGGACTAGAATGGATCAGCACAGGCGGTATCAGTGTTGTAAAGGCCGCTAAAACTCTTCATGGATTCTACAAAGCTTATCGGGCGGGCAAAACTTTAAAAGGAGTAATGAAGCTGTTAAAGCCTGGAGGTAAGCTAATAGGAAAGCAAGCTGGTAGACGTCCTGATATTAGAACTCTTTCACCTGAAGGAGCTAAACAATTGATAGAAGGTCTGAAAAAATTAGGAGCGAAAGTAGTTCCAAGGAAAGGTTATCCAGGCACATGGTACGAACTTCCCTATGGTATTGGTGGTTTTGGAATCAGAAACAGCGTATCCAATGCATCGAAGGCAAAAGGTAGTTCTTCAGCCATTGATTTTAGCATTTCTGGATTAGAATGGTTAAGTAATATTAAGTTTTAAGGCATGAATTATATTGAATTGGAGAAGTGGACATTGGAAGGTTTGGATGTTGATTATGTTCCCCTTGATAATATTGTTAGACCCTTTGCTGCAGATATGTTTACTCCTAAAGAACATGAATTTGAGTTGGCATTAAGTTTTCTCAAGGAACTTCTTGAAAAGAACTCTATCAAGGTATTATATGGTAAGGATTTACGCGATGTAGTTGGAAAGAGCCCAACGCAAGTTGTCGAATGGTTAAGAGAATTGTGGAATAGCGAAAAGTATGAGGATTTTAATTACGCCGTTTGGTTGGACAAAATGGAAGGTGGTGTATCAAAATAGTTGACGTCCTAAATTGAACATATTAAAACCCTAAAAATCAGCAATTAAAATGATTTTTCGAAATCAAAAAGGGATTATGTCTAGTACATAATCCCTTTTTTATGTTCTTAGAGGGCCTAAAAATCATTCAACTCGATCTAAGTGTATCAAAATAGTTGATGGTTATGAAATGTCCTAATTGTCAGAGTCTTTGTGTCAAAAATGGTTTACAGTCTAATGGAAGTCAACGTTATTATTGTAAGCAATGTAAGGTAAGTCTACAGCGTGAATACAAGAATCATGCTTGCGCTAGAAACACTGACCACAAAATAACAGCTCTTTTAAAGGAAGGAGTTGGAATACGAGGTGTAACTCGGCTTTTAAACATTGCTCCCAACACCGTTATGAATCGAATTCTTAAGATCAGCAACTCCATTGAAAAGCCTTCTGCCTCAATGGGCAAGGTTTATGAAATGGATGAGATGTGTACATATGTGGGCCGAAAGAAGCGACTGGTATGGATTGCCTATGCTGTTCGGAGAGATACGAGAGAGGTTATGGATTTTAAAGTAGGACCGAGGACAAATAGGACATTAACAGCTGTACTTAAAACGCTTGAGCTTTCTTTCGCAAAAGCTATTTATACCGATGGTTTGAAGCAATACCGATATTTGATTCGAAAGGAAATACATAAAGTAAAACACAGAGGAACGAACTACATAGAGCGGAAGAACTTGACACTGCGTACACACCTGAAAAGATTAAACCGAAGAACGATCTGTTTTTCCAAGAGTTTGGTGATGTTGATTGCGTGTTTGAAGATTTATTTTTGGGGATAGCATACCAGTTTACCACTAACGTTCCAAATCTATATCCATATCCTTATTTCTGCTTTTTCGAAGCATAGTCAAACGAACAGAATTCCAGTTCAAGGTGTCCAGCCTTTCGGATAGTATGCTCATCGTGTCAGAGATATCTTTTTCTGTTGGTAGTTCTCCGTATACCAGTTGACCAAAGGTGGTCTTATACTCCATTTGAATCGACTTCCAAACGTGTTCCCACTCTTTGAAAACGATTGCATCTCGTGGGTTTTGTTCTAACCAGGCATTGTTGTTCGGATAGCTGTCCATATCATCCATTGCTACGCGTATCATTATCTGTTCAAATGATGGACTTTTTACAAAATCAATGGTCCGCTTTTGTCCTAGTAATGCATGAAGATCATAAAGGTGTCTGACTTTTTGTTTCAAACGCTCTTCTGGATTATCGAAATACGAGAATCGAACTAAGCTCATAATCTTCTCACACAGGACTTTGTTGGGGTGTAAGACTGCAACATCAAATGCTTCTAACTCATATTGTACTATAAGATCAATTTGTCCGGTGCTTCTAAGCACTTCTCCGATCATGGATTGTATGGGACGCACCTCATAGGGCTCCGGTGTTCCATAGCTGGTCGTTTCAATAACTACTTTATCCCTTACCTGACCAAATACACCTTGAAAGGCCTGTGAATAGCTGTGAACGGTTTTTCTATTCATTCCTCTTTTTCGTGTAAGATCATCATCTACTACTTCGGGCATAATGGTGTTGACCAAGGTGCTTACTTCCTGAAGTTTTCTTTTAACCTGATTTCCTGATTCTTTACCTGTGGTAACAAGTACTAGGTCTATGTCTTCCGAGAAGCGTTCAATGAGTTTATACGCTTTAGAAAGTGCTGTACCTCCTTTGAAGATGAGTTCTTTTCCAATTTCTGAGGTGAACACATGCTTAAGAGCAAGTGTCACCCAATAATCCTTTTCAATGTATATCTCCGGAATGCCTATGTGCTGAGAAGCAAAACGAACTGCTTGAGCATATCGCTTTTTATCATGATGGAGTTTCATATAAGGTTCCAGTTTTTTGCGCTGGTTAATACCGATGACAAATCTTGTCCCACCTTATAAGTTGTAATAGGGTTAAGGGATGTTTTCAATACACCGGTATCGTTACTTTGATTTCCCTTGTCAAGAATAGCCCCTAACAGTGCACGTGTAGAAGGGGGATATACTAAAGCAAGAGCAATCAGTCGCTTGATCTTATCTGAGTTTAGCTGATTAATCAATTTAATGAGTTGTTTAACAGATTTCTTTGGGCTACTATCCGGTATCTTTTTAATGTAACGGATAATATCCAGGATTTGAAGCAACTCTACGTTTTGATTGGTAATATCATTCTTTTGGCGAAGGTAACTTATGGTATATCTGCCTCGTTTAAACTTGGGTCGAACAGAGGTGCTTCCTATCTGCAAAGTGTTACTTACCTGTGTGGTAAACCCTAAGCTATTATAGATGCTAAGGCCTGTTAAGTAACCCACGCGTTTTCCATCTTTATAAAGTAAGTCCTTTACAATTTCCTCTTCCTTTGGCTGAAGGGGTCCAAAGGGGCTGTTTTCGGGTTTAAAAAAGCGCCCTTTGCTTATCTTCTCTATATCCCCTTGTTTTACTGTCCGGTTAAGGGCTTTGATGATTGCCTCGGAGCCTGCTCCTTCTATAGACAAGAAGTCTTTATACCCAAAGACAAAGCCAGAGGGCATTTTTCGAATTTTCTGTTGTATTTGCTGTGTTATACTCATAGTAATCAGTATAGCAAAAGTACAAACAATGTCCAGTAAATTTGTAAATAAACTGGACTAACTTAAAAAAGACGAAAAAAGAAAGTTGTTTGATTGCCCAATAAGGGTGGCCCTTAAGAAGTATTTTGTACACCTATCCATTTAGTTTTACAAGAGGTAAGGGAAGTAAGACAGTTGGGCAAAAAGCGGTGTCCAACTGCCAACCCCAGGTCACTATTATGAAAAGCAGTAAGACAGTTATTAAAAGTATTAGTAGGCTTACACGCTTCCGCTTTAACGGTAAGGAATG
>DLRW01000070.1:12850-76584 GCA_002501205.1 Flavobacteriales bacterium UBA7878
CCGCTTTAACGGTAAGGAATGGGAGGGCCGAGCGTTAAGAAATAGGCCAGTGGCCTATTTTAGCGAAGGAGCCAGGCTGCCGCGCTGGCGGAGGAACTTCTATTATGGAGCGAGATATTATGATCCCAAGATTAGCGTGTGGTTGAGTGTGGATGCGATGGCTTCAAAAGACCATAACAGGCCGTTGTCACCTTATCATTTTGTTACTAACAATCCACTTATCCTTATTGACCCTGATGGTAATGATTGGATAAAAAACAAATCTACTAATAAAGTGGAATGGAGAGCGAATGTTACTTCAGCGGCGACTACACCACAGGGCTTTAGCTATGTTGGTGCTAGATATAAGGGTTTAGCTGTTGGATTCTATCAGCATCTTAGTAATTCATCGGGTCAAGATGGGGTAGAAATATTTGTAGGGTATACGGATAACTCTAGTCCAAACAAAAATTATAGATGGATTCAAACAGTTAGGACTAACACTCCTGAAGGTACAACAAGCAATACTTATAATGATCCAGCAAGCGGTCCTGATGCTGATGGTAAACCATTTTATTATACTGATGGTGAGTCCGCAGGACAGAAGAATAAAAGAGGAGAGGATTATGTTTTTTACGATGGACCTCAGAGAAATGCAATCATAGGATATGACAAGAATGGGAATAAGGTGTGGAATAAGTCACAATATTGGATGGGTGAGCTAACTCTCGTTGAACTTGATAATAATGGCAAAGCAAATCCTTTACTAACAATTGGCTATGGGTTTCGATTAATTAATGGTGTCGTGACAATGGTTCCGTTGGAGTTTAAAAACGGTTTGTCTACTTTTCAGCAGAGTACCGTTGATAATTACAATAATCGTTCTAATCAGGCAATACCAAACTTGACACCCAAGGGATTACATAGAGTTGTTAATCCATAAGAAATAAGATATGAAAAGTGCAGTACCTCGACTTATATTACTAGTGATAGCGTGTGTTTTCCCATTTTTTGCTCACTCACAGATAGTGGAGATTTCAAAATGGGGTCCTTCAGACAGGCCTTTTAAACTCGAACTAATTGTATCTTCGGATTCCATCGATTCTTATAATGTGGGTGGGTTGAGGTATTTATCAATTACGAAACAGGATTTTAGAACTGTTGTTTCAGTTCTTGACAGTTTAAATGTCCCAGAGCTAATGCTTGCAGATGTTTCAAAAGTTCAACAACCAGGGGCTTATTCAATCGTTGTTGTTTCAGAGCTAGGTTTAAAGGAATATTATCTGTCTGATTCAAAAAGCGCAAATAGTTTTTTCATCGCCCTTACTAAGCAAATGAACGGGATTGAGCCAAAGGCCGTTTTTAAGGCTATTTCAATAAATTCAAGGTGAGCTAGTTTTTAATAGTCTCATTGAAAGGTCTAGATACATATGACAACATTCTTCAATAGAACAGGGGTTCGGGGCTTCCCCCGACAAGATCGCATGTCGTGTAGAGTCAACGGAATGACATGCTATCTTGCTTCAAGTCGACCGCTAACGATAGACCACCAATGTTAACTTCATAAAAGAAAAATCCCCCAGATAAAACTCGGGGGATTTTTTATTGAATTGTCGTCATTTTTTAATGACTCTCTGTACCAAAACAGGCTCATCAGCCCTATCTGTGATATGCACAAAGTACATACCTGAGGTTAGGGCGGAAAGGTTTACTCGCTCACGTAAATCGAGCTCCATGGAAATAACTTTCCCGGATACATCGAATAGGGTAAACGTGTAGTTTTTGTTTTGATATTCCTGAGGAATACTCAGGTGGTCATGAAAAGGGATTTTTTAGTGTACTAGCTATGCTCTATTCTTTAACTAATGGGATGTTAATGCCCATGAATTACTATTTTTGAGCGCTTTGCCCCATTTTTCAATATTAAAACCTTAACCCTATGCTCTTAAAAGCGTTCATTCGTTTTACCCTATTTGTCTTTTTGTCTACTAGTTTACAAGCTTCTCATGGCGCAGGGGCTTATCTGAATTGCCGGACTTATAATGATGGAAAAAGCATTGAGCTTGAACTTCATCTTTTCCGCTATAATGGTGCAAATAGTAATCAATACAATTCAGGTTTTACCGTTACGGGGCCTCAGTCTATCAGTTTAGCTCGGGTAGCAACAATTATCCATTCAGTGGGCGACAGTCTTTGTCCGAATGGCTCAATTAGCGAATATATCTATCGAGGCAATGCCTATTTAGGTAATGTTTTGAATGCTAATGATGTAGTCTTGGAGGCTATTATCCCTTGTTGTTTGTTGGGAGATATGCAGAATGCATATTCGGGTTGGGTTAAGATAATGACTAGCATTAGTATTCCAACAATCGCTAGTACTGGGAACCAGTATAAAATGGTTGAAGTGAATACCCTCAATATGCAGGCTAGAATGTTGCATTCTGCCCGAACAGACCAACCTAATGTAATTGATTTTTCAGTGGTCGCGAAGCCTTCAAGTGTGGATTCGATAGTTTACCATTTGGCGCAAGTGAATAGTCTCAACAGTAATTCGGTTTATAAATCGGGGTATACCGGACTCAATCCCCTACCAGACCAAAGCGAAGATTCCTTAAATGCTCAAAACATATTTGATTCAGAATTGGGCACTTTGAGCTTTAGGGCACGTGGTCAAAGTTCAGATACAGGCTTTTACCTACTTTGTACGGATTATGATGTGTATGTAGACTCTGGGAAAGTGGTAAGCATGAATGCTTTGGGCTTGGTTTATTTAGAATATGGTGATTCTACTCTAAACTCCAGCCTGGTCTTCAATCATAAAGATGGAAGCAATGTTCAGGTTTTACAACATGGAGACACCCTTTCTCGAACTTTGGTTTACGGGGATAGCCTAAGCCTTGACTTGGAAGCGTATTCAATTTCAGGATCTAAAATTCTTTATGGATGGTTAGGGGGTGTGCCAGATACCACGGGATTTTATAGCCAATTTCAGGGCCTCTTCCGGCAACCAGCGGTCCATAGTATTGGAGCCGCAACGGGAAGTCAGGATACAATAAAGAAGAGACTTTTTTGGGAACCAGCATTGGATGATTTCCAGTACCGTCCGGGGCATTATAACTTTCGATTGTATTATAGGATTGATACCTGTGGCAGCTTGTCGCAATTCATCAATGTGAATGTGGAACTTTTACAAGAACCATTTATCTATAAAACCCAGGATACCCTTTATACATGTTATGCTCAAAACTTGGATTTGAGCGCTTATTTTTGGGAAGATTCATTGTTCTGGCGGCCCGGAACCGGACTAGGAGATTCAACATTGGCAAATATTAGCTTTAAGCCTTTTGAATCCGGTTACCTCTATATTACTCATCCCCGTTTAGGTGATCTGGATTCGATTTACCTCAAACTGGGTGATTTGCCTAACCGCATTCCCTTACAAATGACCACTAATGGTATGGAAATGGAGTTTGTTGAGCCGAATTATTCCGTGTATCAGCAGTGGTGGTTAAATAATGTAATTCCTTTTCATGGAGTATTGGAAGATGAGAATCCAATAATTGGAGCGGGAACTTATAATGTTTGGTCTTATGTGGATTTAGACTTCTGCCCAAATTTAACCGATACCCTTACGATTCCCCACAATGAACGTTGGGGAGGGAATTCTTGGGTGGGTCATTCTGAAAGTATTTCCAGTCAAATGGTAAGGGGTGGAGCCAATAATCCCAAGTATACTCAGAAATTGAAAATCACTAAAAATAGACAGCTTCAGAATGTTTATTTTATTGGTTTAAACTCGATTGCTTCATCGCAACAGGTTATGGTGGAGCTGCAGTTTGCAAGCGGTTTGTATTTTACTCGAACCTTTAATGTCAAGGATGAGAGCTATATCGACTATCCTATATACTATGCTTTGGATACCACTATGGAAGTGGACATTAGTATAACCGTACCTCAATACATTGAACTCTCATTAATAGAAGGAACAGGCGCCAGCTTCGAACATAATGGATTACGCTTTTCGGACTTCAGAAAGATTATCGGCACAGATACAACGGCTACCAATCTAAGGCCAGCCATTGGCTTTAAATTCGAAAGTGATATTAGTTTGTCAGAGGACGACTTCCAACCCATTGCTCTTTACCCTAATCCTGCCAGTGATCACTTGATTCTAACGGCACCTAAAGGCTCATTCTGGCAAATACACAGTCTAAGTGGGCAAATGGTAGCTGAAGGAAGACTGGAGTCCAATATAGCAGAGATACTGATCGATAAGTTCTCTCCGGGCTTTTATTTGCTTAGTGTGGGTGGTCAAAACTTGAAGTTTGTGAAGGAGTAGATGGCTTTCCTAAAAAATAACTTCCAAGGCTAAGTATTTTTAGAGTGAATTATGTCTGGGGCTAGGCTTTGGAAATTATCGAAGGGACAAGTCTTCGCTACCTTTGAATGGCAATAGAATAAATCCTTTAAGCTCTGAAAATCAATTTAAAATCATCACAATGAAGAACCTGGTCCTAATATTGGTTTTGCTTGTTACTGCTTTCAATGTGCAGAGCCAAAATATGTCCTATTACTGGGCCGAAATGGTGCCATCAATAGAGGGTTCTCGCTCCTATGAGCAACGAGGCTCTCCGGACTTGTTTCCAATAACAGCTTATTTTGAGATAGATTCAAACTCATTGAAGAATGATTCCATATCGATCAAAATTCATTTTATAAGCTTTACTGATAGTAGTTCTCTTTTTTTTATAACTACCCTAGGCTTATTTTCTAAATATCCATTGAATGATAAACGTCGGGATGTTTATTTGGTAGATAAGTATGTTATGGAATTAGATTCTATACCAATGGATTCGAATTGGATAAAAGTTCATAGGAGTGGCGGCCTAATGATCACGCAGGTAACGGCTTGTAATACCAGTAGAAATGTGGGAGTATTTCCTGTGATCGAGTGAGCTTGATAGTAAAAATTCTTCGTGCCATTTATTGGCGGTTTCATATTTTGATCGAGCCTTTTACAGCTGATTCGGAGTCGGCAAAAATTCTAGGTTCATCTTCATTATTTGCAGTAGCAACTTCATTTTGGTTTTTATCAATCTATAAGGGTATTGCAAAGCACTTTATGGATAGGCCTCTATTGGATAGGCCAAAAGTTGGCGTCGTTTTTTTACTTGCCCTGGCTATTTCCATCTATATAATCACAACAACAAAAAGTGGTAAGGAATATTTGCCTTATAGGAACACTTGGGTATACGGTCTTTTGAGTTTGATATATGTGGTTGGTTCGTGGTTGATGTTTTTTGGGTTTACTTTAAGCTAAATGTTGCCTACGAGGTTATTTCTTTAGTTGAATTCAATATGAAACGAGATCAGGCTGTGAGCTTCCTTTTAGTACTGTTTTTGCTTGGCCTGACTCCAGATGCTTTTGGGGCTTCTAAAGCGATAGAGGTAGATTCCTTACTAAAGGATTTTGTAAGCTTAGAGATATGTGAAAGCATTGGTTCTGAAACTGCCTTTATTGTTTTGCAGCATTATTCGGAGCATGAAAGTGACTTATTGATCTTTAAAATGCTTCAAAAAACTGAATTGAAGTCCTATGAGTATACGCGTATGACTCATTACTCTTTTATGGGCTGGACCGTCTTTATAGATACCAACCTTTTGTGTAAGACCTGTAGCCACTTGGATGAGGAAAGCTTGTGTTTTAATGCAAGGAATGAAGACTTCTATCCATTTGCTATCGCAAAAGATGCAGATACAATTCTATTGCTGTTTGATGAATTTCCTATCTTCAAGATTAGTGAATATGAAGTTTTTGACACTAAAAGTCCTGTGCTCCTAAATGAGCAAAAATGTGATTTAAATAAGGTAGATATTTATCTCGATTCACTCTATTTTGAAGGTTGGGATAAATTGTATTGGGAAGACTGGAGTTTATTCAAGAACTATCAATTAAAGCCATCTGAAGAGCCTTGATTGCATTGTATTTTTAGAGCGCATTTGTAAGATTAAAATAGATAACTGTGTCCCTGAATAACTTTCATACTAAGTTCTGGCTGCTCTTGGGCTTTGTCACATTCATAAGTTTCTTCGTTCGTTGTCAGAAGATTGAAATACGACCACATTCTAAGATTCAGGATGGAAGTTTTATAATCGAGCTAATTGTCGCAGATAGCTTGATTGAAACCACGCAGACTTATGCGGGACAGAATCGATATTTTTATTCGATTTCCAGATCAGAATTCGATTCAATAAAGCGAAAACTAGTGGAGCAGGAAATTCCAGAACCTCGTATGAAGGAGATTTACGGTTCAGCTTCGGATGTATTTATTTTGATTTTCATAATGGAAGGGGATAAGGTGTCTGAATACTACTTAGAAAGTCCCCAAAGCTTTGAGGACTTTTTTAGTGCCAGCGCAAAATGTATTCAAAACGAAGCCTTGAAGAAGCAGGTTTTAGCTTTAAGGGAATTTGCCGCTCATTTGCGGGAATAAATTTCAGCACATATAGATTAAACTTTTTTCGGCATCATGGTGAGCTTAAAGAAGGCTTTTCTTTTAAGTTGTATAATACTAGGATTTACAGTTCAGGCTCAGAACAAACATTCTAAGGCTCGGACCTATGCAGACTCAGTTTTGTTTCATGCCGGACTAAATTACCTTACCGATACCGCAGAGTCGAATAGCATTGAATTAGATTCTTATCAGATTAACTTAGAGGGGGATAGCCTATTGATTTCTAAAAGGAATCATACAAAAGTATATCAGATCAAGTCAAAGTAGGCTGAAGACCTTTCTGGGTTTCAGGACAGAGAATACAAAAAACCAAGCTTCATGGTTTTCAGATGAAGATGAATCGAAAGTCCTTAGAGCTATGGTATTTTGATTCAGAAAGATTAATAAAACGCTTGATTTTTTTATTGGAATAATGCTTTGGCAAGCCAAGTTTAACTTCATGGTTTAAAGATTTTATACTTAAAATTTTAGTACTATGATTTCGGTTCTTAAAAGAAAAACCGGATTCTTGCATTCAGTTGAATTGAGCTTCGGAAAAATAAAGCAGCAGTAAGGAGGCTTCATTTCCGGGCTTTGAAGTGTACATAATTTAGAAATGCTATGAAGCTTATTAATCTTTATTTAGTCTCAATCCTTTTGTTGAGTTCATTTGCCAATATCCCAAAAATCGAAGGGGATCCTGCTTTCAATGATTTACCTGAAGTTGAAGTAAAGTTCGGTAGCCATTCCCTTAATCTTCCCGAAAAGTGGAGTGTCGAGAAAGGTGAAGATCCAAGAATTGTAACCGTAAAGAAAGACTGTGGTGGTGTGGTTCCCTGTCCATATTTAGTTTATCAGAAAGAATCTTTGGAGAGTGGAAATTTCGAAAGTGATGAAGCCTACGCCACCTATTGGATTCAATCTCTTAGGGAAGTGGATATGGATGTTAGGATTAATGAAGTGGATTTTTTAGCTCCGGGAAAAATGAGGTTCGAGTATGTGGTGGTTTTACCGCCAAATGAGCAGAATATTAGTGGCTTAAGAGGAGTGGTGTTTGCGAGTTTAAATGCCTCGACGGTTGAAACATGGACCTTTACAGGCCCCAATGACTATGCCGAAAGAATCGAATATATCAGTGAAGCAAATGATATAATGTTTGGGACAAATCTTTTTTAATCGGCATTCATGCTTGGATATGAGGTGATCTTCATTATTGACCCCCTTAAGTATATCGGAAGAGTTTTGTGGCCAGGGATTTAACTTAATGAGCTCCCTATGTATCGCTTGCTGAAACTACTATTAACAACCCTTGGACTGTACGCTATTCTGGCCAAAGCCTACTTTATATTTGTTTTAGTTAATGGCCTGCAAAGCATGGGCTTCGAGCTTTTAATTTCTCTTTTGATGCTATTCTTGGTAGGCTTATTTCTAGTTCAACTTTGGCGGCCTCGATTATCGAAATTGGCTAGGCCCGGAGGTATTTTGACCTTGTTTGCAGCTTCTTACCTCTACCTGCATTTTAGCTGGCTTGCCGCTTGGGACTTGCTAAACAAAAGACCGGATGCCGAAATGGCAAATACAGCCTTTTGGCTAAATGATCTTCCCAATCTCTTAGTATTGCTTTTTGGACTTTGGTATTTAATAGGCTTGTTTCGTAGGCAGTTTTCAAGCTCGAGTATTTCTTAAACCCCTTACCGCAAATCCGTTTTACCTTCTTCCATTAGTTTATAGTGCTTAATGGCTTTTTTAAGAGCCTTTTGCAATTCGTCAACTTTGCCAGAGCCAATAAAAATCCTTTCACCCCAGCTGGTTTCTACACTCATACCATTGCGTCCCGAAAAGGTAAACTTCTTCTGAAGTAAGTAGTGGTTATAGGATTTTTGCCAACTAGCCAAGCGAGGAATGGACACTATCCGGATAAAGCTAATTTCATCCCAAGGGATGATTCGTTTGCTATGGTGAAAAGGCATCATTTTATACTCGATACCCTTTTCACTAATTGAGGTTTTTAGGCTTAAGTGCATTAAAAACCAGATGAAGGCTAAACATAGCATAAGGGCAATGGCTCCCAAGTACAGATCTTGAGCTTGTACTTTAAAAGAGGGACTATAGTAAAGGTGAAGCAGCGTAATGCTTAGCAAAAACATAAAGCTGCCTATTACCCAAATGGGCTTAAATGAAAAGAATTGCTGTTTCTCTTTAAATACTTTTTTGGCCATGACAGCTATCTGTGTTAATACTGAATTAACTCCAAGTTAACAATAAATTAACAATATACAAGGCTTTTCAATCTGAGTCTGATATTAGAGCAGGGTTTCTTTTGGTAAAAATTAGGCATTTTAATAGCCTACCAAGGTTCAGTAGGCGAGTTTCTCTGTTGCGAATAATTTGAATTCAGCTCTTTCCCTCAGCCTTCTTTCTCTACAACTTAATTGCTCTCTCTAAGTCCTTGACTGGCACCTTTTTCGCTGCTATGGGGTGAAAAAAAAAAGATCCCATGAAGCGATTTTACCCTCTTATTTTCAGTTTCCTGGCCTTAGGAGCACAGGCCCGTGAACTTCAGATTAATCCCGGAATTCGTTTGCCAAAAGATAGCCTTGAGGCCAGTCATTTGATCCAATCCTTAGCAGGCTTTTTAGAAGCTAGCCAATCGGAGAATTCGGCCAACACCTATGTTTTACCAGCGGAGAAATTCGAAACCTATTTATTGCTGGATGAGTTTAAAGGCATAGAAGCCAGTTCCTCTTTTAAGGACGAACATTTCTATCAGCCCCAGCTTTGCAATGTTGCTCCCCTGGAGGAGGGGCAGTATTGGTTGCAAATTTCCTATTTCGGCCTTAAGGGAGATGCTTCCATCCTGCGCGCCAGCTTTGATCTGATTGCCCATCCGGATAAAGATCAATTCAAATTTGCCTCGCCCCTTAAGCGCAATACCCGACATTGGAAGGAGTATAAGGTCGGCAAAAGCCACTTCTTTTATCAAGATAGTCTCAATGAAGCCCATGCCTATCAATTAAGCACTCGCTTTGATGTTAACTTGAAATCCGAGAACAAGGCGAATATTGTTTACTGCTGTGAGAATTTAATTGCCATGGAGCGATTGCTGGGCCTCACTTATAAGATCGATTACAATGGCTATAATTCCAGTGTTTGGACGGTTAATGAAGCGGGCACTAAAATTATGGCCCTAGGAAATGACAATGCCAGCTTCGAGAATTTTGATCCTCATGATTTGTGGCATGCACGCCTGAGTATGGTGATATCGCGCAGGGCGGTAGATCATTCGGTAGATGAAGGCTGTGCCTACCTTTATGGGGGTAGTTGGGGATACACATGGGATGAAATCCTAAAAGCCTTTAAAGAGCAGGTCGCTTCTGATTCAGGTATGAACTGGCATGAGCTCAAAGAAAAGCCACAGTACTTTCAAACGGGTGAACATCGCAATTCGGCCGACTATGTAGTTTGTGCCCTGCTGGTACAAGAAATTGAAGCCAAACACGGCTTTGAAGGAGTTTGGGAGTTTTTGAATATTGGACCCAGAGAAAAGGGCAATGCCAAATTTTATCAAAAGCTGGAGAGCTTATTGGGGATCTCGGTAGAAGAGTATAATGCCAAAGTTTGGGAATTGATTGAGAATAGTTGAATGGGCAAGGTTTATTGCCTACCATCAAAATAACGTCGGTTCCAGGCACCCATACCTGCATTTTGATTATGGATAAAATGCAGAGAATCTCCATCAAAGCGATACTGTAAGGTACCATACAGGCTACCGCCATCCCAATCGTAGAGTCCTTCTCCCGAGCTATGGATTTTGATATCCTTAAGGATGTAAACATCTCGAGAATCGTAGTCAATTCTAAAGTTTAAGGTGGAGTCTCCGGAGCCCAGGCTAACTTTTACAATAGCATCCGAATATTTATAACTGCTTCCGGTAATGACATCACCACCACCTACTAAACCCCCACCGATATAGGTGCCAGTGTATTTGTCTAAATAAGAACTTTCTTCCTCTTTTTTACAGGACAATAGACTTAAACTGAGGCAGAGGAGAAAGATGCGAGCTTTAATCATGGCTAAGATTTTAAAAATTTGCGTCCTCTAGTTCCCTGTACTTTGGTAAGGTAAGGATTTCAAAACATGCTCCAAAGCTTCCAGTCGGGCTTTGGTTTTTTGATCGGCCTGAATAATGATCCAGGGCGCATTCTCTGTATGCGTTTCCTTAAACATTCGCTCCTTGTATCGGGTGTATTCATCCCATAGCCCTTGAGCCGCTTCATCTACCGGAGTCATTTTCCAGCGCTTCAGTGGACTGCTTTTGATATCAGCAAAGCGACGCGCCTGTTCCTCCATAGTGATGGAGAAGTAAAACTTGATGAGATAGGTGTCTGAGCTTTGTAGCATCCTCTCAAAGTCGTTCACCTGCCCCATAAAAGTTTCATATTGTTCGGCCGTGCAGAATCCATTTACAGGCTCCACCACCGCTCGGTTGTACCAGGATCGATCGAAGAAGACCATTTCCCCGGGCTTGGGCAAATGATTTACATAGCGCTGAAAATACCACTGACCAGCTTCTTCTTCTGTAGGTTTTGGTAGGGCGATAATGCGATAATGCCGGGGATTGATATGAGCGGCAATCCGGCGAATAGCACCGCCTTTACCCGCGGCATCGCGACCTTCGAAGAGGATGACCACCTTTTTCTGTTGGTCAATTACCCATTCCTGGAGTTGGATTAATTCGGCTTGTAAGTCGCGCAAGCGTTGCTCATAATTGGCTAAACGCAAAGCCTTCAAAACATCCGTTTTCTTATCCGCAAAAAGGTACTTCAATCCCAGCGGAGAATTGAGCAATTCCAGTTCGGCATCGCTCAGGGCCATGATTTCTTTTTCTTTCGCGTTCATTAGATGTCAATTTGTTCAATATGTCGATAATAGCGTGCGACCACATTGGGATCAGGTAAAATAGTAGTCCGGTTTTTCACCCTTCGATCTTGATAGGGGAATTGGGAGAGCACATAGCGAATGCTTTCCAAACGCGCTTCCCGCTTATTATTGGTTTTTACAATGATCCAGGGACTAAAGGTAGTGTGGGTTTTGGAAAACATCTGCTCCTTATAATGGGTATAGCGGTCCCATAATTCCTGTCCCTTCATATCTACCGGCGAAAATTTCCATTGCTTCAAAGGGTTTTTCATCCGCGATTTAAAGCGTTTCTTTTGCTCCTCTTTGGAAATGGAAAACCAAAATTTGATCAGGATAACCCCATCCTCATAGAGCATATGCTCAAAGCCCGGTACCTGCACCATAAAGCGATCGTACTGCTCGGTATTGCAAAATCCCATTACCGGTTCTACCACCGCTCGGTTGTACCAGGAACGGTCAAAGAAAACAATCTCACCCGGATTGGGAAGCTCCTTAATATAGCGCCTGAAATACCATTGACCGCTCTCCACTTCGGTGGGTTTAGAGAGGGCCACTACCCGCATGGAACGCGGATTGAGATGTTCTACAAAGCGCTTAATTGAACCTCCCTTGCCGGCAGCATCCCGACCTTCGAAGAGCACCGCTACTCGCAGCTTTTTCTTGGCTACCCAGCGCTGCAAATTCACCAATTCGGTTTGCAGCAGGCGAAGCTCTTCTTCATATCGTTGATTGCGAATAATCTTACTGAGATCGGTTTCATTTTGCTCGGCAATCTGAACCAAATCCTTGCGCTGTTTTACTTTACACAGCTCTTCACGAGTATACATGTACAATAAGGCTTGGAGAAAAGTCTAAGTTACGAATTAAGCCGCCCGGAGTGGCTCTAAATAAACGGCTTTTCCCAGGTGAAGCCTTGCCTCTATTTAGCAGAGCTACTATCTTTAAAGCATGTATCGATGGACTTTTTTAGCCTTCTTGTTTTTAGGTGCTTGTAAGAGTAGCCAAGTGCAATCTGTTGCGACGAATCCGGATTTCACCCGTATTCGCTTTGAAGAAGTAGGTGGTTTTACCGGCGGCGGTGGTATGTATAGCTTGGAAGCCGATGGACGGGTCTTTAATAAGGGAGCAGAATTAAAGCAGCTTAGTGAAGCTCAGTTAAAGTCGCTTCAGGCGAAAGCCCGGGCCATCCGCAAATTAGCGCCACATCAAAGCTCTGGTCAGCATATCCAAAGAAGCATTTGGCTTGAAAGTGCCCAGGACACCTTAAGCTTTAGCTGGGGCCTAGAAGATACAGCGGCCAGTGCTCATGATCAACTCTACCGCAGTTTGTACCAACTCACTATTGAATAATCATGCGCTGGGAATACTGTTTTCCCTCCGGGCTGCGTAAGAGCACGAAATAGGTGCCTGCGGCCAGATCCGTGCTAAAGTTCCAATTTTGATCCCCGGCTTGGGTTTGAATACTGCGCTTGCTGATTACTCGACCTTGGAAATCTTGTACTTCCAAATCATAGGTTCCAGCGGAAGCTTTTTCTAAGCGAATGCTGAAATCACCACTATGAGGATTGGGGTAGAGAACAAAGCCAAAACGGGCTACCTTAGGTTCTTTTAGACCAATGCTGCTACTGCCTAAGTAAATATTATCGAGGTTGATTATATCGCCATCATTGGTAACCGAATTGGTACGCTTATCCACCAATAGATGGGTCTCAAAACAGAGCTCGAAATACTGCCCGGCAAAGTCATCCAAATTCACAATTTGACTTTGGAAACCATCTCCATCGGGATTGCTGGCAATAAAGGTTCCACTTACCGGCTGTCCGTTGGCTATAATCCGCAAGCTGCTGGTATAAGCGCTATTACTGGGCTCGGAACGCAACCGGCGGATTAGGCGACTATATGCCTGTTGCAAATCGAAGTTTAATTGGAGGGCTCCTTCCTGACGGGCATCAACACAGGTACAATAGGTGGAGCGGAAACTGGGGTTTACCTGCCAAACCATAGTGTCATTGCGGGGTACCTCAAAAGGATCCGGGTAATTCACCAAGGGACCACCCACTATTTCCAGTCCGCGATTACCAGTACTGGCCACGGTATTACGTCGGCTGCTGCTATTATTACCATGGCGAATAAGTAGAGAATCTGCATAAGCGAAGTCCTCAAAGCCAATTTTTCCGCCGAGCAATTCATAGGGTTTTAAAACCCGATAGTTCACAATGCGGTTATTGTTCAAAGTAGGATCGCCGCTGTAGACCAGATTTAAAGTAAGGGTATAGGCTCCACGGGCATCCATATTCAAATAGGTAGGGAAGTCGAGAATTAGGGTGTCGCCATAATGCACGGTTCTGCTTAAGCTGGCGCCGATATTTTGGCTGGCTGTGCCGGATAAGCTATAATCCAAAGAAATGCTGGTACCTGCAGACAGGCTATCGCAACCCAGGAATACCGCTGAAACGCTAATGTTGGTGCTGTCATTTAATTCACAGCCCGAAATAGGATTGAGCACTTCCAGCAATTTCCATTCGGCATTTTGATAGCTCTCCTGACGAACCCTTTGCTCGTAGGTATTATTGTAGGTAAGGCTGTCGCTGGATGTGGATATCGAAGCGAAGAAATCGTAATTACCCGTCTGACTTAAATCGGCAGTTTGACTGTGTACGAAATAGGCTACGGAATCCGGTAAAAGGGTATTGCTAATAACCGTACTCACGGTTTGCAGCAGTCCACCATTGATGCTGTAGCTGAGGTTAATTGCCGTTCCGGCTGCAATGCTTTGTGCGCAGCTATTATTGCGAATCACAAAAATTACATCTTCCGCTGCACCTAAACTGCAATCGCGTTCGGGAAGAACCAGGGCATCAAGACTAAGATCATAATCGCCGGTGGGCTCTCCTACTCCCACCGCATACCAGGCATTGGTGGTTTGAATGTATTCATTGGAGCAAGCGCCATAGAGGTCAATAGCCGATTGCATTGCACCCATACGGGCATCAAAATGATCCGAAAAACGGGTAAGGTAATTATCAAGATTATGGTAGGCGATATCTGCCGCCGCTTGATAGCCAAGGCCTTCAATATTGTAGCGGTCATTGTTGTCGTTTACACCGGAATCACCATCACTTAGCAGGTAGTACCAAAAGTTCTGAACCCCGGAATTGCTATGAACATAGCCATTATCGAAAAAGAGACCCTGGCCCCAATTATTGCCCTTGTAAGTATTGGGATGACTGAATTGAGTGGGGTTGCGCAAGTTTCGCAGGCCATTGCCAGTATTTAGAAAGTCTTCACCCATTTTCCAATCTCCACCAGCCGAATCGTAGGCAAACTCAATCGCTACTCCGAAAATATCACTAAAGGATTCATTGAGCGCTCCCGCTTCACCCTGGTAAATTAAACTGGCCGTGTATTCGGTAATACCATGGGTGATTTCATGGGCTACCACATCCAGGGAAATTAGTGGGGTGGAAGCCACACCATTGCCATCACCATAGGTCATTTCCTGACCATTCCAAAAAGCATTTACATAATTGGAGTCGTAGTGCACAAAGGAGTTGAGCGGCGAATTTTGATCATCATAGCTAAAGCGATTGTAATGCTGTTTAAAGTAGCTGTACACGCGCTCTGCACCCCAATGCGCATCAGTGGCCGCTTCATCAAAATTGGCATTGAAATTATTCCAGTAATTGTCATCGTCGTAAAAGTCGATGGCCGTCCCCTTATTGGTTCGCTTTTGCATATTAAAGGTATAGATACCTCCGCCGGTAAGGCTATCGTGCAAAACATAGAGCGCCGAATCACTATCGTAGCTGGTGTAAATACTGCGCGTACCTGAGTATTTAGTGCGTGCGGTGCCGGTATCCTGACTGTGGATACGACTGAGGCTATGACTCAAGCTGCCGTTTTGAGCATTGATATAAACCCAGTTGCGATCATAAGGCTTATAGCTGTATACATCAAATTTCCAGCTGAGCTGATATTGCTGGGCATCCTTGCTGAAATTCTTATCGAGAATAACCAGGTTTCCTTGTGGACTGGCTTCTCCATTGGCCTCCCAGGCAAAGATTTGAGCAGGGAAATAATTGAGGGCGTATTGTAAGGCCTGGCTTTCGCTGATGCTTGCTTCTGGATTTAAATTTAAATCAGATACAATTTCGCCATTGGCCAGATATACTGCATTATTACGTAGGTGAATAATCAATTCAGCGGCCTCTACAGGAATTCCTTGATGCATTTGCTGATAATGACGATGCTCAGAACCATCCTTGCCATAGCTCACCCTTTGCAGCTCCAGGCGATCTTTCTCGCCTAATCCTAATTGTTGACGGTACTGCTCAATAAAGGACTCGGCACTTAAGCTTTGATCGCCGGTATATCGATACCAACCGGCTGTTTCCAATTCTTGAAGTCCAGTGCTGCTTACCTGCTGGGCATAGAGGCCAAAGCTCATTCCAAAAAGGAGGCCGGCCATTCTCAATCGTACATTCATAGCGCTGAAATTTAGGGTCGTGGAAGTTACACGCAATTCTTGAAATAGCATTTCAGCCCCCTAAATGTTCACTAAGGTCGATCGAGAGCCCTTATAAAGTTGCGATAAGTTTGGGCTTCCACACTCCAATCCGGTGGGGCAATATCTCCCCAGGCCTTAGGCACATCATGCATATTGAAGTAGTTAATCCCCGCAATTTCTTTGGCTGCTTTTATAGTTTCAGCTGCCTTTAAAAGCCACTGCTCCTGAAAATCTTCGGGGCCTTTTACTCCAAATTCGGTGATGAAAATGGGCTCGGGGGCTTGCCGTATTCGCCAGGACTTGCGACGGTAAATTTGGGCGAATTGCTCCTGCTGGGTGGGGTCGGTGATATTTTTATCTGGCAGGCCATAAATGGCGATGCTGATATAGTCCACCTGATCACTGCCTGGGTACCATTCCAAAGAACCGCGATCACCAGCCGGTCCCCAAACTTTTAGGATATTGGGAATTGCCTTTTCGGCTCTCAGCATCAAATAGCGATAGGCATCGATGTATAATTTGGGATCTTTACTTTGCCAGGGATAGCGCTCAATGGGGATTTCCATTTCCTGTGAAAAGCGGAGGTAAATCTGCCGAGGGAAATGTTGCAGGCTATCCAAAAGCTCTTCTAATTCAGGCTCGTATTCACCCGCCAAGAGCTTTTCCAAACATTGATCATCGCGCTCAAAATTGCGATCTTCTATGGTTTCCAGGGTGAGAATCAGCTCGCGTCCATTCTGCTTCACTTTTTCCAATTCCTCAAAGAAGCCCTCCTTTTTATAAGTCGCTAAATTGATGAAGAGATGCTCGGCATTAATTCCGGCCAGGCCATCTAATTTTCGATCTGGATCATATACTCCTAAATGGAAGAGGCTGTCCTTAGCGACCTTGGTTTCTGGATGCTCAAAATATTGGCTATTGTAGAGCTGGGGATTCTCTTTCTGAAAGGTGATTTGTGATTGCCAGAGTTCCGGGCTTAGATCATCATACTGTCCGGCTAAAACCAGGCATTCATGATTAAAGAAACGCAGGCGATGTAAGCGGCGGTACACTTCATCTTCTAATCCCATTTTGGGATAAACCTCTAAAGGGATTTCCGAATGAGCGATAAGGGTAATGCTCAGAGCATCCACATATTCGGATCCGGGATAATACTCCTCCAAACCGGGATAACCTGCCGGCGACCAAAGCATTTTTACCTGCGGTGCTTTGGATTTTATTAAAGCCTGCACATGGCGATAGGCATCGATATAAACGGAAGGATATTCTTGCCAGGGATAAAAGCGACCAGGCACTTCCATTTGGGGATTGAAATTAAGGTAGACCTCCTGCTTGAGGCTGGCTAACATCTCTGCTAATTGGATAATCTTTTGATCGTAAACTCCCTCCGAAACAGCGCCAAGAGGGGCACTGCGGTATACCGGCCAGTATTTGCTTCCCCAACATTCCAAGTCAATAATTAAAGAGGTTTGGGCTGAAAGGTCTTCAATAAGGGCAGTAGGAATTTGCCAATCTTCACTTTGGTTGAGCTGTACATAGCGATGCGCAAAAGCGGGCTTTAATTCATATAGACTGTAATCCGCAATCTGGGTTTTAAGCAACACGGCTTGATCGCGCTCGCCCCATTTGTGACTGATGTAAAAGTCCTTGGCGTAGGAAGGGTACTTTACCCGGGCCCAAAGGAAAAGGGCCGAAAAAATGACCAGGCCCAAAGCCATGGCCAGAAGAATAAAACGCCGCCACAGTTTTCGCCCCGCTTTGCTCATAGATTAAAGATTTGTCCCTTCCAGGCTAAGTGATAGCCCCTGGCCTCCACTTCCTTAAAAGCATCCGATTGAGGGTTCCAAAGGGGATTGCTATGATTGAGATGGATGAAGTGAATCTTGGCTCTTTCCTCCGCATCTAAGCGATCGAAAAGGGCCATACTTTCTATTACAAAAGGATGGGGAATTTCACTCATATCGCGGCCTGGCAATTCTTCGGCATTGTAAAAGGTTGCGTCCAAAAGAGCATAGTCAACCGTTTGCACCAATTCCACAATATCTTCATCCCAGAGCTGCCATTTATCGATATCTGGAATGAAAAGGGCCGTCTTGGATTTTCCTTTAATGATATAGGCCAGCGTTTCTGAGAATTCATCCCGATGGGGTACTTTAAAAACATAAATACCCGGACTATCTACCTGGGCAATAAGATCTGCCGCTCTTAAACTTGCTTTTTGGGGATGGAGCTTCAAATTTTGCAATTCGAATAATTGCGACCAGGGCCCATTTTGACTTAGAAATTCGGCCATTTGCTCTCCGCAATACAAGGGCAATTGATGCGTATTGCAGGCTTCACGACCGAAATACATCAAACCCGTATAATGACCAATATGGGCATGACTAACATAAACAGCCTTGGGTAATCGGGCATAGCCCTGGGGGATTAATTGAAATTGCTCACTGATATCCGGACTGGCTTCAATTAAGGTCCATTGCGCCGAATCCGGCTCCAGCCAAGCTAAGGAAACCACATTGCCTTTAGTGGCTCCGGGCTGGCAGCATTCTTTTTCGCAGCCTAATTGAGGCTTCCCGGCATCTTGAGCACGACCCAATACCATGAGCTTTTGGGCTGAAAGCTGTAGGCTGAATAAGATGCCAATCCAAATTTTGAAATTAGGCCTCATAGCTTTCCGTATTTAATACTTGCTCCAATTGCAAAAGACTTTCATAGGCCTGCCCCTGATCAAACACATCGATATAGTATTTGGGTCGAATCCAGAGCTGCAAATGGGAATCAATATTTTTCAGGCTGAGCACTTCGCCAAAGCTGCGCCAATTGGCCTTACGGCGGATGCGAATTTCTTGATGATCCGAACTCAAGTCCACTTTAAATTCTCGCGGGGGAAATTTTTCCAAGAGGGCGGGATAAAGGCGCTCCAATTCTAATCCGGGAATCAAATAGCTTCGGCGGAAATACTTAAACACATCGCCGGGTTTTAGGCCTCGTCGGCTTAATTGATAGGTCGCTCCTAAGGCTGAAATCAGGCTAACCGCAGCAATTTTCCAGGTGGGAACCACATCACCCATCAAGGGGCCAGTGACTAATTCGCCCACCACATTTAGGGCGAAGAAAAAGAGCAGTAATACGAGGATAGATCTTAAGGGGTACAAAGCGGCCTTTTGGCTAAGTTAATTATTTAGGGCTTGGAATAGGGCCAGCTTTCCGGAATGATAAAATAGCGTTCTACCTCTTTAAGGGAGCTGTTTGAATCGCTCATTTTGGCGATGAGCTGCGGCCGATAGATTCGCTGGAATTCAGCTTCTAATTCTTCTACCAGGTATGTAAGGGAGAAGCAATCGGAAGGGTCTTCTGTAAAATAGGGACCGATCCAATCCGGTTTTTTAAGGATGCAAAATTTAGTTTCACTTTCAGAATGTAGCTCTTTTAGTTGATGGATGTTGAGGAAGTAATAGGAGGGCGCATCGGCTCGAGCCTGATTGGGTAAAACCTTTTCTTTAGCCCAGGGATAGTAGAGTTCGCCTTTTAAGAAGAGCTCCGATTTTAAGTCACCATAGTCCGCTCGGATTTGCGAATGATGTGAAAGGGGCAATTGTAATTTGCGAAGCTTCTCCATCTTCCGACCTAGGAAATCACGACGGCTGGGACCCAGGAAATTATGGTGATTTCCATCTTCACCTACTTGCAGATAGTATTTCAGGGCTACCTCCCAATGTCGTTTTTGATCCTTTTGTTTATCATAGAGGATGAGGTCTAATTCACCGCGAGTGATTTTTTCTTCGATAATCTGCACATTGGCAGCTAGTACCTCATAATGAGGGTCGAGCTCCAGAACGTATAATAGCAATTGCTCAAAATAACGCCCCATGACTTGGGGAACCTGAGCTTTAAAATGCGCATCGACTTTTGCGTTTTCTTGATCCTCATTAATTAAGAGCTCGGCAATTAATGCGCGATGTTGATCATCGTGAAAATAGTGAGCGGAATCAGGTAAATCCAAAAATGATGGGGTGCTAAGTGCCCACCAAATACGGCGGAGATGTACATTTTGCAATGCTACGGGAGCCATAGCTCTAAGGTAGGGGCAGAAGATGAGTCGGCAATGGCCGGAGCTTAAAACTTAGTGCTCCTTTCTTCCCAAAGGCAAAAAGGGACTTTCCCATCCATAGGCAACCGCCAAACTGCGAATGAGTACCACTACGCAAATGGAGATCAAGGCATTGAAGGCGGTGTTTACTTCCAACAAGCTACCCAGCCAATAGAGTAAACCGCCGGCCAGGGATGCCAGGGCATAGATTTCTTTTCGGAAAATCAGTGGAACCTGGTTGGTAAGCACATCGCGGATTACACCTCCAAATACGGCAGATACTATGCCCAGTATTAAGGCGATGGGAATACTAAGTTCCGCAATCATTGCTTTTTGAAATCCCAGAATAGTGAAGAGCCCTAAACCAATGGAGTCGAAAATAAATAGGCTGCGGCGGATATGACTTAAGCGGGGATAGAACAGATAGCAAAGGATCATCGCCAAAGCCACAATACCCAAATATTCCAGGTTCAACATCCAACTTACGGGTGTGGCCCCCATCAAAACATCGCGGGTGGTGCCGCCTCCCAGGGCCGTTACAAAGCCAATAATAAAGGCACCTACCAAATCGAATTTACGCTCTACGGCCGCTACCACGCCCGAAATGGCAAATACCAAGGTGCCTAATAAGTCGAGGATATAAATGAGGTCTTGCAGGGGCATGCCGCGAAGGTAGGGTA
Organism: Flavobacteriales bacterium UBA7878; assembly: GCA_002501205.1. Lineage (GTDB taxonomy): Bacteria > Bacteroidota > Bacteroidia > Flavobacteriales > Schleiferiaceae > Croceimicrobium. The sequence continues at coordinate 33,521 of DLRW01000070.1, forward strand.
AATGAAAAATGCTTCGCTATTCCATGGCTTAATCCTGATCCCAGTAAAGGATTAGATTGCCCTTCTTTTGGCCGGAGCAGGCATAATGGTAGGCATCTTCCGCCTTTTGGGGCTGTATCTTTAGTGGGTCTACCAAGCCCTTGTATTTGCCGGCTGCCAATAGCTTGTGCATCTCCTTAAGGCTGCCGGGAATATCCTTGGGAATAGGGAAGTACACCTTCGACTTTTGCATAAAGGGCCGCAATAAGGCCAGCCACACATTGGAGGCATAAGGTCCCAGTTCGGAGGAAACATAAGCGCCACCATGGTTGAGTAGATGCTTGCATTGGAAATAGCTGCTCTTGCCCACCGCATCCAATACATGGGCGTATTTTTTAGAGCTCTTGCGAAAGTCTTCCGTCTCGTAATCCCAATAGCTTTCCACGCCTTTTTCTTGCCAATAATCGCGATGACTGGCAGGCCCCACCGCGTCGATACGGATTCCACGGGCACGAAGAATTTGAATAGCGGCGGATCCTATTGCTCCGGTAGCTCCAATCACCAGAACCTTGGAGCCCTTCACCAAATTTAAGGGTCGTGAAAAAGTAAGGGCATAATGGGCTCCTTCGGCGCAGTAAATGGCATCGACATAGGTCTTTTGACCCGGAATATGACTGATGGCAGCGCTTTCTTTGATCTTTACAAATTGCGCTTGACTGCCCAAACCTTCATCGTTGAAGCCAAAGACATGATCGCCTGCTTTAAAGCCTTTTACTTCAGGTCCCACCTCTACTACCTCGCCCGCAAAATCGCTGCCCAATATGGGATTGCGAGGTTTGGGCCATCCTACAAAGAATCGGAAAATATAGGGCTTGCCTCCTAAGATGCCACAATCGGTACGGCTAATCGTGTTGCAATGCACTTTAACCAATACTTCATTTTGAGCAGCTTTGGGTTGAGGTACATCCTGGAGCAAGATGCGCTCCGGTCCTCCGTAATTCCTGCGGACTAAGGCTTTCACGAGGGGAATTTAAAAACAAATTTGCTTGATTAGTCCACTACTTTTATAAATGACTGGGCCGAATTTCCTTTTTCATCCATGATTAAAAGGCGGTGGGTACCCAGCTCCAGGGCTACCTCCATGCGGTGATTGATCCGGCTGGAGCCGATGTACTCGTCATCCACATACCAGAAGATTTCTACCTCACCTTGTCGATGTCCCGCTTCGAGAATTACTTTTCCCAGACTACCTTCAAAATCACGGGATCGACGCACGACCTCAAATTTTTCCGGGTAAATAAATTCCAAGACTTCATCAACTGGCGCTAGGCATTCGGGATCCCAATCCGGAGGGGCCTTGTAATTTAATTCCGAGCGTTGGGCATACCAGGTCATGGCCGGACTTAAAATCATCCAGCTGGAATCTTTGGGTTCTTCCAAACTGCATTCGCGATGTATCCTCAGACCTTCTGCATTTAAGAAGATTGGCTCACAGTAGGGGCAGTTTTTAAGGCTCGCTTTGGAGCCATAAATAGTATCCCGATAACGACAGTGCTCTTGCGCCAGATAACCACTTTCACGGCAAATTACCTTGGCATGCTGCCAGTCGTAAGGTGGTTCGAAGAAAGGGGAAGCTGGTAAATAATCCATAATGCTAAAGAGCAGTGGGGCTGAGGTTTCTACTCCAATTACCCCGGGTCGACCTTCATAATTAGCATTGCCGGTCCAGCAAACTACTAGCCAACGACCATCGGTACCCACCGCCCAGGCATCTCTGAAGCCATAGGAAGTTCCGGTTTTCCAGGCTATTCTCCGGCTGGAGCCCCATTGTTGCCAATTGCTTGGTCGGTTGAGGCCCTCCATAATTTGTAAGCTGCTGTATATCGCCGCCGGATCTGAATTTGGGATAGGACCCCAGTCTTGGGCTTTCCCCAGTATATCATAAATACTGTCTTCTTCTTTGCCTTGCATGGCCCAAATCCAGCGGCGATACATATGGGCAATTTGCATAGCGGGTACTTCGGCCCCTCCTAAGATTAGGGACAAACCATAGTAGCCCGCATCGCGATCTAAATTATGTAAGCCATAGGCGCGCAAGCGGTGCAAGAATACGGGTACGCCCATATCTCTTAAAACTCGGGCTGCGGGCACGTTTAAAGATTGTTGCAAGGCTTTGTAAACCGGGGTGGCGCCTCGGTATTTAAGATCAAAGTTCTTAGGAGTAAAATCACCAAAGCGGGTAGGGATATCAGGTACCAGGGCCTGAGAAGATAATTGCCCCAAGGCCATGGCATCGGCATAAAGCATGGGTTTTAAAATACTGCCCGTACTGCGCGGTTTATTGAGCATATTAATCTCTTTGCCATCGGCCAGCTCATTCGTGGTATTGCCAACATAAGCCTTGATACTCCCGTCTTCGAGATCCATAACCAGGGCTGCTGAATTATGCACGGAATTCCCCCGCCATTGCAAAACATGAAGGTTTACCAAATCTTGAATATGCTTTTGCCAGCTGGCATTTAAGCTACTGCGCAATCGGCTTTCTGGCATCATCTTCATTTGATACTGACTAAGATGATGGGCTATATCAGGCAAGGCTTGCGGCTCCAATGGTAATTCCTCCAATAAGGAAAGGCGATAGGTGAGAGAGTCAATCACTTCCTCCTTTAGCAGTTTTTGCAGCAGGCGATTGCGTTTTTGCTCAAAAGTCTGACGATTACGTCCCGGGTGAATAATGCCCGGTGCATTGGGCAGTACCGCTAAGGCTGCGCATTCTGACCAGGATAAACGATGCGGAGCCAGGGCAAAATAACGCCAGGCAGCTGCTTCCAGTCCAACTACATTTCCGCCAAAGGGAGCTTGACTGGCATAGAGCTCCAAAATTTCTTCCTTGGAATAGCGCAGTTCCAATCGCAGGGCTCGCAAGATCTCAGTAAACTTTTCCCAATAGGTACGCGGTGGATTGCCACGAGCCAGGCGTATGCATTGCATGCTAATGGTGGAACCCCCCGAAACAACTTCACCCGCCTTCCAGTTTTGGTACAGGGCCCTAACAATGGCAATGGGGTTAAAGCCGGGATGCGAATAGAAGTGTTCATCCTCATAATATACAATCGCCTCTCGGAAGCGCATCGGCACCGAATCTGCCGGTGGGAAACGCCATTGTTCATCTTTTGCAATGCGCGCCCCTAATAATTGCCCGTTCTCAGCCTCGGTAACCGTGCTGTATGGCGGGTCAAAAAGGGGGTCGGGCAGGCAATTCCACCACCAAATTAAAAAGATCAAGCCCGCAATCAGGGCAATACGGCGCAGTATTAGTCGACGAGGACTTCTACCCATTGGCCTACATTATTGGCGTTAACGCTTCCTTCATACATTGCTTCTACCCAGGTGGGAGGTAAATACCATTTTCCGGGATAGGTAGCGGTAAGCACTATTTGGATGGTCATGCTTGGCTTGTGATAGCCATTGTAATAGGTCAGCACACGATCATCGCGAATATCCTGATAGTCGAAATAGCTTTGCGTGTCTTCGCCACCAGCCAATACTCGATTATTAGTGATCTCCCAGCCACTGGGGAAGAGCTGACTCACCGCCAGGTTCTCATAATCTTTGGATAAGCTTAATCGTTGGAGGGTCACCTTAGCGATAATCGGGGTGCCAATTTTCAAGGCGGAAGGATCTAGTTTATTTCCACTTTGATCGAGGTATTGCACCGTCATATTGATGCGACTGCTATTGGCAGTTTCGCTTCCGTATACCGGTAGACCTTCGCGCATCACCGTTAGGTAGAGTGCTTGACCATTTAAGCTTTTGACGCTGATATCTTGAGCCTTCTCAAATGTTGCAGCTTCATATTGGAATACGCTGAGGTCGCTGCTAATAAGGCGGGTCTTGCCATTCACCACCAATTCGAAATCCATTTTTTCGGTTCCACCGCCAAATACCTGACTCATAGCCTGAAGGGTATAGGCAATGGTTTGAGTGCTATGCCAACCATCACTCATTTTATCCGCAATTTCTTTGGCTAAACGCAAGGCTTCCTCCTTATCGCCCATAGCGTAGAAAGTTTCCATTTGCATGGCCAATCGACGGGTAGCACTGCCATAGCAGTAATAGTAATAACGATCTTCAGCTTCGGTATAGTCATGGGCTTGTAAGAGTGCACGAGCCGCCTCTTTTTCGCCTACCAGGGCATAGGCCGCAGCCAAACGGAAGGCGGCAGAGCGAGTAAGGTCATTGCGGTTTTTCAAGCGCGTCATGGCCCCTAATTCGGGTCTTCCGGCTAAAGCTAAAACATAGAGGCGATAAGCCTGGTTGAAATCATTATTGTAAGAATAGTGATTGTTGTTATTCCACTCTCGGGCGGCTTTACGAGCAAAGCGTAAATAGGAATCCTTCATCCCTACCGGGAGCTTATAGCCAGCCTTTTCGGCGGAAAGCATAAAGTGCCCCACATAGGTAGATGCCCAGGCATTGGCAAAGTTTTGTCCCGGCCAATAGCGGAAGCCACCTTCACCCAATTGCAGGGTTCTCAACTTGGATAAGCCTGCTTGAATATTGCTTTGGATTTCTGCTTTTTGATTGGCATCCAGTTTAATCCATTTATCCAGATTAAGCTGTGCAAAGCATTTAGAGGTAGTTTGCTCCAAACAGCCATGTGGGTATCCAATGAGGTATTCCAAACGTTCGCTTAGGTTCATCTTCGGTAAGCTGCTTACTTCCACTGTAAGTTTATTGCTCCCCGCAATTCCAAAGGGCTCCGCTTTATAGCTTACCGGATTGCTGTCTTCCAAAATCGCATCGTGGAATTGTTTTTGGCGACGTAAGGGGCTGCGCACCGCAATTTCCGTTTCTTCAAAACTCTTCTCTGCACCCGATTTAGCGGTGATCTTTAAACTTCCCTTTCCTAAGGCCCGTTTTACCTTAGCCTTGAAATAGACAGTTTGTTGTCCGGTTTTCGAGAAACTCACTTTTTTACTGCGGTCAATCAGTTCAATTTTGCCGGTAGAACTCAGTTCCAGACTCACATCCTTTATGCCCTCTTCCATGGCAAATACCGTTACCGGAACTAATAATTCCTCTTCAGGACCCAATACCCGAGGCACCGTCATTTGAACCATTAAAGGTTGTTTAACCCGAATATTGGTATCGGCAGCACCATAAGCTTCCTTATCGTTGGCTGCTACCACCATTACCCGCACATTACCAATGTAATTGGGCATTTGCAATTTATGATTGGCCTTTTCGCCCGCCTTTAGTTTGAAAGGTCCTAAGTGACGCACTACCGGTACAAAGCGATCCGCGTCTTCCTCATTGCTTTCGAGCAGGGCTCCATCACCACCGATGGCCAGCATTTTGGCGATCTCTCCACTAAAGCCGCCTATCACTTCATCGTATAGGTCCCAGGTGCGTAAACCCAAGGCGATTTTTGAATAGAAATAAGGCCAGGGATCGGGACTTTGGAAATTGTTAAGACCTAATAAACCTTCATCAACCACTGCCAGGGTGTATTCCATGGCTACCCCATTTTTCTCACTCACCTTAATGTTGTACTCCGAATTGGGTCGGATTTTCTCGGGTACTTCAAGTTGTGGATGTAAGTGCGTTGCAGGATCTTCCACCATAATGGGGATAATGCCATATAGCCTAAGTGGTAAATCATTGCCTTTACTACTATGGGGCTGCAAAATCATAGCATGGGCATAGCAGTTGGGCGCCATTTCTGGGGTGATCTTAAGCTCATGCACTGTAGAGCCTGCATTGGTTGCCAATACCTTTTGGGTGATTTGGCCCGTCGCATTTTCATAGCTGAGGATTAAGCGACCACCGGCGGCACTGGGTACGCTGATTTTAGCGGTTTCCCCCACCTGATAGTTGTCCTTATCGGTTTGAACATTTAATACGCTTACTGATTCGCCACCGGCTCTGCCACTGCGATCGCGACCCCAACCCCAATCTACATAGGCCAGGCTGGAGCTACGGTGACCGCTTTCAAGGTCTTCTACTACAATGTAGAGTCGGCCCCAATGATCATCCGGGATATTTAAAGTGTAACGACCACGTCCGTTTACCAGCTCTACTTCCTCACTGGCAATACGGTTGTTGGAGCTGTTATTTAGATAGGTGGCATTGCCTCTTTGGGCCGACCACCACCAAGACCAACTCACCTTGTAAACACTCACCTTAAGCTTGCCATTTACAGCTTCACCTTTTTGATTAACTCGGATCAAACCAATCGGATGGTCTTTTTCGGTTTCGAGGTAGCCATATTTATTGGTTTCGGGCATTTGGATCCCTACGAAATTTTTAAAGGGTGCTAATTCGAGGCTGGTGCTATTAATGCTAAAACGACCTCCCGGTTCAAATACCTTGGTGCCCATATTGAGGCGCAACATCCCCGGGCTGTTTTTTAGGTAACCCAGATCGGCACTGATATCGGCCATTCCCGTGGCATCTAATTTATCCTTGAAGATTTCGTTGCCCGACATGGAAGGAACAGAGCGTGACTCATCGTAGAAATCAAAAAGTGGGTGCTTATCGGCGAAAGCCCTCGGATTACCCGAAATACTGGCCCGTACTTCGGCTTGCAAATCGGAGGCCGAGGCACCGGTGAGCCATTCGGCTTCCAGTTTAATTTTGGTTTCACCTCTTTCGCTGCCATCGATAATATCTTCTGGGGCGCTCAGGGTGATATCGAGACGGTTAGGTTGGATGGTTTCTACGGGTAAAGATTTGTAGAAGCTCTTACCACCTACTTTGATTTGGGCGCTGTAATTACCGGTAATGGCCTCCTTGCTGGTAGTAATTGGGAAGCTAAATATTTGAGCCGTTTTTCGAGATTGAACTGTGCGGTAAACCTCTTGACCACGAGGGTCTTTTAAGGTGAGTACGATGGGGTGACTGGCCGGTAAAGGGCTTTTGGTGTCGTTTAAAATGAAGTCGAGGAAGAGGGTGTCTCCGGGGCGCCAGATTCCACGCTCGGTATAGATCATCCCTTCAATGCCAGTACTCACATCACGACCCCCAACCGCAAAGCTGGAAACGGAAAGGCTGCTGCTGTTCTCCAGACTGAGATAGGCACGCTCGGAGCCACTTTCAGCGACCACTAAAAATGGTCGGGTGTCTAAATCCATGCGCAGGTAGCCATCTCCATCGGTAACCCCTTCTTTAATCAGCTGACCCTGGTAATTGTAGTATTTGATTTTAACCCCGTTTAGGGAGCTGGTGCTGGAAATGCGTTGGGCATAAGCATACCATTCCTTATCGGTTCCTTTTACCACCAGGCCAATATCTGAGGCCAGGACATTGCGCTCAATTTTCCGAGAGCGGTTGTAATAGGAATTATGACAAGGATTGTCTCGCTCGCTATAATCGTAATCATCATAATACCAGTAGTCATAGTAGTAGTTTTCGTCAAATCTTTCTTCGGGTTCATCCCAGTTTTCGGGTTCCAGACTTTGTAATTCGCTATTGTCGTCGCCTTCACAAGGATAAAGGGAATAAGCTCGGAGGTAATCGATTTCAATGCGATAGATAGCACCGGGTTGTCTTTCGATGATGCGGTCCAGATCAATGGCAAAATTGTTCCATTCTTGCAGGTTTAAGCCTTCGCCATCCAGTTCAATGCGTTCGCGATGAATAGGGCGAGCCACCCGGCGTAATTCGCGCTTGCCACTCAGTTTGTTGATTTGTAGAAACTGATGCACCTTATTGGCATAGATCTGATACACCTTTAGGTCTACCGCCCGCAGGCTTACTGCCTGAAAAGGAATATTTACAGAACCCTTGGTAGGGATGATGGTACCGCTGTTTACAAAGCGAATTTCGGGTTTGCGTGCCTGGAAGCTTACCTGTGTAATGTATTCCTTAGGGAATTTGTAACCGAGGATGTTTTTTAAGCCCGGGTAAATTTTCAGTGGTACCGTACCGGTTTTGCGACTTTTAGGATAGAGATGCACCACCGAGCCTTCAATTTCCAGTGAGGCCACATCTTCGCCATCTACCTGGAACATACCATTGGTACTTTGCTTTTCGCTGAGAGGGTCGGAAAAAGAGATGCTAATTTTCTGTACCGGTAATTGCTGAACATAAACGCCAATCACCTCAAAGTCGGAGAGGCTGGGTACTTTAAGGCTGCCAATTTCTTTGCCTTTGTGAAGGATTGGAATGTCGGAAGCCTTTTCTTTTCGTTCGATCGAATCAATACTAAAGAGCCAACGGTGCTCGTCGCTGCCGGGGTTCCAGTGAATAGCGCTGCTTTCTATACCTTCAAATTTCAGGGCTTCACTCAGCTCTTCGGCATGACTTAAATCGGCAGTATTGACCTCTCCCTTTAAAACATTTAAAGCAGGGTTTTTTGCTTCATAGGGTTCAATATGAAATTGCAGTAAGGCATAGCTCTGTTCAATGGCTTGAAAAGCAAATTCGAAGGTTTTTAATTTGGACTCTACTGTGGCCAGGGCGCCTAATTTGAATTCAGCGCTGTAATGCTGACCTGGCTTTAGGCTTTCTTCCGGCTTAAAGCGAATTTCGCTGCTACTTTCCCAAACTGCCTGGCCTTTAATATCCGGACTGAAATCGAATATTTTGGCATCAATCGGGGTTCCGGGTTCTACCCCCGGATTTAGGTCTTGGGCTAAATGAATCTCAATCTCCGAATAAGCGGAAATAAGCCCCGAGGTATGAGCCAGGATATAATCGGCAAAAGCCGGGTCATTTTCAGGGATTTCAGGTTGGTTATTACAGCTCAGAATGAAGAGACTGAGCAAGAGTAGGGAAAGGCGGCGAAAAGTCATGAATTGCAGAACTAGAATTGAAAAGCTTGAACCCCTACAAGTTAAGTTAAGCTCTAAAGTGCCGCAAGTATCTTAGTTTATTTTCCCGTGATTTTTTTGAGAGCCTCTATTTTCTGTACTTCCCAAGGCGCTAATTCTGTTTTAAAGGTCTCCAAACTCTCTAAGAAAAGGGCATAATGTTGCTGCATTTCTTTGAGCCTTGCGGCGGATGGATTAAGTTCCAATTCCCGGAGGACGCTGTCCCATCGAAAGACTTTTCTAAACAGTTCCAAATTGCGGTTTTTGGCTTCGCCATTCTTGGAAAGCCGATAGCTGAAACCACGCACATAGAGCTGTTCTTTGAAGTCCTTATAATTGGCTTGGTTCACGGTAAATGAGATGTGAAGTGGTCGCTCACCGGAATATTGATCCAGAAAATAGGTACTTACATTTTGCCAGTTTTTAGCGAATTCCCCGATTTCGATCTTCTCAAATTTGAATGGCTCTAAACCCAATTTGGCGAAAGTGGGTTCCTGGAACTCCGCATAAAGAAGGAAGTCGATATTAATAACCTGCACATCGGTGCGGATAGCCAAAGCATCTTGCAGCATCCAAAGTGGGTAGCTGTCATTATCCCCCTGAGTTAATAAAATTCCATTGGGTTCCACGGATTGTAAGAGATTATAGGCGAAATCGAGCCAGGCTGCCGAATAATCTCCACTGCGATACCAACGCATATTGGCTTCCTTTCGCAAAGCTTCATTATGGGTGCTGATGCTATAGGTTACCAAAGGTGCCAGTAAACCCGGGAAATCGGGGTTCATCTCATAGGCTTTGAGCAGGTGATCACCCGCTTGAGGATCCACTCCACCGGTAGAGCCTTTTACATAATGGTAAATAAAGGTGCCCGGAATGGCTTCTTCCATCAAGGCTACAATATCGCTGCCTACTCTTAAATGCGGACCATGATTTACAAAGTTGGGGTTCCAACCAGCGCTGCCTTCGGCATTGCGACAAGCGCGGTAGTAATTCCACCAGGCCATTTCATCTTTGGGGCTCTTTTCAATTTCTTGCCACCAGAGAGCGGCTTGCTTTACATAGTAGTCGTGACTGCGACTTTCCTTTGCAAAGGATATTTGCGCTTCCGCTTCGGAGAGGCTTTGGGCCGATAAGAAAAAGGGACTGAGGAGGAAATAGAATAGTACCTGTCGCATAGAATAAATTTCCTCAAAGATGGAAAACCAATCAAGGACAGGTACTTAGTAAAATCTTAAAATTGAAAATTAGTGGGGATCGGATACCAATTCGTAGTGCTCCATAGCTACATTGGGGAGATCCATCAAGGCGAAAGCCTCCTTGCAAAGTTCTGATTGCATAGCTTGTTCCGAAGCTTCTTGGGCATCATCTAGGCTGTCCCACCAAACCAGGTCGAGGTATACCGGATGTTCCATTTCGGTGTAAGTGCGATTGCGGTAGCCTTTTTGCGCCTTCAGAAAATCATTTAATTGAGCTAAGGCTTTTTGAGCTTGGTCGGCATTTACATCATCGCGAAAGCGACAGCTTACCAATTCTAAACAAAGTTTTTTTGTTGACATATGATCTGTGTTTTTAGGTCAACAAAATTCGAGGGGGATTATGACAACAGTATGTCAGTAGCTATAAATGGGATTCCTGCTTTTTTTGAAAATAGCGTTGCAGAGCGAAGGGTCTTAAGGCAAAGTGTTCCTCTTTTTCTCGTACTTCTTGAATTCGATCAACCCGGAATTCGCGTTCTTCTTTGCGCAGGCGGCAATGGGCTACCATTACCCAGCTTTCGACAGTAAAGTACAGGCCCAGAGGTTCTACATCGCGCTCGCTCCATTTACCTGCGGAGTCGAGATACTTTAAATGCAGTACTTGATATTCTACAATGGCCTTTTGAATCTTGAGTAATTGGGCTTCCTTCTTATTTCGGGAGGGTAAGGAGGTGCCCATTTTTAAGTCCAATTGGCCCAGTCTTTCTTTTTGATCGGAAGGCAGCAGATTACTCACTTTATCACTCAGGCTGCTAAAGGCTTCTTTTACGCTTTGGTCGCCGTGTCTTTGCAAAAGCGTATTGGCAATTAAAATAGCAAAGGCCTCCATCTCACTCACTTGTAAGGGGGGTAGATGATAACCATCGGCCAGGAAGTAGCCTTCACCAGCCTCGGCCCCAATGGGGATGCCCGCCTCTTCCAGCACGCGTAGGTCGCGGTAAATGGTACGTACACTTACATCAAAGCGCTCGGCCATTTGAGCGGCGGTAAGCACTTTCCGACTTTGCAGCATAGAGAGCAAGGCAATAAGGCGAGGCAAACGTTCCATTATCCGAGTATGCGTGCTTTGGTAGCTTCCAGGTCGGCCTGAAGGTGACTGATAAACTGATAGCGATATTTAGCGGAAACACTACTGATGAGGTTGGCCTTGCGCACCAAGCGCTCATACCAAAGCAAAGTTTTTTGATTTAAGGCCGGATGATCGGAGGTTAAGGTGTGGAAAGTAAGGTGGCCGATAAAGCTGAGGCGGTGCTCACCTACCATCGCTAAGGCGCCATTACCGGTTAACTCAATATCACTTTCGTAAAGCTTGTAGTTGTCCTTTTCCTTTTCCGTGGGCACGCGATCAATCACCTTGGTGCCTTTTTCGGCCATGGTATTGAGTCGGTCCAACATAATTTGTAAATCAGCAAAGAGGGCTTCATTTACTTCAGGCGAGCGGATGTGTCCGGCATTATTGTAATACTCAATTTGGCGTAGGGTGCTGTTTAAGGTATTGGTGGTCCACAGCTCAATGGAAGGGATTTTACAATAGGTATCGTAAATCAGCTTTCCTTTTTCAATGAAGTAATCCGGAATAAGCTCCGGTTCGAAGATTTTGGTTTGCAGCTCTTCCACCTCTAAGATGGAATGCATCCAATAGAACATTTTAAAGGCCGCAATCTGTGGAGACCCCAAATTGAAAAAGATGGGAATGTCTAAACAGGAATAGTAGAGCCTGGCATCTGGAGCCGCCGCTAAGCGATTCAGATTATTGAGGAGTAGGTCCAGGTATTCAGCAAAGCTGCTGAAGCTGGGCTGTAAATCTTGAAAGCTGAAATGGGCATTCTGCTGGGTGGGGTCGGTAAGCCCATCGAGACTCAGGTTATACTGACGGGCTAATATTAGGGCTTCTTCTAAACTAAAGGTGGTTTTACCATTGATACGACGATAAGCAGAGTCCATACTGATGTCCAGGGCTTCGGCAAGCACCGGAGCTAAGGATTGACCGGGAGGAATAAGCTCCTGCAGGCGGTCAACGAAGAGCATCTGTAAGGTTTGAGATTTTGTCATAGTCCTAAAATACGCATATATCGCAATATTGCCTATAACTATTTGCACATTTTGCAAGTAAGGTGTGGCCCATTCCGATATGCCGCAAGATGTTAACGAAAATTTTTGGTTTCTCAGGCCAGGCTTGCGAAAAGTGCCGGATTACTTAGTTAAAGCAGCGTTTCACCGTTTTATCTAAAAGTTATGCACGCATAGCTTTGATGTCATAATCAATAAAACAATTCGATTATGAAAAAGATGGTTTTAGGTCTGATCACGTTTATCGGACTTTTTGGCGCAAGCCTCCAAGCACAACCCAACACGGAAAATTACCGAAGTGTAGCTATAATTAGTGTAGATGCCAGTGGCATTGCCCTCGACAATATTGCCATGGCAAACTTGATTCGCTTTGAGCTTGAAAAAGCCCAAAAATTTGAAGTACTGGATAAGTACGATGTAGAAGCCAAAATGAAGGAAAATAAAATAAACCCCAATGAGGCTTTTGGTAAATCGGCCCTGATTGATATTGGAAAACAGATTGGGGCCGATTTTATGTTGAGCGGTTCCGTTCAACGGTATGGCTCCAAGATCATTTTCATTTTAAGGATGATCGATGTGCAGAAAGAGCGGATCTCCCGCTCGGATGTCAATGAATACGTTTACGATGAAGATTACCTCCAAATGATGGCCAAGGTTTCTATAGCCAGTCTCCTGGACCTGCCTGGAGACCCAGAATTAAAGGCCAAACTAACTAATGTGGAGAAGCCGGTTATTACCGATGGGCAAACCCTCAGACTTAATGGCCCTCGATTCGGAATGCAGGTGATTGGAGGTAAGGTGGGTCAACGTTTAATGGCTCCTGAATCAGAAGGTGGTTACGCTTCGGTAAACTACTCTACCGTATTCGCATACCAGCACGAAGTGCAATATGTAAGCTCCGGGCACTTCCAGGCCTTGTTGGAAATCATTGGATCTATTAATGCCATTGAAACCAAGTATGCCAGCCCCAGCTTAACCCTCTTAAATGGCTTCCGTTACCGTGGATTCGAAATAGGTTTTGGTCCGGTGTTCCGCTTTAGTCGTACCGCTTATGGCTATTACGACTACGAAGGCAAATGGAATATTGGAGAAGTGCCCGTTGGTACTGATTTCGAAAGGGAACTTAATATCGACCGTCGCGGCGATCTGGATTTAACTACCGGATTAATTGTAGCCGTGGGTAAAACCTTTCGCTCCGGTCATATCAACTTCCCCGTTAATATCTACTATTCGCAGGTGCCCACCTTCGATTCCCATGTTGTGGGAATCATGTTGGGATTCAATATCGCCCGCTCAAACAAATAAACCCTGATTAATCTATTCTTTAGATTGGTTGTTCAATAAAGCGGTGTTCTTCGGTCGAAGAGCGCCGCTTTTATTTTTAAGCCTTGCTCAGTTTTAAAGCATATACCATGGGCATTTTCCCTTCCAATCCTTTGATCTGAAACTTCCCTTTTTCGACTTCCACCAAATTGGCAAAGCAGGCATAGGGTGAATAATCGAATTCCTGAAAGACCTCCAGTTTCAATCCGGCCTTAATTAAGGCAGTCATCACCTCGGCCAGATTATGGTTCCAACTTATCGTTTTGTACTCGATATTGGCTTCCTTATCGGCATAGGTGCCGCTTACAGTTTCCTCAATGCGTTCCCGATTGAAATAGGGATATTCAATTTTTTGAAACTGACTGTCGAACATCCATACTACCGGATGGAATTCAGCAAAAATGAATTCGCCTCCGGGTTTAAGATAGCGGGCCACGATCCGGGCCCAGCGATCAACATCCGGCAGCCAGCCGATAGTTCCATAAGAGGTGAATACCCGATCGAATTGTTCGTCTAAATGCTCCTCCAGGCTGTATAGGTCACAGGCAATAAATCGACTGTTTAAACCCAGTTTTTCATTTAAATTTTGGGCTGCTGCAATGGCGGCATCCGAGAGATCTACGCCCGTAGTTTTAGCGCCCATACGAGCCAAACTAAGGGTATCCTGTCCAAAATGGCATTGCAAGTGAAGTAAACTTTTGGCATTAATATCACCTAAAAGGCCTAACTCGATTTCATTTAAGGAAGTAGCACCGGCCATGAAGTCTTTAAGATTGTAGAATTCAGACTCTAGATGGCTTTCCAGTTTTCGATTCCAGGCTTGGCGGTTAATGTCAATGTAATCGTCTGACAAGGTCTTAGGCTTTTTTTACAAATTCGGATTTCAGGGCCATAGCTCCGAAACCGGTGATTTTGCAATCGATATTATGATCGCCTTCTACCAAACGAATATTTTTCACTTTGGTACCAGCTTTAATTGGTTTTGGGGATCCCTTAACCGGTAGGTTTTTTATCACCACTACATCATCGCCATCTTGCAATTGCTGGCCATTGGAGTCAATTACGGTTAATTCATTCTCACGGGCTAAGGCTTCGGGGTCCCATTCATGTCCACATTCAGGACAGGCAAAAAGGACATCTCCAGTGGAATAGCCATAGGGAGAATTACATTCGGGACAAGTTTGGGAGTCGGACATAGCTTGAAATTTGGCGGCAAGTTAGAAATTCCCCAAAGTTCAGGGCATAAAAAAACCCTCTCCGATTTTATTCAGAGAGGGTCTTAATTAAGTTTATGCTTGGATTATTTCAATACTACTTTTTGAGTAGCAGTAAATCCTTCATCATTGCTCACATTTACAATGTAAACGCCGGCATTTAATTGAGCGGCATTCCACTCAACTTTACCTTCTACATTGCTCATGTGCTCAACGAGACTTCCGGTTAAGTTGTACACTTTAACTTCGAAGTTACCTTCTGGCAATTCGATGGTGGTGCTTCCGGAGAATGGGTTAGGATATACTTTAAGGCTAGCAACTTTGTTCTCGCGGATGCTTACAGTAGCGCAGTCTTCCCAAGGAGCACTGTTTACGATAGCATTGCTGTTTGTACGAACTAAGAAACGGTTATAGTCACCAGTTCCACTAGGCTCTAAACAAGTGGTGTCGCTTGCACTGGCAAAGCTTTCTTCTTGTTGATTACCGCTACCATCTTCAATCATGTATTTGAAGGCGATACGACCGGGGCATAATTGAGTAACAGTAGTTTCGAATACACCAGGCTGAGTAGTAGAAGCGGTAAGCTCGATAGCACCACTTTGCCACTGAGGATTGGTGAAGTTACCAATCAAGTATACTTTAACAAAGCTGGAAGGACCATTGGTCATGTCTACCTGGAAAGTTACATCGGCGGGAGGAGGAAGTGGAGAACAAGCTCCGCTGGCCTGACCGAAACAACGAGGGGCAATGGTGGTGTCGCTATTGAAGTTGATAACATTATTGTTACCGGGCTCCCAGCTGGCGTTACCACCGCTAATGATACGGGCCTTATATTGGAACTCAGGTGCTACAGCACGAACAGTGATTTCGTAAACCAAATCATTGTCTGGATCTTCCATGTAATCACCACCGCTCCAGCCATTGAATGGGCCCGCGATATCTACAGAGTCGGTAGCAGGATCGAAATCACAAAGGGCACCGCTCATATCCACTTGAAGGGTTAAATCGAAAGTATCAGGAATAAAGCAAGGACCACATTGGGCATAGCAAAGAGGACCGAAAACGGTGTCGTTTGCGATAACCAATTGACGGTTGTTATTCACTGCACAAGCAGAAGGAACTCCTTCATCAGTTCCCCAAGCCGCACCATTTAAGAACTTGAAGTTCATGGTATCGGTAGTAGGGATGTAAGAGATATAACGATACATAGAATCGTTAAGGATATCATATAGAACCGTAACACCAGGGCTCCAGCCTTGGAAATCTCCGGCTACACTTACGGTATCAGAAATACTGGCCTCCAAGCTCATGTCTAAAACCATAGATACGGCGGACATACCTGAAGGAGCAGCTCCTCCAAACATCACAGCCGCTAAGGTGTCATCTTCTGCTACTTGTACCCAACGGTTACTGTTACCGCCATCAAATCCTAAACCGGCACTTACTTGAGCGGCTGCAGGAACACCCTCGTCATCACCCCAGGCATTTCCGTTAATGAATTTGTATTGGTATAATCCGTCAGGAATGTTAACAGTTACTGCGTAAATGTTGGTAGCACCAACCTGCGAAAGTGCAGTGGCGGCAGGATCCCAGTTACCGGCAGCACCGGCAGCCATTTGAAAATCACCGGCAATATGAACACCATTGGCGCTCACAGTTTGCCCAGACATGTCTACTTGAAAAGTAACACTTCGCTGGGCCCAGGCTGCACCTGCCATCATCATGGCCAACGCTAGCGTGTAAATTTTCTTCATAACAATTAATTTAAAGTTCCGATTTAGTAAGTGTAAGAATTACATTTATTAGACAAATAAACGAAAAAATATCTTGTTTGCGCTAATATTGTGGGCAAGTTAAAATCACTTTTCTGCATGAAAACTGCTCAAAATCATAGTTTTTGGATTTTCTTATTGTCACTTTTGTCTTTAAGCCTCTTCGGGCAAAGCCACTTTTACCCTCCCCATTGGTTCCATGGCTTGCAGGAAAGTCAACTTGAAATCATGGTGTATAACCCCAAGGGTTTTGGCAATTCGCCTAAGGTTGAGTTGCCATCAGGCCTGCAAGCGAGTTGGCATCAATTAGAGGGAGCAGCTGGTAGTGCCCATTATCTCTTCATCGATTTGGACCTGGCTACTTTTCAAGGCAATGCTTTTGATATCCGTATCAATGGCAAGAAATACCAATATCAAATAAAGCAAGCCTCCACTTATCAGCCCCAGCCCTTAAATCCTGCGGATGCTATTTATCTAATTACCGCCGATCGTTTCGCTAATGGTGATCCGGATAATGACCATCCCAAGAACATGAATGAAAAGAAATACGGTCGGGAGCATGAATTTGGTCGCCATGGAGGTGATTTACAAGGGATAATCGATCAACTGGATTATATTCAGGATTTAGGCTACACGGCTACCTGGACCTCTCCGGTTATGACTAATGATGAGTTCAAGGAAAGTTATCACGGTTATGCCATCACCAACCATTATGAGGTGGATCCTCGTTTAGGGGATGCCGAGACCTTTCGTCGTTATGTAGATGAATCCCATAAGCGGGGAATGAAGGTGATTTTAGATGTGGTGTACAATCACAGTGGTTCGCAACATTTCTTAAATCAAGATCCCCCGGATTCGGCTTTCTTCCATTACGATATGCGTAAGACGCGCAGTAATTTCCGGGCCGTTAACCGGATGGATCCCCATGTATCTAAAGCCGACCTCAAGAAATTTGGTGAAGGCTGGTTTGATGATCATATGCCGGATATTAATCAGCAACAATCTGAGTTTGCCAACTACCTTATTCAAAATTCACTTTGGTGGGTACTGGAATATGGTTTGGATGCTTTCCGAATTGATACCTATGCTTATCCCGATCAGGATTTTATGGAGGAGCTCGCTAGAAGAATCAAGTTAGAGCGTTCCAGCTTTTTCATCTTCGGCGAAATTTGGGTGCATTTCCCAGAGGTGCAGTCCTACTTCGCTGGTGGCAATCCCTTTAATAAATACAATTCGCAATTAGATGCAGTAACCGATTTTCAGTTTCGCTATGCCTTAAAGGAAAGTATTGATAATCATCAAAGCTGGACCGGAGGTATCGCCAAGCTGTACTATCGTTTGGCCGCCGATCATATGTATAAGAATCCTTCGAACTTGATCACCTTTATGGATAATCATGATGAGCCGCGCATTTTTGGAGAGCTACATGAAGATACTGCCAAGATGAAAGTAGCCCTGGGGATTTTATACACCATGCGCGGAATTCCGTGTACCTATTACGGCACCGAAATCTTGATGAAGGAAACTAAAAATCACGGAGTAATTCGCGAAGATTTTCCAGGTGGTTTTACCGGTGATGCCATCAATAAGTTCGAAGCTCAGAACCTGCAAGGCAGAGAAGCCGACTTCAATCAGTATCTGCGTCAATTGCTAAAATGGCGGGCGCAGAGCTCAGCGATTACCCAAGGTTCCTTCCTGCATTTTGTGCCGGAGAACGACGTTTATGTTTACTTCCGAATGGTAGAAGATGAAACTGTAATGGTAGTGGTAAATAGTAATTCGAAGGAAAGCAGATCGGTAGACCTCAATCGATTCCGTGAAGTTTGGCCAGTTGTAGGTGAAGCCAAGGATGTAATGAGCGGCGAAATAGCCCCGATTGATAGCTTGGAAATGCCGGCAATGTCAATCCGGATTTTCAGCCGTAAGCCTTAAAAAATCGCAAAAGCACAGAGAAGTGAATTCCTTCGCTTCTCTGTACCAATGCGACAACTCCTGTTTAGTTGGTACTTTTCTTCAGGGCATCTTCTTCCCTGAGTTTAATGATTTCCGCTTCCCCGAATAAGGGCTCCTTAATACGTAGGGTAAGCAAGGCGGCAATTACAAAGAGCACTCCGCCAAAGGCCAAATAATAAATCGCGTAATTGTTAAAGAAGGCATGTACGATTGGCCCACCAACCAAGGCATTTACAATTTGGGGAATTACAATAAAGAAGTTGAAGATCCCCATGTACACTCCCATTTTAGCCGGAGGTAGGCTATCGATGAGTAGGGCATAAGGCATGGTTAAAATACTGGCCCAAGCAAAACCGATTCCGATCATGGGGATCAGCAAATAAGTGGGGTCATGAATAAAGAGCATGGAAATCAATCCCAAACCACCTGCCAATAAGGAAATGATATGTACAAATTTACGGCTGGTACGGGCGGCGATGAAGGTGATTAAAAAGGCAAAGAGGGTTGCGATGGCATTGTAAGTTCCAAAAAGAACCCCGGTCCAGTCACCACCTAATTCATGTTGCACCTTAACTCGCTTATAAACAAGACTGGTTTTTAAATCTTGATTAAAGCTGAATGCGCTTTCATCCAATAAATAGCCCAGGATTTCAGAATCTCGCAAAAGCTCTGCTGGAGTTTTGGTTTCAATTTCACTAGCGAAATTTCCCGGTTTACTGTTTAAGGCCTCCAGAGTACTTTCCTCAAGTTCTTGATCCGAAACAAAAAAGCTATTGGCAAAAAGTCCAGCTTGGCTCGAGTTAACAAAGTAAAGACCCTCATTAACTTCAATGTTTTTAAAGCTTTCAATCAATTTAGCCTGATCCTCGGCCTCTTTCTCATCGGCAGGAATAGGCAGGGATTCCAGTTTGGTCAAGGCTAATTGATAGGCCTCTTCATCTACTTCTACATCATAGGCGTTTTGAGAGATGGCGACGGTAGTAAATACCCACATGGTGAAGAGTGCAAACCAAGAGAAGAATTGCACCAATCCCAGTCTTCGCATACGCTTGGGCATTTTCCAGGCATCTTTGAAAATATCACTCATCGGTGATTTCTCAAGGCCTTCGCTGTCTTCAATTCCTTGAAAGCGTGCAAAATCCTCGGGAGGATATTCCTTGGTAGTGATGATGGTGTAAAGAATGGTGCCCATCAGGATTATTGCACCTATATAGAAAGACCAGACCACATTCATGGCAACATCACCTCCCTCGGGAGTATTCGAGATCCCAAACCAATTGCTGAGGATATAAGGTAAGAAGGAACCTAAAATGGCACCCAATCCAATCAAAATCGTTTGCACGCTAAAACCCAGTGTCCCCTGACTTTTGGGGAGCATATCTCCCACCAGGGCCCTAAAGGGTTCCATAGAAATATTAAAGGAGACATCCATTAAAGCTAAAAAGCCAATGCCAATCCAGAGGATGGCCGAAATGCCCATGAAATCAACCGCCGACATGCCTTCGCCAGCAATGATATTCGAATTCGGTAAAAAGATTAATCCTAGTGAAGCAAGTAGAGCCCCGATGAGGAAATAAGGTTTACGTCGGCCTAATTTACCCCAGGTATTATCGCCCATATGCCCAATAATAGGCTGAACGATTAATCCCGTTAGAGGGGCTACAATCCAAAACCAACTTAAATGGTGAACATCTGCACCATAATTGGCCAGAATCCGGCTGGCATTACCATTTTGTAAACCAAATCCCATCTGGATTCCCATAAACCCCATGCTGAGGTTTATAATGGATCCCAGTCCTAATTTGGGCTTTTCAGCTCCTCCTACGCTGGAAGTATTTTGACTTGCTACACTCATGAGATTGGAGCTTAATTATTTACAAGAATCAGGAAGTCATGGCCTTTCAGACTATGTGCCTTTGAAGCATCCATGCTTTCGCCATTCATGTAGTTTTTCAAATTGCCAGCATCAGAAGCTAACTTGATATCCGCAGCTTCGTCGCCAAAGTTCATGTAGAAAATAACTTGCTTTTCACCCTTGCTACGGCCATAGGCATATACATTGGGATTATCCGTTTCAATAATCTCTAGCTCACCTTGCTCCGCGCCATTGATTAAGGCAGGATGACTGGCTTTTAAGGCCAAAACTTTTTGGTAGAAGGGATACTGACTTTCATCGCTCCAATTAATAGTGTCTTTTTCAAAGAAGGCCAAGCGCTTGTTTAAGCCTGCTTCTTGTCCGCTGTAAACCAAGGGCATGGAACGTTTCATGCCGGCGCAAAGCACAAAGTAATTGTGCACATTAGCACCCATGCGCTCGTAGGCAGTACCATTCCAGCTGTTCTCATCGTGGTTAGTCACGAAATTCATGCGGAGGTCTTCAGGGGCATAAAGGCTGTCTTCTTTGCTCAGGTAATTGTTGAAATGGCTGAAGTCCATCTCACCTTTGGCAATCTCGTTCATGATGTGATGCATCTCCCAACCATAGGTCATGTCGAAAGCGCTGTGGAACTCAGGTCCTTCGGCTTCAGCCAACATAAATACCGGCTTGAGTGAATCCAAAGCCTGACGAGTCTCATTCCAAAATTCCATGGGCACCATCATCACTACATCGCAACGGAAGCCATCTACATCGGCTTCTTTTACCCAAAATTGCATGGATTCCTTCATGGCGGCCCAAAGGCCTTTCTCATCATAGTTTAAATCGGCCACATCACTCCAATCGGCAACAGGGGGAATAATGGCTCCAGTAGAGTCGTGAGTGTACCATTCGGGATGCGATTTGGTCCAGGGATGATCGAAAGCGGTATGATTCGCTACCCAATCCAGAATAACCTTCATATCACGGGCATGCGCTTCATTTACCAAAGCTTTGAAGTCCTCCAGGGTACCAAAATTGGGATTCACCGCAGTATAATCGGAGATCGAATAATAGCTTCCTAAACCACCCTTGCGGTTTTCCTTACCGATGGGTTGCACGGGCATAATCCAAAGCACTTTAATCCCCAGTTCTTTTAAACGATCGAGGTGCTCACTAAAGGCATTAATGGTGCCCTCAGGAGTATACTGGCGGATGTTTACCTCATAAATACTGGCATGCTCAGCCCAGGCAGGAGTAGTTTTGCCTTCGCTTTTAGTGGTAATGGTGTTAGCAGTAGTGCTCTCCTCGCTGGGGGCCGGAGTATTTTGACAGGATGCCAAAAAGCTGGCGGCCAATAAAAGGCTGGTAATCTTCTTCATAGTAGGTTTAATAGTTGGCTAAAATTTGATAGGATAATCCTTTGATTGGAGCTAGGCCGGCTCGTTCTAAATTGTCTTCTACCAGTCCGTTTCGAACCGTGTTTAAGCTGCGTTTCACTTCCATTTCAAATGGGAGTTTCAGCTCTTGTTGAGCTTCAGAGAGGTTAAAAACGAAGGCTATGCTTTGCTCAAAATAATCGCGACGGATAATCAATAATGGGCCTTCTACATGGCAGGTAGTTTGACCGTAAAGCAAGGCCATTTCTTCGCTGCGTAGTTTGTTGAGCTCCGCCACCTGGGCAAAAAGCAGACTTTCATTTTTATTCCAATCCTCAAAAACCATCATGCGACGGTTATCAGGATCATTGGCGCCGGGCAGCCCAATTTCATCCCCATAATAAATACAAGGAATCCCGGGTACGCTGTAATTAAAGGCATGGAGCATGGCCAACCTTTTATAGGCTTTGGGGCCGGCTTCGGGAATTTCGCGATCCCATCCTGCGAGCTTGGCATCTTCATCAAAACGTACATCGCCATTGGCATAGGAGATAAAGCGCGCCCGATCTTGATTACCGGAAATATTGCCCATTAAATGATGGTAACCATAAGTGCTTAAACCCGCTTCGAGTACCGATTTTAAGTTGGCCAAATTTTCACTGAGGGCAAAAGTATTTACGGCCGCATCGTAGAGGTTAAAATCGAATTGAGCATCCAACATCCCGGTAGAGATATAGCTGTTTATTAGCCCCGGACTGCCGTAGGTTTCGCCAATTTGATACACTGGCTCTGAGCGCAATTTGCGAATACGATAGGTGAGGGTGCGCCAATACAGTTCATCAATGTGCTTGGTGGCATCGTGGCGGAAGCCGTCTAATTCATAATTTTTTAACCAAAAAAGGGCCGAGTCTACCATGGGGTCTACTACCTCATAGCGGCGTAAATCTAAGGTGGGTAGGTGATCATCAAACCAGGTGGTTAACCTTTGCTCATCCCATTTTTCGGTATTCTTGGTGCCATCCGGCAGATAAAGTGGGGTGGCCCAATCTTTATGTTGCTGGTAAATGGGGTGATTGATATGCACATGATTGGCTACGTAATCCAGGATCACATTGAAATTATGGGAATGCGCATCCGAAATGAGAGAATTGAATTCTTGAGCATCGCCAAAACGATAATCAATGCGAATATTGCTGATCGGCCAATAGCCGTGATAACCAGAAAACTTGCTCTTTACCTTACCCTTATTCCAATAACCCCAGGCATCAGTTGGGTTTTGCATGATGGGAGAAATCCAAATACTATTTACCCCTAAGCGATCGAAATACTTAGCGTCAATCTGCTGTTGGATGCCCATTAGATCACCGCCATAATAATTGGCTTGGGGCTGAATGCTGGTGTCTTGTACCGGCTCATCGTTGGTTGTGTCGCCATTGGCAAAACGGTCTACCATAATAAAGTACATGCTGGCGCTATGCCAATCGTGGCGATCCAGTTGGGAGGCATAACGTACCACCTTGCCATATTCCAAGGGAATCAATTGATCTTTACCGCGGTTTTCACCCAAGAAATGATAGATGCGGATATACGAACGCTTTTGTCTTTTCGCGTCTTCGGGCACACGAATAATACAGGTGGGAGGTAAATTCTTCTTGCAAATCACTTCCAGGCGACGGTTGTTCCAAAGGGCTACTAAATGACCGGCAGGATTTTGATGCTGCACTTCCAAAACATCACCGTTTTCCTTGATTTGAAATTCGGCCGGCTCAATGGAGTCTCCTTCTACGATTAAGATATTATTGAAGCTCCCCATGCCATTGCTTACGGTCTGTTCCACCAAGGGGTCAAGAACTTCGGTACCATCTACATAAAGTTTGTACTCATAGCGACCGGGTTCCAATTGCAAGCTTTTGGAATAAACCCCACGATGGTAATCCATCGGCTCCAAAGCCCGGTTCCAATTATTAAAGGTGCCTATGAGGTACACTTCCTTGTCTTTACCAATATCATCGCGATCGTAGGTAAAACTGATTTCCTTAGCGGCGGATTTAATTAAAACCAAATGCTCAGTTCCCTTGCGGTGACTGATCTCAACAGTGCTGATTTTTTGATGCGGATTACCCACCAGGAGCAATTGATCAGCATCGGTACTGATATTCGCTAAACCTTCGGGTAAAACAATTTTTTCGGCTTTCAGATCCGCCAGATAATCTCGAAGGATAATTCGAGTCGTATCAGGTTGTAGATAGATGGGGGTATAGAGCCCGCCTAATGCCACCTGGGCCTGACTGGACAAGCCAATCAGCAGGGCAAAAACTAGGATAAACGTTCTTCTCATAGTAGGTCCTTGAGAACAAATATAAACAACTGTGTAAAATGTACACTTATAAAATAAGACTCTAGAAAGGTAAGGGGATTAATTCCAATGCGGGCAAAGCAAAAGCCTTCTTTTTCAGCCTATAATCCCGGCTTATAAATTTTGCGCGATGCGGAAGCCTAAATCGTCAATCTTAAAACTATGAGGATGGCTGCGCCTGCGATTGCTGGCTAATATGCCGCGCTCCGGGTCACACCAACCACCACCTCTAATAATGCGGTAGCTGCCATACACTTCTTCATCGTATAAGTCGTTGCACCATTCCCACACATTACCCAGCATATCATAGAGGCCCCAGGCATTAGGTTTTTTTAGGCCTAGCGGCTGACTTTGGCCTTGGGAATTTTCTTTATACCAGGCGATATCATCGATGGGGCCATAGCGTAATTCCGGGCTTCCGGCCTGGCAGGCATATTGCCATTCGGCTTCCGAGGCTAAACGGTATCCATTGGCTTTCGCCTGATAGGTCACTATTTTGTTTTCGTCGATGTGATAGCAGGGGGAGAGTTCCATTTGCATGGATAGGGCATTGCAGAATAGGATGGCCTCCCACCAGCTTACATTTTCTACCGGCCTTTGGGGATCGACAAATTGTGCTGGGTTTACCCCCATAATAGTCTGATAAAGCCCTTGACTAACAGCGGTTTTAGCTAAGCGAAATGCTTTGATATCCACCTCCCAGTTTTTCTGGATACGATCATCACGCAGGGCGATGGTACCGGCGGGGATGGGCAGCATTAAAGCATCGAGTTGGGCTTGGAGTGCAGATTTATTCATTGGGAAACCAAAGAAAACAAAAACAGCCCTGATATCTCAGGGCTGCTTCCAAGCTTTTTTCAGCGCTATTTTAAAGGCTGATGGTTTCGCCATGCACGACTACTTCTACCGAATCACCACTGAGTTTTTCGATAGCGTGATCTTTGGTGCTGAGGCGTATTTTCAATACTGAATTGCGGAAGTTGATTTTAAAAGCCAATGACTTCCAATGCTCGGGTAGGCGGGGGTTAAAATGCAATTGACCATTGCGAACCCGCATGCCACCAAAACCTTCTACAACGCTCATCCAGGTACCCGCCATCGAAGTGATGTGCAAACCTTCATGAACTTCGCGGTTGTAATCATCAAGATCCAGGCGTGAGGTACGTAAGTACATTTCGTAAGCCTTGTCCATTTTACCTAAATAGGCTGCTTGTACCACATGGACGCAGGGTGAAAGCGAACTTTCGTGAACGGTACGAGGCTCATAGAAATCGAAATTGCGCTCCAATTCTTCTTTGCTGAAATGATCTTCAAAGAAGTAGAATCCTTGCAGTACATCCGCTTGCTTAATAAAGCAAGAACGAAGAATTCGATCCCAGCTCCAGTGTTGGTTTATCGGACGTTCGCTTAGCTCCAAATCATCGGCCATGCGTTGTTCTTTGTCCAGATAGCCTTCCTGTTGCAATACAATGCCCAGTTCCTCACTCGTGGGGAAGTAAACATTGCTGCTAATCTCTTGCCATTGCTTCAATTCGCCTTCGGCATTAAAACCGGTTTTGGCCGCAATTCTTTGCAAGGCAGCGGGGTCCATTTCGGCTACTCGGGCATAAACTTCGGCAGCATATTCAATACACCATTTCGCCAGGTAATTGGTGTACCAGTTGTTGTTTACGTTGTTCTCGTATTCATTGGGGCCGGTTACTCCCAGCATTACGTATTGCTTCTTGCTTTCGCTCCAATTAAAGCGCTGGGCCCAGAAACGGGCAATGGCCATTAGCACTTCCAGGCCGTATTCTGCCAGGTAGGCCTCATCGCCGAAATAGCGCACATAATTGTAAATCCCAAAGGCAATGGCACCATTACGATGAATTTCTTCGAAGGTGATTTCCCATTCATTATGGCATTCTTCCCCATTCATGGTTACCATAGGGTAAAGGGCGGCACCATTGGTAAAGCCGAGCTTGGCAGCGTTTTCAATGGCTTTCTCCAAATGATTGTAGCGGTATACCAAAAGATTGCGCGCTACCTCTTTTCCGGCAGAAGCCATATAGAAGGGCAGGCAATAGGCTTCGGTATCCCAATAGGTAGAACCTCCGTATTTTTCGCCGGTAAAGCCTTTAGGTCCGATGTTTAAACGGGCATCTTCGCCGGTATAAGTTTGCGTAAGGTGGAAGATATTGAAGCGAATACCCTGTTGGGCTTCGGCATCGCCTTCAATGCTAATATCGCTTTGCTCCCAGCGCTGTTGCCAATCGGCTTTTTGCTCTGCTTGTAAGGTTTTAAAACCATCGCGACGGGCTTGAGAGGCTAATTCATCTGCCTTAGCTACCAAAGAATCTTTAGGGTAGTGGAAGGAAGAACAGATGGCGGCGTATTTGTACAAGCTGTATTTTTCGCCGGCTTTCGCCTGAAGGGTAAAAGCGTTTTCTGCGTATTTGTCGCGGGTGCTTTCTTCGGGATATAATGGTAAAGGCTCGCTTTCATCATGATAGAGCTCATAACGCATGGCGGCAGCTACCTGAAAATCGAGTTTGCGAGTGCGGGCTTTAATCACCGCTTTTTGAGTGGCCACATTTTCTTCGAGGCCTTCCCAGAATTTCTCGTCGTAATTCGAATCGTGGTTCTCTACATCAAAATCGAGGTAGGGGATAATTTCCACGGGTACATCGCCACCTTCAATTTTAAACTGGTAGCTAATCGCTCCAATTTCCTTGCGCTTCATGCTGATAAAGCGACAAACCTCGGCTTCGAATGTTAGGCCTTCGCGGATTTCCACTTTAAAACGACGCAGGAGATGTCCCTCCTTCATATTGAGCTCGCGGTAAAAATCCAGCACCTTTAATTGGGCTAAGTCGAGCTCTAGGCCATCCACGCGAAAGCGAATGCCAATCCAATTTACGGAGTTCAAGACCTTGGCAAAGTATTCCGGATAACCGTTTTTCCACCAGCCCACTCGCGTTTTATCGGGATAATAAACCCCGCCTAAGTAGCTACCCTGCAGACTTTGTCCGCTATAGCTCTCTTCGAAATTAGCTCTTTGGCCCATAAAGCCGTTGCCAATACTAAACAGCGACTCGGAACCTTGGTGTAAGCTTGGATTCCATCGATCCTCGATGATCTTCCATTCGTCGGTTACCAGGTACTTATTATGCATGTGTATTTTAGAAATTCAGTTGGTTAATCACTTCCACCGGGCTGATTTGATCCAGGCCGGAAACCACAATTTCGGCATCTTGTAGGATTGATTTGCTGCCAATGCCTACAGTGCGAAATCCACCACGACGAGCAGCTTCAATCCCGGCAAGAGAATCTTCGAAAACCACTAAGGATTTGGGCTCCATTTGCAAGGCCTCGGCTCCTTTGAGGAATACCTCCGGATCGGGTTTGGATTGGCTTACTACCGTACCGTCAATAATGGTTTGGAAGAGGGGGGTAATTTCGAGAAGATCGAGAATAAGACGGGCATTTTTACTGGCCGAACCCAATCCAATCGCTAAATCCAATTGGGCTGATTCACGCAAAAACTCCTTGGCTCCGGGCAGGGCTTCTTCCTGTCCCATTTCGCGTACAAATTCGAGATACCAATCGTTCTTTTGCGCCATGCGCTTTTCGAACTCAGACTCACTCAATTTGATTTGACCCCAGTCCAATATTTTTTGGAGGGACTCACGACGACTCACGCCTTTGAGTTGTTCGTTCTCTTCTTCGGAGAAATCGATACCTAAATCCTGGGCCAGTCGGTGCCAGGCCTTAAAGTGAAATTTTGCTGTATCAACAATTACTCCGTCGAGATCGAAGATAAAGCCCTTAATGGTTGCCATGGTCAATCTTATGTAAGTTCATTTTATAGCGTCGGTAATAGTCGATCAGCCCATCCACCGGGCGACGAATGATCTTTCCTTCTTGTAAATCAAAGAAATCGAGAACATCTTTCAAAACCGGAGCAAAATGATAGGCGATGGATCCTACAAAGCTAATGGGAACTTTTTGGGATTGAGAAAAGGGCAATACCTGGGTTTCGATAAACTCGCGGAAACCGTTGAAGACCAATTGATAGAAAAAGGGATGTTGAAGATGTTTATGTGCAAAAGGAGCAAAGCTTCCCAGGAACACATTAGCCCCCTGGGGAGCGTATACTTTCTCACGGATTATTACTTCATCCACCCCGAAGGTTTCTTCAAACTCGCGGCAAAGGGCATCGCTCATCTGACGATAGAGATAGGCGCGTACTAATCGTTTGCCGATATAACTCGCAGATCCTTCATCGCCAATGATAAAGCCATAGCCAGATCTACCGGGCTGTAAGCGTTGACCATCGTAGTACACTACATTGCTGCCCGTACCTAAGATACAGGTAATTTGAGGCAGGCCATTCCAGGTGGCATAGGCCGAGGCTCTTAAATCGTGGTCTACCTGAATTTCCGCGTTGGGAAATCCGGCTTTAAGGCCACGCGCAATGATTTCGTTTAATTCGGGAGTGGAGCAACCTGCTCCGTAAAAATAAACTTGATCCACCTGGCTGCCGAGTTCGGCAATCTCAGGAACCTTAATGATTTCCTTCGCCACGAATTGCTCATCGTGGAAATAGGGGTTAAAACCAATGGTGCGGATACGCTTAATTTCTTCCCCCTCGTTAGTCAGGAATACGGCATCGCATTTGGTGCTACCGCTTTCTGCGAGGTATATCATAGAACCAGTGTTTGATTGAGGCTAATCTGATCTTACAGAGAAGCCATTTTTAAGGCCATATCAGCAAGTCGGGCAGAGTATCCGGCTTCATTATCATACCAACCTACAACTTTGGCCATATTACCGTTTACGTTGGTTAAATCGGCGTCAAAAATACAACTATAGCTACTGCCCACGATATCAGCGGATACGATTGGATCTTCGGTGTATTCGAGGATACCTCTTAAGTAACTATCAGCCGCTTCTTTGATGGCCGCATTAATTTCTTCTTTGCTGGCTTCTTTGGCCAACTCTACGGTTAAGTCGGTTACCGAACCGGTTGGGGTTGGCACACGTAATGCGAAACCATCCAGCTTACCTTTCAATTCGGGGAGCACCAGTCCTACGGCCTTAGCGGCACCTGTTGTAGTAGGGATAATGCTTAAGGCAGCTGCACGGCTTCGACGTAAATCGCTATGTGGGGCGTCTTGTAAACGCTGATCAGCAGTATAGGCATGGGTAGTGGTCATAAAACCTTTTACGATGCCAAATTTTTCCTGCAGAACCTTGGCCATTGGGGCTAAGCAGTTGGTGGTACAAGAGGCATTACTGGCAATCACGTCGGAAGCTTGTAAGTCCTCATCGTTTACACCTAATACCACGGTTTTCACTCCTCCTTTAGCGGGAGCGCTCAATAATACTTTCTTAGCGCCTGCCTGACGGTGCAATTCCATTTGCTCGGCTGAGCGGAAAATACCGGTACACTCTAAAACCAGATCTACACCTAAATCGCCCCAAGGCAATTTGGCCGGATCGCGTTCTGCAAAAAGCTTAATACTATGGTCACCAACTACGAGGGTGTCACCTTCCAGGCTTACCGCCTGAGGAAAGCGACCGTGAATGGAATCATACTTTAATAAATGCGCCAGAGTAGCGGGATCCGTAAGATCGTTAATGGCAACAACTTCAACATCGTCTTTGGCGATAAGATTGCGGAAGCTTAATCGGCCGATGCGGCCGAAACCATTGATGGCAATTTTTTTCATTGCTTGATTTTTTAAGATGCTAATATTTTAAGAATGCGATTCAACTCCATGTCGAGTTTTGCTTTGCTGCGAATGGCCTCTTCAAAAGGCAAATAGGCCAATTGATTGTTTACGATACCAATGGCTTCGCCTCTGCGACCATCCAATAAACTTTCGATGGCGGCCACACCCAAGCGGCTGGCTAAAACCCGGTCGGTACAAGTGGGGGAGCCCCCTCTTTGCAAGTGCCCCAGAATGGTGATTTTAGATTCCCATTGCGGATAGCGATCCTTAACCGCGGCCGCGATTTCCTGAATGCTCCCCATTTTATTGCCCTCCGAAACCAGAATAATCCGGTTGGTTTTGTTGTTGGAAGCGCCTCGCTCTAATTCGGCGAAGAGGTCGATCATGGGATTCTCCTCTTCGGGGAAAATCACATCCACGGCCCCTGAGGCAACACCGGCTCGGAGGCCGATAAAGCCAGAATCGCGACCCATAACTTCCACTAAAAAGAGGCGGTTATGAGATTCGGCCGTATCACGAATACGATCAACACATTCGATAACCACATTACAGGCAGTGTCAAAACCAATGGTGAAATCGGTACCGGCCAAATCATTGTCGATGGTACCCGGCAAACCCATTAAAGGGAAGTCGAACTCTTCACTGAAGTACATGCCTCCGGTAAAGGTTCCGTTACCACCAATAAGCACCAGGGCATCAATACCATGGGCCTGTAGGTTTTCGTAGGCCCGTTTCCGACCTTCTTTGGTTTTGAAATCTTCGGAGCGAGAAGACTTGAGAATAGTCCCTCCGCGGTTTAAGATACCTTTTACCGAGCGGGCATTCAATTCCAAAATTTGATTTTCAATCAAACCTTGATATCCCTCGTAAATCCCAAAAACTTGCTTTCCGTAATGATTACCAGCTCTAACTACCGCACGGATAGCGGCATTCATGCCCGGGGCATCGCCTCCGGAAGTCAGAACTCCAATAGAATTTATTTCCTTTGCCATTCCTTTAAAACTGACCAGACAAACTTAGTGTATTTTTTACACTTGGGGAATTTTTTCTTATTTTGTTGACCCTAAACAAGGTTCAACCACAATACTTAGACCGTGAGCGAAACTCTCAAGAATGTTAATCCGAACGTATCGGTAGATTGCGTAGTATTTGGTTTCGATAATGAGAAGTTAAACATTCTTCTTATCGAGCAAAAAATGGCCAATAAAGAAAAGGTGCAGTTCGCCTTACCAGGTGATTTGATCGTTGATGATGAAGGCCTGGACGATGCCGCCAATCGGGTTTTAAGTGAAATCACCGGAATTTCTGGAGTGTTCTTACGACAGTTTAAGGCCTTTGGTGATCCCAATCGGGTTAGTGATATCAAGGATTTGGATTGGTTGAAGAATTACCGTCAAAATCCTCAGGCTCGGGTAATTACCGTGGCCTATCTTTCTTTGGTAAAGATGGACGATTTTCAGCCTGAAGCTTCTTCTTTCGCGGAGCGCGTATTCTGGCAAGAGTTGGACAGTTTGCCTTCCCTGGCTTTCGACCACAATCAAATTTTAAGTGAGGCTTTGGATCGCTTGCGTGATGATTTTGTGAATCACCGTACGGGCTTCGAATTATTACCCGAAATGTTCACCTTGGGGCAGATTCAAAAGCTCTATGAGATCATCCTGGGCAAAGAATTGGATAAGCGAAACTTCCGCAAGAAAATCCTCAAAGAGAAATTAGTTTCAGCTACCAACCAAAAGCAAACCGGAGTATTGCATAAACCGGCTATCCTCTACACCCTCAATCACGAGAATATCTAAACTTATTCTCTGCTTCTCCCCATGAGATAGATTAGAGCAAAAGGCAGTCGACTGCGCCAGGCGGTTTCCCAATGTGGATCACCCGGGGCTACCAAACTTTTATAGTCCCTAGCGCTTAGCATAGGCCAGGATTGGAAAAGGGAATCCACTCGATCTTGATGAGGGGGGTAAAGCGCATCCAGCGAAGCGTCTCCACGATCAAAATACCAACGACTCTTGGCTGCGGCTTCTTCATGTGAAGCGATGTAATTAATGAATGCATCAGGCACTGGGTTATTTTCATTCTGAAAGAAACCCGGCCAGTGAGTCGACATGCAGGCCACGCCCTTTAACTCATCAGGGTATTCAAGGGCAGCATACATGCTAATCAAACCTCCCATACTGGAGCCCATCATATAGACTCCATTATTCTGAATGGGGTATTCGGATTTAACCCAAGGTAAAAGTTCCTTAAAGATGAAGCGCAAATAGGCATCCGAATTGGGGCTGCCGTAAAGAAGCTTGCGTTCTTCACCGGGTCTTTCCAATTGTAAAACAGAATCCGTAAAGGCTTTCGGTAAGCTCTCAAAAGCTTTTTGAGGAAAGTAATTTTGATGTCTACGTTCGGGGATGTTCCAAATACCTACTACCAGGGTAGGGCCGATAAGGCTTTGATCGTAGAGCGAATCCAAACATTCATCCACACCCCATTCCTGACCATTCCAGGTAGAATCGGCTTGAAAAAGCATTTGTCCATCGTGCATAATCAGCAATTGATAGGGCCCTTCCGAAACATTAGCCGGCTTCCAGATATCTATCCTTCGGTCTTCAATTTCGAGGCTGTGAAATTTCGAGATAGTTCGAAGTTCACCACTTAATTGGGCTTGAGCTGCTGCGCTGAAAATGAGGCAGCAAATACCCACTATTCTAAACCGCTGAAAGTTATTACTGATTTTAGTCATAGTTAATGCTTTGCACTTCATCTACTTTAGGTTTCGCTTTCTAAAAATAGATCGAAAAGCGAATTAAAACCAAGGCCTTAAATCTGAGCGCTGAGCTAGCAAATTAGAAATATTTTAGTGTACTTTTTACACTTAATGCTTTTTTTCTACTTTTGAGGAACCAATCTTAATGTAATCTCTATGAAAAGAACTTTACAGTCTCTCTTTGCACTGCTTTTTTCCATGGCTGTGTGGAGTCTGGAGGCTCAGGTGGTTAAGGGGACGATTACCGACAAGTCTGGTGAGCCCTTACCGGGTGCATCGGTATTAGTTGTTGGCCAGTCTGGAACCGGAACCGCGGCCGACTTTGATGGAAACTATAGCCTTAGTGGCTTAAAAGCCGGGAAGCTCACCTTAGAGTTTGCCTTTATTGGTTTTGAAACCAAGCGAGTGGAAGTAACACTCGCGGAGGGTGAAACCAAAACCCTAAATATGGCTCTGGCCGAAAGCAGCTCGCAATTAGACGAGATTGTGGTAGTGGGTTACGGTGTACAACGTCGCCGGAATATGACCGGTAACGTAGTGAAACTAGACGCTAAAAAATTAAACGATATGCCAGCACCCAGCTTCGAAACAGCGATGCAGGGTAAAGCGGCCGGGGTACAGATTGTTACCGGTAGTGGTTTGGCAGGATCGGCATCAGTAGTTCGGGTACGGGGTATTTCCAGTATCGGAGCCGGTGGTGATCCGCTTTATATCGTAGATGGTGTTCAGTTAAATCAGGATTATTTCAGCCGAGGTAATAGCGGGGGTATGAACCAAAACCCTTTAGCTTTCTTAAACCCGGATGATATTGAATCTGTAGAAATTTTAAAGGATGCGGCTGCTACAGCCATTTATGGTTCTCGTGGTGCCAACGGTGTTATCCTTATTACCACCAAACGTGGTAACAAGGGTGGTCTCCAATTTAACTTCTCAACTACTCAGGGTATTTCAGAGCCTACTAAGCGCCCTCAGATGTTGAACTCTCAGGAGTATCTTCAATTATACCGCGAAGCCTGGATTAATGATGGCAATACCGGAACTCCGGTTTTAACCAATCCCGCTTTAACCTGGGACGAAGCCCAAAGAAATAATACCGATTGGGTTGATCAGGTGGTACGTACAGGCTACAAAGCTTTCTACGATTTTAATGTGTCTAAAGGAACGGATCGTTATAACTTCTATGCAGGTTTGTCTTACGATCAAAACCAGTCCTATATTATTGGTGATGAGTATGATAGGATGAGTGCACGTTTTAATGGTGATTATCGCGTCAACGATAAGTTGACCCTGAGTGCCAGTACGGGTTTAACCCAAAGTATTTACAAT
This sequence comes from Flavobacteriales bacterium UBA7878, assembly GCA_002501205.1. GTDB lineage: Bacteria > Bacteroidota > Bacteroidia > Flavobacteriales > Schleiferiaceae > Croceimicrobium. The sequence goes on from DLRW01000070.1 coordinate 67,298, forward strand.
CGGGTAGATAATGCTTGGTCTGGAGGTTTAGGTGCGGCCATGAGTACGGCACTGCCTTATTATCCGGTAAAATGGGATCGTTATTATGTAAGTGCCGGCGATACAGTAGCTCGTCCGGGCGACTGGTTTTTACAAGGTACCAACCCCGTAGCTCAGCGCGAATTAAAGGATTGGAGAATTACAGACCTCCGTTCCATCAACAATGCTAAGATTACCTATTCGCCCATTAAGAACTTTACCATCTTGGCTTCCGGTTCATTGGATTACTTCCAATCGATGGAAGACATTTGGGAGCCTGCGGGTCGTAATACCTATCAAACAGATGTGGCCACTCGAGGTCAGGGTACTGCGCAACGCTATCCCAGAAGATCCTATAACTACAATGGTTTCTTAACTGGTACTTACGATTGGCAGTTAAACGACGATAATAAGTTTGCCTTTATGCTTGGAACCGAGTATCAGGAAAACTTTACCCGCAGCTATTACATTACTACTTACGATACAAATGGCGTTGCGAATGGCATCCGTAATGATGTGTTCGATGCGCCTTCGGCTTTTTATGAAAGTGCAGACCTCCGCAATAACTACGAGTTTGATTCCGTAACCACTTCCTTCATCAGCCGCTTTATGTCCTTCTTTGGTAGAGTAAATTACCAGTACAAGGGTAAGTACCTGGCTCAATTAGTGTTGCGTTCAGATGGTAGTTCTCGTTTCGGACCTAATAACCGCTTTGGTTATTTCCCTTCCGTTTCAGCGGGCTGGATTATCTCGGAAGAGAATTGGATGAAAGAGAATCGCATCATCAACTATTTGAAACTGAAAACCAGTATCGGTTGGATTGGTAATGCGAACCTTACTAATACCGAGTTTGTGGCTCGCTATAACTATGCTTCTCAGGCCTATGATGGTCGCGATATCTTATATCCTTTAAATAACCCTAACCCCGATTTACGCTGGGAAACTACTCAGGTAATCGACTTAGGTTTAGAGTACGGTTTGTTTGAAGATCGCATTACAGGTGAACTAGCCTATTATCGCAAGAATACTACCGATGTATTATTGAATGTAACCTTACCCAGGGTTTCGGGATTTAGTAATTTCTATGATAATGTGGGAGGCTTGTTAAATGAGGGATTTGAGTTCCAAATTAAATCTCGGAACCTGGTAGGCGACTTCCGCTGGACTACAGACTTTAACATTGCTTATAACCACAACGAAATTGTAAGCTTAGGAGGCTATTCTCCGGATGCAGTGGGTGGTGGTACCAATGATACCCGTACCATTGTAGGGGAGCCTGTAGGTACTAACTTCCTGGTGCGTTTTAGCCATGTAGATCCTACTACCGGTCGTCCGGTTTATTTGGATATCGATGGTAATCCAACCTTTGTTTGGGATCCCGCAAACCGTGTTCCCGTAGGTAATGTATTGCCAGATGCGGTTGGTGGTATCACCAATAACTTTGGTTACAAACAATGGGATTTAAGCGTTCTGTTTGTGTTCACCATTGGATCGGATATTTATGACTCTTCTTCCAAGCGTCAGTTAGGACGTATGGACGACTGGAACAAAACGCCACAAATCTTCGATCGTTGGAGAGCTCCGGGTGATGAGGCATTATACCCGCTTTTAACTTTAGATGCGGCTAATCACGGATCTAATACCCCTTGGATTAACACTGATCAGTGGATCCACGATGGTAGCTTCTTGCGTTTACGTAATGTAACCTTAAGCTATCGCTTGAACCGCAATCAATTGGAGAAATTAGGATTGAAAGGTGCTCAGATTTCCTTCATCGGAACCAACTTACTCACCTTTACTACTTACCCTGGATTGGATCCAGAGATTGCTCGTGATTTTGAAAATGCAACAGATCGTAATATGAGTGTAAACATTACTTACCTCACGCCTCCACAGGAGCGTACTTACTCTGTTCGCGTAAATGTTAACTTCTAAGCCTCAGATCATGAAAAAGTCATTTAGCGCAATATTATTAGCCGGTGGCCTGCTTTTGAATACAGGCTGCGAGAAACTTTTAGACACTCCCCTTCAGGGAACAGACCTTACAGAGGAAGAGGCTCTGCAGACCAAGCAAGACGTTTTAAACGTACTGCAAAGCTGCTATGATGTTACTGCCAATGTTTACAATGGTCGTATTCAATATTTGGGAGAGCTCTTAAGTGATAACCTGGCTAAACCTCGTTCCAATGAGGATTTAACCGAGGTGTTTAATCACAATACCCTTTTCTTCAATAGCACAATTGGAGGTATTTATGCTGACCCTTATATCACTGCTTTCCGTTGTAATCGTATCCTCGAGATTGTAGACAATTTCGATTTTACTACCGCCGAGCGTGATGAGATTGTAGCGGAAGCCAAGTTCTTACGTGCCATTTCACAGTGGGAGATTCTTCGTCTTTTTGCTCAACCTTATGGCTTTACGCCAAACAACGGTCACGATGGAATTATCTATAAGACCCGTACCGAAGAGCAAATTGTAGCGCGTTCTCCGGTAGGGGTGAACTACAATGAGATTATTGCTGATTTGGAATCGGCTCTTCCTAATCTAAGACCCAGCTCAGACTATTACGCCTCTCAAGATGCGGCCAATGGTTTCCTGGCAAAGATTCACTTCCAAATGGGAGATTATGCTCAGGCAGCGGTTTATGCGAATGCCGTAATTGGTAGCGGACGTTATAGCTTAGGAAGCAGCATCGATCGTTTCGAAAACGATACCGTGGATGTTACCGAAGCGATTTTCAGTAATACCAGCCGTCCTGAGTTTGGTGATTTCCGCTCCTCCGGTTTTGGAAACTACCGTTCGGATTTAGCTTCCCCACCTGAGTTTTTCGCCAGCCGTGAATTCTACGATATCTATGCAGCCGATACCTCAGACCGTCGTTTGAAGAATTTCTTCGAATTGGATGAGAGCGGCGATGCCCCTCGCGTATTGGTTAAGAAGTTTAATCAAGAGTGGTTTAATGTTACCATCCTGCATTTAACCGATTTAAAACTTCTGCGTGCGGAGGCTTTAGCTGAAAGCGGTGGAGACTTAAGCGTTGCGATTCAGGATGTTAATGATGTACGCGAAAGAGCATATGGTTCTAATTTGAATAATTTACCATCAGGAAGTTCTGCAAGTCAAATTATTGAGGCCGCCCGTTACGAGCGTCGTATCGAAATGTTTGGAGAGGGAGACCGTATCCAGCAAATTAAACGTCGTGGTGCCCTGGAAGGCGAAGCTACGGAGGTACGCAGCCATCCATGGGATTGCAATGGTATGATCATTCAATTCCCTATTTCTGAGCAAACCACGAAATTTGAACTGAACCCTACCGGAGGATGTTAATTTATAGTACTATGAAGAAATTACTCAGCCTTGGCCTTTTGGCCTTAGCCATAAGCGCTTGTCGCCCGGAGCCCTTCAAAGAAATTGGTGCTCCCTACTCGGTAATTACCGGGATTAATGGAAACTGGGATTTGGAAATGGTTGAGGTAGAAGACCGTTCTTTCCCCCAGTGGGAAACTTTGGAATTCACCGACTTTTTCCTGGATAACCCAGTATCGATTAATTTCAATTCTGCGGATAATAGCTACGCCATCAGTGCAAATTCCTTAGATGGATTACCCTTCAGCTCCCTCAACGGAACTTATGCCTTTGATGATCCGGAATATCCAGAGAATCTTTATTTAATCAGTACTGACGGTGATACCAGTACCGTAGGAATGGGAAATATGGTTCGGGCTATCGATCCCAATATGATTTTTGAAGAGTTGAAAAGCAAGTGCGATGCGGAGTATGCCCGCTACATCTACACCTTTAAACGCAGTAACTAGTTATGAAGAATTTGAAGTTTAACACGATATTTTCTCTGGCTGCCCTGCTTATTGGGCCTGCGCTTTCAGCTCAGGTTAGCACTGATCCGCCCGAGTATCAAGACCCTACTACAGAATTAAAGATTATTGTAGACCTCAGTAAACTGGATGCCAGTTTAGATCATACCCAGAACTTATTGGATGCTGCGGCGGCAGGAGAAGATATGTACATCTGGACCTGGAGTCCGGCCGAACACCCTGCTGGTCACCCCTTGGTAAATGGTGTGGGAACAGCGCCCTGGAAAGAGAGTAATGATACCCTTCGCATGACTAAAGAAGCGGAGAATATTTACTCCTATACCATGACTCCCACCGAGTTTTATGAGGTAGACGCCCAAACCGTTTTTGCCAATGATATCAAGTTTTTGGTGAAGCCAAAAGATGGCGGTGGTTATGGGGATCCCGACATTAAATCAGAAGACTTAACCATTTTAGTAGATCCTCCTGTTACTACCCGTAATCCGGCTTTCCTTTTCCCTGGATCATTTAAAGACGATGATCTGGTGATGTTGTACTATGACAATAAACTGGAAGAGGTAGAAGGAATGCAGAACCTTGCAACGGACGATGTTTGGTTTTTCGCAGAAGCGACCTTAAGCGACAGTAGCGTTGTTAAGATTGCCAATAATGCTTTTACCGTTGGAAACTATCCTGAATTGCAGATGACCTCCTACGGAGATGGTGTTTATAAAACCTATATGGTTCCCCGTAAGTTCTTTAGCGTTGCTGAAGGTAAGACCGTCACTAAGATTACCATTTATGTGATGCGCCGTGTGTTTACCGGTGCTGGCTCACGTACTAGTTACGATATCATAGCTGAACTAAGTTGTGAATAGGGATCTAATCAAACACTAGAATTTGAACCTCGTCTGCAAAGACGAGGTTTTTTTATGGGGTATTTTGCATCAATACTCCTGCAACTCTTTGCAATTCGATTTCCGCCAATTTAAGCTGATAGCGCAGGCTGTTTAAGGAGGCTTTGGTGCTGATGTAATTGAGCTGGGCCTCGCGTAATTGCACATTGGTAATATTCCCTAATGCATAAGCTTCTTCGCTACGCTCAAAGTTGATCAACGCTACTTTTAGGTTACGTCGCTCCAGATCTAAAACCTTGCGAGCATTGGTATAGTCGAGCCAAGCATTGGCCAAATCGGTTTGTACTTGTTGTTTGGCTTTTTCCTGACTTAATTCCGATTGGAAGATGGCAATGCGAGCTACTTCTACCGCAGTTTGAGAGCGATAGGAACTGAAGATATTCCATTGAGCACTCAGGCCATAGTTCCAGCCTGTGTTTTGAGTAAAGCGTAAAAAGCCTCCCTCATTATCCTGCCTGCTGTAAGAATAACCTGCATTGGCTGCAATTTCGGGCAGGCGGTCGCTCCAGGCAATATTGAGGTTTTTGCGGTTAATGTCGCGGGCAATTTGCGCCTGAATTAAAGCCGCATTGTTTTGCAAGGCCTCCGTAAGTAGGCTGCCAAAGATCAAATCACTGCGATAGTCCAATTGAGTCTCAAAAGCATAGCTGGTGTCAATGGGGAAATTGAGCAGTCGATTCAATTCGCGCAGGCCTTTCTCCAAACTGTTTTGGGCATTGAATAGGGCCACACTATCACGGCGTAGGTCGACCTGCGCACTCAAGGCTTCCAAACGACTCTGAGAACCTAATTCCAGGGCGGTTTCTGCTCTTTGGTATCGCTTCAGCGAAAGCTTAACCGACTCCCGAGCAATATCTACCTGCTCACTTTGTTGGGCTAAATTGAAATAGGCACTGAACACCTGTAAGAGGGTGTTTTCGATGGTAAAGCGCAATTGTACTTCACTTTGCTCTTTTTGCAATTGCAGCTTTTGCAGATTGTTAATCCGTCCTAAGCCGTCAAAGAGTACATAGCTGGCATTGATTCCGGCGCTGTAATTTTCGGCTACTGCATCATTAAACTCACGGATGGGAGCGGGGGCGCCACTAGTGTCGCTGCCAACGGCCAATTGCTGTTGCACATCGGTTTGAGAATAGCTGTAGGCGGCATTGGCACTTACATTGGGTAAGAATCCCGCCTGGCCCCAATTCTCTTGCTTATCGGCTATACGCTGACTTTGCTGAGCCACGCGGATGTCGAGGTTTTGCTCCAGAGCAATGCGTACCGCTTCACTTAAGGCCAGAGTGTCGCTTTGGGCCATAGCCTGGCCTGCAAAAAGCGCTAAGATTAGTAGGAGACTATTCTTCTTCATCTTGCATTTCGATTATAGCGGGTTCAACCTCTTCATTACTGGGTTTGTTGCCTCTCCAGAACCAAAGTCCGTATATCTTGGCGTGATTTAAATACGTCAGTAATACGGGTAGTAATACCAGAGTTAAGAAGGTGGCCATGAGAATACCATAGGCCAGGGAAATGGCCATCGGAATCAGGAATTGGGCCTGAACACTTTTCTCCAAAATTAAAGGTGCTAAACCGGCAATGGTGGTGGCACTGGTTAAGAGAATGGCCCTAAAACGAGAAAGACCTGCCTGGAATACGGCTTCCTTAAACTCCAATCCTTCCTTAAGGTAATTATTCATCTTACTTACCAATACCAGGCTGTCGTTCACGATTACCCCAATCAGGGCGATAATTCCCAGGAAGGAGAAAATGCTAAGGGGAATTCCATGTAAATAATGGCCCCAGGCTACACCTACCAAACTCAGCGGAATCAAGGTGAAGATCACCACCGCCTGATAGAAACTCCGGAAGGTAAAGGTGATTACCAGGATGATCAGTACCAGAATTAAAGGGAAAGTTTTTTGGGCAGATATCATGGTTTTCTGCGCCTCGCGATTCTGCCCCTCGAAGAGCACGGATACTCCCGGGTAATCCGCTAAGATGGGTGGTAAAATGGTATCACGCACATAGGCAATCATATCCGGAGCCGAGCCATTTGGATCGGCTAAATCGGCTTCTACCTTAATTTCTCTTTCACTATCAAGGTGGTTGATGCTAAGTGGACCTCTTTCAATGCTGTAGTCCGCCAGCTCGCGCAAGGGGAATCTACCCCCTTGAGGAGAACGGATGTACATTTCTTCGAGATTGTAGATAGAGCCACGAGTTTGATCATCATAGCGTACCCATACCTTCACTTCATCCTCGCGCACCTGCAGGCGTTGTACTTCATAACCGAAGAACCCCTGTCGTACCTGCTGCATTAGGCTGGCGGGGTTAAGTCCAAGGAGGTAGGCTTTTTCCTTCAACTTAAGGCGGATTTCGCGCACGCCCTCCAGGTCAGTGTCTACGATATCTCGTAAATCAGCAACAGTATTCATCCGGGCTTTGAGCCGATATTTCACCGTTTCCAATTCACTGTAGTCCTTACTTAATAGCGATACGGATACTGGCTTTCCAAAGGCTCCTACTGTTCCAAAGCTTAGGTTTTCGGCCTCATAGATAGGGCCGGTTTGGTTTCGTAAGGCATTTACCACCAGGGTACTGCTTACGATTCGTTCTTCGCTATTAAGGAGAATTACATCCAGTTTCCCTTCATTGGTAGTAGGACCAGTGCTGAGCTCTACCATGCGAATTACATCCTGGCCGCCGGGAATTTGATCTCTTAAACTGTCGTTTACCGCCAGGGCAGCTTCACGAATTCGGTCGAGATAAGAAATAGTTACATCCTCCCGCGTACCCGCCGGCATTTTAAGACTTACCTCAAAATTATCGCGATCGATAAAGGGGAAATAGCTAACGCGTACCAGCTTCCCTTGCAAGGCTCCCAGCGTAATTAGAAAGGAAGCCACGGCAATACTGAAGGTGAGGAACTTGTAGCGCAGCGCGAAATCTAGGATAGGACGGTAAAAGCCTTCTCGCATCTTCTTTAAGCCATGCTCCAATTTACGCTCCAGGATATTCTTTTTGTAGGATAAGCTCAGAGCTTTGGAATGCCCGATATGGGAGGGCAAAATCAAGAGTGCTTCTATTAAAGAGACTCCCAAAGTGGCAATTACGATGAAGGACATTTCGGAAAAGAAATCTCCGGCTCTTCCATCAATATAAAAGAAGGTTGAGAAGGCGATCATGGTGGTTAATACCGCTGAGATTACCGCTGGCAGTACTTCCATGGTACCATCAATGGCAGCTTGAATACGACTTTTCCCCTTTTCGTAATGATGGTAGATGTTTTCACTTACTACAATACCATCATCCACCAGGATCCCTACAACTACAATCATCCCGAAAAGGGAGATCACATTAATCGTTACACCGAAATAGGTGGCCAGAATAAACATCCCGAAAAAGGAAATGGGTAAACCTGCGGCTACCCAAAATGCCACTCGGAAATTGAGGAATAAACTCAGCAGCACTAATACCAGTACCACCCCAATCAGGCCGTTTTCGATAAGCAGGGCTTTACGTTGGGAGAGCAGATCGGCGCGATTGTTTACTACCGTGGCTTGCAAAACATCTTGCCCTGCATTAAACTCAGCCACATAAGCTTGAATATCTTCTGCGGTGATGAGGATGTCTTCGCTATCGGTATTATTGATTAGAACCTTTACGGCGGTTTCGCCATTAAGCTCCACAGTGGCGGGGGCATCGCTAAATTGCTTGCGTACCTCGGCCACATCTGCCAAACGAACCGCTGCTCCTTGAGGATTGGCTTTTACGACTATATTGAGGAGGTCTTCGGCTTCGTAGGATTTGTAGCGCGCACGAATAAGAAGTTCTTCTTCATCGGTTTCAATTTTACCACCGGTTACATCCAAATTGTTAGCGGCAACCGCCTGACCAATTTGCTCGAAGCTAAGGTCGTAGGCCCGCATGTGCTTTTGGTTAACGGCAATCTCTATTTCTTCATCTGGCAGGCCAATCAGCTCTACCTTGGAGATACCATCTATTTTCCGAAGCTCATGCTCAATTTCGCGGGCGGTAGATTTCAAGGCACTTAAGCTAAGTCCTTCGCCTTGCAGGGCAAAGGTGATACTAAGGGTAACATTTTCGCGTAGGAATACTGTTACAGGCTCCAATCCGGCAGGGAAAGAGGGAATTTGATTTACCGCATTTTCTACATCATCCAATACTTCTTTACTATTGGCATTGCGTAGAACCTCTACCGTAATGGTCGCCAGGTTTTCGCTGCTGCTAGAGGTAAAGCGATCGATGCCCGAAATCCCTTTTAGGTTTTCTTCAATTTTATTGACTACCCCCTCTTCAATTTCCTCAGGCGAGGCACCAGGGTAAATGGCATTGATAACGATAAAACGCTCAGGAACCAGCGGGAAGAAAGTAGAGTTCAGATTGTTCCAAGCTACGGCACCGAAGATCAGCGAGGCGATCATCAGCACATTTACCGTTACCGGATATTTGATGAAAAATCCCAGGAAACGTTTCACTCGGCTTGCTTTTTAGTGAGGCGAATCTTCATGCCTGTATAGGCTCCGGTTACTTTGG
>DLRW01000010.1 GCA_002501205.1 Flavobacteriales bacterium UBA7878
GTTGATAGAAGAAATTATGGTGCATACGAAGTGATGACACCGGATGGTTTATTTATAGGTCTCGGATGGGGGATGATAGATGGATCTAGTATCAATTTCTTATCCGATGAGAAGTATAGTGCAATGCTCTATCAGGATATGCACTACGTGGAACACCCAGACTATGCTGGTTGGCCTAGTCCATTGGTTTATGTAGATAACACCAGTTATTTTGATTACAATGGTGATGGTAAGGTAAGTGATGCTGAAAAGGCAATTGGAGTTATTGATGTGGCTATGACAATTTTTGATATTGTCACCTTTCCTTCAGGAGAGGGAGTGGCTTTCCATCAAGGCTTAAAGCAAGGTGCCAAGAAAATAGGAAAGGAAGTTGCTGAAGAGGTAGCGGAAGAAGCGGTTGAAAGAGGGACAAAAATTGTATTCAAATGTTCTGATGATGTCGCTGAGTTTGCAGGGAAGGGATACTGCTTTACGAAAGGGACCTTGGTGCTATCAAATAATGGACTTATTGCCATTGAGAATATTGTGGTTGGAGATTCTGTATTTTCCTTTAGTGAATTAGAGAATGAGGTGAGAATGAAGTCTGTACAAGAGCTTTTTATTCGTCAAACTGATGAGCTTTGTGTGATTTACACCAATCGCAAGGATTCGATTTTAACAACTAAAGAGCATCCTTTTTATGTAGGAAATTCTTGGAAAAACGCATCTGATATAGACTATGGAGATACTTTGACAACATTTAAAGATGAAATAACTACTGTGACTCATGTTCAGTTTATTGATTCAACTGTTACAGTATATAATTTTGCGGTAGAAGAATTTCATTCTTATTATATCTCTCAAAGTTTAATTTTAGTTCATAATACTTGTAAGATTGATCTTCCATCAACCAAAGGCGCGGATAAGGGATCAATAAGCGGTACAAAGAGTGCTTTGGAAAAGGCGAAAAAAGAAATTGGGTTAGAACCAACAGAAACCTTATCTAACAGAACGCAGGGTAAATTTGGAAGTCCACAGAGGGTGGAAGGGAAGAAAGGATATAGACTGGATCCTGCTCATCCCAATGCTAAACCAGGTTCACCCGAAGAGTATCCTCATATAAACTTTTGGGATTATACCAATGGAAAACGAGGTAAAGGTGGTATTGAGGGGGCAATTCCAATATTTTTTTAACATTATGGAAGATTTTAAAGTTGAAATGTTTGAAGGCGAGTATAATAGGCCGTTTATTAAGTATATAAGTTTAACCAATGAACAATGTGCTTCTGTAGAGACTAAACTTCGCCAAGTTTTTTTAATTCCAAAAGATAGGGATATATTAAAATGGATAGAGGAGCGTAAAATCTATGAGGATGGTTTTAATGCTAAATTAGATAGTTTTAAATTGAAGAATTTCCTTGATAAAATCTCAATTTGCCCCAAGTTAAAGGTGTACATTAACTGGAGTGATTTCAAAGATATTGATGTTTTAGATCTGGAAGATGTATTAAGGTATTTTTATGATATATGGTTTCCTGGTATGGATGATATCGAGATTTTTGATGAAACCTTTAATTGGTTGGTTTCTATCCGTCATGATGGCGTAGTATCATATGTATTTAGGTAATTTTTATTTTGACCTATAAATCAGGAATAAATGATAAGAAAATGCAGGTAAAGTTTATAATAGTTCTTCTGCTATTTAATGTCGAATTATTGGTTTCCCAAAGCTTCAGCTTCAGCAAAGATGATTACAATTACCACCCAGGTCCCCATTTTAATTTTCAAGAAAACTTAGGGGGTATCTGTCGGGTGGCGGATATGGATAATGATGGCTTAGAGGATCTGGTGATTTTTGGTGAAAGAAGAAAAAATAGAAATGATGATTATTATGCGATAAGGATATATTTTCAAACAGCTAAGAAGGATCATTGGGAAGTAACTGAATTGGGTGTTTTTAATCCCTTAATAACACCGAATGCGGAAAACTCCATTTTAGAACTTGGGGATATTGATTTGGATGGGGACTTGGATATTTTGGGTTTAAGTTCCGAAAGTGTTTTAGGAGGTATTGGAGTAAGCTTAAATTGGTATGAAAATATGGGCTCCCGTATTTTTATCAAGGATACTTTCTTTGGAGTGAATGGTCCGGAGCAGGCCTTTTTGATGGATATGGACAATGATGGGGATCTGGATATAACCTACACTACAAGTGATATTCAGAGCATGGGCTTATTCTTAAATGATGGAAGTGGTAGTTTTCAGGTAGATACCCTTAATAATTTCCCATATATGAGAGAAACTAGCCTTGCGGTTGGAGATTTAGATGGTGATGATATTAAGGAAATACTTGTAGCCGGTAAATTTGGTACTAGCCGCGTGGATTCTTTGATTATTTATCAGGGTCATTCAAATGGGCAATATGGTATCAGTCATTTACCCGCTTATAATCTGAAGGATCCTGGCGGATTTTTAGTAGATCTGGATTCAGATGGGGATTTGGACTATATAGTTCAAGGCACAGTACAAGATCAGGTCGACCAGCACTTATGTCTTTATGTAAATAATGGGATAGGTTTTTTTAGCAAACAAATATTGTTTAGCGATCCTACTATTTTTACTGGCTCCGGCCATAGAATAATCCAGGGCGAAAGATTGTTCTTTAGGGATATTGTAGGTGATTCCTTGCTGGATATTATTGATCTGAGCTCAAGATTTGGGCTTAGTCAGGTTTTTGAGAATAAAGGGAATAATGTATTTAGTTTAAATCCCAATCCGCCCTTTCCATTACATAGCGGATTTCTTGCCATGGCAGAAGGGGATTTAGATAATGACGGCTCTGATGATCTTGTGCGAATTTCACAATTCAATTTTGGATCAGGTAATATTTGGGGGGATCTGGCAAAAATTGAGGTTTACAAACGAAACTCAGCTGGTGACTGGACAGTAGGCGGACCCATTATTCAGAATGCACATAGTCGACTGGATGAGGGGATTGCTATTAAAGATATTAATGGTGATGGCAATGAGGATTTATTAGTAAGCGGAGTGGGCTGGTTTGCACGACAGGGGACCTTTGCTTATCTCAATGATGGTCTGGGGAATTTTCATGTTTCTAATGATTCTATTCTGAATCTCGATTCGCATATTCTGGCGAATAAATTTGTAGATATTGATTCTGATGGCGATATAGATATCTTTCGCTACAGTGGATATCCATTTCCAAACCAGATTGTGGAAATCTTTGAGAATGATGGTGCCGGAAATTTCACCTTATCTCCTAAGCCTGTTCCGCAGGTAGGATTTGATCTTGTTAGAAGTTTTTGTGTCCAGGACTTTAATGGAGACTCCTATATGGACCTTGCTTATTTTGGGACAGATATGGATATTTATCTCAATGATGGTAATCAAAACTTTCAATTGGACACTACAGCTCTGGCATTAGACTTTTACTATGCTCTTAGTGATGATTATGATCAGGATGGTGATAATGATATTTTGGCTCAAACCTATCAGGGACTGGAATTATATGAAAACAATGGCTCGGCAAGATTTACGCGTAGTTTGATACGGGCTGTTAATTCAAATACTATCAAGTTTCGCACAAAAGTGGGGGACTTGAATCACGATGGATTTAAGGATTTGGTTTTCGTGAAAAACCCCGATAAGTCGGGAGCTTTAACCGGAATTGAAATTTTTGAAAATAATAAAGATGGAACTTTTAGCCAGGTGCCTTTTCAGCTTAGTGGCTATGAGTTTATTTCTGCCCATATTTTTGATGCAGACAATAATGGAAACAATGAATTGCTGATCATGGCACAAAGGGAATCTGATGAGCAGAAATTAAGATCCTTCTATTCTTTCGATTCTACTTTTTCTTTTGTGAGTACCCCGGATACCAGTTTGGAATTTATGAGGTTGGCCGAGTCAGACTGGACCAATGACCCTAGCTATGCCAGTGCAGATTTAGACAGTGATGGGGACGAAGATCTTGTTATGGCTGGATATACCACATTTGGGAAAAGAACATTTTTCTACCGGAATAATGCTTTAGGTGGAGTAGGGGTTAAGGAATTGCAATCATTTTCAAATCTACATATTGAACTCTACCCTAATCCCAATTCTGGACAATTTAGACTGAGGACCTTCTCAGACCAACCGCAACAATTTAGGCTCTTTAATCTTCAGGGTCAATTACTAAGGGACTTTACTAGTATGGATGACGAGCTCTTGCAGTTTAATTTAAATCCAGGCCTTTATTTTATGACTACAACAAAAAACGGGGTGAAGCAGAGCTTAATGTTCTGGGTTGAAAATTGAGGACTGTTCTGGTACTGAAGGAGAATAAAGGTCTTTTTTATTTAGACATAATTAAATCAAATTCTGAAATAGGAATTGTTAAAACCGCTCCAATGTTATTTTCTGGTCCTTATATGTCGTCTTTACTTACCAGGCAACGACTAGTTGCCTTACTATTTCTTATTTGCTTAAATCTTGGCTTATACTCACAGCCCTACACCATGGCTATTGATGAAGAATCTGTATCCTATGGTCCCCACATGGAATTTGTGCAGCCCTTATTTGGTGTGCAGCGCCTGGCAGATTTAAACAATGATGGCTTGGATGATCTCTTAATTATGGGAAGGAAGCTTTATTATACAAGTTCTCCCGAATACCATATATCCTTTGATGTTTACTTAAGAGATAGTGCCGGGCATTTTAAAGAACCTCAGCATGTAATTGAGAACTTCGCGAGACTTTACTGGCCGAGCTCGGATGAGGAGCCCATTATGGAGATTGGGGATATTGATAGTGATGGTGATTTGGATGTTTTAACCTACAGTCCGCGCCAAGCTAATCAAGTCTACTCTTTTCTGGCATTTTACGTAAATGATGGAACAGGCCATTTAAGTCTTGATACCAGTCAGATTTTCACTAATGTCAAGTTTGCTGATTTGGGAGATGTGGATAATGATGGAGCTTCGGATGTATTAATATTGGATAAAACCTATCATGTTCATTTATATCGAAATGATGGAACGGCTCAATTTACTCTTGATACAATAAATACATTTGGTCGTATAAAAGGACCATTGTCTTTTCAGGATCTCAATGGAGATGGCCTGGAAGATATTTATCATTTAGGGGTTTGGCTGGAAGGAGGTCCCTCAGGAGACACCAATATTATTTATTTAAGTCAGCCCAACGGAAGCTTTAATACGTCCAGTATTAATAATTTAAAGCCTGACTTTGGCAGTAACACAATACCGGTATATAAGTTTATGAATCTGGATACAGATAATGATCTGGATTACTTGACGGTTTATAATGAGCTATTTACAGGGTTAGTAATAGAATATTATGAGAATAATGGCTTCGGTTATTTCAGTAAAAAACCCGGTAGGATTGTAATGCCTCATTTATTTGCTGGCGGCATGAAGCCTGAAACTTTTGGCTTTAGTTTGCAAGCTGCAGACTTTGTTGGGGATTCTAAACACGATTTATTAGTTACCGGTAAGGCCGTTATTTTTTCAGACACTGCTAAGCCTAAATTATTCGAGAATAAAGGCTGGGGAGATCTAAGAGAAGTGTTGGAGACACCTTTTAGCGCCTACGAATCCTATAGAACCGCTATGGGGGATGTAAATGGTGATGGAAGACAAGATATAGTGCATGTTGCAGAATTTGACAATCAAGTATCCAGAAGGAGTGATGATAACTATGAAATAGATTTGTACCTGGGAGACCCTAATGGGGGACTGAATAAAGCTGGATATCCTTTTCACAATATTTGCAAGGCAAAAATGGAGTCGATAGATATTGACATGGATGGTGATTTGGATTTAGTGGTGAGTGGCAAATATTCAGACTTTTTAGACTCCATGCGTGTATTTCTTAATAACGGCTTGGGAGCTTTTAGCCCGTCTCCAGATCCCCTCTTACATTTAAGAGCTGAAAATTTAAGTTTTGCAATTGGTGATTTAGACAACGATGGCGATCCGGATATTTTAAGAGTTTCCCAGAACAAGCAAGGCAATTTTAAAACCGAATGGTTGCAAAATGATGGTGCTGGTAGTTTTTCAGTTTTTCAAGGAAATTACCCCGCTTTTTTCTCAAAAACATCTTTGTTATTGGAAGATCTTGATGGCAATGGTCATTTAGATCTCCTAGTAAATAGCATAATGGGATTGAATGGAGAGAATTATCATTTATTCCTTAATTCAGGATCTATGACTTTTTACCAAGATAGCACCTGGAAAAGGCCTATTCCGGATTTTATAAGAAGTGTAGATATGGACAATGATGGAGATAAAGATATTCTTTACTCCCAATGGTCGGCACTATATGAATTAGTAAATAATGGATCGGGAAGGTTCGATACATTAATTGGTATTCAGCCTATACACTATAACAGTTATTCTACCTATGCAGATTTTATATTAGAAGATATTAATCAGGATTCTTTGATCGATGTTCTGTATTTGGGGCATCCTGCGGATGGTGGCACGGTTACCTATCGTAACAAAGGCAACAATAATTTTAGCATTGTACCGGATAGCATTACTGACTTTGCCAGAGCATCAGGGACTTTTATCGATATTGATCAGGATAGTGTAAAAGAGCTCGTTGTAAGTGGGGTTAATTTTCGATTTGCCGATTATCAGCCTTACTCGGAAATTTATGAAGTAGATACAAATTTCAATTTCACATTGGTTTCTGATTCAATTCTTTATACAGTAGCCTATGGAGCATTTGTGAGCGGGGATTTTGATTCAGACGGAGATGAAGATTTAATTTATTCAGGCATTAATCCTGAGTTCTCTCGTTCCTTTTATTATTATCGAAACACGCTGTTTTCCGGTTTATCCGTGCCAACTTTTACTTCTGCACCAAAGGATAAAGAGCTGATAGCTGTTTACCCGAATCCCAGCAGAGGGACTTTAACAGTTCAATTACCACCTCAGAAATTAGGGGATATTCGAATCTATAATTTACAAGGACAGTTGAAGTACCAAAAACAAGCAGTAAATTATATGCATGAAGAAATTCATTTTCCAGACGGTATTTATATAGTGCAAGTCGAGCTAGATGGAAAGATGGAGTCATTTAAGCTTTGGTTTGTGAATTAAAAGGAGTTGTGATCATAGTGCATAATATCATTGCTATCTGATTGCCAATCAGCGTTTTTCCATTTATTTGATTTTTAGCCTTGCCCCAGGCCGCAAGTCGGGCTAGATTCGAAGAAATTTTTTCTTTGATGAAAACCCGATTAATTCATAGCCTGATTTTCACGCTATCACTTTTCACCACTATTCAGGCGCAGGACCGCTATGCACCATTTGAAAAAATGGTGAGTACTTCTAATGGGCAATTCTCTTTGTCGGTTCCCATTGGCAGTGTTAGTTCTGTATCCGGCCAGTCTTATTCTATTGGAATTCCCTACTCAGGTAATGTTCAAATGAACCAACCCGCCTCCATGGTTGGATTGGGTTGGAATTTTGATGTAGGAACAATTAGAAGAACGATAATGACTTGCCCAGATGATCATAGTGATTATTTGGAAACTAAGCGAAGTTTGGTTTTGCCATTAGGTACTGAGGTCTCTGGTTCAGAAGAAAATTTGGTACGGGCAGGATCAATGTACAGTCAGTCAGTTAATGGTACCAGCGTTTATTCAGATGCGACCTATGTGCCCAGTTTAACAGGTCAAGGGCAAGGCCTTGTACAAGATTTTGATCAGTTTTATTTTACAGGCAATGGCCTGTCAGGGACTTTTAGCTTAGATTATTATCCTTCCATTCTTAATGTGGAAAATGGAAATCTAACTAATGAAAATCCAATTCAGTTAATGCCTTCTCCTTATGAGGCAGAAATTAATCAAGTTCAAAGAGAATTTAGTCCATTAAGACAAATGGATAGTGAGGGACAAGCGACTATTCCTTTTCAAAACCCCTGGTTATTAGTTCTGAGTAATGATCCAACTGGAAATGTGTATATACGCCAGTACACCAAGGATGCTGTGACCAATCAAAACACAGATGATACCCCTGGGTTCATTAGGTATTCTGGTATAAGTGATTATGTTTCAGGGAATTTAGCTTCCTTGGGTAGTGAAGAGATTGTGGCTTTTACAGCGGTAACACCGGACGGAATGCAGTACCACTATTCATTACCCGTACTACAACTTCAAAGTATTACTAATCTTTATGATATAGATGCGGGAACTGTTCAAAACGCAAGCTATGATGAGATCGTAAGTACAAAAATTGCAGACTATGTAGTTACCGAATGGAAATTAACCGCTATTACAGGGCCTAATTATCGAGATTTGAATAGTAACGGTATTGTTGATGATGGGGATGATGGACACTGGGTAGTATTTAGCTATTCCCATTGGGGAGATCTTTACAGCCGCTTTCCCTACTATGGTCTTCACTATAATCCTGGCCCCAATGAAGATGAGCTTAAGGACCTTGAAGAGGTTCAATTGAATCAATTGGGGGTTTTGTCCTTAAGTAAGGAAGAGCGCTATTACATTGAAAAAATTGAAACCGACCGCGAGGTCATGGTCTTTTATAAGGATTATAGAGACGATGAATATAGTTTGAGTAGCGCTAATGAAGCAATTCCAAATTTTTATTTGAAACGTGTGGCAAAATACCATAAAGATGGCCAGTTGTCTTTAAATTTAAATGCATCATCTCATCCCAGTCCCAATTCCATTTTTGCAACTCCTCCTTCAACCAGTGGTGTATATTTTGAATCGGACTATTTTGGTACTGAATCTCAGCTATTAGGGAGCATAGAGTTTGTATATGATTATTCATTGCAGCCGGAATACGATGGGAATATTAATAATTACCATTCCGGGTCAAAAAACTATCTCAGCTCCGGTGAGGATCTAAGCCTTATTGAACTGATAGATCGGAAGTCCAGTTTAAACTCAGGGGGGAAATTAACCTTGTTAAATGTCATTTATCATGATCATCTTGATCAAGAATTGGAAAGATACACTTTTGGATATTCCTCCCTTAATCCAACTTTTCAAGTTAATAATCATGATCAGAATGGGAATTACGTTGATTTGTCTGCTGCACCTGGGCTTCGAATGCGTAACCTAAATACAAGCCAGGATAACCAGTCCCATAATTGGTTAATAGATGAAATAACCTTGCCTTCGGATGTCCATGTAGAAGTCGAATATGAAGAAGCACTGTATCGGTATACCATTCAAGGTTTAACGGAGTCCTGGGAGAATTACATTCCGGTATATTTTGATCATCCGAATGAAAAAGCTTACTTATTATCTGATGATCACAAAAAAATATTCTACAATAATTCAGGAATTGCCAGAACGGTTAGGGGTCACTTCTATCATAAAAATGCACTAGCTACCAGTAATTACAGTGGAAATGTTCATGATGTTCATCATATAAAATCCGTAAGAGTTACGAATATCAATAGTACAGGATTAGGTTTTGATAGCCAGGGTGTAAGCACAGGGAAAGGAATTTCATATGCAGGGAGCTCCACAAGAGAAGTAGGCTTTATTGGTGGAACGGTCTTATATAATCCGGCTGGTACTTCTGACTATACCACTGGGCCATGGTACTATATTGATGATGTCTATTTGAGTTTTGTAGATGAGTATTACAGAACTGGAATAAGTAGGGTCAAAGAATTAAGAGTGAAAAAGGATATTAATGCTCAAGATTATGCCAAATTGGAGTATGAATATCTTGTTCCTAGGGCCAGCCTTAAAAAATTTGAAACTGTTTACCTGGGAGCAAAAAGAGGGGTGAGTTTTGGGAGTAATTTTAATAACCACAACAGTTCCGATAGAGGAGTTCTGTATGAGCAAGTTGTTTTAAAGAAGATTGATAAGAATTCAAATTTGATAAGCACGGCCAAATTCCATTTTGATTTACAACGAGAGGTTGACGTGAGATCTGAAGTTAGCCTTAAAGAGTTAGGCAAGTGTTATTTACCATTTTATTGGCTAAATTATAGTCCTGCAGCTTTTTACAAGTTTACCAGAGAAAACCCAATTGTTTCTACAAGGAGTTATCAAGGGCCTTTTACTAATTATCCCAAGAGTTGGGCCGAATTAGCACCTCGTATTATGGTGGATGCATTTAATTATTATTTACAAAACTATTATCAGTATAACAATTTAAATCCATCAGACTCTGATGTGGTAGAGAATCATCTTCCAACCACTCCTTTTTACAGTATGGATGGTGTTTTCATTAATTCAGCGAGACCTTCTCTATATACAGGGCAAACTACCTGTTCATGCGAAGGCAGTGTGGTGAACACTGTTACCCCCAGTGGAAGTGGTCCACCCTATGAAATTGTTTACACTTTACCACCTCGTCCTTATGGTAATGATGAAGATATGCCTGTGTATTTAAGCACAATTATTAATCGCTATCACGGTAGATTGGGTCGATTAAATCAGATGGAAGTATTTGATGGCTTGGGTAACTTACAGATTTCGAAAGATTATTTCTATGGAGAAAAAGGCTTTAAAGCAAATTCGTACTATGCCCATATGCAGAATTCGTATACTTCTGGCGCCCAGCAAACAACAACTACAGCCTATAAGTATAAAACACATTATATACATCGATATGAGATGCCACTTAAGATTGTGACCCGTGAGAATGGTCAGGTCTTATCGGAGAATATCTTGGCTATTGATCCGGAAACAGCTGCGGCTCAACTTATTTTGAATATGTCGGCGGAATCTTACCAGGCGATAGAGAAAACTTATTTTAATACGGATAATAGTTTTGAAAAATGGAATAAGATTTCTCCATTAACTTCTGTTACAGAAGAAACCGGATATCAGAGAGAGTCTACAAGATATGTTTTAGGTGATATTAATAGCCAAACCACTCCTTGGTATGAGTATTATACAGATGCAAGCAGTCAAAGATTATTAAGGAAAAACCTACAGGATATTTCAAAGGAAAATACGATTAAGCATTATTTACCTAATCAAAATTTTCTCAATCAGTTTTACAGAATGGAGACCGGTATTCCCACCGGTAACCCATTGAAAAAAATTCGAACTGTAGATCAGTTTAATTCTAATGAAAACTATATAACATTGGATGTCTCAACTCTTTCGGCTAGCTCTTCAGTTGTATCGTATGCTAAAACTGTAATTGCTCCCTTGGCTGGCCGTAGTATTGTTCCATCTGGCACCATTACTCGTGTTTCAACTATTTTCTCACCATCTGAGAATAATTTACTGGCCAATGAATCTGAAATTCAAATTATTGATCCTTCGCTTAATGTATTACAATCTTATAATGTTAAGGCGAACATCTTCAGTAGTAAGAGGTACTACAATAGTCTGAGAGTCCCGTTTGTGGAATCGGCAACCTTACCCTTATCGAGTTATAGTGCAACTGGTTTTGAGGATATAAATGCCGACAATTTCATATTTGAGGGGAACTTCTTTTTAACATCGTATCAGGAGTCTGCAACGACTAATGGCGGTGTAGAAGCGCATACAGGAAAGTACTATTTAAAGTTGCCGCAAGATGCTAGTTATAAGACCATTTATCATGATCCCAATTTGGATGATTTTGAAACTGGGCAAAGCTATGAGATGAGTTTGTGGATTCGAACGGCAAATCTTAGTGGTGATCCCAGACTACGATTTGCAATTGTGGGCGAGACGATTAGTCAAGGTCAGGGCACCCCATTCTCTGTTTTTGCCGAAAGCTATTTAAGTAATATTTCGGAGAAATTCACTTTCGGGGACTGGACGCAGATTAAGATGAGTTTTGAAGTACCGTTAAACTTTCAAATAAGCCAAAGCACCTACACTTTTGACCTCATTGGAGGAGGTCAAATAACCGCTGATGCCGGATTGAAAATTGAGATTTTGAATGCCGGGGGTTCAACAATTATTGATGATGTGCGCTTTCATCCTGCGGCAAGTCCCATTGAAGTGGTGGTGTACGATACAAAATTTAAAAGGGTTACGGCAAAACTGGATGCTCTTAACATCGCAGGGAAATTAGTTTACGACTCTAAAGGTCGGGTAATACAACTGTATGCAGAGGATACTCCTGGCTTCTATCTTTCAAAACAAACCAATTACCATGATTAAGATGATGCGCAAATTAATTTTCACCTTATCATTTATAGTTTTTAGTCTTTACAGCAATGCTCAAGGCAATGCCATAGCATGGGGCGAGTCCGTTGAGTTAGAGGAAGTTTCTGAAACGGGCTATATTAACTATGGTACTAACGGTTGGCAAGATGGATATTTGGTATCCGAGCAACGTGGATTTCAGGTAGGGTCAGCTGAATACTATTTTTACTCAGAAGATTATGCCAGTTGGGAAGGAATTCCTTTCAAAATAAGTTTGGGAACTAGTGATCAAATTGATCAAGCCGTTGACATCTTCTATTTTGATGGTAGTTATGTTAATCATAACTCGAGCGAGATTTTAAGTATCTCTAATATATCTGAGTTGACTCTGGTTTTAAATCATCTTGGAAATGTTGAAGTATATAATGGATCGGAGCAGCTTTATACAATTAATTCTGTTCTAAGCTCAAGTCAATCTTATTACGTATTCATTAACCTCCTTTATCCGGAGAGTTTTTTGGCTACTACTTTCACCGAGACCGTACTTAGTGCACAGAGTACAAGTTCTTCCACTCCTGTTAGTTCCAATTGTCAATCATTAAGTGCGGAAAAGTATGTGGAGGAAATAGCTTATGATAAGTATGGGAATGAGATAAGCCGAGGACTGCAGGTTCTGGGCGATTTTGATCAGGTGGAAATGTCCATGCGTAAGAATTATGAGGCAAACGAAGTTCTAGCAAAACAGGTTATCTATGATAATTTTGGGAGGCCTATAATTGAAAGTTTAGAGGCACCAATAAATCAATCCAGCTTCTGTATTGACGAGACTTTTATGTTTTCTGTAGATCAGGAACCAATAAGTAGCCCGGCTTCCATACAGCCTTATTCAGTTTTGGATGTCGAGAATGCAAATGGAATTCCCGATGCGATTTCTCATCAATCCACTTTAGGGGCATTTTATAGCGGCTATACTGACGACATAGCTAGAAGTGACTACCCTTTTGCCAAGCTTTATTATAAGGACGATATATACAATACAGCAATTTCGACTGGCGGTTATGATCAGCGATTTTTTAATTCTGAAAATCGCAGTTTTACTTTCCCGGCTGTTTCGGCAAATGAGTTGGTTAATTTATTTGGAGCTAATCAAAGTCATATTAAGCGAAGTTCGGCTGATGGGATTATTAATACTCAATTGGCCACAGAATTTACCCTTTCGCAACTAGCTCAAAAATCCATAAATATTACTAAGGAAAATGAGGCGGTAATTACCTACACCACCCTCTCTGGAGATATTCTGGCAACTGCCCTTAGTGGGAATACAAATCCATGTGAGGTTCAGAAGGCAAGAATAGAAATGCATCCTGGGGTTCTTACTACCATTCATGTTCCTGATGGCCATGATGATGCATTGGCTCTGGAAATGCCTGATCCAACTCTTATATATCAAAGCAGTCAGGGTACTTTTCCTATGAATTGTTTTGATGTCATTATTGTGGATCAACTGAGTGGCTCGATTTTAACAGCGGGAACTGACTATAGTATTGTTCAAGACGCTCAGAAATCTGTAATTCAAAATATTGTGCTTCTGGGAGGTTATGCCAGTGGTCAACAGGTCTTAGGGGTTTCAGTAGCATTCAATGAGAATGCGCTCAGTCATGGGGTCTGGAAAAACTATTTAAAGGTTGTAAAGTATGGAGGCTTAAAGACTTTTTTAAATTATGAACTGGATTACCACGAATGGACGCTTTATTATTATGATGTCCTTGGGAATGTAATTGAGGTTGTGCAACCGGAGGGTGTTGATTGCAGCGTCGACGCTTCAAACTATTTCCAGTTTAATGATCAGGTGGAAATCCGCACTGCTTCAACCACCGGTATTTCTCAAGTAGATGATTTGGTAGTGTTTCCAATAGCCGTTCCCTCTGGAAATACAATAAATGAGGCATCTCTTTGTCTTTCGCCACTTTATGTAGATAAAGTAATATCAAATAATCTTTCAGGTGAACGATTGGTTCGCGATCAAAGCGTATATCGTGCACTGGAACCAGAAACTGAAGGCGATCCTCCCGTGGCTGTAGTTATTGGAACCGCAGATATCTATGCTGAATCCGACAGCCCAAGTCAAAACCGAGGCAAAGCAAATCCAAATGGGTTTATCTCAGTTTCAACTATTAAGGTTCCCCCTGCAGCGGGCTCTTTGGTAGTAAAGGATATTTTTGAAAAGAAATTTACTTTTGAGGTTGTTGGTAGACCTGCCGTAGGTCAAGATGTGGTTTTATTGGAGAAAACCTTTAAAATCGAACACGAAGAAATACAATACTTTGATCCAACAACATTTAATTCAAATGGTACTGGTGGTCAGTCTAAAGTTTGGAGACAAGATGGCTCTGTCTGGGTACAGTTAGATATTGCTGATTATTACAAATTTGATGATGGGGATATTTCCGCTGCTACCTTATCTAATTACAAAAGTATTGTAGTTAGAGTTAAATCAGTATTCTCAAAAGAATGGCGTGATACAGATGATTTAACTCCTTCAAATGAGGAATCCAAACCATCTTCATATACTGCCTTAAGCTTCTTTAATTTTGCTGGGAATATTGGTTTAAGGGTTAATAGCTTTCCCAGCCCACCTTCTCATAATGAAGACGTAATCGAATTCTATGGGGTAAATCATGAAGATGGAACTGTAAGTCAGAAACAAATTCCCGATGAGGATTTAACCCAATACTTATATGATAAGGAGGGTAGAGTTAAATTTTCTCAGAATGCCGTTCAAGCAGCAAACAATACTTTTAGCTATGTTCTTTACGACTTTGCTGGAAGAGTTTGGAAAACCGGCCAATATGATAATAATGTGAGCGGAGGGGAAGTGATCACTTTTGGTATATCTGACCCTCAAAATCCAGCAGCCAGTCATACTTTTAATTTGGTGGGGGATAATTCCACCTTGAATGGGCTCAATACAGAGTATGAAACTTTTTTCTTTTACGATGAAGTTCAAAATGATTATCCGACCGGCTTAAGCGGAGACTTAAGTACTCAAAACAATGTTGTTGGCAGGCTGGCTAAAACTTCCAATGAAAACACCTCCACCTGGTACAGTTATGATTATTTAGGTCGCTTGGAGCATTTGGTTCAGTACAGTGCAGACTTGGGTGTGCATACCATTAGTTACAGTTATAATCATCTTGGAAAAACTGTAGCAATTGCTTATGATGAGCAGGATGCCAGCTCTTCCTATTTCGTAAAATTCTTATTTAATAAGGATCAGCAATTAGCCAGAATTATGGGGAGTAATAAAGCTTCTACCAATTTTAAAGCTTTGGCTACTTATGACTATGATATCCTTGGACGATTAAAACGAAAGGAACTGGGTAATAAGGCACAGGGTATTGATTACTATTATACTATTAGTGGGAAATTGAAAGGTATTAATAATGCCTTTCGACCAGAAACGGATCCTGACTATATTGATGTGGATGCTTATGAAGACTTATTTGCAGAAACTTTGCACTATTATGAAGGGGATTATCAAAATGCAAATGTCTCCTTAAACTCCATTGCTGATAATAGCTTAAGTGATCGATTAGATGGAACGATAAAAGCAGTAACCTGGTATACACGTAGCGATATAGCTTTAAGCCAGAGCATCGGAAACCGACCTACCTATTCCTATGAGTATGATGTTTTAGGTCAATTGACAGGAGCAAGTTTGGGGAACATTGCTACCGGATTGGAGTTTGGCTATACCAATTCTGCACCGGCAACTTATGTTTCCAATAGTGCAAATGCATATGGAACCAGTTATGATTATGATGGCAATGGTAATATTGTATCACTTAGTAGAAGGTCTGGAACAGGAACATTATTTGATCAATTGACTTATAATTACCCTAAAGATGCGGGTAATCAGTTAACAGGTAATCAGTTACTATATATAACTGATGCGTCTTCTAGCTCGGGCATTAGCGATGAAATCCAGTCTCAGCTTAGTGATAATTATCAGTATGATGAGCGTGGACAATTAGAGATCGATAAAGAGCGTGACGTTAAACTAGCCTACACCCCCGGTGGCCTGGTAGAGGAAGTGAAAAATGCCAGCGGTACACAGCTGCGTCAAAAGAACTTCTACGATGACCGAGGAAACTTGTTTAAGAAGGAGAATTATGTATCCGGATCATTATCGAATACGGAGTATTGGTGGTACGACCTTTCGGGAAGTCCAATTCAATATTTTAAAGAAGCATTAGAAGCTAATCCGGTTCTTAAAGAATCGTATATCTATTCTGATGGTCGGTTAGCAACTTATACGCAATTGGAGAGTTCTGCTATTTCATATCAGTTTTCCATAAAAGATCATATTGGCAATGTTAGGGCTAGTTTAAGTGAAACCCATAGTCAGGAGGGAGCCTGGGATTTCACTCAAATGGAAGATGAAGGGGGATGGGGCTATAGTCAAAATGAAGGCGACCCGGATCCCTATGTTGATGGCAATGGATGGAATATAGAAGGAGAGCACGCTCTCTTTAAGTATATAATTAGCCTGGGGTCTGGACACTTTGCCTTTAATATGAATCTGGCTCAGGTAGCTACGGCAGATTTAACATTAACGGTTTTAGATGCGAATAATCAAAGTCTGGCTAGCTCTGTTCTGGAGGCTGGCAATATGGGGCAAAGTTTACAGTTTCATTTAGCTACAGCCCAGGTATGTACTTTAAAAGTAGAATGCTTAAGTACCGGTGTTCAAAGCTTTATTGTGGAGAGCTTTAATTTAAGCAGCCAGGTACATCAAGTATTAAGTTATCGCGATTATTATCCTTATGGCTGGGTATTACCGGGAAGGGTTTACGAAGCAAGCTCCGAGGGCAATCAATTTCAGTATCAAGGTGATTTTACCTGGGCCAATGAAATATTAAACTGGAGTCGCTTCGAAGTTCGAAATTTTGATTCTCGGATTGGTCGTTGGCTTTCTATTGACCCTGAAGGCCAGTATTTTAGCCTGTATAAGGGAATGGGGAATAACCCGATTAGTGTTTATGACCCTGATGGTGCATGGGGATTTTACAATGCACGAACTCATCAATTTTTGTTTGTTTTTGGGTCTAGAGATTTAACCTTGTACGATGAGTGGTCTAATAGTACCTGGGAGTTTGTTGCTTTCGATATTCAGACTTTAAAAGGCTTGGCGGAAGAATTTGCCAATGGGGAATACTATGTAGCCTATATGAACGAGGATGAGAATGGGAAAGCATACTTAAGCGCGGATGCACCTGAGGCATTTGAATCAAGTGCTATTTCAACTGAAGATTATGAACGTGGATTATCCTTTTTACTAGGAACCGATTATGGGTTGAGTTGGGAGAGCAATATTAAATCGATTGGATTGGATCCATCTGGCAGTGGGTTGAAAAGGTCTAGCGTTCAAGAGGATAGGGAATTTCTGGAACGTATAGCAAACTACCCATCGCCAGGCACGACTGAACCCTATCCAATATTTTTTGACATTATAAGTTTTGGGGGGATTGCAAAGACTCTTGGTAGAGGTTTTATTGAAGCAGGTGGAAGGTCTGCAATAAGACAAACTCTAGTAAATTCAGCTGAAAAAGCTACAAAAGAGGTAGTGTCGTCTGCTTCTAGAAGGTCATTAAATCCTACTCATTATATTACAAAGTCAAAAACTCAGATGAAAAATCTACTTGATGACATTAGAGCAAATGGTATTCAAGAACCTATTAAATATGTGGAACATAATGGGACGCGTTATATTGTTGATGGGCATCACAGGTATTATGCTGCACAAAAGTTGGGCATAGAGAATGTTCCTGTGCAGCAAGTTCAACTGCCTTTTGGTGGATATCAAAATATTTGGGATTTAATGTTGGAACCGGGTAAGAATCCAGGTTTTTGGCAATACATGAAATAATTATGGCAATCTGGCAATATAGTTTTCTCTTAATTCCAAGAACATCTTTTTCAGAGAAATATTTAAATTTTCCTTTTGATAAGGAAGGATTATTAGAAGATGATATTTATTGGGATTTTTTATCTGTTAACATTGATTTCTTCAGTGATATTGAAACAATCATGATTAAACGCAAATCATGGAGTGAAAATATTGTTCTTTTTGGTAATGAGGAGGCTAATTGTTTAGAGATTTACAAGGATAATAATAAGGTGAAATCAGTGTCATTTCGCATTGATTTTACAAGTGATTATGAAGGTTTTCTTAGAGGTATTATTGAGTTTTCAATTTTGAAAAATTTATTGATAGTTGACGAAGCACATCATATTATTGATCCTAATTACTTTTCAATAAATAGTGTGATTGAAAGTTCACCTCAATTCATTAAATATAAACAACTTAGTTCCAAGTAATATATTAAGCACAACAAGTCATTACTTACGCTTTTTAGAAGGGCAACTCTTCGAACACCTTTTAATATTTCCGTTCAGAGATTTGGTAATATGAGTCGCAGGAGACCAGATTATTGGGGATTAAGGATTGGGACTAGTGAATTTGCCAATCGAACTTTTGGGGCAATTAAACCTAATTGGAATCCTTTAACTCAATACACAATAGGTGTTATTCCAAAAGGTACTCCGATTAAATTCGGAATCATTGGCCCTCAAGGCTGGAAGTACCCAGGGGGGGGCATTGCAATTCAGGGTTCAATCTAAAAGTGTTATTAATCAATCATCTATACTAATACCACGATGAATAATTTCGAAGATCCAATTGATTTTAGTCTAGAAAAGAAGTTTCATGACATTGAAATAGAATACTCTGAAGTAATGGAAATATCTCAAGGTGGTCCTGTAGTTGGAAATCTTTCTGTTAATGGTAAAAGGGTCAAAGGTCGTTATGGAGGTCCGATTATTTGCACCAGTGAATATTTATATGCTCCGATACTTGTAAGTAAGTTTTTAGGCTCGGGTTTTAAATTGGCAAAAATAAATGTTGGTACACTTGAAGTGAGTCAACTGGGAAAAACTAAGGACTTAATATATTTGGATAAATTAGGAGAAAACCGTATCTTCTATTTCGAAGATTTAGATAGGGCGGTTCATAGATATATGGATCTTTAATTTAAAAAAAAAATCGATTTTTTTTGTTCCAAACTCAGGTAATAATTCACCGGAGTACTTAAGTAGAATTTACGAGTTTGATACGGCTATTAATTTCACCTTGGCGCAAGATTCCTTGATTTTAGGATTTTATGACGGAGCCTCAGCCATTGGGGACATTGATGGAGATGGGGATCAAGATTTGTTGATATCTGGATTTACCAAATACAACAGACGAACTTTCATGTATCGTAATACGGCTCGTTCAGGAATTAGCATTCAGGAATTACCTTTTTCTGAAGATTATGTTTTTGAAGTTTACCCTAATCCTAACGTTGGTACTTTCAAAATACGGACAGATTCTAAGGACCCTCAGCTCTATCGACTTTACAATCTCCAGGGACAATTGATTGATGAATTTGAAAGATCTAATGAAAGTAAACATCAACTTCACCTTCTCCCCGGATTTTATATTCTCAGCACTGAGCGAAATGGAAAGTTGCAAAGTCAGAAGATTTGGGTAAAGCACTATTAGGGAAGAGAAGTCCTCAGTGCTTAATACCTTTATCCCAGCCAATTCTTGCTACAACGGTCAAAGCCGCATCTCTTTTAAACTAGAATTACATCCGGTTCTAATTCTAGGGGTGATGCGAAGTTGCAAATGGTATACTCTGGGAGTAGGTTTAGTTATCCACTCCATTTACTTGCAGTTATTTTGATAGTTAACTATTACTTATTTAAATTTTAATGAATACAAATAACCTCGACGAATCCGCTAAGCGATATGTGACCCATACAATTCTAATGCGCTTTAAAACTTCGAAAGTGGATCAGGATGATACCAAAGGCATGGAGTTGATATCCAGTCACATTACTAATAATGCCATGGATGATTTATGTTTGGCCTTTTATTTAGAAGGAGATACAAAATGGGGGAGATCCGCGGCGGAAGCAGTGCAGAATTTTGGTTTCCCGCCTTTAGAGAGAGTCAAGCCTACATTGATTGAGAATATCCATACCGCTTTTCAGAATAGCAGCATCCCCAAGCATGTTGAACATCGGAGATTAATCTCGCAAATCGCCTATCCCTTTAGCCTTGAAAAGCACGAAGTGGAGTCAATTCTTGCTCAGTATTCCGTACAAAAAGACTAGTGAATGGGGCTTAATTAACTCATTATAGGCGCCTTGTCAAAAGAAAGGCTTATTTTAGGAGAGCTACAAATCCCTAAATTCCCCGGCCTTAATTTAGTACCTCATGCGCACGCTTTTATTCTGTTTTCTTACTGTTGGGTTAGGGGCCCAAAGCCAGCAATTACTATCTATTACCAACAAGAATTATTCGAATTCGAGCTGGAAGTTTAATAGTCGAACTTTGTATTCCTATGATGCCAATGGTTATCCATATTTGGAAGACTATGAAGCTTGGAACGGAATGGTAT
Source organism: Flavobacteriales bacterium UBA7878 (assembly GCA_002501205.1). Lineage (GTDB taxonomy): Bacteria > Bacteroidota > Bacteroidia > Flavobacteriales > Schleiferiaceae > Croceimicrobium. Next base: position 20,605 of record DLRW01000010.1, read on the forward strand.
GGGAAAATCGACAGCTAAAGACCCAATCAAACCATAGTAATGGCTTGGTGGATTCTGTATACTATGAGCGTTGGGATCAAATTAATGGGGGATATACCGGCTTTTCGAAGGAGCGGAATTATTACAATGCCAATTGGGAAAGGGATTCATTAATAGTAATGCAGAATATTAACGGTCCCTGGATTAAGGATACCCGACAAGAATTTCAGTATAGCGCAGGCGGTCTTTTGGAGCATGTTTTTACCTCCGATGGCGATGGTCCGGATTGGGAATTAACCACTAAAACAGACTACTACTATAATATCAATGGCCAGTGGGATATTCTACGTCGTTCGGAATGGGACAGTGCCAATGCTAGCTGGGCACCTAAAAATGAGATGCATCGCTATTTTGATGCTTTAGGAAACCCGACTTTCGAATATGAGTTCATTCATCGTGGATCTAACATAGACACCCTGCGTTGGCATGAGTATACTTATGATGCACAGGGTTTGTTACAGGAGGATCGCTATTACATTTTTATAGCTGGTGCCTTTAATCCTGGAACAAGACGCTTATTTAGCTATAATGCTTCCAATCGCATTGATAGTGTTTTACATCAGGTATTAAAGTACAATGACACTCTTTGGTTGGATAATAGCCTGGCCATTTACCGCTATGGTCCTATCGTGGGCTTAACAGAATTAGTAAGTCAGAGCTTGAATGTTTACCCTAATCCCTTACATGATATTTTGAATATTGAGGGAATGGCGAAAGGGGAGAAGGAGATTCAGATTTTTAATAGCAGCGGCGTTCTGGTCGGGCAGAAATCGACCGATGCGGAAGAACTTCAATTATACTTAGGCCATTTGCGCACAGGGCTTTATTCCATTCGGGTTCATGATCAGGGCACTGTTTCCGGAACTTCGATTATTAAGCTCTAATCAAGATTCCAGGCGTTCCCGGAAAGCATCTTTATAGGCCCGACCAATAGGGATTTCCATCTCGTTTTTCAGAATTACAGCCGTACTACGAACTTCCAATATTTGCTCCAAATTGATGAGGAAGGATTTATGGATACGTTGAAAGCCATGGTCGCCTAGTTTCTGCTCCCAATAATTTAGGGTCTCCTTGCTGAGCACGGTTTTATCCTTCAGATGCAGTTCGGTATAGTCCATGTCAGAGGCAATGTAGAGGAGCTCTTTGGTGCTCACTGCAATTTTTTCATAGCCACTTTTTACGAAAAAGGAATATTCCGGCTCTGCACTTTTATGCAGTGAATGAAATTTATCCATCGCCTAGGCAAAGCGCTCCGGGGCAATGGGTTTCATAAGGTAGTCGATAACCTTAAATTCATAGCTCTCCAAAGCATAATCCGGAAAGGCGGTAGTGAGGATTACCGCCGGATGCTTTTTCAGATTGCGTAAAAAATCCATGCCGGATAAACGGGGCAAGTGGATGTCGAGAAAAATTAAGTCTACCTCCTCTTTCTGCAAAAACTCCTTGGCCTGCAAGGCATCGGTGAAGCTGGCTAGCAATTGCCATTGCGGGAAATCCTGTAAATAATGCTTTAGGATGCGCTGGGCGGGGACTTGATCTTCAACGATAATGCACTTCATGACTGAGCACTCAGTTTTAGTTTAAGATCCACGCAATATTTACCCGCACCTTCATTTATCTTTAATTCATGTTGATCGGGATAAAGAAGCTCCAAACGCTTTTGCACATTTTGCAGGCCAATGCCGCCTTTTAAATCTTCGGTATTAGATAGCTCCCCGAAATTATTGCAGCAGCTAAAATGCAAATCGCCTTCCGGCGAAAGCCGCAAACTGATCGCAATATCTATGGCCTCACTGAGGCTGGCTAAGCTGTGCTTAAAAGCATTTTCAACAAAAACGGAAAGGATTAGAGGGGCAATGCGAAATTGTTCGGAAGTCAGTTCTTTGCTCCAGGTAAGCTTGCCTCTTTCCTCCATTTGCATTTCACTCAACTCAATGAAGTTCTCTACTTGTTCTACCTCGCGACTGAGTGGTACATATTGGGCCTGAGCTTCGTAAAGCATATAGCGCATAACCCCGGATAATTTCAGCAATACCGTGGCGGTTTTATCCGACTTTTCCAGCGCCAGTGCATAAATATTGTTGAGATTGTTAAAGAGGAAATGCGGATTGATTTGCGATTTCAGAAACTGCAGTTCACTTTCTTTAATCAGGTTTTGCAGCTCTTCCAACTCCCTTTGTTTGGTTAAGGCATCCCAAGCGAACTTGAATCCTGTTAGGATGGTAATGGTGGGAAGTAAATCGGTTAGGGTGCGAAATATTCCGGGAAAGTGGGTGCCCCGTGTATCCGGAAAAAAGATCTGTTCTAGAATGCCTTCTTCCACTGCCATAACCAAGGCTAATAATGCAATTAAGGCTAAACTAAAGGCCAGGTATTTCTTGCGATATAGGAGCTTAGGAAGTAGTAAATAATTGATAATGGCGGCCGTAAGGGCATAGTTCAAAAAGAAGAAAACCTCATGGCTTTTTACTTGTGTTTCATGTCGCCAACCTTCGCGGTCGAAAGCATAAAAAACGAAGACCATGGCATGCAAGGCCACCTGAAAAATCAGCTCCCAGGAGCGCTTATGATTTCTAATTTGCATTTTCACAAGGTAAATCTATAAACAAAACCGAGCCTCCCTAAATTGGATCGGTAAACAGCTGATCTTTATGGCTCATCGACCGAATATTTGGCAATATGGTTGTTGGGAGGTCTGCACCTGTCGTTCACCGGATTCTATTTTAATAGTCTTGGAAAAGCTCGGTTCTTTGTCGGGTAATTTTTTCATACGATGGCAATCGATCGAATTTCATTAGTACTTGTTTTAGGAGTGATTTTTAGCCTAAGCCCTCTTAGGTTGTGGAGTCAGTCTGAAATTCGAATAGAGGGGCAAGTTGCCGATGCTCTCAGTAAAATTCCTATTCCTTACGCTTCCCTTGCTTTGGTTGATTCAGTAGATGGAAGGGTAAAGGATGGGGTGACCACAGGTGAAGACGGGACCTTTGATTTGACGACTAAGGAGACAGATTTCTATTTGGAAATTAGCTTTATGGGTTATCAGTCGCTTCAAATTCGAAACTATAACCCCCAATCATCTGTGGTCAGGCTGGGAGTAATTTACCTGAAGGAGAACAGTCAAAGCCTAGATGAGATAGAGGTAACCGCTGAAAAGTCGGCCATGGAATTTAAGCTGGACAAGCGGGTCTTTAACGTGGGTAAGGATTTAAATACCACCGGTATGGGTGCTCTGGATGTACTGTCGAATGTGCCATCGGTAAATGTTAATATCGAAGGACAGATAAGCTTAAGAGGTAATACCGGGGTGCAGATTCTCATCAATGGAAAGCCTTCGGTTTTATCGGAAGAAGGCTCCAATGCCCTGGGAACCATTACTGCCGATATGATTGAAAGCATTGAGGTGATTACCAATCCTTCCGCCAAATATGAAGCTGAGGGCACCAGTGGTATCATCAATATCATCCTTAAGAAAGAAGAGAAAAAGGGCTTTAATGGCTCGGTTTCCGTTAATACCGGGATTCCCGATAATCATTCGGTAGGAGTGAGCTTAAATCGACGCACGGAGAACTTCAATTTCTTCACCCAATTTGGTCTGGGCTATCGTTCCATGCCGCGCTATAATGAGAGCTTGAACCGCAATCTCAATGATGGCACCGAGATTTATAGTGAAGGTACTGAATACCGCAATGAGAATTTTTACAATATCACCTTAGGTACCGACTATCATATAAATGATTGGAATGTGCTAACCCTTTCTGGAAGTATGGCTTATGAAATTGAGGATCAGCCATCAGAAACCGATTTTCGTTTAACCGATGCCAATGGCAGTCTTTTATCCGAATACCGTCGTACGGAAGAAACCAGCGCTACCAATCCGAAGTATCAGTACGATCTACAGTATGAGAAACAGTTTAAGAATAATGAGGACCATAAATTATTGATCAGCACCTTAGGTCGCTTTTTCGGGAAGACCCAAAGTTCTCAATTCTCAAATGTTCCGATTGGTACCAGTGATGTTGCCCCCAATCAACGCACTGAAACTAGCTTCTTTGATCGCAGCTTTGTGTATAAACTCGATTATACCAATCCCATCACCGAGGCCTTTAGCCTAGAAGCCGGGGCTTTATACGAGCAAAATGATGTGGGTAATGATTATCAAGTCTTGAATTATGCGAGCAGCGGCTATGTGATTGATAGTAGCCTCACCAATAATTTTGAATACGATCAAGGGGTATTTGGGGTCTACAGCACTGCAGCCTATGAAGGCAAGAAATGGGGCTTAAAATTAGGACTGCGCTATGAGCATACCTTATTAAATACTTTACTTACCACTACGGATGAAGCAAATAAACAGGAATATTCCAATTGGTTTCCCAGTATACATAGCTCCTATAAAATTTCGCAGCGATTCTCTATGCAAGCGGGTTATTCGCGCCGCATCTTTCGTCCGCGTTTATGGGATCTGAACCCCTTCTTCAATATTCGCAACAACTATAATATTCGTCGGGGTAATCCGGATTTACAGCCAGAGTTTGGCGATTCTTATGAATTAACCGGAATCTGGCTTTTTGAGAAGCTATCCTTGAATACCAGTTTGTACCATTTATATACCACAGATGTAGTGGATCGAGTGAGCTTTTTTGAGAATAATGTGAATACCACTATGCCTGTGAATGTGGGTAGCCGCAATCAAACTGGTTTGGAGATAAATGGAAAATACAATCCGCTAAAATGGTTGGGAATTAATGGCGATTTCAACTATGGTTATTTCAGTCGGGAAGGGGTGTTCCAGGATCAGGATTTTAGCTTTGAGGGTGATAAGTGGAGCACCCGCATCACTGGCAAGATTAAGCTACCAGCGGGATTTGATATAGAGCTGAGTGGCAATTATGAATCGGCCTATAAAACCGTGCAAGGGGAGCAAAGTGGCTTTGCATTTGGAGATATTGGCCTTCGCAAGAAATTATGGGATGGCAAGGGCGTAGTGAACTTAAGTGTACGCGATATTTTTGCCTCCCGCATTCAGGAGAGTAGGGTGTATCAGAATGACTTCTATGCCTACAGCTTTTCGCAGCGTGGAAGATTTATAACCTTAGGATTTAGTTACAGCTTTGGAAAGGGCGAGGCCATGTCGTACAATGGCGGACGCCGACATTAATAGATTAAGCTTTAGAAATTAAGATGAAAGTGCATCAGAAAATGCGGGTTTGGCACCGCTATTTAGGATTTTTCCTGGCCGGAATTATGGCAATCTACGCCATCAGTGGAATTGTGCTCATATTTAGAGATACCGATGCTTTTAAGAAGGTAGAGCATTTTGAAGAAAAGTTAGCCTCGGGACTAAATGCAGAGCAATTGGGGGAAGCCCTGAAGATGCGTCGTTTCCGTGCGGAGAAGGAAGAAAATGGAATGATTTATTTCCGCGATGGCGAGTACAATCAAGCTACCGGTGAAGCGAAGTATAGCAAGAAGGAACTCCCTTTCTTTTTAGATAAAATGACGCATCTGCATAAAGCGACCAGCAGCAGACCTTTAGCCTTCCTAAACATCTTCTTTGGGATTAGCCTGCTCTTCTTTGTGGTTTCTGCCTTTTGGATGTACTTCCCCGGTACGGATATCTTTAAAAAGGGATTGATTTACACGGCGGTAGGGCTGGTCTTTGCTTTGGTTTTGTTGTTCGTGTAGGTTTCTTCACCGCCCGCTGCGCTAGAGAAACAAAGGACACAGAGTTTCGCAGAGGCTTACTGTCAAGTAGTTACTTTGCGCACCTTTGCCCCTTTGCGGTTAAATAATTAGGACCAATTACAAGTTTTCTTGCCCCCAAAAACTCTATCGTCTATTGTCTAAGGTCTAACTTCTCTGACCTTCCAACTACCAACGACTAATTACCAGTTGCTTCACCACCCGCTACGCTAGAGCCACAAAGAACACAGAGGTTCGCAGAGGCCTACCGGCAGGCAGGAACCCCTTTGCTTCTCTGCGATTAAATTATTAGGAGAAATAATAAGTTTTCTTGTCCCCAAAAACTCTATCGTCTATTGTCTAAGGTCTAACTTCTAACTTCCAATTACGAACGACCTACTACCAACTACCACTCCCTCACCAATCCATTCGGCAAAGCCCCCGCTCTAAACTCACTAAGTAAAGCACCGCTAGCACGGTCAATGCGACGCACTGAATGCGGTTGCACAAATTGGCGGGCATCGAAGAGGTATAGGGAAGAGGAAGCTGCGTGAAAGTCCAGGCCATAGAAGTTTTGACATTCCAGGCTGGTGATTATCTCACTTTGAAAGCTTCCATTATGGTGATGGGCTCGTAAATGTTCACCATCATAGCTGAAGAATTCAGCATGATTGGGATTAAGTACTAAGCTGCCACTTTCAATTAGCAATTGATCTACCAATATCCGATTGGAATCAGGATCAGTCCAACGCTCTAATCGGCCATCGGCGAAAGCCAAATACAGGGCCTTTTGGAATACAATTAGATCTTCTAAATCTTGACTGAAACTAGCCAGGCTATAAAGGCTGTCGCCAGATGAATCATAAGCCTCCAACTTTCGTTTCTGGGCTAGGATCAATTTATCCTGCCAGTCTAAGATTTTAAAGGAGGGCTTCGCACTATTGAATTCACCCAGCAGATTTCCTTCAATATCATAGTGACTGATGCTATTTAAATACAGATCATTAAGCCATAAGCTATGCTGCCAGAAATAGAGATTCCGGGGAGCACCTTTAGCCTCTATGGATTTGATTTCTCGCCAGTCCTCATCACAAATCAAAAGCTTATTGGAGCCATTGAGCACTAGGTAATAGCGATCCCCAATTTTATGGACTTCCTGTAAAACATCGCCCAGAGCTTTGTTATTAGCACTTTGAAAAAGCCCGTCCGCATAGCGCTCTTCTTCAGGATCATACTGACCTAAGCCCGCATTGCCCCACATGAAATTACCTTCGTTAACAATGACCACTGAAGTGGAATCTGGAATAACCACACTGCCATTTACCGCCTGTGGACCAAATTCTTTTTGGCAAGCAGTGGAGAGAAGGGCCAGAACAATAAAGAGGCTTAGCTTTTTTCCCATCGCCATTGTATTCCAAATCTATAATTCAGGCCGGGCTCTGGTCGCCAGGCGATCACTTGATAGTCGATATCTGCCAAATTATGCAGACTAAAGCTGAAACGAATTTGATGAGCGGAGCGAATCCATCGATAGCTCAATTGTAAATCTTGTAATGTGTAGCCCGGTAAATAATAGGAGTTGGCTTCATCTAAAAAGTAACGGTCGGTATAGTTAACTTGATAGTTGAGGTCCCATCGCTTGTATTTTAATTGTAAACCCGCATTTAAGCTATGGGATGGATTATAAGCCAGGTATTTACCATTAAGCTCCGGTTCTTGCTCATTCTCTAGATTTTGACTTTGCAAATACTGATAGCCGAGCTTAAAGCTAGTATGCCAATCTTGCCAACTTTTATTGAGATTTAGACTTCCTTCGAAACCATAATTCCGTACTGTTTTTAGATTTTGAGGTTGCCAAATTCCTCCATTGGGCGTCCATTGAATCCAGTTGTCGACATAGATCCAATAGATATCTCCCTGCCACTGGATTTGCCAATCGGCGATGGAATCACGACCTTCTAATCCCCATTCGGCGGTATAGCTTTTCTCTGCCTTTAAATCAGGGTTGCCAGCTTGCACCCAGTACAGATCGTTTAAGCTGGGCATGCGGTAATTGCGTCCAAAGCTCAGGTAACTGTTTAAGGCCTGTTTCCACTGATAAGCGGTACTAATGCTACCTGTGAGCGGTGCTAATTGATCATCATAATGCTCGGCTCTCAATTGTAGGGAACTCCACCATAATTCATTCCATAGGTATTTAGCCCGGCCATAAAGGGCGCTGGAGAAACGATTTTTGATACCCTCATAAGAATCGGATTGGGCCTCATCGTAGCGACTTTGCAGGGCAGTTTCCCACTTTAGTTTTTGATTGGCCAAAGGTTTAAATCGCACTTGAGCTTGAAGTGATTGGTAATCATTGCGATCGGGCCTTTCGGCGGAAGCCAACTGAAAGCGATTACTGGAACGCACCCAGCCGATTTGCGCATAGAGATGATCATTATTGGCATAATTCCGCTGAAAATCCCCACTGAGGTAGAAATTGTCATCCGCCATCCGATCGAAGAGCGCACCATTGTTAAGGGAGTTCGGGGGGATCTGACGATAGGTCTGATTGTACCAGGCTTTTAAACTAATTAGATTGCGTAATTCGGGTCGCCAAAATAGGTTTTGCTTAAGGTGTAACTGTTTGAAATCAGCATTCTGCCATTGATGGCTACGTGAAGATTCTCCGGGATTTCGGTATTGGAAATCATTCTTCAGGCTGCCAAAGGAAATAGCGCTTTGAGCTTTTAGATTTTGCGGTCCGTATTCGCTGGAATAATCATATTGCTGCCGGCCAAAGCTACCCCCGGAAAGTCGTAAGTTTTGCTGAAAGCTTTTTCTGTAATCAGGATAGGAGTTGATAAGTAAACCCGCTCCCAAATTTCCCGCTCCATAAGAATGGGCACCCGTACCATAGCTAAGTTCCAAATTATCACCTCCATGACTTTGAATTAAGCTCAAATCCATCAAACCCAAATTGGGTGGACTGATATCCAGGCCATTCCAATATACTTTGGAGTGATTGGCGCCGGTACCCCGAATACTTAAGGTGGCCACCCCATTGGCTCCATAAGACTTAATAAAGAGGTTCGTCTGCTCTTTAAGGGCTTCAGCGAGATTGAAAGCCTGGAACTTCTTGAGGCTGTCGCTTCCCAGTTGAACTAAGCGATGTCCCTCTTCGGGAGCAATTCGCAAGAAATGGCTGACCACTGTAACCTCGGTGATCATAAATCTGGTGGCATTCGAATCCTGAGCCTGCAAAGCACCGAGGCTGATGAATAAAGCTAGAAGACAGGCTTTGATTCTCATTTTTGAATTTGAATGCGGAAGCTTTGCGCTTGATGCGAACTCAATTGAGCTTCTAAGATATAGAGTCCATTGGGGAATTCATCCAAACTGATTTGCTCGCCTTTTACTTCCTTAAGAAATTGCCCTTGAAGGTTAAACAATTTCAAGCTTAAGGCTGATGGGACTGCAATTTTGTTTTGGGCCGGATTGGGATAAGGGACAAACTGCGCAAGTTTTTGATTTTCTAAAGCTAAGCTGCTGGGATAAAGCAAAGCCAGGGCATCAAGATCGAATCCGCCCGAAGCGAAGTCGGTGGGGTAAGGATCATTAATAATGCGACCCTGTGCATCTCGGCTAGCCCAATTACCTTGAATGCTGCCAATCACATCTACAATCCGGATATAGCGGATACTATCCTGCAGGTTGATTTCGACTAAATCGAAAGGCACCCCAAAGTCTGCTCGGTATTTCCCCGCCAAATTATGCACCTTAGTCGGGTCACTGGCTCCAAAGGCCCCGGTTTGTAGGCTGGTATCCAAAAGGCTTTGAGCTGGAAAGCGTTCAAAATTCTGTCCGTCGGAACTCACTTCTACAAAGGCAAATTCCAGGAAGACATCGCTAAAGCTATTTTCGAAAATGGCGAATTCTGAACCCGGTCCGTCTACAATGCCTGGGCTGATGTAATAGGTCGCTATTCCACTATCTCCCAGGCTAATTACCTGTCCATTGGCATAGCCGAGGGCATCTGCACTATCACCATGACTTACGAGGCCCAGGCTTTTATTGGCAATGTCGAGATAACCCCTTTGGATTTGCACTGCTTGTGCCCATGAGGCAATCATACTACTGTCTTTATGAATAGCAGTAGATCCGGGCTGACCGGCAGCTGGGGCATAGGGCCCTGGCGACTGCGCTTGCAATCCCAGGGCTATGCTAAAGATTATATAGAATGCGAGGTTGCGCATTAATGGATAATCAGCCTTTGGCTTTTTCCATTTAATTGTACAAAGTAAAGACCAGCAGCCCAATCGCTTAAATCAAGTTGCGCTTGCCCATCAAATAACTGACTTAATAATAAAGCTCCTTGTTGATTGTAAACTTGCAATTGGCCATTCTGCTCACTGCTGATGTTCAAATAATCTTGGGCAGGATTAGGGTAGATAGCGAATGGCAGCAGCTCTGTTTCATCTAAACCAATACCCAAATCTGAAGTAGGAACGCGTGGACGTAGGGCAGGGGCGAAATCAGTATAAGAACAACCGAATAGCTCACCCGCTTTTACATAGCTGCCAATACCCGCATTCATATACCAGTTTCCAACATTGGTAGCGCTCCAGGTGCTCCAATAATTTGGCTGGCCACCTATTCCTGACCAGTTTTGATAGCTGATATCATTTAGGAAGGAGCCGGCATTCACGCTTAAAGCGGCAACAGCCTGATCCAGATCTTGAAGGATTTGCGAGGCTTGTACCGAATCGTTGAAGAGGTATCCGAATACCACTTGCCCTGAATCAGCTAATTGAAAGTCGATGAATAAGGCCATGCTATCGCTACCACTGCCAATCCATTGATCAACCTGAGAAAAATCGAAACTCTCCGGATTAAAAGCCGCTATGGGTACTCCTGGTACAGCTGCCGGACTAAAGTCAGTATAGCTCAGGGCAAACCATTCACCATCCACCAAAGGAGTAGCCAAACCTGAATTCATAACTAGGCTGGCGGTATCGCTACCACTCCAGGTGCTCCAATAATCAGGTTGACCGCCAATACCAGAATGTTGACCATAAATCACATCATTTAGAAAACCACCGGCAGCGGCAATGCTCAAGTTCGCATCCGCTACAGCTACGGCATTAAGTAGATCCTCTCCTGTTTCGTTACCTGAATAGGCATAGCCCCAGGCGTAGGAGGAGTCGGTGGTTCCATCATTAAAGTCGATTACCAATAAGGTAGAATCGGTTCCGGAACCAATCCAGAATTGTACTTCTGAAAAAGAAAATTGGGCTGAAAGGGGCTGGACCATGAGGTTTAAGATCAGCAGCCCGAGGAATAGTTTTTTGCTCATGAAAATCATGAATTAAAGGGTGAACAAAAAACTTCCAGGGAAAAGTAAAGCGAGTCGCTACCATTTTTCAATGGGCATCCAAGCCTTATTGCCTTTATCCTGAAAGCAAATAAGTATGTGCTGATGGCAGGTCTTCTGACTTATCTCCTTTTTAACGCCTTCCCGCTAAGGCAGTGGCTAATGCTAAAAAGTATTGAGAATTACAGCTTCAGGAAAAGTCCCGGATTTACACCGAATTCCCTTTTAACTCCAATGGTAGAACCATTACAGACCAAAAGCGCCGCAAAAGTAGGTGATTTATTTAAGTTTCTTGATGAGTCCCGTAACTACTCCCCAAATCCGGAAATCCATAAAAGTGGTGATGCGCAAAGGCTCGAAGGCCGGATTTTCGGGCTGAAGGTAATAGGCCTCTGATTTCTTAATCAGGCGCTTAACCGTATAATCGCCATTGATCACGGCCAGGATAATTTGCCCCTCTTTAGCTTCCAATTCCTTATCAACAATTAAGAGATCGCCATCATCAATGCCGGCCCCCACCATAGATTGACCACTTACCCGAACGCAAAAAGTAGCTTTAGGATTAGCTATTAATTCGTGGGATAGGTTGATCGTATCCGGAAAATACTCGGATACATAGGATGGATCACCAGCGGCAACACCCACATCAAAGAAGGGGATTTCGATTCCGTTTTCGGTATTGAGTGCGTAGATGCTCAGAGACATAGCTAAAGCTTAAGCTGTTAAGGTACTGGAAATGGAAACAGGGAAATTTAAGGCTTGGAGACTTTATTAACTATCCAATGTTGGAATAAGGACAATAGCTTTGGATCGAATTGCAAATTCGATCCAGGATTCTGTAACTGGATTGAATTTGCAATTGTAACTGGATCGAATTTGCAATTCGATCCAGACTAAAACTCTAGTAGGTCGGATTTGTAATTCGATCCTAAGTCTTCCTCATATATCTGCTCCAAAACCTCCACATAAGGTCTTTGATGGTAAAAGCCCTCTGCAAAAGCCTTTCGGGCAGCTTCCATTTCTTTTAGCGCTTCTGATTTTTGATTTTTTTCCATTAGCAGTCGGGCCTTGTGATAATGGCCATCGGCCAGTTGGGGATAGAGCTCCAAAACCCGATTGAGTTCGGCCAAAGCCTGATCCTTTTGATCGAGTTTTTCCCAGGCTAGTGCCCGATAGAGGTGGGCATACACATCCACCCAATCCGGACCGGGATCGGCGCTAATGCGATTGATATAGCGACTTAGAAAATCCTGAGCCTTTTGGTAATCTTTTAAACCATAGTAGGCGATGCCTCGCATATAGTCATGATCCTGTGCTTGCGAATTGCCTACCATACCAATGATGGAGTCCTGAAGATTAAAGTCGGCAATCGCTCTTTCGTAGTCCCGATAAAAATAGAGGTAGAGATAGCCTCTAAAGCCAGCCCAGGGGTCGGGTTTTAAATCTACTGCCTTGCCATAAAAGTACTGCATTTCATCTGCGATTCCTCTTTTCACTCGAGGGGTACCCATTTCGCGCCAGATGTCACCATTATTGGGGTCTAGTTCCAAAGCCTCTAAAAGGTGAAAATCCGAAGCGGGGGAACCCTGATAGTGATAGCCTGAACCTTTTAGAAGATGTTCGGCATAAAGGGGTTTTTCTTCCTCACTAAACTCGCGCTGATACCATTGATGAAATAAGGGGGAGGAGTTTAAGGGAGGTAGTCCACAATTTCACCATGGCTAATTTTTAAGGTTAGATAGGCATAAGCATCGCGTTTTTCATTCCGAATTAGGGTTGGACTCCATGAGCCAGGCCCGGCAAGAATTTCAAAAAGGGCTTGAACCAATTTTGGATCTGCTTCAATTTTTTGATAATCGAAATTATAGGCTTCTGCTATAAAGGTTCCAGCGGCACCTTCGCAAGAAATGACAAATCGAAAGGTGAGCATTCCTTCGAAATTTTTAAGCAAGCTCGGGTCTAATCGCTCTTCGATACGGGCTCTTAAAGCTGGCTTTCCAGCGGTAAAATGCGCATCTGGATCTCCATTGTAATAATCAACGATATCCGATTCTGATCCACATAGTTTAAAGCCTTCCTGGCTGCCGAGGCTTTTTTGCGGATCAATCCATGCTACTCTTTTTTTACCATGATTGGCCCGTTTTTGAAACTCGGCAATTGGCATTTGCTCAATCAATTCAGAAAAGAATTCTCCATCTTCACTTTGTTCCCATTTCGACCATAGTCCCAGGCCTTTAACATAAACCTCCCAGGCTTGCCAGCTCTGTAGCGTGCTATCTTGCTCGAGGTTTCGATAAGAACGATGGTAGAGGAATTTGTTTCCAGGTCGACCCTCAACTAAGGTATCCAGCATTTCATATTGATGGCTGATGTATTGATGTTCTTGCTCCTGATACTGATAGTTTTCACGGTAAAAACCGCCTGCATTTTTCTCCCAATATTTCACCAAGCCAGTTTCTATATCTACCCGCACGGTATCATTTCTCTGCATGTACCAGGCGGAGTCTACAAATAGCCGAGTACCTTGATAATGATAGTATTGCCAGCCCTTCAAATCAAAGGCGGCATCGTAATTACTGATTTTAATTACATGATTGTCTAAAAGCTGATAGCCCGTATAGAGAATACGGGTTCTTTGCTCCAAATTAGGATCATCGGGGATATAGTGATGGTAATACTTGTTTACAAATCCCTCTTTGAAAATTTTCTTAGGGGGGAAGTTCTCTAAAAGGGGCTGTGGTTGAAAATCGCAGGCCCAAAAGAACAAGGGTAAAAGGAATAGGGTTTTTCGCATGCTTCGGCTTCTCTTGGCCTAAACTAAGAGTTTTCGAATGGAAGGAATGATGATTTAAACTTGAAGAACTGTTAAAATTAATTTGTGATAAGCTATTCGTTTTTATGGATTCAAGACAGTGAGCGACCGAGCTATGAAATTAGTATTCAGCAGATTTTAAACATTGAACCCTATTTGGGATTTGTAATTTTCACTCGGCTCAGTATCTAAATGAAAGGAATGTCGCATAATTAGGTTGGGCCGCGGTTAGTGGATTAATTTTTTGATATGCAGTGATTTAAGGGCGTTTAAGGATTTTTAATGAATGGTATTCTTTTAGCTGCGCATCATAAATTTGAACTTGATATAATCCGGGAGCTTTATTGCTAAGAACTTCCAGGTCCTTGAAGGCCGGAATCCATTCTACACTCTCGATTAGCTGTCCACCTAAGGAGAAAATTCTGACTTCCAATTCTTCGTTATAATGTTTAGCACCAATGGACTTCAGGAAGCAAGCTTGGTCCATATTGTAGAAACTAAATGCTGGTTTTTTAAAAGAGCTATTCGACTGATGAAGCCCATCTTTAAAATGAAGTCGGATTCTTTGGGAAATGGCTGTGTCCTGAACGAGTAGAAAGTTAGAGCTGCTCTGTAAATTCTGGCGGATCCCCGTTTTGAGATCTTCTATTTCTACGATAGCAAAGCTTTTTAAATCCTTTAGATTAAATTTCAGCATCAGGGTGTCTCCATTTGGAATGTTAGAAGAAATTCCCAGGTCCACGAATTGGGTTGAATCCGGGTTAAAAGTAGAGGCGCAGTGTTCACCATCTGGAGCGATGATATAGGTTTTCGCAGAATAATCCATAATCTTCCAGGCGTCAAAAGCACCATCAAATCTAGCGGTGGCAGAAGGGTGAAAGCCTAACCACAAATCATCCAAATTGTGATTTAAACTATCGGGAGAAACCAGATTGATACGCAGCCCGTCTGCAACCGGGGTATTTTTATAAAAGTTTCCCTTAATTCCACTTGTTTTTGTCCAAAGTGAGCTTTTGTCAAAAGTTAACTCACTGATTGAGCCCTGGTCTGATCCAGCCATTTGGATATAAAAACCTTGACCGGGAGCTATATAGACGGTGCCATTATTGGTGTAAATGTCGAGGCTGGTATTATAAGTAGAGAAATTGCTGCCATTCCAGATATAGATTGTTTTGTTGCTAAGGGCTGAATTTTCAATTAAGTCCTTAATTCTCACTGAAAAGGGGAAGGGATTTGAAATGTGATTCCAACCTTCAGTGGCACTAACTGAGCTTCCACCGCTAAAGCCGAAACTGGAGCTTTGTCCATTATTATAGCTAAGTGGAATAGTATTGGAGCTTGAATTCGGAATTAGGCCTTTAAGGCTTAGAACACCCGATTCACCATTTTGGACTAAAAAATTACCATAGGAGGTTGATCCTGCATAAATGGCGTAGGCTTTCCCAATTTCAAAGGCGTCTGTGGAAGCAGGGCTTTCCCATCCAGCGGTATTGGAATTCCATTTCCAGATACTATTTTTATTACTATTACTCCCGCTGTGATCCAAGCCCACAATACCATTTGCCTGGTCACGAATGAGGGATAGTTGAGCATTCTCGAAAATGCTGCCTAAATGGATATATCGACCATTATTGGAGCCCGAGGAGAGACTAACGTAAAATTCAAATTCCACAGAATCTTCAACTGTGCCTAAATTTACTAATTGACCAAAGCTACTATTGCTACTGGCTGTAAGCCTTAGTTTATTATTTGTGTGGAGGGTCGAGTTGGCAGAAACCAATACAGAATTAGAAACAGAACATTGGTTACCCCATATGTATTGGTCTTGTTCTCCTTCAAAGTGCAGCTCATCTACACCTGAAAGATTTCCATAGGCAAAGAGATCTTTGTTAAGAATTAACTTATAGGAATTCACATTCACGCTAAGGTCAGCATCAATAAGCAGGGAATAGGCTTTAATATCTTGATTCGGGCTAGAAGAAGAAATAATTTGAACATTTTCTTGCGGAGTATTAGGTAGCCCATTGGACCAAGTGCTACCATTCCAAAAATTACCAGGGTGAAAGGCCCACATATCATCGAGGTTTTGGGAGTTCATTCCGGAGGCGGTAACCAAGCCTTTGGCTAAATAGAGAGAGTTGCCCGCTTTCCAGTATATAGGATAGTAGCGAGGAGCAGGTATATGATCATAGTTGAATTCAGATTCAGAATTATACACTGCTAAATTGGGATCTGCACCTTCAGCGTCTTTAGCGCCTTTATTCCAAGACCAATAGGTGCCATCCCATTCCCATAGATTGTTAGAAGGCGTATAATAATGGCTTGATATGCCGGTGTAAATTAAGCCTGAAGAAAGGTAGAATTTCCCATTAGCCACCCACGAGGCTCCACCTCGGTTATAGCCCGGATTAACCAAATTTGAATTTTTGGTTTCAACATCATAAGTGGGAACATTGCTTGCGCCTAAAGTGCTACCAAAAAGAAAGGTCCACTCTTCAGTGCTGGCATCAAAATACCATAGTTGATTACTGAAGTGGGGTGTGGATCTATGGCTGTAATAGATCTCCCCACCATAGGTGTAAAAGCCGTTTGCATCTCCAGCCAGAGTGAAATTGAAAGATCCTCCGGGATTGTTTCCAGCGGCTGGGATTCCTTTGGTGCCATAGGTGGCACTGCTTCCAAAGGTGTTATCCCCTTTAATCCAGATCCAATTAGTACCATTAAATTTCCAAATAGTATTGTAATAGGCATTGGAACTGGCAGCGGATATACCTCCGAAAATATAGGCTTCTCCTTGCGGATTGGTCCAAACTTTCATACCACTTAAACCTGGTGGATTATTGCTCGCTGCAGCTTGTCCCTGAGTTCCAAATGAACCAAGATCATCTTTGAATTTACTTCCTTTCATCCAGGTCCATTCCCCTTCAACATAACAATAGAGATCACTTAATCGACCGACCGATCCGTTTTCATCATAGCCATATCCGCCAAATAACCAGAGGGTATCACCACTGCCCATCCACATAACTGCATCCATCCGAGAGCCGGGTGTGTTGTTAGCTGAGGTTACCCCTTGGGTCCCATGAACAGCCGAGGTGTAGGATGAGGCCCCGCTACCGGTTAACCAAATCCAATCACCATTTTGATATTTCCACAAATTGGAATGATATCCGGGGTCATAACTATCGCCGCCATAGAGATAAAGGGATTGCGATTGTTCATCATAGGTCCAGGCAGCTCTGTTTAATCCACCGGGGAAGGATATCATAGCTGAATTCGCATACTGAAAGGCATAATTATTTAGGCCTGATGAACTTTCAAAAGCGAAATTTTGACCATTAAATTTATAGAGGGTGGAGGAATAGTCACCACTTGAAACATTGGTTCCTCCGAAGAGATAAGTTTCCCCTTTCCAGCTGCAGCTGGATGCATAGCTTATAACATTGCCGGGACAGGCTTCCTTATCATAGGCGATTTGAAGGTTACCGCCTGAAGATGGTGCATTGCAAGATTTAAAGAGAGACCAGGAACTACCATCCCAGCGAAAAACAGAATTTGGTGATTGACTAGTTCCGATTAAATACAAGCTGCCATCATGCTCAATAAGTTGTCCTCCGGATTGGGCTCCGGGAAGACTGCCGTTTGGATTGCTGGCGTTTGTAGGATCACCCGAAAGCAAGGTCCAGGAAGATCCATTATATTTCCAAAAAGTGTTGCACTCTTGAACGCTTCCATTAGTGGTCCAACCACCATAAAGGTATAGGTCACCATTCGAATCAAAGCAGTGGGCCATTTCGGTCAGATCTTGCGGATAAGTATAAGCTGATCCGGAATAGGTGGCTCCCGTTGAACCTGAGGATGAACCTCCAATCCAGGTCCAAAGACCAGATGCAAGTTCATATTGCCATAAATCATTAAAAGCAACGGTTGGCTGAAGGTTGTTTGAATAGGGGATATTCTGCAAAAGAGTGCCACCATATAGATAAAGAAAGCCATTGTCGTACCATAAGCTTGCGCCAGCTCTGCCTCCGGGACTGTTAGAAGAATTAGGAACCCCCATGGTTCCATGACTGGGTGTTAGAGTGGAAATTCCATCCATTAAGGAGGTCCAATTAGTGCCATCAAACATCCATAAGTCCTCAATTACATCAACTGTATTTCCAGAACTTGTTTTGCAAAGACCATAGCCTCCATACATGTATAATGTACCATCGGGGCTACTTGCGTAGGCAGCGCTTACTCGAGCACCAGGAAAATTAGCAGTACTGGTAACTCCTTGTTGTCCATAGGAAAAAGTGGAAGATCCTTCATAATTCGGACTTCCCCAACCGGATACATAGCCTGGAGAACCTTTCCAAAAAGACCAAGTGTCTTTATCGTAAATCCATAGGCGATTGCTAAGCTTAAAATCTGTGTAGCTGCCTCCGCTTAAATCTTTGGTTCCACCACCAAAAAGAAATAGGGTGTCACCTTTAGTCCACATAACAGCACCTAATAGCGCTTCCGGCTTTTCTCTGCCAGTGCTGCCTTTTTGATTGCATTGTGATTTTAGGTTCCAGGTAAAGCTTCCATCTGTATAGGCCGAAGCCAATTGCTGACTTTGTAGAATAATGGGGCTGCCAGCAAGAAGAAGGAGGACTAAAAATCTCGCCATTTTTAAAGGGGTTTTAATGTGTTTAGTACTTAATTGGCTTTTAAGTATGTGGGCGGGACATCAATATTTGCTAAATGTGCCCCTTGTTATTACCAGAAAGCCTTTTGTATTAGAAAGCCAAAATTATCAGCGGGATAATGAAGGGTTTGTAAAATAATATGGAAGAGGATGTAGGATTTGTTCTACTACAATGTCTTCATTACAAGGGCTTAAATGCTGATTATTCTTCATTTTGCTGAAGCCAATGTGGAGCACAGTCAAAGGAAAGCTCATAAAGAAGGGGCTTAGCCGTGAACCTGATTAGTACGCAGTTCCGATGCAAAATGACAAGCCTGTATTTAGCCAAAATCGGATCTTGTGAGATCGAGAAGGTAGGGGCTTGACCTAATGATAGTTACCCAAGGTTAAGCAAGGGGGATTGATTTCAAATACTATCCTTTAAACTTCCACCTTTACCCTTAAAAAATCAGCAATCATAAGATGTATATCAGCGGCTAAGCTGAAATCAGACCAAGGGCTTATTAAATTTTGCAGGGCGATTTGGCTAGCTGTCTGAAACTGATGCTGAGCTAGATGACCAAAGAGAACATCGGTTTCATTTTGATAGCTTGCGTTGATACGATGACTGAGGTCTGCTTTATCCAGACGGAAGCCTAATTCCAAAAGGTGAGCCTTACGGGAAACGCCATCATTAATAGTAAATGCGATATTTTGAATATCACTTTTTACGGCAGATTTTAAGATAAAATAGCGCATCGCGGCACTCAAACCGCGTCTACGGTAATCTGGGTCGGTAGTGAGTTTATCGAGGAGGAGAACAGGGTATTTTAAATTTTGATGTAAGCGAATATCGAATAAACCTTCAATTTGCTCTTTGTGAAAGGCGATGCTCAATCGGAAGCTGGAAATTGGGATTCCATTTTCGTTGGCGATGTATAGGATTAGAGCATTTTCATCATCGGTATTCCACTCTAAAAAACGATCGTCTTTTAGGTGGGTTTTAGATCCTTTTTGATAGGCTCTTTTTCGAAGATCAGTAATGGCTTGGGCCTGGGTGGAGCTCGCGATTTTTAGCTTCATGGGGCATACAGCTTGGTTCAGGTCTAAAATCCGGATGAAGATAAATTGCGAATGTTAGCTAAAGAGTAAGAAGGGGTTACCCTAATAGTAATTTTAGAGTGGAACTATTTTTCCTTTAGAGTTTTAAGATGCCGGATGTAATTCTGTAGTAATCCATCGATTTGCTTGGCAGCTACCGGATTGGCGGAATGAACATGATATTTCAAATTTCTTAAATCCAAACCTGATTCATAAACCAGCCATTTTGCTGCAGCATAGCCATCGGGAGCGAGTTTACCGTCTGAGTTCAAGCCTAAACCATTATCAAAACTTATAAAATCAGGTAGACCATTTTGCTGGATATACTTAACAAAGGCATCATAGCTGCGAACAATATCAAACTCTTGTTCCAGATTTTTGGGGTAGACCATGTCAATGCTACGGATATCGTCGAGAAAAAGCTTTTTCATGAAAATGATTGGGCTAGGCAAGGGGAGAGTTAAATGGTTTGCGGGCTTATAGATTCGATCCTAAGATACTCTAACCATTCCAAGGGCTTGGCCAGGTTGGCCGAATTAAACTCTAGGTGAATCACTCTTCTTGTTTGCTTTGAACTACTTCTGCTGGAGGCATGCATCAATAATGGACTCATAATATGAATACTACCCCTTTCCACTTCACAAATTTGCTCTTCTTGGAGATTGGTTTCAGCTGAGCTAAAACGATGAATTCCCTTTTTATGTGATTTGGGAATAATCCGTAGAGCGCCATTTTCAGCTCCAGTATCATCTAAATGGATTCGGATAGTAATGGTGTTTTCCAATATTTCAAGTGGAGGTTCTACGCCGTATTGCCCCTTTTTTAAGGTCCAGTGCCGATATCCTGAAACTGATGCTTTTTTCTTTACAGAGATGCTCAAATCTTGATGATAGGCAACAAACCAATTCGACTGACCGGCCTTATCAAAATAGATGGCCTTGCTTAAGAAATAATCAGCATCTGCTAGTTGAAGAAATATTTGAGAGAAAAAAGGGGTGAAAATCAGATTACTTAAGCCAGGAACTTGAATCAGCAATTGACGGATTGCAAATAGGTTTTCGTTTTCAATTAAAGTTTCAGGGGCGGGCTTAACTTTCTCTATGAGATCAATCATCAAATTGATTTCGGATTCATTGAAAACCCCAGAAATTATACTGGATCCTAGCTCTTCAAATTCCTTCTTATGAATGGTGATGTTCATTTTAATGCGATCTGAGGGCTAAAGATAATCTGCCTAAAATTTGTTTTGCCCCAATTCTGTCCTCCGGATTAAGTGACAACCATTTTTAGGCGGCATCATTAGGTCTAACATCTACCGTCTAACATCTAAAATCTAAAGTCTATCGTCTAACTACTAACTACTAATTTCTAACCACCAAGT
Source organism: Flavobacteriales bacterium UBA7878 (assembly GCA_002501205.1). GTDB lineage: Bacteria > Bacteroidota > Bacteroidia > Flavobacteriales > Schleiferiaceae > Croceimicrobium. Next base: position 41,624 of record DLRW01000010.1, read on the forward strand.
ACTTCCTTCCTCCCCCTTTGCCATCTCTCGCCCCCGTTGTATTTTAGCGGCCAAATAATAATCCATGCCGGCAATTTCCTTAAAGGGCCAAACCATGCCCGAATCGCCTATCCGCAAATTGGCACCCTTCGCCGAAGCGGCAAAGTTTCAAGGTAAAGAGGTTTTCCATTTGAATATTGGTCAGCCTGATATTAAGACTCCACCTGAGGCCATTGAGGCGGTTCGTAAAGCCGACCTCGACGTTTTATCCTACAGTCCATCCGAAGGTTTTGCTTCTTATCGCAAGGCATTGGCGGCTTATTATGCTAAGAATGGTATTCATATCACATCGGAGGATTTAATTGTAACCACCGGTGGTTCAGAGGCCATTTTATTTGCCATGGGAGCTATTTGTGACCCCGGTGATGAGGTGATTATTCCCGAGCCCTTTTACGCTAATTACAATGGATTTAGCATTAATGCCGGAGTGCATGTAGTGCCAGTTACCGCGCAAATTGAAGATGGCTTTGCTTTACCTCCCATCGAGGATTTTGAAGCTTTGATTACGCCAAATACCCGGGCGATTATGATCTGTAATCCAGGGAATCCTACGGGATATTTATACAAACCTTCTGAATTGGAGGCCTTGCGTGATTTGGTAATCAAGCATGACTTGTATTTGATTGCGGATGAGGTATACCGCGAGTTTGCCTATGATGATAATTTCCATCAATCTATCCTTAATCTGGAGGGATTAGAAGAGAATGCCATTGTAATTGATTCGGTATCGAAGCGCTACAGTATGTGTGGGGCCCGCATTGGTTGTGTGATTTCCCGCAATAGCGCTTTAAATGCGACGATGCTCAAATTTGCTCAGGCGCGGTTAAGTCCACCCACCATGGCGCAAATTGCCGCTGAGGCCGCTTTGGAGGTAGATCCTTCTTACTATGAAGAAGTAAAAGAAGAATATACCCGTCGCCGTGATATTTTGGTAGACGGTTTAAATAGCATTGAAGGCGTATTTTGCCCAAAACCGGCTGGAGCATTTTATGTGATTGCTCAATTGCCGGTGGATAATGCGGAGCGTTTTGCGCAGTGGTTGCTTTCGGCTTTCTCACACGATAATAAAACCTTGATGGTTGCACCAGCCGAAGGTTTTTATGCCACTCCAGGAATGGGACAAACCCAAGTTCGTTTGGCCTACGTATTGGAACAGGAGAAATTGGTTCAATGCGTTGAATTAATGCGCTTAGCACTGCAGGAGTATCCTGGAACCCATTATTAATGATCGAAATTCACAAAGATCAGGACCTTGGTCCTTTTAACACCTTTGGCTTAGCTGAGCAAGCCCGCTATTTTGTGCGTATTGCTAGCGAAGATCAGTTAGAGGAATTGGTGGAAGATCCCATCTTTAAGGAGCAAAAGGTCCTTTGGTTAGGGGGCGGATCTAATATGCTGCTTACCGGTCCTTTTGAAGGATTGGTGGTGAAGCTTGAATTTAAAGGGCGGGAGGTAGAAATGATTTCTAACTCTGAAGCACGAGTTTGGGCTGCCGGAGGCGAAAACTGGCATGAATTAGTGCAGTGGACCGTTGGACAGGGTTTAGGTGGATTGGAAAATCTATCTCTTATTCCCGGCAATGTGGGTACAGCTCCTATTCAAAACATTGGCGCCTATGGGGTGGAGCTTAAAGATCACTTTGAATCCCTCCGAGCCTTCGATTTAGAAGAAAAGAAATGGCAGACCTTCAATCGTGATGAATGCCAGTTTGGATACCGACAGTCTGTTTTTAAGGGTGAAGCTCGTGGTCGTTACGTAGTTACGGGCGTTAGCTTTCGCTTGAGTCGCCACAATCATCGCTTGCGTACTGATTATGGTGCTATACAGCAGGAACTGGAGAAAAGAGGAGAAGAGCCTTCCATTCAAAGTATAGCTGAAGCGGTAATTGCTATTCGTCAAAGTAAATTGCCCAATCCGGCAGAGATTGGCAATAGTGGGAGCTTTTTTAAAAACCCGGTGGTAAGTAAGGAAGATCACCAAAGAATTCAAAAGCAATACCCCGAGGTAGTGGCTTATCCGGCTGGAGCCGAGCAGATGAAATTGGCCGCAGGCTGGTTAATCGAGCGTGCAGGCTGGAAAGGCTATCGAAAAGGAGATGCCGGAGTACACAACAAACAGGCCCTGGTTTTGGTTAATTATGGTAAGGCGCGCGGGGCAGAAATTAAAGCCCTGGCAGAAGCCATTCAAGCATCGGTATATAGTACCTTTGCCGTGGCTTTAGAAGCCGAAGTGAATATCATTTAAAAGAAGATCGAGATGCAAGTTTTTTTAGTGGCGGCACTTTTGTTGGGATTGGGATTTGCCGGAATCGCCATTAAGATTTGGGCGAAGAAAGACGGTGAGTTTTCGGGAACCTGTGCCAGTAATAGTCCCTTCTTGAATGAAGATGGAGAGTCTTGTGCTTTCTGTGGTGCTGCTCCTCAAGACAAGTGTAAAAAGGATGATTCAGAGGGCGAAGCCCGCATCAGCACTCAGCCTATTTAATTCGGAATAAGGTCCACTTCTGGCCATATCAGCGAAAAGAGATTACATTTAAGGCCCTAATCAAATAGGGCTTGGAATTCTATTATTTGAATCTGAATGATCCGTTTCCTGAAAAAGCTGATTAAGTGGTGCACGCCTCAAGGCCTGGTCTTTCTCCAAGAGAAGTTGAAGGCCAAGAAACTTCAATCCGATAGCCGATACAAACAGTTTCAGGAAGACTTCCAGTCCAGGCAAAAGGCCCACCATTTAGTACTCTTCAAAGACGCTAGTCTCAATGTGTATGGTCAGGGAGCCGAGGATTTACTCCTGCGTTCCTTTATGGCCAATGCCGAATCCAAGTCGGGCTTTTACGTAGATATTGGCGCTTTTCATCCGGAGCAGGCTTCCAATACCAAATACTTCTATGATCGAGGATGGTGCGGGATTAATATTGAGGCCAATCCTGAAAGTGCCGAATTATTTGCCAAAATGCGTCCGCGGGATGTTAATCTCAATATTGGGGTTTCCGATGAAAATGGAAGTATGGATTTTTACTTCTTCGGAGCAGAGCACAGCATCAATACCTTTAATAAAAATCAGGCGGAGGCCTTCTCTCAACATTTTCAATTGCCTATCAAAGAGGTGATTTCTATGGAGGTACGCCATATTAATGAAGTGCTGCAGGAAAGCATTCCCTCCGGTCAGGAGATAGATTTTATCAGTATTGATATCGAAGGTATGGAGCGCAAAATCCTGGAAGCTATCGACTTCAAAATGCTCCAACCTAAGCATATCCTTATCGAGGATATTAGCTTGGAAGGGGATGAGCTCGATTTTAAAAACTGGTTAAAATTGCAAGATTCCTGGCAACATCAGTATCTGCTGGATCAGGGATATCAACTGCTGGGAAAAAGCCCTTTAACTCTACTATATAAGAAAGGAGAGGCTTAGTTCAGCACTCGCTTTTCAAAGCCTTCCGACTGATATACTTGCCAGCCTTCTTTTCCGATTTCGGTATAAATTAGATAGACCTCCATTTTTCCGGGATGACTTTTAAGGTAGTTTAAGCAGCCTTTTAAGCCCATGCTCATAAAAGCGGTGGCAAAGGCATCGGCTTCCATACAGGTGGGAGCAAGCACTGAAACACTGAGTAAGTTGTTTTTAGCGGGATAACCAGTTTTAGTGTTTATGGTATGAGCATAGCGCATGCCATTTAGGGTATCTACCCAAAACTTGCGGTAATTTCCTGAGGTGGCTAAGGCGAGGGAATCCATCCCTAAGATAAATTGGAAGCGATCTTGTTGATCTATGTTTTCTGTAGGCTTATCTACACCAATGCGCCAGGCTTGTTCCTTCAGGTTATGGCCCAGGCAACGCACTTCGCCACCTACTTCAACCATGTAATTGTTAATACCACGGGCTTCCAGCATTTCGCAAAGTAAGTCTACGGTGTATCCTTGAGCAATCGCATTGTAATCAAGCTCCATTCCACTGGGAATAGACCAGCGAGAAGAGATGGGGCTTAAACGATCCAGGCCAATGTAGGCTTTAATGCTGTCTACTTCGCTCGTATCTACTGCTCTACGGGCATCGGGCCCAAAGCCCCAAAAGCGAACCAATTTGCCTACGGTAGGGTCGAAATAGCCGCCTGAAGCTTCCCAAACTTCTACCGATTTGTTGTGTACGATTTGAAAGATATCGTCAGTTTCAATGGTGTCGCCGCGATTAATTCGACTGATTAAAGAATTGTCTTTGTAGGTACTTAAGGAGAAATCTACCGCTTCGAAATGTTGCTTGAGAATATCATCCATATCGGCAATATCATCACCTTTATAGAGGTAGCTGATATGGAAGGTAGTTCCTTGAGCGTAGCCATTGTAATAGCTTTCTTTAAACTCATTTGGATCAGTACAGCTCTGAAGAAGGATTACAAGCAAGAAGAAACCGGCAAAGCGCATAATTTTCATTTTGAGCAAAATTAAGGGCTTTAGGCCTTCCGCGAAAGCATTGCTAAAAATAGAAACATCAATAATCCATTGATGATGAGGTGCTCAAAACTCATACTATACTGGTACCATTCTTTGGCGTAGTGCCGAATCCCAAAAGCCAGTAAAGGAGAGGCTATGGCAGCAAGGGGAACCCATTTGTCTTTAACCGGTCGTTTGGTATATAATCCAAAGGCATAGAGGCCTAAGAGTGGTCCATAGGTGTAACCTGCGGCGGTGAAGAGCTCATTAATTACGCTATCGTCATTAAGCTGGCGGAAGATTAAAATCACCAGAAAGAGCACAAAGGAAAAGCCTAGATGCACAATTTTACGGGTGCGTTTCGACTGTCTGGCCTCCATTTTCTCAATGCGAAGTATATCTACACAAAAAGCGGTGGTAAGAGCGGTAAGAGCCGAATCGGCACTGGAATAGGCTGCTGCCACCAAACCTAAAATAAAGAGGATTAGTACCGCAGTACCCAAAGTGCCACTCAATGCTACCTGGGTATAAAGTTCATCAGGCTTGGCAAAGCTGATGGATTGCACATCCGCAAAATCGTAAAGCAATACGCCCAGCGATAAAAAGATGAAGTTGACGACCACCAGGGTAAGGGCTAGCCAATACATATTTTTTCGGGCATCTCCCAAACTTCGGCAACTGAGGTTCTTTTGCATCATATCCTGATCCAGGCCGGTCATAACAATGGTTATAAACATCCCACTCAAGAAGTTTTTAAAGAAGTAGTTACCGGATTTCCAATCGTCGAAAAAGAAGATTCGCGAATAATCGGAATCATTGATATAGCTCAATAGTCCACCTTCTGGGATGAGCTTTTGCTGAATGGTGACAATGGTTATGATTACCGCGGCCAGCATAAAGGTGGTTTGCAAGGTATCGGTCCAAATAATGGTTTTAATACCACTGCGGAAGGTGTATACCCAAATCAAAATGATGGTAATTACCACCGTTAACCAGAAGGGAATTTTGAGCGAATCAAAAATGGCTGTTTGCAAAACTATGGCGATGAGGTACAGTCGAAAAGCTGCGCCAATTACGCGTGAGATCAAGAAAAAGATTGAGCCGGTAGTATAGGAACTTCTGCCAAAGCGGCCTTCTAAATAGGTGTAAATACTGGTTAATTGAAGACGGTAATAGAGGGGGAGTAGCACTTGGATAATCACCAGATATCCTGCTACATAGCCCAATACCACCTGCATATAAGCAAAGGAATTATTGGCAACCAATCCCGGTACCGATAAAAAAGTTACCCCGGACAAGGAGGCACCCACCATCCCGAAGGCTACGGCATACCATGGACTTTGTCGATTGCCTAAAAAGAAAGCCTGATTGTCGTCGCTCTTCCCGGTAAAATAGCTGATCAGTATTAAAAGTCCGAAATAAGCGACAATGAGGCCGATGAGCAAAGTTGCATCCATGGAGGAATTTTTCACAAATAAAATAAAATGCCTCTAAGCGCCTTTATCTTTGTCGCATGGACTTTTCATCAAAATATTTGGAAAAAGCGGTTTTGGAAATTTCGGGCCTACCCGGAATAGGACGTAAAACCGCTTTGCGTCTGGCTTTACACTTATTACGCTGCGATGAAAACGAGGTGGAGGCCCTGGCCGGAAGCTTGATGGATTTAAAACAAAGAGTAAAACGTTGTAGCTCCTGTGGAAACCTCAGTGATCGGGAGCTCTGCGAAATTTGCGAGAATCCGGCCCGTGAGCAAGCTCTGGTTTGTGTGGTAGAAGATATTCGGGATGTAATGGCTATTGAAAATACCGGTCAGTATAAAGGTGTTTATCAGGTTTTAGGGGCTCTGATTAGTCCCATGGATGGGATTGGTCCCGGAGGTTTAAACTTGCAAAGTCTTATAAATAAGGTGGAGGAAGGCAAGGTTCAGGAAGTGATTTTTGCTTTGAGCGGTACCATGGAAGGGGAGACCACCGGTTTCTACATTTACAAGAAATTGAAAGATAAAGGCCTCAAGCTGTCTTCCATTGCCCGAGGCATTGCCGTGGGAGATCAATTGGAGTATGCGGATGAGCTTACGCTGGCTCGGAGTATTCAGCATCGTTTGCCCTATGAGCAATCTTTACAACAAAATAGATCCTAATGTTGAACTCCTTTAAGGGCCTCACGCTTTTTACTATTGCTCTGGTTTGTCGCCTTCCCTTATTATGGGCTGGCTATGGCAAAGAGTTCGATGCTTGGAGTAATGCCCTCAATGCACGGATTATTTCCGAAACAGGAGTTTACGAGGTTTCCCGTTTGCCGGGGCATCCTTTGCAGGAGATGTTATTGAGTCTTTTGTATCCCATTAACCACAGTTATTTCGTTTATAATTTTTTCAGTGCTTTAATTAGCGCTCTGGCGGTTTGGGCTTTTTACGAAATCCTAAAGCTGCATCGTATTCCTAAAGCCTGGTATTGGGCCTTGAGCTTCAATTTTATTCCGGTTTTCTTTATTGCCGGCACCTATACCATCGATTACAATTTTGCCCTGGCTTTTATCCTTCTGGCGTATCGCAGTTTACTTTTAAAGCAATATGCCCTGGCCGGACTTCTTATTGGATTGGCCACTGGCTTTCGAATCAGTTCGCTGGGTTTTGCCCTGCCTTTTGCCTTGATGTTGGGTTGGCGAAATTGGCGCCCCATATTGCGAATGGGAATAGTAGCATTATTGATTTCAACCTTAGCTTATAGCTTGCCTTTTTCAGAATACGGACTGGCATTCTTGGATTTTCATAAACCACCTTTTCCGGGCTGGGCCTCAGTTTTATACAAATTGGGCCTTGGTATCCTGGGCTTGCCCTTATTGATCTATTTCTTTATTTCTGTTCCCGACTTTTTCCGTCGCAAGGCCCAGCATTTTAGTCCTGATCATTTACAAGCCATAAATCTTCCAAGCTTTTTAATTTTGGTAATAGCCATGCAATTGGCAGTATTTATGCGATTGCCCTTTAAAGCAGAATTCTTTATACCGGCTGTTCCTTTTATCCTGCTTTTTTGGGCAACTTATACCCAGGAGAGCAAAGCACGATGGATCGCCTATGTGAGTCTCTTCTCATTACTCTTTTTTGGTTTTGATTATAAAGATGAGTGGCGAGGAGCAAGGCCAACAGTAGGTTCAATGGAATTTGAGGCTGGAGGAAAAACTATTTACTGTTCCCCTTTACAAGGGCCATTATTGATCGATCAGGGGAAACGGAAGGTGCGATCCCAAACAGTGGAACGTTCCATTTTAGCCTTGCAAGATGAGGCTCCAGCTCTGGTAATTGCCGGATGGTATTGGCCCGAATTAGTATTTAAATATCGGGAGAGCCAGCATATCATCGATCATTATTCAAGTGAGGAAGAGCTGGATTCAGCGCGAGCGGCTGGCTTGCGAATTTTATATTTGCCGGAAATCGGTCAGCAGAATGTGCTAATGGAAGGACATTCTAAGGCCGAAGAATGGGGGGAAGCCCTTTTAGAACCATGAAGCTTAGCATCGTAATCGTTAACTACAATGTGCGCTACTTCTTAGAGCAGTGCCTGAAATCGGTCTATAAGGCCCTGGATGGCATTGAAGCAGAAGTCTTTGTAGTGGATAATGATTCGAAAGACAGTTCGGTGGAAATGGTGCGGGAGCAATTTCCGCAGGTGCAACTCATCGCGAACACAGATAATCCTGGTTTTTCCAAGGCCAATAATCAGGCAATTCGACTTTCGAAAGGAGACTATGTTTTACTGCTCAATCCCGATACGGTGGTGGAGGAACATACTTTCCGCAAGAGTTTGGAATTTATGGATGCCCACCCTGATGCCGGTGGTTTGGGTATTAAGATGATTGATGGCAGGGGGAATTATTTACCTGAATCCAAGCGTGGACTGCCCACTCCCTGGGTGGCCTTTTATAAGATCTTCGGATTAGCGGCCATTTTTCCGCGATCGAAAAAATTTGCCCGCTATTATATGGGTCATCTTTCGGAGGATGAAAATCAAGAAGTGGAGATTTTAGCTGGGGCTTATATGCTCATGCGTAAATCGGTTCTGGATGAGGTGGGGCTCTTGGATGAGGATTTCTTTATGTATGGCGAAGACATTGATCTGAGCTATCGCATTTTAAAAGGAGGCTACAAGAATTATTACCTGGCCGACAGTACGATTATTCACTACAAAGGGGAGTCTACCAAGAAGGGCTCCTTAAACTATGTGCGGGTCTTTTATAAGGCTATGGTGATTTTCACCGAGAAGCATTTTAGCAGCAGTTATGCTCGCTTTTATTCCTTATTTATCAATCTGGCCATCTATCTTCGGGCTGGAGCAGCGGTTTTAGGTCGTGTCGTTAAACGATTAAGTGCACCGCTATTGGATGTGCTTTTCCTTTATGGCGGACTCTATTACATTAAAGAGTACTGGGAGCATAATCACCGATTTATTCAAGGCGGAGAATACCCACCCGAATTAATGCAAATTGCCGTGCCAGCCTATATTGCCTTTTGGGTAGGAGGTCTGTACTTAAGCGGGGTATATGATAAACAAGTTCGTATTCCTCAAATATTAAGGGGCCTTATTTTAGGAACAGTAGGCATTTTAGTGGCTTACAGCTTAATACCTGAAGCCTGGCGGTTTTCACGCGCGATCATTATTTTGGGTGCTCTATGGGCTGGATTGTCCTCTTTACTCTGGCGCTATATATGGTCTTTGATAAGCAAGAAAGCCATTTTGGTTTCAGTGAAGAAAGATTTGCGAATTCTCCTGGTTGGAGAGGGAGAGGAGCTGGAGCGGGTTCATAAATTACTGAGAACTAATCAGCCTTTGCTAAGCTTTTGCGGATGGGTTAGTACGCACAGTGAACATGCTGAGCCTTATGTTGGGAGTACTGAAGATTTACCGGATCTGGTGCGGGTTTTTCAAATAGATGAAATTATCTTTTGCTCGGATAGCCTTCCGGCAGAAGCGATATTTAGAGCCATGCGCAATCTCCAAGATTTTGATCTGGAATTTAAGATTGCTCCCAGCGAAAGTCAGTTCATAATCGGTAGTAACTCTATCCATTCTCAAGGATCCTGGTATACACAGGATTTTAATAGTGTAGATAAGCCGGAGAATCGTCGCGCCAAGCGAATATTAGATTTCACCCTTGCCGCTGGCCTTTTGCTTATAAGTCCATTGATCGCCTGGTTTTTTAAGAAGCCATTTCAGTTTATTGGCAACGTTTTGCAAGTGCTGATTGGCAGAAAAACCTGGGTGGCTTATGCCGAAAATGGGAGAAGCAAAGAGTTACCAGAACTGGCTCCCGGGGTCTTAGGCTTGGATTTGGCCTTGCAAAGCAATCGAAGAGATGAGGCCATTCAGCGACAGCTTAATCAACTCTATGCCAAGGACTACGACTGGCAAAAGGATATGGCCTTTATCTGGCAATACCGCAAATCCCTCGGAAAATAAATCTGCTGGGCGATAAGCCCTGTTTTAAGCTTATAGATTTCATACCTTTGCGGCCTTAAAAAAGCTATTTAATCACCTCTCGAATTATGGCAGAAATCGAATTGATCATGCCCAAAATGGGCGAAAGTGTAGCCGAGGCCACCATCATCAAATGGTTAAAGGAAGAAGGCGACACAATCGAAGCGGAAGAGTCTGTACTGGAAATTGCAACTGATAAGGTAGACAGCGAAGTTCCTGCTCCGGAAGATGGGGTGCTAATCAAGAAGCTCTTTAATGAAGATGATGTTGTTCAGGTAGGGCAGGTAATTGCCATTATTCAAACGGAAGGTGGTGCCTCTGCAGCTCCTTCTGCTCCAGCATCTGAAGCGCCTGCTCAAGAAGCAAGCCCTGCGCCAGCCGCCGCTCAGGAAGCGGAAAAAATGGTAGCTAACGGCGTAGCAACTGCTGCTATTGAAACTCCACGCAGTGCCAATGGCAAGTTCTTCTCACCTTTAGTGCGTTCTATTGCCAAGGAAGAGAATGTAAGCCTGGGCGAATTGGAAAATTTAAGTGGCAGTGGCTCTGAAGGTCGAGTGACCAAAGCAGACATTTTGGCCTATGTAGAAAATCGGGGTTCTGCTCCAGCCGCAGCGCCCAGTGCTCCGGCACCTGCTGCGAAGACGGCGCCAGCCGCCGCTCCAGCTGCGAAATCAGCGCCAGCTCCAAAACCTGCAGCTCCGGTATCAATCGGTGCCAATGACGAAATTATTGAGATGGACCGTATGCGCAAGATGATTGCGGATCATATGGTGATGTCTAAGCATACTTCTCCTCATGTTACTTCTTTCGTAGAAGCGGATGTTACCAATCTAGTAAATTGGAGAAACAAAGTGAAAGGAGAGTTCCAAAAACGCGAAGGCGAGAAAATCACTTTTACCCCACTTATTATTGAAGCTTTGGTGAAAGCCATTAAGGACTTCCCAATGATCAACGTAAGTGTGGATGGTACCACTATCATTAAGCGAGGTAATATCAATATCGGAATGGCCGCAGCATTACCTAGTGGCAACCTTATTGTTCCGGTGATTAAGAATGCCGACAATTACAATTTGGTGGGCTTAACCAAGCAAGTAAATGATTTGGCTCGTCGTGCTCGTGAGAACAAATTAAGCCCTGATGAAATTTCTGGCGGTACCTATACCTTAACCAATGTGGGAACTTTTGGTAATGTATTAGGAACGCCTATCATCAACCAGCCTCAAGTAGCTATTATGGCAGCTGGGGCTATTATTAAGAAACCAGCGGTAGTTGAAACTCCTGAGGGAGATATGATCGCCATCCGTCATAAAATGTTCCTTAGCCATAGCTATGACCACCGCGTGGTAGATGGCGCTTTGGGAGGAATGTTTGTTCGTCGGGTAGCAGATTACCTCGAGCAGTTCGATCCCAATCGCGAATTTTAAATTATGGAATTAAGCCTCAAACGACCTATTTGTTTTTTTGATCTGGAAGCAACCGGTACCTCGGTAACCAAAGATCGAATAGTGGAGATCAGTATTTTAAAGATCTACCCGAATGGGAACCGCGAAAGCCGAACCTGGCTGGTGAATCCCGAAATGCAAATGTCGGAAGAGGTAATAGCCATTCACGGCATAACAAATGAAAAGGTGGCTAATGAGCCTACCTTTAAAGAATTGGCGCACCGAGTTCTTGATATGATCAAGGACTCGGATCTCGCCGGTTATAATTCCAATAAATACGACATTCCCTTATTAGTAGAAGAGTTCCTTCGCGCTGATATCGATTTCGATATGGGAAAGAGAGTGGCTGTAGACGTGCAAAATATCTTCCACAAAAAGGAGCAACGCACCTTGAGTGCTGCCTATCAATTTTATTGTGGAAAGGTTTTGGAAAATGCGCATTCGGCTGAAGCCGATACCGAAGCCACTTATGAGATTTTGAAGAGCCAATTAGATCGTTATGAGGATCTTCAGAACGACATGAGCTATTTGGCGGAATACAGTAATCGCTTTAAAGCAGTAGACTTTGCGGGTTTCATTATCTACAATGAAGATGGGGTGGAATGCTTCAGCTTTGGAAAGTACCGAAATCAACCAGTAGAGCAAGTTTTAGAAAGGGACCCAGGCTATTATGGCTGGGTTCAAAATGCTGATTTCCCGCTTTATACCAAAAAGGTACTTACTTCCATTAAATTGCGAAAACTGCAGTCGTGAAGATCATTTGCATCGGTCGGAATTACGCGGATCATGCCCGGGAACTAGCGAATCAGATTCCTAAAGAACCGGTAATTTTCATGAAACCGGATAGTGCTATTTTGCCCAAGGGAAATGCCTTCTTTATTCCGGATTTTAGTCAAAATGTGCAACATGAGCTTGAGATCGTAATTCGCATCGATCGACTGGGAAAACATATCGAAGAGCGCTTTGCTCATCGTTATTATAGTGAGTTTACTTTAGGCTTGGATTTTACCGCTCGCGATTTGCAATCTGAGCTAAAATCTAAGGGCTTGCCATGGGAAAAAGCCAAGGCTTTTGATGGCTCTGCCTTCCTCGGACCCTGGAAAAAGGTAAAAGATTTCAATCTTTCTGAATTAAATTTCAGCCTTCTACGTAACGATGAAATCGTGCAAGAGGGAAGGAGCAGTGACATGCTTTTTTCTATCGATAAATTAATCGCTGAAGTTTCTAAGTACTTCACACTCAAGATAGGAGACTTGATTTTCACCGGTACACCTGCCGGAGTAGGAGCCCTTCAACCGAATGATAAATTGGAGCTTTTTTTAGAAGGTCAAAGTTTGGCAAGCTTGCGCGTTAAATAAAAAAAGGGCGCAAAGAATAATTACCAAATTGTTAATCGTAGTGACTTATTATATTTGTGCAACGTCAAAAACTGCACAAATACTACCTTTATGAAGAAGTTGCTACTTCTCTTTTTTGGATTTCTGCTAAGTGTAAGCTTATCAGCCCAAATCGACACTCTATTTATTGAAACTTTTGACCCCGGAGATTCTATTACTACATTATCTCTTGGAACGGCTACCACCGTTTGGAAAGACACCAACAATGTCTCCATTAGTGGTAACCAATCTTACCATGGAAAGGTGCAGGCACCTGCTACCGGTTCAAACAGTTCAGAAGTTGTTTTCCGTACAAACTCGTTTAGCACTGTAGGAAAGACCTTCGTATTCTTGAACTTCTATCACATTGCTAAGATTAATCAGGTAAACTCTGGTTTAATTCGTATTTCTACGGATAATGGTGCTACCTGGACTACCCTCAATAATAACAATGTTATTTACCTGGGAACTAGTAACTGGCGTTCATCCTCTAACTTTCAGGAAGCTTCTTACAATATTCCCAACCAGGGGATTAACCATTGGTTTGCCGGTACGGACCCTCCCGTACAAAACTCCTGGTGGCAATCGGAGCGCTTCGATATTTCGAACTTAGCGATTGATGCCAATGGTAATGGTTATCCTAACGTGCAGATCGAGTTTTCTTGTTTTGAAGTATTGAACCCAAACCTTACCGGACGTAATTACGGTGATGGTTGGTGGGTAGACAACCTGGTTATTACCGGTTCTAACTGTGAGCTTTTCCCTCCATTATTTCACTTCAACTATACCCCGATTCCCTGTTTCCCAATTCGCCCAACCGGCGCAATTACTCAGGAACCATCCAATAACTACAAGGTTGGAGCGCGGGTAACTGATACCGTTGCTGGTGGTGCCAGCCACCCCACTTGGGTGAGCGGTATCGATAGTGTAACCGTATTCTATCGCGTTATTAATTCGATGGGAACTGGGGCTTGGCAGAACTTTAACTTAACCCTTACCAGTGCCAGTAACTACGAATATCAAGGTACCTTCAACAGTGTGCAGTTGGGAGATACCATCGAATACTTTTTTAAGGCCTGGGATTTAGCTTGTCCAAATACAGCTCGTTTTCCGGATTCCTTGGCGAATCCACAGAATGCCTATATCCGTTTCTGGCCACAAGCAGGTTTACCCTTTAAATGTGGGGCACCAGATTGCGGTACCTTACCCGGAACCATTAAAACTTTTCCTTGGGTAGAAAACTTTGAAGGCCCAGAATGGGTGGCAGGTACAGGAATTGGAGATAATGGTACTGCCCACCGTGGTAACTTCCCTAATGAGCAAACAGGAATGCGTTATTGGAACTTGCAACCACCAGAAAATACAGGTGGTTACGGTTGGAGTATTCGTACAGGTACCACAGGTACTCCTTTTACCGGACCTAATGGAAACCATACGGCGGGTGGAGCAAAATATCTTTTTGCTGAAGCTTCACAAGGTGCTCAAAACACGGGTACAACCCTTATTACACCTTGTATCGACTTGACGAATGTTACTAAATGCTATGCATTAGAATTTTATTACCATTTCTTTGGTGAGGATATGGGTACCATGCGTATCGATATTGACACTGGTACCAATAATGCCGCTTGGTATAATGGTTATTACTTCATCCGTAAGGAGCAACAAAAAGCGCAGTCCGATCCTTGGAAACGTGCTTTGATTCCTTTAAAAGAATTTAATGGTCAATTTATCCGAATTCGTCTCTTCTCCGTTAAGCAAACCAGCAAGATAGGTGCAGCAGCTCGTGGAGATATGGCCATCGATGATCTGCGAATATTTGAACCTACCCCAGTTGATGCTGAGGTTCTTGAAGTAACCGCTCCGGTTGAGGGTCTATGTTCTTATGGATCGGCCGAAAGTATTGAAGTAGTGATTCGAAACAATGGCTGTGATAGCTTATTGAGCTTGCCCTTGCAGATTCAAACTAACTCAGGTCCTATTCAAAGTGAAACGCTCACTTTAGCTCTGGGAACTGGTGATACCGGTACTTATACCTTAACTACTACGGCAAACATGTCAGCGCTGGGAACCTATGATATTAATGTGTGGGCAAATCATCCAACGGATACTATTCCCGACAATGATTCAGCTTCCAGTGCTACTATAACACACGTAGCCTCCTACAATACCTATCCATTGGTAATGGATTTCGAAACGGTAACACCGAATACTTCTCAAACTGGTACTACCTTATTTACTACCCAAACCGGCTTAGATCCTGCATTCGTTTGGAAAGTTGGAGATGGATATACCTTCACCAGAGGTACTGGACCAAAATATGGTCACTACCAAAAAGGTCAGTACTTCTACACCGAAGCTACCGGTAGTACAGGAAATGTATCTACCTATATAGTAACTACCCAGTGTATGGATTTCAGCGGTATGCCTAATGCGACTTTAGACTTCTATTACCATATGGTTGGAGCTAATGCGGATGGTATCGAAATTGAAATAAATGAACCTGGAGTTGATGCTCCTGATGTTTGGAATCCACTGGCTGGTAGTTTGGTAAATACTTATTCTGGAAACTACCCCCTTTCGAATTACGATTACAAGCGAGTAAACCTTTCGGCTTACAATAACAAGCAGATTAAGATTCGTATTAAAGCTTCTCGCACCGGTGTGGGTGACTTAGCCGATATCGCTATCGACAAGTTGATGATTTACAACCGCATTGCTTCGGATGTTGGGGTTGAGTTTATTAATAACCCACCACTTTCATGGCCTTCAAACCAGGTGTTTAATCACCCATCGGTTATCGAGCAAGTGGTAGTTCGGAACTTTGGTACCAGCACAGCTACCGGCGTAACTGCAACTTTGGCCATTACACCTAAATGTGGTGCGAATGCTGGTGTTACAACTACTTATACCAGTACTACAACGACCAACATTCCTGCGAATAGCAGCGCCACTTTAACCATGCCGAATATTGATGTGATCATCCCTGCTGGTGAATGTGAGATTTGCGCTTATGCTAACCTGGCAGGTGATACCTATTCATTTAATGATACAGTTTGCAGATCAGTAACCGGTTTGGGTACTTATGATCTCGATTTCTATGATGATTTCGATAACTGTGATTACGATGAGTATGGCTTCTTTAGCTGGGGTCAAAATAATAATTCAACTTATTATCTTCAGTGGGAGCGAGGTGAGGCACCGGCTAGTAGCCAGTTCTCTTCACTTCAAGCTAGCGATAATATATGGGCTACTGGTTTGAGTACCGGTTACTATATAGACGGTAAGCAAGAAGTATTGCGTTTACCTAGCTTAGATAATTTCGATACCATTGTTTCTGCAACTATAGCCTTCTACCAAAACCTGGATATGGGTAATAATGCAGCCGGTACCATTGAAATTAATCGCGGAGGCTGGAATGAATTAGGTGGTAACCTAGCAACCTTCTCCAATATTGGACAGAACTGGTATACCGGTTATTTCGGAACCATTCAAGCACCTGCCGGAACGAATGTTACTAAAGGATTTACCGGAAGCTCTGTAAACGGTGCTAACCCTTCAGGATGGGCTTACTCTGTATTCCCAATGTCACAGTTGAACTATGAGCCTAATGCGGTTCCTTTCCGTTTCTACTTTAATTCTACCGCTGGTGCCAATACCGCACGCAACTTAGAAGGTTGGGCGATTGATGATTTTGAAGTGTACATTCCACCTCAAAACTCGGCTTCTCCAGAAGACTGGGTATTTACCAATCCTCTGCAGATTCCAACATTCGCACAGCCATTGGATATCTTTATCCGTAACACCGGAGCGAAAGTTTTAGACTCTAGCCAGGTTAAAGCACAATGGTTTGATGATGTAGCCGGTACCAACCTTACCTGGGATGGACCGTTCGAATGGGCTATTTCACCACGTTTCTTTATTGAAGGCAGTCGTTTCCGCTACGATTACACTGATTCTATTCCAGGATCTGCAATCACTACCGGTTTACATAAAATGTGCTTGATCAGTCAACGCCCTAATAACAAAATGGATAACCGTACCAGTGATGATACCGTTTGTTATACCGTGGCTGTACTACCCGAATATGAATTCGATATTGCCAATGGCGATACGGCCTACTGTAACAACTTCGAAGACAATAATGGTGCTTTACCATTCTTGGCTCTGAATACCGAAACTTATGCTCGTGGTAATTGGAGCTGGGAGCGTGGTACTCCAACGCAGTTCCCCGGAGCTTATAGTGGTAATAGCTGTTGGATGACAGGCTTGGATAGTAACTATCGTTCTCGTGATCAATCGGGATTATTTAGCCCTGTGTTCGTTATTGATACCAGCACTGCCTATGAAATTAGCTTCATTCACAAGTTTGAAACTGAGAAGTATCACGATGGTGGTGTAGTTGAAGTTACCCTTGATGGCGGCCGTAGCTGGCAAGTATTAGGTTTTGCCAATGAAACCAACTGGTATAATACGGATTATGTAACTGCACTGGATATCATTAAACCAGGTTGGACAGATACTGCCGATTGGGATACCGCTAGCTATGTATTCGAATTTGATACGGCTGCAAACCGTGCGGTATTCCGTTTCCGTTTCGAAAGTGATTGGTCAATTCAGGATAAAGGTTGGGCGATTGATGACTTCTGTATGACTACCACCAATAAGAAGTCTACCTTCCGTATTGGAAATAAAGAGTACAATCCGGTACCTAACTCTTATATCGGTGAGTTAAGCCCTAACCCAACGAATGACATCACTCACTTACCGCTCTTTAATGCGCAGGCGAAGGATGTCAGCGTCACGATTGTGAATGTATTAGGACAAACCATGATGCAGAAGGATTACCATCTTGAGCGCGGAAGTGCTTCACTGGTATTCGAAACCTTCGATTATACTCCTGGTATTTACTTTGTAAACCTGAGCATCGATGGTCAGCGTGTTACTCGCAAGCTGATTGTGAAATAAGATTATCAGTAATTTGAATAGAAGCCTCGGTTATTGCCGGGGCTTTTTTTTTGCTGACGCATCGGCACAATACTCTAAGCAACAGTGACTTAAAGTCATGGGTTGAAGATTCTATCCGACAGCAAGTCAGGTTAATGGTCAAAATTGGCCTTGGTCTTTAATTTGATTATTCAGGAGAAAAAGCAAGCAATGGACCTGAGTAAATTCACCCTAAAATCCCAACAGGCCGTGCAACAAGCACAGGCTCTGGCAATGGAAATGCAGCACCAGGCAATACAAGCCGGTCATATATTAAAAGGAATTCAAGAAGCTGACGCCAATATTCTCGAATTCTTCCTATCCAAAATGAGCGTCAATAAAGAAGGTTTCAAATCAGCCTTAGACGGAATATTGAAATCCTATCCTAAAGTGGAAGGAGCCAATCAGTATCTGGATCAAAGTGCCAATCAGGCTTTGTTGAAAGCCATGAACAAGGCCAAGTCCTTAAAAGATGATTACATCACCTTGGAGCATTTGATCTTTGGTATTATGGAGGGTTCGGATCCCGTAGCCCGTATGATGAAGGATAGCGGATTTAGCAAGGACAGCTGGGAAACGGCTTTAAAGGAGCTTCGAAAGGGCAATCAAGCCAATTCCGCTTCTTCGGAAGAGCAGTACAATGCTCTGGACAAATATGCTAAGAATCTCAATCAATTGGCGGAGGAAGGAAAACTGGATCCGGTAATTGGTCGCGATGAAGAAATCCGTCGCGTTCTACAAATCCTATCTCGAAGAACTAAAAACAATCCGGTACTTATCGGAGAACCCGGTGTGGGTAAAACAGCGATTGCCGAAGGGATGGCGCATCGAATTATAAAAGGCGATGTTCCTGAAAACCTTAAGGATAAGAAAATCTACAGCCTGGATATGGGAGCCCTGCTTGCAGGAGCTAAGTATAAAGGCGAATTTGAGGAGCGACTTAAAGCAGTGGTAAAAGAGGTAACCGAGAGTGATGGTCATTTGGTGCTCTTTATTGATGAAATTCACACTCTGGTTGGTGCAGGTGGTGGCGATGGAGCCATGGATGCTGCCAATATCCTTAAACCGGCTTTGGCCAGAGGAGAGCTCCGTGCTATTGGGGCAACTACCCTCAATGAGTATCAAAAGTATTTTGAGAAGGATAAAGCCCTGGAACGTCGTTTCCAAAAGGTATTGGTAACGGAACCCGATACTGAATCGGCTATATCCATCTTACGCGGTATTAAGGAGCGTTATGAAACTCACCATAAGGTGCGAATCAAGGATGAGGCAATTATAGCTTCGGTTGAATTATCACAACGCTATATTTCCGATCGTTACCTTCCGGATAAAGCTATCGATTTAATTGACGAGGCAGCTTCTAAACTGCGTATGGAGATTAATTCCAAACCGGAAGAAATCGATATCCTAGATCGTAAGATCATGCAATTAGAGATCGAACTAGAAGCGATCAAACGCGAAGGGGATAAGGACAAGGAAAATCTTATTCGTGAAGAACTAGCCCAGTTAAATGAGGACCGTGATGGCTTGAATGCTAAATGGAGTTCAGAGAAATCCATTGTAGAAGGTATTCAGCAAGCTAAGGAAGAAATAGAACAGTTACGACTGAGCGCAGATCAGGCAGAAAGAGCCGGAGACTATGGTAAAGTGGCCGAGATCCGCTATGGTAAATTGCAGGAGGCCGAAGCTAATTTGAAGAAATTTGAGGCGGAAGCTGAGGATTTGCAAAATCGCGATGCTCTTATAAAAGAAGAAGTAGATTCTGAGGATATTGCCGATGTGGTAAGTCGCTGGACCGGCATTCCCGTTAGTAAAATGCTACAATCAGAACGTGAGAAGTTATTGCGACTAGAGGAGGAGTTACACAAAAGAGTAGTAGGCCAGGAAGAAGCCATTATGGCGGTAAGTGATGCGGTGCGACGCAGTAGAGCCGGATTACAGGATCAGAACCGCCCGATCGGAAGCTTTATCTTCTTCGGTACTACCGGAGTGGGAAAAACAGAGCTGGCCAAGGCCCTGGCGGAATTCTTGTTTGATGATGAAAATGCCATGACTCGAATTGATATGAGCGAGTATCAGGAGCGTCATTCTGTGAGTCGCTTGATTGGTGCTCCTCCCGGATATGTTGGGTATGATGAAGGTGGACAGCTTACCGAAGCCGTTCGTCGTAAACCTTATTCTGTGGTCCTATTGGATGAGATTGAAAAAGCCCATCCCGATGTATTCAATATCCTCTTGCAGGTGTTGGATGAAGGTCGACTTACGGACAACAAGGGTAGGGTAGCCAATTTCCGAAACACGCTGGTGATTATGACCTCTAATATGGGATCCAACTTGATTATGGAGCGCTTTAGTGAAATTACCGAGGCCAATAAATTCCAGGTTTATGAAGATACCAGAGCAGAGCTCATGCAATTATTACGTCAAACGGTAAGGCCCGAGTTTTTAAACCGGATTGATGAAAGTATTATGTTCCTTCCTCTGGAGAAAAAGGATCTGATGCAAATTGTACGATTGCAATTAAACCGAGTTAAGAAACAATTAGCAGATCAACAGATCACTTTGGAGGCTACCGATGCAGCGGTGCAATATTTAGCGGATGTAGGATATGATCCTCAGTACGGAGGTCGCCCGGTAAAACGGGTAATTCAAAAACGAGTACTGAATGAATTATCGAAGAAAATTCTATCTGGAGAAATTCATAAAGACGAGGTCATCCTCCTGGATTTGGATGAACAGGAATCACTGGTATTCAATAATGCCACAATCGATCTGGATTTAGATTAAAAATCAGCATAAAAAAAGGCGGCCCGAAAGGAGCCGCCTTTTTTTTATTTCCAAATGATTTATTCTTTAACCAATTGCATGGTAGAACGGAATTCATCATTACTGATTTCTAAAAGATAAACACCAGCAGCACGATCGCGGATATCAATTTCCATCTCATTTCCACTACTGGTATTAAATGGGGCTTCCCAAATCAAAGCGCCACTTAAATCGCTAATGCGAACCATAGTCTTGCTTTGTAAAGGATGAGCGCTGCTTAAATGGTATAAGCCGTTGGCCGGGTTAGGATAGAGGCGTAATCCAGAGGCTAAAACCTCTTCATCCATCCCAATGCCTGAGCTATCAACTACCGAAAAGTCATCAATAGCGATGTCACTGCGGAAACCATTTCCGGTTTTGGCTCGATAGCGGATGCTGATGGTTTTGCCCACATGTGCACTCAGGTCAACCGTTAAAGGTTGCCATTGGGAACCTTGGTTTCCTACAATGGCAGGAGCCACATCGAGATACCAACGTTGACCATCGTATAGATCTACCGCTAATCTGCCCATTTCAATACCATTCATATGATAGTAAATGGTAGCATGAGGACGGGCTGTTGCAGAAAGGTCAATACATGGAGTTACAACCATCGCCTCAGCACTATCGCATCCATTTGAAGATTCCAGGTATAAGTATTGACCATTACTGGTTCCAGGATTATGATCCAAATTAGGACCGGTTCCTGAACTGGTGGTTGGACCACTCCAAGTGCGGAAATCAATAAAGTCACCGATCAGGTTTTGATAATTATACCAACCGTCGCTCAAGGTGCAATTAGTAACTTCACAATTGGTAATATCCGAGCACCTTGTAAAGGTTTCGAAATCATTACTATAAGGAACTTGTACCGTAGTTGAGGCACTACCAACTATGCGGAAATTAGCCTCCAATGAATCATTAAAGGGATTTCCATCGCCACTGGCATGTGCCCAGAATTCATAGTTCAGGTTTACATTATTGAGGAGGTTTACCCGATTGTTTTTAAAGTAGTAAACCAGTGTGTCTCCCGGGTTTAAACTACGATTTATCGTTTCGATGCTAGACCCGCTGGTTCCCACACGACGAAATCCTACGTCGATTCCGCTTACTGCATTGGTGCCCGCGTTGCGAATTAAAAGGATGGGAAGGTCACTGTCGCCGGTGCTAATACAGTTAGGTAATTCGGCTTTTCCTGGATTAAGTACACTCTCCAATACAATGTCGGTTGGTACAGCACAATTAAATACGCCAGGACTTTTTTCAATCGCCGGAGAACGGAATCCAATGGAAGTGTCATTCACTACAGAAGCAACTGCAAACCAATCTACCTGAGTAGGATTATGGGCTACCCAAGCCTCGGATACCGTAACATAATCAACAGAATCCATATACTTTGTTCCTAAGCGATACACAACGTATCCACTGGCACCATTTACATCGTTCCAGTCCAAATGTAAACTGTCCGGACAAGCCGCAAGAATGTTAATGGGCGCTGGCACTTGAACAATGGTCATTGGCCCCACAATAGCAGTATCATTGGCAGTACGAACGCGTACATAAACCTGATTACTAGATACATTAGGGATTACCCAGCTTAATTGACGGGCATTAGAAGTAGTATTTACCATGAACCAGTTTAGACCTCCATCTAAAGAATATTCGGCAGTATGACTGGTGTTGGCAGGATTATCCCAGCGAATCAATTCTGTAGATCCGGTAGGGAAAGCCATCCCTTCATTGGGATAGGTTAATACCATTTCCGTGCTTTCGTAATAAGCAATCACGAAGAAACGCTGATCACCACCGGTAGGAACATTGTAGCCTTTAATTTTCACAGAGGCACTGCCAGCTGCGGGATTGTCTAAGGTTACTTGTTCAATATTGTTTAAAGAATCACGCTGACGAGTAGCCAGGCTATTCAAGGCAGTGGCACTAGGAGTGGGGTTTAGAACCCAAGGCTGATAAGTACTTCCACCAAAGCTTACTTCCATATCCAGATCATTTACCAGATCACGCGCTGCAGCTGGCGATGCTTGGCGGTCGGGCCAGATCACGAGGAAACGAGCTTGAGCCGTATTGGCAGGGATATTGAAAGTGAAAGTAGCGGAATCACCAGTACCAACACTATCAGTAGTGTACCAGCCATTTTCCAATACTTCATAAGCACGACGGGCATTAATCCGTCCGTAGCCATAACGGTAATCCGGACCGGCATTTCCTAAATCGTCAGCCGTATTCATCAGCACCCCTTTTAATAAGGAGCCATGTGCTTCAGAACCTCCGTTTAAGTCTTTGTAGGCTTGCATAAGCACGGCCAGGGTTCCGGTTACTCCGGGACAAGACATGGAAGTTCCGGTTTTAGTATTGTAGGTATTAGGGCCATTGGCATCGGTGGTAGAATATACATCTGTACCTACAGCGCAAATATCTGGCTTAATCCGGCCATCTGTTGCCGGACCACGACTACTTGAATTTGCCAATCCATCCGTACGAGTAACATTACCAACGGTTACCACATTCTTAGCCTGTTTATGCCCACCAGTAATATTTCCCCAACCAATTCCAGCGCCATAATTATTGCTGCAAGAGGAACTACCATTGTTTCCGGCTGAGAAAACATGTAACATATTAGGGTTGTCATAGGCATCTTTATCCAATTGCTGAGACCAGGTACTGTAGCCACCATTACAACCATTGGAGAATGAATTGGAAGTCAATCGGGCATTAATGCTGGTGTAAACATTATCTGCATCATTCAGGTTGGCGGGATACTCACGATAGAACATATCAACACCTGGCGCCATACCACGACCACGTGGATCAGCATTACCAGCCGCTGCAATGGTTCCGGCGGTATGATCTCCGTGATCAGAACCTGCGGATCCGGCATTTTGAGAAAAACGACCTTTAAAGTCTATATGATCGGTAATTCCTCCTGCATCATTATGTGCAACCATAATTCCGCTTCCGTCATAATCTAAGCCACCATTGTACTCAGCTTGCTGCAAGAAGTTTACCCTATGATTGGTACGAGCAGTAAAGTTTTCTGGCTCTCCTGGGGCATATTTTTCTTCGATGTATTGAATACAGCCTATATTAAGAAGCAAGTCCATTTGTTCTGGATCAAGTACGATCTCAAAACGACGATCGCTTTCTTTTTGATTCAATATCTGAATGCCCTGACTTTGTAAGCTTTGTAAGACATTCAAATGGCTAATTCCTGGGAAGTACTGTACCCACAGAATTAGGCTTTGTCCATCCGCGGCCCAGGCCCACTCATTATAATTTTGAGTAAAGAGAGGTTTGGATAAACGCCAGGCATCTTTCAAATTGAAAACTCTACCACCGGCATTTTCCAGATTGGCTTTTGCTTGAGCATAGTTCGCTTGACCTACACGAGCAAAGGCTGCATTATGAGGGATATAATCAAGAGTTTCGAAACCAAACAAATCCTGTCCAACCTTCAAATTTGCATGTTGAACTAGGACATAACGGTAAGTGCTAAAGTTACTTATGCGACCATTATCAAGAGCATCGGCTCCTACAGTTTCGTTTAGAAATAGAATAGGTTTTTGACCTTCGGTATTTTGGGCTGAGAGGATTTGGCCACAAAATAGTAGTCCGAGAAGTATCAATTTCTTCATAGAGATAATTTTAGGGTCCGTAAAGATAGGTCTTTAGAATTAACATTTCTTTTACTTAGAATAGAGATTTGGGACAAAGTCAATTAGCAAGAACTATCACTGAATAAGAATCTATGCATGAACCTTAGCCTTTGGTTCTGGATTAGTAGATTTGAAATCCAATTTTAAAGCACCCCATGCGTAAAATAGTATTCTTGCTGGCCTTGAGTTTATACTCCTTCCTGAGTATTGCTCAAGCGACCGCTTCCTCTACCATATTACATCATGTTCATCAACTACAAAACCCATTAAGGGTACTCTATTTAGCCGCTCATCCCGACGATGAGAATACTCGGATGATTTCCTGGCTGGCGAATGATATTGGTGCTCAAACCGCTTATTTGAGCCTTACACGAGGGGATGGTGGTCAAAATTTGATTGGAACAGAGCTGGGAGCAGAGTTGGGAATTTTACGTACTCAGGAATTAATGCAAGCCCGAAATTTAGATGGAGGCCAGCAGTTTTTTAGCCGGGCGGTAGATTTTGGATACAGTAAGAATCCGGAGGAAACTTTCGAGCATTGGGATAAAGAACAAGTTTTAAGCGATGTGGTGCGCGTAATTCGTTATTTCCGCCCTCATATCATTATCACTCGCTTTCCACCAGATTCCAGAGCCGGTCACGGTCACCATACTGCTAGTGCTATGTTGGCTTTGGAGGCCTTTGAGAAAGCCGCCGACCCCAAAGCTTTTAAGGAAACCAATTTGGAGGCCTGGCAAGTAAGCCGGGTTTTCTGGAATCATAGTTCTTGGTGGGAACCTAAATTAGATAGCATCGCCGCCAATGATCCTACTTATTATGTAGTGGACGTTGGTAGCTATGTTCCTGAATTAGGCTTGTCTTGCAATGAATTGGCAAGTTACAGTCGCAGTCAACATAAGAGCCAGGGCTTTGGAGTAGCCGTGGATCGAGGTAGCCAGAAGGAGTACTTGAAACTCATGAAAGGAGAGGCTCCTGAATCCAGCATTTTTGCAGGTTTACCCATGAATTGGACAGATTACGGTTATCCTGATATTGCGGAAGGACTGGCGGACATAGAAGCCAATTTCGACCCTCAGGCTCCCCATAAATCTTTGGAGGCCATTTTGGATTTGCATGCTAAGTTGCGGATGAATGCCGGTAAACGAATTTTGGAAAGCCGCTATTTAGTCGATCAACTTAATCACCTGGCTGCTGAATGTATTGGATTGAAATTGGAAGTTCTAGCCGAGAATGAATACGTTGTGGGAGGAGAAAAGCCTAAGTACAAGGCCCGAGCCATTCAACGTAGTCCCTTGCCCATCCAAATCGAAAAACTATCGGAGTGGAAATCGGAGTATAAAGCGAAAACCGGCCCAGTAGATCTAGTCACCAATGTATTGATGGAAGCGCCTTTGCAAGGAGAGATTTTAGATGATGAAATGATAAGCTCCCAACCTTATTGGTTAAGAGCTCCTTATAAAGATATGTTCTCTACTCCGGTAGCCGATTGGCAATTAAAGCCTGAGACTGCGCCTTATGGAGGTGCCCATGTTGCGATATACTATAAGGATAAGGCCTTTAGTCTCTATGTCCCCGTTCGCTATAAGTTTTCAGATCGGGTAGATGGTGAAATTGAAAGGCCCTTAATGATAGTGCCGGAACTCACTGTAAAAAGTAATACCGCCAAATTGTTTTTCCTGGATGATCAGGCACAAGAGTTGAATCTGGATTTTAGAGCCTTCAAAGCGGGAAAGTACAGTATTAGCCTAATGACCGAAGGCTGGGAGATTAGTCCTTCTAGCTTTGAATTGAATTTTGAAGCCAAAGGAGATTGGCAAACGCAAAAGCTCAGCATCAAACCCAAAATGGGAGCCGGACCTACTTCACTAATAGTTTTACAACAAAAAAAGATGGGTGATGAGACTCAATTGACTCCCTTACAGAATTTGGTAGAAATCGATTATCCCCATATTGATAAGCGTATGGTTTTGGAAAATCCAGGCATCAGCCTATTCCCTTTAAACCTTAAAAAGATAGGAGAAAAGGTTGCCTATATCGTAGGAGCGGGTGATAAGGTGCCTGAAGCTTTGGTGCAGATGGGTTATGAAGTCACTATCCTTGATGAGCACAGCATGCGCGAGACCGATTTAAGTCAGTTTCAAGCTGTTCTACTAGGTATTCGCGCATACAATACCCAAGACTGGCTTTGGCAGCGTCAAGAGCAATTAATGGATTATGTAAAAGCTGGTGGGAATGTGATTGTCCAATACAATACACGTTCGCGCAGCTTCCAGGGAACAGATTTTGCTCCTTATCCTTTCACCATTTCCCGCGAGCGGGTGACCGAGGAAAAGGCAGAAGTTCACTTTACAGATATGGATCATCCGCTATTGAATCGTCCCAATAAAATTGTGAAAGCAGATTTTGACAATTGGGTTCAAGAAAGAGGGCTGTACTTTGCCGATTCTTGGGATGAAGCTTATACGACTCCTTTGGCATGGCATGATAAGGGAGAACCCGATCGCTTAGGGGGATTATTAATTGCAAACTATGGCCAAGGCGCTTTTATGTATACCGGAATTTCATTTTTCCGAGAATTACCAGCCGGGGTATCCGGTGCCTACAGATTATTAGCCAATATGATATCCTATGAAACTGGAAACCCCTGATAAGCTCAAGTGGCGCCAGATCTACAGCGGGGTTCTCATGTTTCTCTTTCTGCAGATCGTTTTTTATTATCTAATTACCGCATACTACGCCTAGATGAGCACGCTGGATTGGATTGTTCTTTTTGGAACCTTATTTGCCATAGTTGCTTATGGAACCTGGCGCACGCGTAAGTCGCGCGATCTGAACGATTATTTGCGGGGTGGTAATGAGATGCGTTGGCTCACCATCGGCTTATCCGTAATGGCCACCCAAGCTTCGGCCATCACTTTCTTAAGCGCCCCAGGTTTAGGTTATGAGTCCGGTTTACGCTTTGTGCAGTTCTATTTCGGATTGCCCATTGCCTTGGTAATCATTTCCGCTTTTATCATTCCCATTTATTATCGCCTCAAGGTTTATACGGCCTATGAGTATTTAGAGTCGCGATTTGATTTAAAAACCCGCCTTTTGGCCGCCTTACTGTTCTTAGTGCAAAGAGGGCTAGCGGCTGGCTTAACCATTTTTGCTCCGGCAATTATACTTTCTACCATCCTGGGTTGGAACCTGCAGTTTACCAATTTATTTGTGGGCTTTTTGGTGATTGTATATACCGTTACCGGAGGTTCCAAGGCGGTAAGTATTACCCAAAAATTACAAATGGGAATTATCCTTTTGGGGATGGCCCTGGCTTTTATTCTCCTGGCGATTCGCATTCAGGATTATGTGGATTTAGGTACCGCCTTCAAATTAGCCGGATCAGCGGGTAGAATGGAAATTTTGGATTTTGATTTCGATCTCAAAGAGCGCTATACGGTTTGGAGTGGTTTAACCGGAGGTTTGTTTTTAGCCTTGTCCTATTTCGGAACCGATCAGAGTCAGGTGCAACGCTACCTCAGTGGTAAAGACATCCGCGAAAGCCGCTTAGGCCTGATGTTTAATGCTCTGCTAAAAATTCCAATGCAGCTTTTTATTCTGCTTACCGGGGTTTTGGTATTTGTATTCTACCTCTATGTAAAACCACCGGTTTTCTTTAATGAGGTAGCTTTGGAGCGATTGGAGCAAACGGAATATGCCGATGAACTGAGGGATATTGAAAGACGCTACGATCAAAACTATTTCGAACTTCAAGCGAGTAGATCTGAATATGAGATTGCCTTGGAGCAAGATAATTTTCGCAATGAGACAGTTTCGCGCGAGGTTTTTCTTAAGCGTTTGAATGAGGATAAAGAATTAAGAGGGGAGGTAAAGGATTTGCTTTTAAAGGCCGATCCAAAATTTAAGGTGAAGGATACCAATTATGTATTCCTCAATTTTGTGATGGACTATTTACCCGTGGGGGTGATTGGCCTCATTATCGCCTTGATTTTCTCTGCGGCAATGTCCAGCACTTCCAGTGAATTGAATGCCCTGGCTACTACCACTTCGGTGGACTTTTACAATCGACTTTTCCATAAGGAAGCCACTGAAAAACAACATTTGTGGATTTCCAAAGCACTTACCGTTTTTTGGGGTCTCCTGGCCATTGGCTTTGCTTTGGTCGCCAATCTCTTTGATAATTTAATTGAGATGGTGAATGTGCTGGGATCACTCTTCTATGGAACCATATTAGGGATATTCCTGGTGGCCTTTTTCATTAAGCGCATTAAAGGGGGAGGGGTATTCTATGCGGCTCTAATTGCAGAAGCAGCGGTTCTCATCATCCATTTTGCCCAAGTGTACAACTGGCCTTTCTTAGGCAATTTACAGGTGGAATACCTTTGGTATAATGTGATTGGTTGTGGCTTGGTAGTACTCTTTAGCTTTTTATTTCAGGCCCTTAATCCTAAGAAAGATTAGAGACGAACCCAAAGCTGATCTTCATAGAAATTTTGACTGTCGCTAAAGCGCTGTTCTATTTTAAAGCCATGCTTTTCGGCTAATAGTTTTAAATCGCTGGGACTGTATTTTCGACTGGTTTCCGTGTGAATGGCTTCATGACGGTCGAAATGAAAACTCTTCCCGGCCTTTTCAATATAGACATCTTGGGTCTCTTGGGACAGTAGGTAGGATCGGCTTTCGCCACTATGCGGATCATAGTTGTTGTAATGGCGGAATTTGCGCAAATCAAACTGCCCTCCTAATTCATCATTTATACGACGTAGGATATTGAAATTAAAGGCCGCAGTAATGCCAAGACTGTCATTATAGGCCGCCAATATTTTATTAGGATCCTTTTTTAGATCGACCCCTAAAAGGACCTGGTCTCCGGGCTTCAAGCTTTTATATAGATGACTCATAAAGACATCTACATTATCGCGACGGAAATTCCCAATATTACTACCCAGAAAAAGCACACATAAAGCTTTGTCATCCATTTGGGCCAATCGGCTGAGTGCTGAAAAGTATTCGTCGGCCATGGGCTCAAATTCAAGCTCAGGAAGCCAGTGCTGCAGATTGGTGCTGATTATTTCCAAGGCGTTGGAAGAGATGTCGATGGGATGGTAGCTAAATTCCTTTTTGCTTTCCAAAGCGGCTTCCAATAAAAAGCGAGTCTTAGTTCCATCGCCAGCTCCTAATTCGGCCAGGCGAAAACCGTTTACGGGCAAATGCGCGCAAATTTGCGGCGATTGTTCTTTTAGAATTTCGGCTTCTGCACGACTTAAATAATACTCATCCAATTGCATAATCTGCTGGAAGAGCTGGTCGCCTTCGCTATTGTAAAAATATTTGGAGAGTAAATATTTGTCATTGGCCTCCAGGCCTTCAATTACTTCTCTTAGGAAATCACTCATCTTGATAGATATCTTTTGCCAGCCTTAAGCCGGTGAATTGCCAACGGAACCAGGGATGAAAAAAATTGCGATAGGTTTCGCGTGAATGGCCTTCAGGACTGGCAATGGATGCTCCTCTTAAAACCATTTGGTTGACCATAAATTTGCCATTGTATTCGCGAGCCGGACCTTCATATTCCTGATAGCCCGGATAGGGTAAATAGGCACTGTTAGTCCATTCCCAACGTTCGCCCCAAGTAAATTGTTTGTTGGCTACTTCCCACTCCGCTTCGGTGGGTAGACGCAATCCGCACCAGCGACTATAAGCATAAGCCTCATAAAAACTAATGTGGGTAACAGGTGAATCTAAAGGAAGCTGTTCTAAACCGCTTAAGCTAAATCGATACCATTGCCCATCTTTTCGTGCCCAATATAATGGGGCTTCGATCTTCTCTTGGTTTCGCCAGGCCCAACCATCCGAATGCCAATAATCAGGTTTTTGATAGCCGCCAGCCTCCATAAATTCGAGCCATTCGGCATTGCTAACCAGGCCTTTGGAGATGGCAAATGCATTAAGGTAGACTTTATGCCTTGGGCCTTCATTGTCAAAATGAAAGTCAGGGCCATTTGTTCCTATATCATAAAGGCCACTTTGCTGATGAATCCAGCCTTTTTTTGTTGCAAGTGGATTTCGATCTTCCTTGAATCCGGGATCATACACCGGGTAAAAGGCCTGTTGAGCAAGTGCTTTCTTAAAGTCGGTTAGGAATAGCTCCTGATGTTGTTGCTCATGATTTAAGCCCAATTCAAGAGTATCCAAAA
>DLRW01000033.1 GCA_002501205.1 Flavobacteriales bacterium UBA7878
CTGATATTCGGAGAACATATAATCAACTATACGCTCCTTATATTCTTCACTTAAGTCAATAACTTGAAATGGAATACCCAGTTTTTCTGCCACCAGCATGGCATCATTGCTATCTTCTATCCAAGGGCATTCATCATGAATGGTAACCGTTTCGTCATGCCAATTCCGCATAAACAGGGCAATTACCTCATGCCCTTCTTCCTGCAGTAAATGAGCAGCCACGCTGCTATCTACTCCTCCACTTAATCCTACTACTACTCGAGCCATTTAATTTGCTCCTTCTTTATTTTTCTCTTTAGGATCCTCCACTTTTCGGCCGTTTTTCCAGACCTCTTTATGATCCAATTTTAAATCTTCTGTAAAGTAATACCAGGTTCCTACCATTAATCCACCCTTATAGTGCCCGCGCGATCGGGGTTTGCCATTAGAGTAGTAATAGGTAACCTCTCCTTCAAGGTTATCCTCTATATATTGGCCTTCTGACATCTTATGACCACTCTCATAATACTGTACCCAAGGACCTGATTTCTTGCCATTCTTATAATCAACGCTTTCCGCTGGCTTACCTTTGGCATGGTATTTAATTGTCGGGCCATTCTGCACACCTTTCTTAAAAGTGATTCGAGCAATCACATCTCCATCCTGATTGAAATAGGTCCAAACACTGTCTTTCTGCTTATTGGTATATAAACCCTGAGCAGCCAGAATCTTTCCTTCACCATATTGAAAACTCATGCAATTGCCACTCTTCCCTCTAAAGACGTTAAGGGTTTGCAATTGTCCATTTTCGAAATAGTATTTGAAGGTATCTACCGGAGTTCCATGATTAAACCGGCCCACATAGCGGAGCTTCCCATTATCGTGAAGTTTTTGCCAGAGTCCATGTCTACGCCCTTGAGCATCAGTAGGACTAAGATTTTCCTGCCCTGGCATAATCAGGGGGAAAAGAATAAAGCAGAGCAGTGCTAATTTCTTCATGGGGCAAAAATACTAGCTTTAATTGGGATGCTTCAAAGCATAAACGATGCTTATCGATAAATTTGCGCTGTCTAAATTTAATTCATGGGGAAACAGATTCGCAAGCCATATGTTCTTTGGTTCATGTTTGCTGTCAGTGCTGTATTTTTTAGCATTGTCATTTTCAGAGCCTTATGGGTTCCAATAACGCACGATGAAGCCTATACTTATTTGCATTATGTGCGCCAACCCTGGGCCGGAATCATCCTCTACAAACCTCCCCACATTCCAAATAATCACATTTTAAACACCCTGCTAGCCAAGCTGAGTGTTCAAATTTTTGGCTTAAGTGATTTTAGCCTGCGCTTACCCAATGTCATTGCAGCTATAATTTACTTCCGCTACGCCGCTCTCTTAGCTCGAAAGTTTAGATTTCCTGGAATTCAGATTTTAGCCTTCCTCCTGCTTTGCTTTCAACTCTATTTTATCGATTTCTTCGCCATGGCTCGCGGTTATGGAATGGGGATGGCCTTAAGTTTGGCTTCCATCTATCATTTATACTGCTACCGCGATTTAAATAATGGTCATCATATTTGGCGAACCTTACTCTTTGCCGCCTTCGCAGTGTATGCCAACTTTACCTTCCTTTATTCGTATGTAGCCCTGGTGGGTTTAATTCTTATTCTTTACTGGTCGGAGGGAAAAAATCAAAACAAGAGCCTGGGGGTTTTATGGCGTCCCGTAGGTATAGTTACGGTTGTTCTAGCCTTACTGATTGTGATTCCATTGCGTAATATTTCGGGTGACTTGTTTGGTAGCGATTCCAATTTCTGGGAAAGCAGCATGCATAGCTTAGCCTGGATATTTACCTACAAACAGCATTTTGATATCGGCCTATGGATCAGCGGTTTTACCGCTATAACGCTTATCGCTGGCGCAGCTTTCTTTGCCTGGGATCATTTCCGTAAGGAAAGTCAAATTGGTTGGTATTTTTATTCCGAACTCCTAATCTGGTTATTGTTTACCGCCGGCGCTCAAATTGCCCAACATTTTATTTTGGGAACCGAATACCTCATTGGACGTACTGTAATGGTTTACGCTCCTTTGCTTCTTACCTATTTTATATTCCTTTTTCAACGCTTAAACCGATATCGCCATGGTGAGCATTATCAATTGGCTTTAAGCCTGATATTGGTAATTGGTGCTGCTTTGAATTTCCGATACCTCAATTTTAAAGAGGCGGTGGAATGGACCTACGATGCTTCGCACAAAGAAGCTATTGCTGATTTGGAAGGAAGCAAAGCAATAGATGCTGAATCCTTCCAATTAGGAATCAATTGGCTTTTTGAACCAGCTTTGAACTTCTATCGCGAAAGTGAAGATTTAATCTGGCTAGCGCCTTTAAGTCGAGAAGGATATCAGGATAAAGAATACGATGCCTATTACCTTTGGAAGGAAAAGGATGCGGATTTCATCCAAAAACTTGAACAGGAAAACTCAGGTTACAGCTTACTTGCAACCTACGATAATGGAGTGGTTCTCTTTATCCGAGAGGATTATTTGTAGAAATTCTTTTCGAAAGCCGCGAATTCAGCTCTGCCTAAAATCAATCGCCGATAAACTGCTTTAATAAAGCCTAAGCCATAAGAAAAAAGCTGGATAAAGGAAGCGACCATAGCCAGGACAGCTACATAGATGCTCTTATTTTGACGCAGGGCATCCATAAATATCAAAAGGAAATAGAAACCTAAAAAGCTTAGCGGGATTAAAGTCCAGGGCATTAGCATAAGACTGAAAATCACAAAGAGGCTAAAGCTAGCTGGAAAGAAATGTAAAAGCTTTAAGCTTTCAGGATGGCGCTTATACAAATTAATACGAGCGATCCCCGAATTATGTACCTGCTTATAAAACTGTCTGAAAGTGCTGCGTCGTTTATGGTAAACAAAGGCATCCGGAATCAAGGCAGTGCTAAAGCCCTCCTTCATCATACGGATGCTCATATCGATATCCTCACCAAAGCGCATCGGCGCGAAGCCTCCGGTTCTTTCAAAAACTTCTTTGGTATAACCCATATTGAAACTTCGAGGATGAAATTTCTCCACGCTATGTTTGCCTCCCCGAATACCACCGGTAGTAAAGAGAGCGGTCATAGAATAGTTAATCGCCTTCTGAATGGGACTAAAACTATCATCTGCCCGATCGGGGCCACCAAAAGCATCAACGGGCTTTTCAGCTAAAAAGCTTTTTACCGACTGGATATAATCTGCTGGAATAATACAATCCGAATCCAGGAAAATGAAATAATTCCCTTGAGCCCTTTCAGCGCCATAGTTCCGTGACTGACCAGGCCCACTATTGGGCTTAAAATAATAGGCTAAATTCAATCGATCCTTGAAGGAATCGACAATAGTATCGCTTTTCAAGCTGGAGCCATCTTCCACAATAATCACCTCAAAATCCGAATCACTCTGCAAGCAAAGGCTCTCAAGTAATTCACGGATTTCATCCGGACGATTATAGAGGGGAATAATTAAGCTTAGCTCAAGATTCAAAATTGATACGCTCTTCGATGGTGTATTCTACCGGTTTATTGCTGTTGCGGATGATTAATTCGGCCAGAAAACCCGCCAAAAATAATTGCACACCTATTACCATCGTGGCTAAGGCTAAATAGAAAAATGGATTATCAGTTACCAGGCGCGCCTTTTCTCCCATTTGCAAGGCCACTAATTTCTCCACCCCAATGAATAAAGCGGCTAAAAAACCAAAGATCATCATCAAGGTTCCATACAAGCCAAAAAAGTGCATGGGGCGCTTGGAGAATTTGGATACGAAGGCCAGGGTAAGAAGATCCAGAGGACCATTTATAAAACGGCTCAAGCCAAATTTGGTAGTACCATATTTACGTGCCTGATGCTGAACCACCTTTTCACCAATCTTGGTAAAGCCAGCATTCTTAGCTAAAACAGGAATATAGCGATGCATCTCACCTTGTACATTCACCGCTTTTACTACTTCATTGCGATAGGCCTTTAAACCACAATTGAAATCGTGTAAGTGTATCTTACTGATTCGTCGAGTAGCCCAGTTGTAGAATTTGGTAGGGATGGTTTTAGATAGTGGATCATAGCGTTTCTTCTTCCATCCACTAACCAGATCGAAGCCTTCCTCCCGGATCATTTTCATCAAGCCAGGTATCTCATCCGGACTATCCTGAAGGTCGGCATCCATGGTAATTACCACATCGCCACTAGCGGCGGCAAAACCTACATTAAGGCCCGCCGACTTGCCATGATTTCGACGGAAAGAAATTAAACGAACGCGCTTGTCCTTAGCAGCAAGCTCATGGATAACTTCCAAACTTTTATCGGTGGAGCCATCATTGACAAAAATGATCTCAAAATCCAGCTTTTCAGACTCCCCTACCTGGCAAATCCAGCTGTATAATTCTGTAAGTGATTCATCCTCATTAAAAAGAGGAATGACAAGAGATAAATCCATTGAAGGGATATGGTATTCTAAATTTCAGAAGGGTCCTGTTTCTGAACGATTAAACCTAAAACCAGTGAAATCAATGCTCCTATCAAAGCTGATGAAACAATCCCCATGCCTGCCATCATAAATGGTGAAGTAAACATACGAGTAAAGGATTCCGCTTGTTCCATCTGATCATCCCCTAGGCCTTGCTTGGCCCATTCGTCATAAGCTGCTTCAATAATTTTATCCTGATAGGAAGGATCTAAAATCATCGCGTAAACTAAAATCCAAAGACTACCAATAATAGAGGCTATCAAAATCACTTGCCATCCTGAGCTAAACGCTGCTCCTAATTTGATATAGCCATTTTGAATAGACTTTAATTTCAACATGGCCAAAAGTGGAAAAACTACAGCCATGCCAAAGTTCACTAACATCTGACCCCAATTGCTAGAACTCTGGTCGCCCAGATTGTACTCTCCTAAGGCATAAAGCACACCATAAAGCAATACCAGGGATAAGCCCATCATTAATCCGTAATTCCAAATGATTTGTCGACGATTGTTCATAAGACTTGGTTTTGAAGAAAAGCAAATATAATTGAATAATGCACCCTCAAGGCTTTTTCCTTCGCAGGATTTAGCTTAATTTTGTCCCCATAAGGCAAGTCCCATACAACCAGCTCCCGATGAACTCCCCCAGGGCGGGAACGCAGCAAGGGTAATTGGTCGTAGCGGTGTGATATGGATCGCTTGCCTTATTTTCTTCCCTTCTTTTTGTTTTCCATTTTTCTGTACTTTAGAGGAACCCCCAATCAAAACAACTTGAAGGCTCTTAGCATTCTCTTTTTTAGTATACTTTCCTTTTCTCTACTGAGTTCCAGTTCAACTTTCTATCAGCAAGAATCATTAATTGATTTGCGCCAGGAATGCGACAGTTTGAAATGTCCTGAGCGCTATTGCGATGCATATCGCCTTTTGGCGGAGAACTTATACCTCGCCCTCGAAGACCGCTTTCAATACCTCGACATTGCAGAAATCATCTCATTGCAATTGGCCGATAAGCATCATTTATTATCCATTTATGCCCAAGCTGGTCGCATGAATCTGGATAAAGGTCAGTATGCCTCTTCACTAGAAGCCTTTAGCAAAGGGATTGAATATCTGGGTTACAGGAATGATCAGGATTGGCTTCAGCAAGAGGGCTGGTTTCTAACCGGTTATGGCATATTGCTTTACAAGGTAAAACTTTATGAAGACGCCAAAGGCATCTTTAAGGATTGTGCTAAGGTGATGCACCGTAATGCTGATTATTATGGTGAAGCCGTAGCCCAGAATAATGTTGGCCTCTGCTTTTCAAATCTCAATGAACCCGACAGTGCTCTATATTACTTTAGCAAAGCCTATGAATTAAGACTGGGCTTAAATGATAAGTTCCTGCTCACCCATTCCATGCTCTATATGGCCAGAATGTATCGGCAAATGGGGAATCGTTCCCTAGCTGACTCTGCCCTGGAAAAAGCTGCCTTTTACAATGACCTTTCCAGTGAATTTGAGTTCATAGGTGATATTCATTGTCAATGGGCAGAAATCGCTTTTGATGATGACGATTTAATTAGTGCTTCTTACCATTTGCAGAAGGCGAAGGAAATGGGTTCCCCCTTTAAAGACCTTACCTGGCTTAATTTAAAGATTCGCCTTTTTGAGGAGTTAGGATTAAAAGACAGCCTCTTACTCTATATAGATTCAGCCATGCATACTGCCCAAAGCTTTGGCAATTTGGATTTAGAACTGAGCCTGCTTTATCAAAAGGAAAAGCTGTATCGGCAAAATGGTCTGAACATAGAGGCAGATAGTATTTTACTCAGAGTGGCTGCTTTAAGCAAAAAATTGCTAGCTATAAAGGATACCATGCAGGAAAACTTAATGGAAGTGCAAGGTGACTTTATTGATAATCGCAGCCGGCTTCAAAACCTGGAGGTCTCCTATAAAGAGAAGGAAAGAATAATTGCTTCCCAAAACACTACCATCCTGCTGGTTACCATCATTGCATTAATTCTGCTGGGTGCCTTCATACTCTACTATCGTATCAATAATCGAGTTCGAAAACTGAGTAAGAATATTCGCATTATTAATGAACGTTCGCGCTTGGCCGCTGAGCAAATGACCTCTGGCATCATTGCCTTTGACGCCAATGGAGATTTAATTTTCAGTAATCAAGCTGCAAAAGATCACTTTCACTTTTTCGGGAATTTCGAATTGGAAGAAAATAAAGACTTTCTCTCACAAATTCATCAGAAGGAAATGCTGGAGGATTGGCAATTGCGCATGCAGGAAGTACAAAATAAGAAGAGCTTTCAGAATATGAGCTCCCGCTTAAAAGACGACCGCAAGTTTTACCATTTAGTTTCAATGCGTGAAATGATTAGTGAAGGTCAAATGGTCGGCACAGTTGCAGTTATTACTGATGTTACCAATAGCCAGGAGCGAAGCCTCGAATTAAGTCGAAAAACCCAAGCCCTGGAAATTGCTAATTCTGCTAAGGAGAAAATGCTTTCTCTCCTGGCGCATGACCTTAAGGAAGGCGTGGTTAGTAGTATGGAACTTGCCCGGCTATCGTTGGATGGAGAGGCTAAAGATCATAGTATGCATTTACAATTGATCTATGATAGTTTAGGACGTACTAAGGCTTTACTCTTTAAGACCTTGGATTGGGTTAAACATCAAAGTAATGGCCTGGAACTTCAACGAAATAAGTTTTTTATTGCCCGATTGGTAGCCGATGTTATTAAGGAAAAGGAAGAAATCATTAAGCAGAAATCGGTAAAATGCCTTAATCAGGTCGACCAGGACTTTCAAGCCGTAGCCGACCCTAATGCCTTAAGGGTAATTCTGCGAAACTTAATTGGTAATGCCATCAAATTTGTGGAACCTAAAGTAGGTACGGTTCAAATTCAAAGCCGAAGAATCAATTCGGCTAAAATTGAAATTGCGATCGTAGATAATGGTCGAGGTATGACACCGGTTCAGATTGCCAATTTACTAGGTGGTGAAAAACTGAATAGCACCAAAGGAACCATTGGCTAAGAAGGCACTGGCATGGGATTACACTTCTGCCAGGATTTACTTTTTAAAATGGGCAGTACCTTGCAGGTGGAGAGCAGCTTAAATTTAGGAACCGTCTTTTACTTTAGTCTGGATTGTCCGCAAGGAGCTGCTAAACAATAGTTACTTTTGCTAAAATTTTACATTAAGCATGAAGTTTTTCATCGACACTGCAAACCTGGAGCAAATTAAAGAAGCACAGGAACTGGGCGTTTTAGACGGGGTTACCACTAACCCATCCCTTATGGCCAAGGAAGGTATCACTGGAGCAGAGAATATCACTGCTCACTACAAAGCAATTTGCGATATCGTAGATGGCGATGTTAGTGCCGAGGTAATTAGCACCGACTTTGAAGGTATGGTGCGCGAGGGCGAAGCATTGGCTGCTCTGCACCCACAAATCGTAGTAAAAATTCCTATGATTCGTGATGGTGTTAAGGCTCTTAAGTACTTTTCAGATCAAGGAATCAAAACCAACTGTACTTTAGTGTTCAGCGCTGGTCAAGCCTTATTAGCGGCCAAAGCGGGAGCAACTTACGTATCTCCATTTATCGGTCGTTTAGATGATATCTCTACCGATGGACTGCAATTGATCGAAGAAATTCGCTTGATTTATGATAACTACGATTTCGAAACTGAAATCTTAGCTGCTTCTGTACGTCATACCATGCACGTATTGGAATGCGCAAAAATTGGCGCTGATGTGATTACCGGACCATTGTCCAGCATCACCGGATTATTAAATCACCCTTTAACCGATATCGGCTTAGAAAAATTCCTGGCTGATTACCGTAAAGGAAACGGATAAAAAAAATGGCGGAGATCGTTCGGATCTATCCAGAAAACCCTAACCCCCGCGAAATAGCCCGTGTAGTCGAGGTATTAGATCGCGGGGGTGTTATTGTTTATCCTACCGATACCGTTTATTCCTTCGGTTGCGATATCAGTAAGCCTAAGGCTATTGAAAGGGTAGCTCGTTTAAAAGGCTTAAAGCCTGAAAAAGCAGAGTTCGCCCTGGTTTTCCCCGACCTCAGCATTTTAAGTTCTTATACCAAGTCAGTAGACACTCCTACCTATAAAATCCTGAATCGCTGCTTACCCGGTCCTTATACCTTTATCTTAAAGGCGGGAAGTGCTATTCCCAAGATTTTCCAAAAGAAAAAGAAGACAGTAGGGATTCGGATTCCGGATAATAGCATTCCCCGTGAAATTGTTAAGGAATTAGGTCGCCCGATTATCGCATCTTCCGTTCACGATGAAGATGAAATTATCGACTATACTACTGACCCTGAATTAATCGCCGAGAAATTCGATAAGCAAGTAGACTTAGTTGTGGATGGCGGCATGGGTGATCTCTTCGCTTCCACGGTAGTAGACCTCACGGAAGGATATCCGGAAATAATTCGCGAAGGCAAAGGTTCCCTCGACTTGCTGTAAATGCCAAAGCTTTATTATTGGATACACGGCCTCATCTTCGGAATATTAGCCATTCTGGCTATTAAGAGTCCGGCGGTTGGTGGTGAGGGTGATACCCTCATGCATTTCTTTTGGGCGCAGCATGTGTGGACAGATCCTGCAGCTCTATTTAACTCCTGGGCTAAGCCTTTTTTTACCCTATTCGCCAGTCCCTTCTCCTATTTTGGCTTTACCGGTATTAAAATCTTTAATATCCTCTGCGGAGTATTAGCTTCCCTTTTTGCCACGCTTTACGCTGCTCGAAAAGGCTGGCAAGCCTTATGGCTTATTCCCATATTAGCTTTTTTAAGTCCGGCTTTCAGCTCTTACCTCAATAGCGGCTTAACCGAACCCTTTGCCGCCTTGTGTCTCCTACTTTGTCTCTATTTTTTAGAACTGGGCAAGGGGAATAAGAAGTACTTGATAGCAGCCTATAGCCTGGTGTCTTTTCTCCCCTTCTGTCGGGGCGAAGCACAGGTTCTAATCCCGGTCTTTTTATTGTATGGCTTGCTTAATAAGCAGTTTCGCTATTTGCCTTTAATCCTGCTTGGATCCTTTATGTATGGCTTCTTAGGCTCTTTCTACCATCAGGGCGATTGGCTGTGGTTCTACCAAAAAGCCTATGTTGCCGGGGCCAGTGTTTATGGTAAAGGCGATTGGAGCCATTATTTTGAACGCATGGGAATTATGATGGGCGCCTTCTATTTCCTGCTTATTTTGGCCGGTTCCATCATCAGCATTTACTGGCTTTTTAAAAAGAAAGACTGGTGGCGCCAAGACTTTCTCTTGCTATTTGGCAGTGCCTGGGGATTCTTTGCCGCCCACACCATGGTATGGGCCTTAGGTTTATATGCTTCCGCCGGATTAGAGCGAGTACTTATCATGGTCTTCCCTCTCTTTTGGTTAATGGCCCTTTTGCCCTTCCAAGTATTTTGGTCTAAATTAAAAGCTAAGCAAGGCTATGCTATTTTGGGACTTATTGCCATTCTCGGAGTCCTTACTTTGTTCACAGATAGTCGGGCCGAGCCTTATCGTAAGACTGCCTGGGATTTAGGTCCCTATCAAACCTTCCTTCGTAACCAGGTTTATCCCTTTTTAAAGGAGCGTTATCCCGATTTGGAGTCGCGCCATCTGGTAAATGATTTGCCTTACCTAGCCATGCTGAGCGAACATAATCCCCTCAATATTAAGGAGCAGTCGAATTGGCAAAGAGTACAAAAGGAAATTTGGCAGCAAATGCATCGTTCCAGTCTTTTTATTTGGGATAGTCACAATGTGCCTTTCTACACAGGACTCAATGAAGAGAAAATCGGGGAGATTGATTGGTTAACAATCATCCAAAGCTGGGAAATGGGTGGTCGAAAGTATATTTTACTTGAGGCGAATGAACGCTATCCTTTTCCGGATGCCCCTAAAAACTAGCGTAAGCCTTTCCGATTTGCTGTAAAATATCTGAGCTCAATACCGCATGGGCTGAGCCTAATTCCTTTTCGGCTAATTGCGCTGCCTTGCCTTGTAAAGCCATGCCCAGATTTACTGCCTGCTTAATAGAATAATCCTGTACCAATAAACCACAAAGCAAACCTGCCAATAAATCTCCGCTGCCTCCTTTGGCTAAAGCTGAAGAACCATAATCATAAAAAGTGCAGTTTCCATTCGCTTCAATCAAAACCGAAATACTTCCTTTTAAAAGGAGATTAAGACGATGTTTACGACAGTATTCAATTCCTATATCCAATTGATCCGGACCAAGCTGATCCAAGCCTAATAGACGATTAAACTCGCCGGGATGCGGCGTAAGTATCCAATTTTCTTTCGCCCATTGTAAATAGGATGGATTTTTAGCAATCAGGTTTAAGGCATCCGCATCCAAAACCAAGGGGCCCTGCCAGTTTTGCAGAAT
Organism: Flavobacteriales bacterium UBA7878; assembly: GCA_002501205.1. Classification (GTDB taxonomy): domain Bacteria; phylum Bacteroidota; class Bacteroidia; order Flavobacteriales; family Schleiferiaceae; genus Croceimicrobium. The sequence continues at coordinate 10,897 of DLRW01000033.1, forward strand.
ATCTCCCAAGAGGCTATTCACCCCGTCATCCTGACCTAATCCGGGACCGCAAAGAACAGCCTGATACGAATCTAAACTTGGAGCTTGGGAACCGCGCTCTTGCAACATCAATTCCGGCAAACGGCTGTTGCAAGCCGTAAAAGTTTCTCTAGCGGTATTTAAGCTTATTAAACCCGTACCACTGCGCGCACAGGCTTCCGCTGCAATTAAAGCCGCTCCCATAGTATTGGGGCTTCCCGCCAATAAATAAGCATGACCATAATCTCCTTTATAGCTATGCTTTTTACGTGGCTTGATAATCGACTTGATATCAGCTACTGTCGACCAATGGAAGCTGCTCTCAGCAGATTGAAGATAATCGGCATGCAAGCCGATATCCAAGACTTCCAACTGTCCGGCCAAAGCCGCAGTATAGGGATGTACCAAAGCCAGTTTAGGATATTGGAAAGTAAGGGTGTAATCCGCTTTGAAAACCCTAGATAAATCAGCTTGCGCAATTGCATCCCCCATTAAGCCACTAGGTAAATCAATGGACACTTTCAGGCCAGACAGTTTATTTAGCGCTTGAATCCAATCGACATATCGACCCTCCAAAACTCGATTTAAACCTGATCCAAAAAGGGCATCCACCCAAACTGTGTCTTCCGAAAAAAAACCTGGCTTTAATTGTTCATCAAGAGCTTCTTGATAGATATCGCTTTGCAGGTGATTTAAATTTGCTTCAAAATCAGGAGATCCATTGCGATCTATCAGAAATACCATAAGATCGCTGTATCCATGAGTCTTCAATAAACGAGCTAAGGCTAAACCATCTCCCCCATTATTTCCCTTTCCGCTGAGAAATACTATAGGACTGGATGGATCAATATTTTGGTTAAACCAGCTAAGCAAGGCCTGAGCCGCTCTTTCCATTAAATCTAATGAAGAAATAGGTTCATGCTCAATCGTATAGCGATCAGCAGCCTGTGTTTGCGATGTGGATAAGATCTTCATGAATTTGCAATACTTGAGGAATCAACATTTCCTGATGATCATTATGAATAATATAGTCGGCTAAAGCCTCTTTCTTCTCCTGCGGCCATTGCTTGGCCATTCTTGCCTTTACTTGCTCGGGGCTTTCGCCCGATCGCTTAACTACCCTCTGCAGGCGTAGTTCCTCCGGAGCAGACACCACAATGATTTTCGCACAATCTTTATGGGTACCACTCTCAAATAAAATGGCGGCCTCCCGAATAATATAAGGTGCCTTTTGCTTTTGATACCAAGATTGAAAAGCGCGGCCTACCGCCGGATGAATAAGGGCATTTACCTTTTTCAATAATTCTTCATCCTTAAAGATACGCGATGCCATATAAGCACGATCAAGCTTTCCCTCTTTTATCAGTTCAGGACCCAGCCATTCTACTAATTGCTCCTGCAGTTCCGAATTGGTATCCAACAGCTTTTTCGATTCTTCATCGGCCACAAATATCGGCACCTTAAGCTGCTGAAAAATTCGTGCTACGGTAGTTTTCCCGCTGCCAATACCACCAGTCAGCCCCACAATCATGGCTTGCTAATTAGGTATTCTACCCGCTTAGGCTGTAACTGTAAGGCGCGTATCTGAGAAGGTGGATTCTCTGCACTTAAGGATAAAAACCGGGTTTCAGGATTCTTGGCTATTTCCTCAAAATCAGCATAAACCTCAAATTCCTCCGGTCGAATGTCTTTATAGTCTCGCAAGGCACAGCGGAAAGTAAGTTCTACTTGAGATGGGAACAATTCCATTTGCACTGTATCTGGCAAATGAATAGCTGTAATCGGAATTTGCACCTTCCCTTCCGTTAAGGCCGAAAAATACAATTGCACCGCTACTAACTCTTTACTTAAATGTAAATGTGGGTAATCCGGTGCAATCAATTTCAGGTCAAAAGCTAGACTATCCTGAGCTTCAGAAATATTCACCTGCTCCGTTTCAACATAGTCCAATCGATTCAAAACATTGGCCGGAGCTTCAACCCAAACAGAGTCCTGCGACAGCTTTGGAGCACCATACAGGATATAAGCATTTGTATCAAAGAGCGCATTATACCGCACCTTAATGGGTACCGCCTTGGTTAATAATTGACTGATTTTAAAAAAGACCGTATCGGGATGAATCTCCAGAATACGAGTAGTTTCATCACTCAGTTGAGCTTCCAGATAATTACGTGAAGAACCACTGGTCCAATAGTTTTGGCCTTTGCGATTGCTCTCCAAATTCTGCAAATCCACATCTAAATCCCGATAATTGAACCAGGCGTACTTAATGAGATTATAACCACTACCCTGTACTTTGATTTTCAGGGATTTTGGTGGTTTTTCAGTAAAGACCATTCCCTTGGGTAAGTCACTGTAATCGATAGCAAAATCGATGGTGCTTACATAGCCGTTTTTGGAAAGTTTAATTAAAAACCACAGAATTAAGGAAAGGCCGATGAAAAGCAAACGAACTCTGGTATTTCCATCTAATAGCCAGGGCGGAATGCGCAGCTTAAAGCCTCTGTTTTCGCTTTGTTGTTTCACTGGGTTGAAGATACAATATTGCATAAAAAAGCCCCGGCAATGCCGAGGCCTTTATAAGCTTTAGACGATTTATTTTTCGTCTTCCTTTTCTTCTTTCTTGGCTTTCTTATCCTTCTTTTCATCAGGCAAATAAGAAGCACTTTGCTCTTTACTTACAGCAGCACGATCAATCTTCAAACGGCTGTTTTCACTCTCAATGATCAGGATATTATCCTGTACTTCAAGAATTTTACCGTGAATGCCCGAATTAGTAACTACTCGCATTCCTTTTTGAATACCTTCCTGCTGAAATTTACGCTCCTCCTTCTGACGTTTCATCTGAGGACGGAAAAAGAAAACGTACATCACCAGAATCACCAGAGCGAACATAATCAACTGATTGTTCATCATTCCGGGAGCTGCTTCTTGTAAAAAAATATAATTCATCATTTTATCCTTGTTGCTCTTCTGCTTGCTTAGGCTTTGGATTTACCATAGCATTAATGCGAAGAATCTTTTTATTAGGAACGGTGTTCGCGTTAAGCGTAACGGTTTTAGCTTGGTTTCCGGTACGACCGTTAGAATTGAATTCAACGTGAATAATTCCGGTTTCACCTGGAGCGATAGGCTCACGAGGCCATTGTGGAACGGTACATCCACAGCTTCCGCTGGCATTTGAAATAATTAAAGGGGCCTCACCAGTATTGGTAAATTCGAAATCGTATTTCGCCAAGGTACCTTCTTCGATAGTTCCGAAGTCGTGGTTCTCCTTCTCAAATTTAAATTCAGGAAGTTTGGCATTAGGATCAACATTAACGCTGATTTCCTGATTAGAGTTCTGATTTGCGGCGTTTACAGAATTGCTGGTATTGGCAGGGCTACTTGCACTGTCATCAGCACCATTGCGAATCTTGCTGGCGGCATTATCACAAGAGCTGCTGATCATAGCTAATCCGATCATGCCGGAAAATAGGAGTCTTCTGGTCATTTTGTTGTTTTTACTGTTAGCAATATTAAAGATTCATCAAGAACTATGCTACAAGAGACCTCTGCCAATTTTGCGAATTTCTCCTGCTTCTGTCATTTCCTGTTGAAGCTTATCTAAAATTCCATTGACGAATTGACCGCTTCTGCGAGTGCTATACTGCTTAGCCAATTCGATGTACTCATTAAGGGTTACCTTAACGGGAATCTGATTGAAGGTTACCAATTCAGCTAAAGCCATTTTCATCAGAACCTGATCAATAGCTGCAAGACGGTCTCCTTCCCAATGTTCGGCTTTTTCCAAAATCTTGGATTCGAACTTATCCCCTTCATTTACGCTTATGCGGAAAAGCTTAAGGGCAAAGTCTAAATCCTCTTGATTCTTAATCAAAGGAATCAAAGCTGATTCTTGTTCGCGTTTAGAGTCGAAGCTGGTAATGGTTTTCACCACCATGGCTTGGGCTGCATCTAAATCATCAGACCAAAACATATTGCGCGCCTCGTACACCTCGTGTAAATCTTCATTCTCCGCGAGGTAAGTACCGTAGAGGTATTTCACCAATTTGCGATCTTCCTTCAGATCATTGTGATCAGCCTCCATATAGAGCTGGTAACGCTCGTCCTCCAGAAAATCACGGAATATCTTACGAATCAATTCCTTTTCATCGCCGAACTTAATATGCAGATCTTCAACCTCCTGCTTAAAACGTGGATTGCGTTCTAACCAACTTAAAAAGCGGTTTTCAACAAAGCGCAAATTCGGATTGAGGTCTTCCTGAGTGGGCAATCGCTTTTGACGGCTAATCTCAATGCGCTCCTTGGCAAAGCGATGGATTAATACCAAAGCAGCCAGATCATAGAGATACAATCGATAAATCTCGTCAATAGACTGACGCAATTGCTTTTCTGCTTTAATCAATCCCCTTTGAGGGTCGTAAGCATAGGCATATAGCGCCTGGAAAACCTTAATTCGCAGGTGGCGTCGTGTGAGCATATTTTAATTTCGCTGGGCTTTCGCTTGTTCGATACGTTCTTGGGCAATCTTCAATGCGGCCTGGTGAGGAGTAATATTCTCCAATTCGGCAGTACGGAAGATTTGTAAGGTAGTATGGTAAATGTTTTCGGTACGACGTAAGGCCTCTGCGCGATCGTATTTTACGATTTCAGAGTATACATTAATCAAACCACCGGCATTAATCAAGAAGTCCGGAGCGTAAAGAATACCCTTTTGCTTCAAGGTTTCGCCATCGCGCCATTCGTCTGCCAACTGGTTGTTTGCAGCACCGGCTATTACTTGAGCACTTAATTTTTGAATGCTATCCGGATTTACAGTTGCTCCTAAAGCACAAGGAGCATAGATATCGTATTCCGCTGAGAATACATCTCCTTCATGGATTTGTGCACCATATTGACTGGCCACTTCTTCCATGCGATCGCGGTGGATATCGTTAATCAATACTGTAGCACCCGCCTCGGTTAAGTGTTTCACCAAAGTTTCGCCCACATGGCCAATACCTTGCACCATAACGCGCTTACCGCCTAAATCGCTGGAACCAAATTTGTATTCAGCGGCAGCTTTCATACCCATAAACACACCGTAAGCCGTAACTGGAGAAGGATCACCAGAACCACCCATTTCTACCGGAATGCCGGTTACATGGTCGGTTTTGCTCTTAACCATTTCCATATCATGAGTATTAATACCCACATCTTCGGCGGTGATATAGCGACCGGAAAGTGAATTTACATATTCACCAAACTTTTGCATGAGCGCATCGGTCTTATCTTTTCGGCTGTCACCGATAATTACTGCTTTACCTCCTCCCAGGTTCAATCCACTGATGGAAGCCTTAAAGGTCATACCACGGGAAAGACGTAAAACATCGCGGATGGCTTCCGACTCGTGATTGTAATTCCACATACGAGTACCGCCTAATGCCGGTCCCAGAGTGGTGTCGTGAATACCAATAATGGCCTTTAAGCCAGTCTCACGGTCATTGCAAAAAACCACCTGTTCGTGGTCCTTGAAGGCGCTTGCAGAGAAAACTGCACCGTTTACCGTGGATGAGTCAGTAAGTTTAAGATCGTTCATTTTTAAATGCTATGAGAGATAGAGTAAGACAAGCCACCTAATTTTTACCTTTGCCGACCTGTCTATTTCGGTCGCGAAATTAGGCTAATTTTTTGAGTCAACAATTGATGAAGTCCCTCCTCAGTCTTAACAAATACTTTTACAAATACCGCTGGAAGCTTCTGGCTGGTTTACTGTTCGTTGCCATCTCAGTGATCTTCGGCATCTTGCCCGCAGAGCTGGTTCGCGAGAGTTTCAATATTGTAGAAGATGCCATTGCCGCTTACCATAAAAATCCTGATTTCGATTACAGTGATCTGCGAAACCAGCTGATTCTCTACGGTGTAATTATCATCGGCTCCAGCCTGCTCAAAGGCCTCTTTATGTTTTTCATGCGCCAAACCATTATTGTGGTAAGCCGGCATATTGAATACGATATGAAGAATGAAATTTACGATCAATATCAAAAGCTTTCTCTGGCTTTCTATAAGCGCAATCGTACCGGTGACCTGATGAATCGCATCAGCGAAGATGTGAGTCGGGTACGGATGTATGTGGGTCCGGCCATTATGTATACCATGAACGTGGGTATGACCTTATTGCTGATCATACCTATTATGATTTATTGGAGTCCACGGCTTTCTTTATATGTATTGGCTCCCCTGCCTTTACTCGCTACTTCCATTTACTATGTAAGCCGCAAGATTAATGTGAAGAGTGAGCAAGTGCAGCGTCAACTTAGTGCAATTAGCTCCTTTGTGCAGGAGACTTTTTCGGGAATCCGAGTCTTAAAGGCCTATGTAAGGGAAGATAAATCTTTACAAGACTTTAATGAAGAAGCCAATCACTATTTCGATCGGAACAAGGAATTATTCCGCATTAATGCGCTCTTCTTCCCCTTAATGATTCTTTTGATTGGTTTATCCACCATTTTAACGGTATACATTGGCGGACAAGAAACCATTGCCGGGAAGATTGAAACTGGGGTAATTGCCCAATTTATTATTTATGTGAATATGCTTACCTGGCCCGTAGCCTCCATTGGCTGGGTAACCTCTTTGGTGCAAAGAGCCGCGGCCAGTCAGGAGCGTATTAATGAGTTCCTAAGGGTGGAACCTGAAATTAAAAACCCGAGCGAGGATGATTTGGCCTTTAAAGGCGGAATCCATTTTAAGGATGTGAGCTTCACTTATCCTGATACAGGAATTAAGGCGATCGACAAATTGAGCTTTAAACTAGAACCCGGAAAATCCCTGGCCATTGTAGGCCGAACGGGAAGCGGGAAAAGTACGGTAGCCAATTTAATTGGTCGACTCTACGACGTGGATGAAGGTGAACTGCTCATAGACGGTCAGGATATCCGTCAGGTAAACCTGGATGTTCTGCGTCAGAACATTGGTTATGTACCCCAAGAAGCTTTCCTATTCTCCAATAGCATTGGAGCGAACATTGCCTTTGGACGTGATGGCGCTTCGGAAGAAGAAATTATTGCTGCCGCCAAAAATGCTCATGTACACGATAATATCATGGACTTCCCTGATGGTTATCAAACCAAAGTTGGTGAACGTGGAGTAACCCTGAGCGGTGGGCAGAAACAAAGGGTGAGCATTGCCCGAGCCATCATTAAAGCTCCACCCCTGCTTATTTTTGATGATTGCCTTTCGGCTGTAGATACAGAAACGGAAGAAGCCATCCTTAGCAACCTCAAGAAACTGATCGATCAAAGCACCAGCTTGATTATCAGTCACCGTGTAAGCTCCGTGAAAAATGCGGATCATATCCTGGTTTTAGAAAATGGCCGCGTCATCGAAGAAGGAAATCACGATACCTTAATGCAGGAAGGTGGTTACTATCAAGAGATGTACGAGCAGCAGTTGTTGGAGTTGGAAGCGGATAGATAGTAGTTGATAGTTCGTAGTTGGTTAACTGGATCGAATTTCAAATTCGATCCATGTTAAATCGGATTCCAAACTAAATCCAATTTGAAATTCGATCCATGCACGAAACCATATTTTTTTAGCTTTGCCCGTATAAACCCAATTGCGATGAGTGATCAAGGAAAAAACGTGCAGGAGGAAATCCATTCCAAGGTTTTAAGAGCGGGGCGAAGAACTTACTTCTTCGATGTACGGGCGACTAAAGCTGACGATTACTACTTAACCATTACGGAGAGCAAGAAACACACCGCCGAGAATGGCAATGTGTACTACAAGAAACACAAGATTTACCTGTACAAAGAAGACTTTGAGCAATTCAGTGAAATGCTGAATGCCGCTACCGATTACATCATCGATAAAAGAGGTGAAGAAGTAATTTCCGACCGACATGAGCCCGACTTCCACAGCAGAGCTGAGGAATACGATCACGAAGAAGGCGCATTGGAAACTACCCTTGAAAATAATACCGCTGGCTATACCGATGTTTCTTTCGAAGACATCTAAAAGCTCAAGATATTCCACAAAAAAAGCTCCTCATAAGGGAGCTTTTTTCATTTAGTATTCTAGGAATTCATCCACCTGCCTTTGCAATACGCGCAAGGTTTCTTCATCCTCTAATTCACCCTGATCATTCAAAAGACCATTAACCTTAGAGATGGGTACTTTATTCGAGAAAACTTCCATCCGCAGATAATGCAAAACATGGGTCAAGTGATCCATACCCCTGATATTACCAGCCCGACCGGAAGCTACTCCTACCAGGGCTACCTTTTTCCCTTTCCACAGTCGTGGATCCATACCATCCATAAAGGCTTTTAAAACGCCTGGGTAACTGCCATTGTACTCCGGGCTAATAATAACCAGCTTATCGGCGGGAATGATTTTAGTATTGATAATCTCCTCAGTAACAGGGCTTCTATTACCAAAGCTATCGCCAAAAACGAAATCGCGAGGTAGTTCTTCCAGTTCAAATAGATTGATCTCCTGCCCAGCGGCGCGGAGCATTTGACAATACTTATCTACAATTTTTCGAGTTATATTCTTGGGCCTGTGGGTTCCACAAATTACGGTTATCATCTTGTTCAATAATCTTTGTAAATCCGATCGAAATCGAAAGGTTAAGCAATTAGATTTGTATTTTAGGCATCCGAAAAAAGTCGGGCGCGATACGGCGGTTCCGTCGTGCAAAATTAGGAACAAGCGAAGCTCTAAAAAGATCAAAATATTCTATCAATGGGTAAAATTGTTGCCATTGCCAACCAAAAAGGCGGCGTAGGTAAGACTACCACTTCTGTAAATATGTCGGCCAGCCTGGGCGTGCTGGAGAAAAAAGTTTTAGTAATCGATGCGGATCCTCAGGCCAATACTACATCGGCTTTGGGCTTTAATCCAGACGAAGTTAAAGTGGGAACTTACCAGGTCCTGGAGCATGAAATTGATGCCGCCGATGCCATTGTAAGTACCAAAAATCCTAATCTCGATTTAATTCCCGCTCAAATTGATTTGGTAGCGGTAGAAATCGAATTGGTCGACAAAGATCAGCGGGAGCAAATGCTGCGTCGTTCTTTGGAAACGGTAAAGGATAAATACGACTATATCTTTATTGATTGCGCCCCTTCTTTAGGATTGATCACCTTAAATGCTCTTACAGCTGCGGATAGTGTGATTATCCCCATTCAATGTGAGTACTTCGCATTAGAAGGTTTGGGTAAATTATTGAATACCATCAAGAGCGTACAAAACCTGCATAATCCTGATCTGGATATTGAAGGATTACTGCTTACCATGTACGATTCGCGTTTACGTCTGAGCAATCAGGTAGTTGAAGAAGTGAAAACCCATTTCAGTAAAATGGTTTTCAATACCATAATTCAACGTAATGTGCGTTTAAGTGAGGCGCCCAGTTATGGCGAAACCATCATCATGTATGATGCTTCCAGTAATGGCGCTGAGAATTACTTAAATTTGGCCCGCGAATTTTTAGAGAAAAACGAAGCGATCGAGGCAGAAGCCTAAGCATCCTTTTGAAAAAGTATTGAATGGCTACACCTAAACGCAAGGCTATGGGCAAGGGCCTCGCCGCCCTTTTAAATGACACTGGTAATGTAAGTACCGGTAAAGACCAAAATGCAGATAAAGTATTAGGCAGCATTGCCGAAATCCCATTGGAGCAGATCGTGGCCAATCCCGATCAGCCCCGTACCCTTTTTGACCCTGAGGCGCTGGAAGAATTAGCCGTATCTATCAAGGAACTCGGCATCATTCAGCCCATAACTGTTCGCAAGGTTGAGGGGGATAATTTTCAAATTATCTCTGGTGAACGTCGTTACAGGGCCTCTAAAATCGCAGGTCTGGAAAGTATTCCAGCCTATATCCGTTTGGCGGATGATCAGTCCACATTGGAAATGGCATTGGTGGAGAACATTCAAAGGGAAGAACTCGATCCCATTGAGATTGCTTTAAGCTATCAACGATTGATTGAGGAATGTGATCTTACTCAGGAAGCCATGAGCGAGCGCGTAGGTAAAAAGCGTTCTACCATTACCAACTATTTACGCCTCCTTAAATTACAGCCATTGATTCAGGCGGGTCTGCGCGACAAAATGATTAGCATGGGCCATGCCCGAGCCTTAATCAATGTAGATCAGGAAGAGGAACAAGTAGAGCTTTACCATGATGCCATCAAGAAAGATTTGAGTGTGCGTCAAATTGAAGAAGCCGTTCGCAAGCTGAAGACTTCTAAAACGGAAAGCAAAAGTAAAGCAAGCTCCACCTCTAGTCCATTACCCGAAAACTATGCTCAAGCTCAGGAAAACCTCACTGAAAAGCTTCAGATGAAGGTAGACCTTAGCCGTACCAAGCGTGGTCGTGGGAAAATTAGCATTAGCTTCCGCAATGATGCCGAACTGGATCGTATTCTGGAGCAACTCCAAAACTAAGGTCATTTCTAAGTACATCCTTCATATCATAATTTGTTTGGCTAGCTTCCAGCTTAGTGGCCAAAACAGTGATAGTCTCAGCTATGAGGATAGCCGTAAGGAGCCTTTAGACAGTTCTCAGCTGCATTCAGTTAGCAGAGCCACTTGGCTTTCTACCCTATTGCCCGGAGCCGGACAAGCCTATAATGGCAAGTATTGGAAAATGCCCATCGTTTATGGAGGCATTGGGGCCTGTGCTTATTTCGCTATTGATAATCATCGCTTGTATCGCCAGTATCTGGATGCCTTTTTAATGCGAGCAGATAGTTCCGGTGTGGATCAATATCAAGGAATTTATTCGGATCGACAATTGGTTGAATTGCAAAATATTTACCGCGATTGGCGCGATCTATCCCTAATTATTGGCGCCGCTATTTGGGCCTTAAATGTGGTAGATGCCCATGTAGATGCCCATCTCTTTTACTACAATGTAAACGAAGACCTGAGCTTTAACCTCGAGCCGCGAATTATCCCCAT
>DLRW01000072.1 GCA_002501205.1 Flavobacteriales bacterium UBA7878
CGAGTTCCTGGCTAGTATGAACGGATAATGGCTCTTAATCCTAAAAGCTATTGTGCCTATGTGCAGGACCTACCTGCAGATCATTTGCACCGCAAATACCACGATAGACAATACGGATTTCCCCTTGAAGATGACAATGCACTCTTTGGCCGCTTGATTTTAGAGATAAACCAGGCGGGCCTTAGCTGGATCACCATTCTTAAGAAGCAGGATAATTTTAAGGCGGCTTTCGCCGGATATGACATCAATACTGTAGCTGCCTTTGATGAAGAAGATGAGGCTCGTTTACTTAGTGATGCCGGGATTATTCGCAATCGACTTAAGATTAAAGCTGCGATATACAATGCCCAAGCTATTCAGAAAATTCAATCCGAATACGGAAGCTTTAAGCAATGGCTGCTTAATCAAGGCGAACAGGATATCAAGGCTTGGGTAAAGCTCTTCAAGCAACATTTCAAGTTTACCGGCCCCGAAATCGTCAATGAATTTCTGATGAGTAGCGGTTTTAAAGCAGGCGCTCACGATCCGGAATGCACTTGCTATAAGCTGGCCAAAGCTGAAATCAAGGAGCATTACGGCCGCTAAGGAATACCAATGTATTTATGGGTTTGCAGCGAAATTTGCCACTGAGGGTTGGCCATTACATATTCGCTAATCTTGGGTAGCATTTGCTCTCTTTTACTCCATTCGGGTTGTAAAAAAAGCTTACAATCGGGCGATACCCTTGCAGCATGCTCTTCAGCCCATTTAAAATCGTGATTATTAAAAACGATCACCTTCAATTCATGGGCTTGCTCATAAACCTCGGCTACCGGGGGTTTTGTTTTCTTGGGAGAAAGACAAATCCAATCCCATGTACCACTTAGCGGATAGGCACCGGAGGTTTCGATATGCACCTGCAATCCTTTCGCTTTTAAAGCTTTGGTAATAGGTCCCATATTCCAGGTTAAGGGCTCTCCTCCGGTAATTACCACCGTATTCGAATAATGCGCTGCATTTTCTACCACCTGCTCAATAGCGGTAGGCGGATGCAAATCTGCATTCCAGCTTTCTTTCACATCACACCAATGGCAACCTACATCACATCCACCAATGCGAATAAAATAGGCGGCCTTACCGGTATGGTATCCCTCGCCCTGTATAGTATAAAACTCTTCCATTAAAGGAAGCATGGTTCCTGCTTCTACTTGAGCCTTAATCGCTGCATCCATGCTGCAAAAGTATTTCTTAATACTGGCATAGCAAGGCAAAGAAAACGCTCATAACAGAAAGCTATCAGTTGAGGCTCAAATCCTAAAAAAATCCTAAAGCCACTAATCTGAGCTCCTTGAATGTAATTATTGGTGTCATACCAGTACTAACAGCATAGAAAACTAAAAAACATGAAATCACTTAAAATCTTCTTCTTGGCTTTATGCCTAAGTACCGGTACCGCATTTGCTGGGAACGACAGCTTAAGCACCGAACAGAAAGTTCAAAATCAAATTGCCAACCAAATCAGTTCCCGTTTTCAAATACCTTCTGAACTGGTAGGGCAAATGCATGATGAGCAAGCCCTGGTGCAAGTAGAGGTTGGTAAAAACCATCAATTAAAAGTAATATCTGTTGACTGTGGTAATGGAGTTGCTGATTTACTCTTAAAGAAAGCATTGGAAAAACTGACTATATATCTACCCGAGGATTCAGAAGGTCAGAGCTACGAGCTTTTATTAAATCTTCGCTATTAAGATCAATAATTAAGGAGGAGCACAATTTTGCATGCCCCTCCTTTTTAATTTTGAATAAAACCGAATATGAAAGCACACGAAATAGATTACCGCCTCATTGGTGAAGAAATGCAGGCGGTAGAAATAGAACTCGACCCTCAGGAAACCGCGATTGCCGAGGCCGGGAGCATGATGATGATGGAAGATGGCATTGCCATGGAAACCATATTTGGCGATGGTTCTGGATCCAACGATAGTTTCTTTGGTAAGGTTTGGAATGCCGGGAAACGAGCCCTTACTGGCGAAGGCCTTTTTATGACCGCCTATAGCAATCAAGGTATGGGTAAAAAGAAAGTATACTTTGCCTCCCCATATCCGGGTAAAATTATTCCCTTCCACCTGGGAGAAGAAGGTGGAAAAATCATTTGCCAAAAAGATGCATTCCTCTGTGCCGCACAGGGAGTAAGTGTGAGCTTGGAATTCCGCAAGAAATTAGGCGTGGGCTTTTTTGGAGGTGAAGGCTTTATCATGCAAAAGCTGGAAGGCGATGGCATGGCTTTTTTACATGCCGGCGGAACCATTATCGAAAAAACATTAGCTCCGGGAGAAAGCTTAAGGGTGGACACCGGTTGTTTAGTGGCTTTTGCGCCTAGCGTTGACTACGACATTCAATTTATTGGCGGGCTTAAAAACAGTCTTTTTGGTGGTGAAGGATTCTTTTTTGCCCAATTAAAAGGGCCAGGTAAGGTTTTCATACAATCTTTGCCTTTTAGTCGATTGGCCGATCGAATTATTGCCTCTGCTCCCCGAGTAGGTGGAAGCCGCAAAGGAGAAGGTAGTATCTTAGGCGGCCTCGGAGACTTATTAGACGGAGATAATTAATGCTACGAAAGACCCTATTATTCAGTTTATTCCTTTTTGTTTCACAGCTTCAAGCTCAGACCGAGGCCGACTTCGAAAAGTTTGGCGCCGGTATTTTCAGCTTGATTAGCGATACCGGATCTTATCCTCATTTGGAGTATATCCGCATTAAAAGCTGGAAGCAACTGATAGACGAGCAAGATTTAGAATCGGCCGAAAAAGAAGAGTGGAAACTTCGCATCCAGGATTCCTATGCCAATGAAAAAATCGAGTTTGAAAAAAAGTTAGGACTTCTTGTTCAAGAATATCGTGATGCCAGTTTAAAAGGCGCCGAATTCACTTTTCTTGAAAGCGGTTATGCTCCACATCCCAAATGGAAAAACTGGTACCAATGTTATTTGCGCTTTGGATTTGAGCATGAAGGAGTACAAACCATGGTTGATCTCAACTACGAGCTCTATTACAATGGCAAGGGTCTGCTCTTTATCGGCACCCGAATCGACGAAGATTTCTAGTGATTTTTATCGTGCAGCATGGGTACAAAACGGAAGTCCCCATGATCCTGTAATTCAAAGTCCTTTTCCGTTTGGCGGATGAGGACTTTCATTTTTTGCACATTGGTTCCTACGGGAATTACTAATCGGCCACCTACTTTAAGCTGCTGCAAGAGGGCTTTGGGAATTTCGGGAGCGCCGGCAGTTACTATAATCCCGTCGAAGGGTCCATGATTAGGCAAACCGGCATAGCCATCTCCATATTTGCAATAAAGCGTATAGCCTAGCTTTTGCAATAAGGGACGTGTCGCATCAAAAAGCTCCTTTTGTCTTTCAATGCTGTAAACTTTCATCCCCATTTCGCAGAGCACTGCAGCCTGATACCCACTTCCGGTGCCAACTTCCAAAACCTTTTGCCCCGGGCTAAGAGCCAGTTTTTCAGATTGAAAGGCAACGGTATAAGGTTGTGAAATGGTTTGGCCGGCGGCAATTGGAAATGCCTGGTCCTGATATGCGAATTCTTCGAAACTGGAATCGATAAACAAGTGACGCGGAACTTTTCCGATCGCCTTTAAAACTTCTCGGTCGCGTATGCCCTTCTCAATTAAGAGCTTCACCAATTTATTGCGTTTGCCGCGATGTCGTGCTAAATCTCCCACTCCACAAAAATCCTAATTCCCCCCCGAAGAAATTTCATTGATTTATAAAAATAAACAGCTTTTTGTGAACAGTTCCAAGAGCCTGCATCCGAACAAGTGAAAGCCTTACCTTACCTTTGAGGCAGAATTAGAAGCATGTTAAAAATCGGAGTTTTAGGTGCCGGGCACCTTGGGAAAATTCACTTGAAATGTATTCAGAATTTAGCTGAAGTATACCATCTCGTAGGATTTTATGACCCGGATGCACAAAGGGCTCAGATTGTGAGTGAAGAATTAGGCGTTCCAGCCTATACTGATATGGATGCCTTAATGGATGCCGCTGATGTAGTAGACATCGTGACCCCTACCCTTAATCACTTCGACTTAGGAGTTAAGGCCGCTCGAAAGGTGAAGCATTTCTTCATTGAAAAACCCATTACCGAAACTCCGGAGCAAGCCCGTGAGCTAATTAAGCTGAGCGAAGAAGCAGGCGTAAAAGCGCAGGTTGGTCATGTGGAAAGGTTTAACCCTGCCTATCAATCGGTGCAAGATCAGATTCAGAATCCCATGTTTATCGAAACACATCGCCTGGCTGAATTTAATCCTCGCGGTACAGATGTTCCGGTAGTTTTAGACCTCATGATTCACGATTTGGATATTGTTTTACATGCGGTTAAATCCAATGTGCGGAAAATTTCCGCCAGTGGAGTAGCAGTTTTAAGTGACAGTCCGGACATTGCCAATGCCCGCATCGAATTCGATAATGGTTGTGTGGCCAATCTTACGGCCAGTCGCATTTCCTTAAAAAACATGCGTAAGACCCGTATCTTCCAGAGAGATGCCTATATCACGGTAGATTTTCTGGAAAAGAAAAGCGAACTCATTCGAATGAAAAACGAAATAGATATGGAAGATCCCTATGCTATGATCATGGATTTAGGGGATGGAAAGAAGAAACAAATCTATTTTGAACAACCAGAATGCGCTCCAATCAACGCTATTCAAGAAGAATTACATTCTTTTGCATCCGCAATCAATAAAAAAGAGGAAGTGAGCGTTAGTCTTGAAGATGGATATCGTGCCTTGCAAGTGGCCCATGAAATCCTTCACAAGATCGAACTAAACCTCAACCTCATTGCGTAATAGCAAGAGATGGCAAAAATTATACTCCGGAGCCTACTTTTAGGCTCACTCTTTTACGGGCTTAGCAGTTGCTCTACCGACGAAGCTGCCAAACCTACCTATTTGCAAATCGACGCCCTCCATCTGGAAACCGATTATGCCGAAGAAGGTACGGCCCATACCAATATTTCTACCGTTTGGCTGAGTGCCAATGGTGAGATTATAGGCGCCTTCGAATTACCTGCCTTAATACCTGTAGTACTTAAAGAAGGGCAAAACGAATTACGGATCAGTGCCGGAATCAATACCAATGGCATTAGTTCTTTCCGAGCGATTAATACCTCCTTCGACCCGATATTGTATACCTTGGATTATCAGTCGACCGGTGAAGTACCAGACACGATAGTTATCCCAGAGGGCGATTTAATTACCCATTATCGGGATTTCTACCAGGTTTCCATTGTTGAAGATTTTGGTGATCCCGGATTAAA
>DLRW01000050.1 GCA_002501205.1 Flavobacteriales bacterium UBA7878
CACAATATCAGGAGCACTACCAAAAGCTTTATGGGATAGAGAAAGATCCGAAAAACGATCTCCTCAATGAGATGATCGTATGGTCGCGTTTAAATTTTCGTTTCCTGGAAGCCTTGAATAAAGAACTGGGCCATGGCTCCAAAATGATTGCCCATTTCCATGAGTGGATGGCTTCTCTACCGATTTTAGATTTGCATAAACAACATCCGGATATACGTACGGTGTTTACCACTCATGCAACCTTATTAGGTCGATATCTGGCTTCTAATTATGCCTCTTTTTATAAGCGTTTACCCAGTTACGATTGGGAGAAAGAAGCCCGGCATTTTGGCATTTTACCCATGGTGCAGATTGAAAGATTGAGTGCTAAGTACAGCAATTGTTTTAGTACGGTAAGTGAAATCACCGCCAAGGAATGCAAATACCTTTTAGGGAAGGAGCCTGAGGTGATAACTCCCAATGGCTTGAATATTAAGCGCTATGTGGCCATGCATGAGGTGCAGGTAAAGCATCAAGAATTTAAAGATGTTTTGCATGATTTTACCATTGGCCATTTCTTTCCCAGTTATCATTTTGATCTAGATAAAACCCTTTATTTTTTTACTTCTGGCCGCTATGAGTTTAGCAATAAAGGCTATGATGTGAGTTTAAGAGCTCTTGCGCTTTTAAATGAGCGGATGAAGCAAGAGAAATTGGATGTAACGGTGGTAATGTTTTTTGTAACCAACAAGGAAGCCTGGTCTATCAATCCCAAGGTTTTACAATCCAATGGGGTACTGCGAGAAATCCGGAAATGCGTAGGTGAAATTCAAAAACAAATTGGAAAGCGCCTTTATGAATCAGCCGTAGGTTCCGACGATGATCATCGTTTACCGGATACCTCGGCCATGGTAGATGATTATTGGAAGCTGCGCTATCGTCGTACTATTCAGTCCTGGAAAAGTGATGAATGGCCCTATATCACCACTCATAATTTAAAGGATGATCAGAATGATGATATCCTAAACGAGATGCGGGCAAAAAAGCTGTTCAACAGTCCTAAGGATAAAGTTAAGGTAGTATACCATCCTGAGTTTATTAATAGCACCAATCCTTTATTTGGTATCGATTATGGCAATTTTGTACGCGGTTGCCATTTGGGTATTTTCCCCTCTTATTATGAGCCTTGGGGCTATACGCCCTTGGAATGTATAGCGCGGGGAGTAGCAACCGTAACTTCCGACCTTTCTGGTTTTGGGAACTATGTAAGTGCTCAAGATACCGGTGGCGTAGACCATGGGGTGCATGTGCTGCGCAGAGAAGGCAGAACCGAATCGCAAGCCATTGAAGATTTAGCCAATTACCTGCTCGACTTTGTGAAATTGAGTCGGCGCTATCGCATTATCCAAAGAAATCGTGCTGAAGATTTTTCAGAACGTTTTGATTGGAAACAACTCTTACCCGAATACGAAAAGGCTTATCAGAAAGCCATGGCTTAGTTTCGGATGGATTTAAAATAGAGCGTGTCGGGATCGCTTTTATCCGGATACATATCGGCTTGGTATTCCAAGCATTGCAAGGCCCAGTCCCTACGATTGATCCATACCAGTTCTAGGGGATAGAATTGATTAGTTTGAAATTGCCCCGCTTTGTGAAAATGCAGGCTATCGCCAGCTCTAATCATTTGTACCTGCACTAAACTAAAGCCCTGGCCGCTGTAAGAATCTTCACCCAAAAGCATAAATTGATCCTTTCCTAGAGCAGGGATTAATTGAGTCCAGGCGCCATCGTAATTGCCATTTAATACAAATTGCTTTCCGCTGATGCTGTCTATGATCAGGCTTTGTCCAACAATCCTGCTTCTGCCGGCAAAGTGAAGTTTTAAGTTCGGAGCATAGCCGAAATAATAGTAATACCAATCCTTGGAGTGCCAATTTGGATTTTGGACCTGATTGTCGTAGTGCACAAAATGCTTTTGTGTGGGAACCCAGAAATTGGTATATTCAGCATAGGTTGTTGCTTCTTCTTTGAACAGATCCTGACTTTTATAAAGTCTTTCATAGCGCTTATAATCCGCTTTACTAATGGGAATGAGTTTCCAGCTATTAGTGCTGTCGCTGAGGTAAAACAGACTATCCGGATAAGAACTGGCTACTTCCCAATGCCAAAGAGTGTCACGCGGAGGCGGACTGCTTATTATTTCAGGGCTTGGTTCTTGTCTTTCGGCTGATGTTTGAGTACTAGGCAGCTCAGTATCGGCCCCAGAATTCTGGCAGGCCGTAAAGCCGAAAAGGGCAAAGACTAGATAAACAGCTTTAGACAAGGGAAATTGCTTTGTCTAAAGGTAATTAAATCAGATAATCATCCCTACAATCACCGCGGTAAAGAGGCTGGCCATAGTACCTGCGATCAAAGCTTTAAAGCCGAGTTTGGAAAGGTCACCACGACGCGATGGTGCTAAGGAGCCAATCCCCCCAATTTGAATACCAATACTGGCAAAGTTGGAGAAGCCACAAAGGATGTAAGTGGCGATAATGATCGACTTCTGAGATTTAAAGGCCCCCCCTTGCATTAAATCTCCAAGGGAAACATAAGCCACAAATTCATTAAGAATGGTTTTCTCTCCCAGCAATTGACCCACTAAGAAAATGTCCTCCTTAGCTACGCCCATTAACCAGGTAATAGGTGCCAGAGTATAACCCAAAATAAACTCCATTGAGAAACCGTCGTATTGACCATCAGTAAGATCCGATACCCAGGCATTTAATCCGGTAACATCACCAATAAAATTGGTCAGGATGGCATTCAACATCGCCACCAACGCAATGAAAACCAGAAGCATTGCTCCAACATTTACCGCTAATTTTAAACCTTCGGTGGTTCCATTAGTGATCGCTTCCAGGGCATTGCCGCCAATTTTGGTCGACTCAATGTGCATTTCATTATTCACCTCCTTGGTTTCAGGGAGCAGGATTTTAGCAGCCACCACCGCAGCCGGTGCACTCATTACCGATGCTGCAATTAAATGCTTGGCAAAGAAGGTTTGTTGCATGATATCACCACCTCCTAAAAAGCCAATGTAGGCGGCTAAAACCCCACCGGCA